>CAZUDM010000001.1:0-184315 GCA_964618635.1 uncultured Spirochaetia bacterium
CAATCGATCCCTCGTCGAGCCTCGGTATGAACTCGGCCCCCATGAACGGCACGAGAAGGAGGCTCGCCGCGAATACCCCGGCTGCTATCGCCGCCGTCCTCTTCGGGCGGCCGATGGTTTTATCGAGAAGCGGGAGGTAGACCTTTTTCAGCTTCCTGATGAGGAACGTCTCGTGGTCGCCCTTTCCCCTTTTGAGGAAGAACGATGCAAGGACAGGCATCAGGGTGAACGACAGTACGAGCGAGCCGAGGAGGGCCAGTATCACCGTCATCGCCATCGGCTTGAACATCTTTCCCTCGATCCCTCCGAGGGATAGTATCGGTATGTAGACGATGATGATTATGCCGACGGCGAACATGATGGGCCGGAGGACTTCCTTCCCCGCGGCGAGTATCGTCTCCCTCATGCCGTCCGGTTCTTGCGCGGCGCCGGGAGGACTTTCGTCGGAAGAGAGCTTCCGAACGATATTCTCTATCATCACGACGGAGCCGTCGACGATGAGCCCGAAGTCTATCGCGCCGAGGCTCATGAGGTTCGCCGATATGCCGAGGTAGTTCATCCCCGTGAACGCGATGAGCATGGAGAGCGGGATCGCCGAGGCGACTATCAGCCCCGCGCGGAGGTTCCCGAGCAGCACGAACAGCACCGCGATTACGAGTATCGCCCCCTCGGTGAGATTCGTGGCGACGGTGCCTATCGTCTTCCGTACCAGGTCGGTTCTGTCGTAATAGGTATCTATCTCGACCCCGGGCGGGAGCGACTCCCTTATCTCCTCTACCTTGTCCTTCACGCGGTTGACCACTGTCCGGGAATTCTCGCCTATGAGCATCATCACGACGCCGGTCACGATCTCGCCCCGGCCGTCCCTCGTCACGGCCCCCTGCCTCACCATGGGCGCGAACTTCACATCCGCGACGTCCCTGACGTAAACGGGCGTTCCCTCGCTGCCCGCCGCGAGGACTATATTCTCTATGTCGGCGAGGCCCGTTATCAGCCCCTCGCCGCGGACGAGGTACTGCTCCTGGCTCCGCTCTATGTAGGCCCCGCCCGCGTTCCGGTTGTTCTCTTCGAGGGCGTCGAAGACGTCGTTTATGGAAAGGCCGTACGATACCAGCTTCCCGGGATGGATTTGAATCTCGTACGTCTTGAGCTCGCCGCCGTAGGTGTTCACCTCGACGACCCCGGGGACCGACTTCAATTTAAATGCAATGTCCCATTCCAGTATCGAGCGGAGGTCCATGAGCGAGTATCCCTCGCCCTTCACCTCGAACTGGTAAATCTCCCCGAGCCCCGTCGATATGGGGCCTATCTCCGGCGTCCCGAGCCCCTCGGGTATGGACTCGCGCGCCGCCGCCAGCCGCTCGAATACGAGCTGCCGGGCGAAGTAAATATCGACCCCCTCCTCGAACGTAACGGTCACGGCCGAAAGCCCGAAGCGGGAGACGGACCTTATGCTCTCTATGCCCGGAAGCCCGGACACCGCCGTCTCGACGGGGAACGTTATGAGCTGCTCGACCTCCACGGGGCCCAGCCCGGGGGAGTTGGTTAAAACCTGGACCTGGTTCGGCGTCACGTCCGGCACGGCGTCCACGGGAAGCCTCGTCATCGATATGACGCCGCCCACTATAATCAGGAGAGTAACGACTATTATCAGAAAACGGTTGTCCAATGAAAATTCGAGAATCCTGTTAAGCATTACGTGCGCTCCTCCGTCAGTGTGCGTGCCCGTCGCCCATCTCTTCCCTGAGCATGAGCGACTTCAGATAGAATCCGCCTTCGGTCACGACCTCTTCGCCGGGGGATACGCCGTCCAGCACCTCGACGTACCCGCCCGCCTCGCGGCCGGCCGTGATCTCCCTGGCCTCGAAAACCCCCTCGCCGCTGCGGACGAAAACGGCCGGTTTGCCGCGCACCTGCTGCACGGCCGACGCGGGCACGGTAAGCGCGTCTTCGCCCTCGGCCGGAGTGGATATCAGCGCCGAGGCGAACATGCCCGGCTTCAGTCTCCCGTCCGGGTTCTCGATTTCGACGCGCGCCCTTGCCGTCCTTGTCGATTCGTCGAGGACGTCGCTCACGTACGTGACCTCGCCCGTGAATTTCTCACCGGGGTAGGCGTCCACCGCGACGTCCACGGGCTTGCCTTTGCCGACGTGCCGGAGGTCCTTCTCGTAGACGTCGAGCTGTATCCAGAGGTGAGTGAGGTCGACGATCGTGTAGGCGTTATTCTCGGGGGTGATAAGCTCGCCGAGGACTGTGTGCTGCTCGATTATCGTCCCGTCGAAAGGGGCCGTCAGCGGGAATATAGACGCCTGGTAATTGCGCCCGGTCCACGATATGGCCTTCACGTCCGCGTCCGAAAGCCCGAGGAGCCTTAACGTTTCGGCCGACGTGTTGAGCGCCGCCTCGGCGCGGAGGAATTCTCCCCTCGCGTCGAGGTATTCCTTCTCGGAGGATATCTGCCTTCCGTAAAGCCTCTCCTCGCGCCTGAAGTTGGCGTGCGCGACTTCGAGGTCGGCCCTGGCCTTCAGGTACTCCGCCTTCGCCTGGCCTAATTCTATGCTGTCGAGCTCGGCCAGCACCTCCCCCTTCGTCACCTTGTCCCCGAGGAAGGCGTTAACGGACGACACCCTCCCGGGTATGCGCGGGGTCACGTGCGCTATGCGCGTCTTGTCGGGCTCTATGACGGCGGTGGTTTTTATCCCGCCGCCGACGGGCCTTCTCTCGGCGGCCGCCGTTTTGAGGCTTATCGTTTCGAGGGCCTCGGGCGTGAGCTCCACGCGCCCTTCTTCGTGCGCCTCCCCGCTGCCCTCCGGCTCTTTTGGGGGCGCTTCGTTCTGTCCGCATCCCGGCGCCAAGAACACCGCAATCAGTACCGCCAGAATTATCGAGCTTGTAGCTGCATATTTTTTCATTTCGTGTCTCCTTCTCCGGATGGCGCGGTTTCGGGCCACGCCCTCATGCCGTTAAGCGGCCTTCCCGTAAGCCTCTCGACGTCGGCGAGCGCGCGGTGATAAGACCTGAGCGCGTCCACGTATTCGAGCTTCGTATCGAAAACGGTCCTCTGCGCGTCGAGGACGTCGAGGAGGGAGAACTTCCCCTCCCTGTATCCCTCGAATATGGAGGAGTACGCCTCCTCGGCCCTGGGGACGACGTCGCGGCCGAGTAAGGACGCGGCCTCGTAGGAAGACTCGAGCTCCGCGTACGCGGCGGCGAGCGCGGCGCTCACGTTTATCCTGGCCTCGCGCTCTTCCTCTTCGCCCTTGGATACGAGACTCCGTGCCTCGGCTATCGCGCCCTGGTTCCTGTCGAATACCGGGAGCGGTATCGACAGCCCGACGACGAAGGCGTTGTCGTCGTTCTCGCCTATGCGCCTGTAGCCGCCGCTCACGACTGGCTCCGGTATGGCGCGAGATTTCTCCAGGCTGAGCGCGGCCTTCCGCCTCTCCATCTCGGCCGCCCACCTCGCGACGTCAGGGTTGGAGTCGACGTATCCCGCCAGGTCCTCGTACGGCGGCACCGGGAGGAGCGTCTCGATGCTGCCCTCGGCCTTGCCGAAATCCGCCGTCGCGCTCCCCCACCTGGCGGCGAGGGCTTTCCTCGCGGCCTCTACCTCGCGCCTCGCGCGCCCGAGGCTTATCTCCGTCTGTGAATGGGCGACCCGCGTGCGCTTCTTCTGGATGGGCGAGATACCGCCCGCGTCCGCTTGCTCGGCCACCGTGTCGTAGACGCGTTTTGAAAGCCCCGCCAGCTCCTCCATGATCCCGAGCCGCCTTTCGGCCGCCACGAGGTCGGCGAACGCCTTGGCGGTATCCGTAAGAACGTCGAGCCGGGCCGCCTCGTAGTCCCATCCGGCGAGGCCGGCGTCGAGATTGGCGACCTTCCTCTGCTTCGATATACGCCCGCTCAACGGCACCAATTGGCTGAGCAGTATCGTGGTCTCCGTCCCCCTGAATCCCTCGACGGAGCCCGTTCCGCCGAAGTCCTCGACGAAAGCTTCGATTTCGGGATTTGGCAGGAGGCCATCCTGTATCGCGCGCGCCTCTCTCGCCCGGATTTCGAGCGAGTAGGCTTTAAGCGCGGGACTCCGCTCGAGCGCGAGCGCGAGGGCCTGCCGCAGCGTTATCGGGCCTCCCGGCGCGGGTTCCGGCGCCCCGGCCTGAATGGTTTCCCCGGTCTCCCCGGGGGCGTGGGGTAAAGGAGCGTATTCCTCCGCCGGCGCGGAATACGCAAGTGTCATAAACAGCGCGGCTGCAAATGCCGCAGTTTTGAGATGCATTTTATTTCTCCTCGTCTGTTGATTGCCGAAACGAAATCCCGGCCCGGTCTTCCGGCGGAGCTATGAGCAAAGCTCCGCCGTGAAGCGGCCTTCCGAATTACATCCGCTCAAGGATTAACAGACGAGGACTGTGGACTTGATGAGGGCCTTCGTTTCGGCCTTCGAACGGCCTGAAGGTATGGGGATTTTTTCCGTGGAGACAGGCGGGCGCGGGGCTGCGTACGCTACGGTTACGGCCAGCGTGTGCGCCGACATCTGCGCGTCGAGGTCGTTCTGCGTGTCCGCCTTCTTCTCCTTCAGCTTTTCCGAGAGGGGAATGTCTACGCATTCGAAGCGGTGAGTCTTGCTTGCGCACTCTATCGAGCTGAAGTTGTCGTCCCCGGGTTCGTAAGCTGCGGCGAGGGAGTACGTGCAGAGCCCGTTTACGTAGCTCTCGACCGACACTCCTCCATTGTCCTGAAGGCAGAGCGCCGCGCCGGGGATGGTAATACGAAGCAGCAGAACCAATACCAGCGCAAGCTTTGCCGCACCCGTAAGGTTCTTGAGAAATGCCTTTATGCGTTTCGTCCGCTTCGTTCTCATCACGCCGCACCCATTTGGGCTATGGAGAAATTATATTGTATACCCTTCCAAATATCCAGCGGATGGTGTCCGCTGGCAATCGACCTAGCCGGGGAGGAGTTTATTCGCTGGCCGCACGTCCCTTAAGTTGAATCTCCGTTTTTTTTATCCGTCATCCTGAACTTGTTTCAGGATCTAAATTTTTACTATACTTTTCACAAATGCCGGCTTATGTCTACATTATGAGCAATAAAAAGCGGACCACGCTTTACATCGGCGTAACTAATAACCTCGAAAGAAGGGTTCTGGTCGATTTATCCGATGGGTGGTATGACAGCGAAATGATAAAACGAGATCCTGAAACAAGTTCAGGATGACGAATTTAAACATCACTTCACTACCCGGCCAGGCCGCGTGCGCAAAAATGCGGCCCGATAGCTGGGTATCGTTTTGAATGTGGCGGATAGCCAACTACACATGCATGCTATGTATGCGCGGCCTTTCTCTTCCAAAGGACGAGGAACGCGGCGATTCCGAGCAATACAGCCGTGGCCATGAGCCCCCATTCGGATAGAGTCGGAATGCCGCTTACTCCGGCCGGCGAGTTAAAGAACGTGCACGACGCCGTATCGTTGTCGAGGCACTCGAACGCGACGCTGTTGCCCTGTACCGTAGCCGAAAGGCAGGGCTCGAATCCCTCCGAGCCGCAGTTGGTCGTTCCCTCGACGCAGGCTATCTCCACGAGCTCCCAACCGGGCGGAGTCAGCTGCGACAGCACGACGAACTGGTCTATCCCCATCCCGAAATTCGTCGTGTTGCTGCTCGGGTCCGAAAGCGTGAATCCGCTCTCGATGTCCCCGGATAAATCGTATTCGAACGTCGTATCGTCTTCGGGAATGGTTTCGAGTATAACCTGTATGTCGCAGGGATTAGCCCCTGCGGAGGCGTCCCGGGCTCCCAAAACGATGAAAAGCGGAATTGCCAAAACCGAAAGGATTATAAAGCGGACTGCGGTTAGTGATATTGCCATCTTACTCCCCCGTAAAACGGATTTTCACCGCTACCACGAAGCGATACTAACATAAATTAATAAGTGAAACAACGGGCGCACAGTGCGCGCGGGAAATCGACGCAGCCGGGGAGGGGTTTATTCGCCGGCCGCACGTCCGTTGAGTTGAATCTCCGTTTTTTTTATCCGTCATCCTGAACTTGTTTCAGGATCTAATCTTTTACTATACTTTCCATGAATGTCTGCATACATCTACATAATGAGCAATAAAAAACGGACGACTCTCTACATCGGCGTAACTAATAACCTCGAAAGAAGGGTTCTGGAACATAAACAAGGTGAAATCGCGGGATTTACAAAAAGATACAGTCTGACAGAGCTTGTTTACTTCGAAGAAGGCGATTCTATAAGCGATGCAATTGCGAGGGAAAAACAGCTTAAAAGATGGCACAGCGAATGGAAATGGAACCTGGTCAGGGGAATGAATCCAACTCTGGCGGATTTGTCCGATGGGTGGTATGACAGCGAAATGATAAAACGAGATCCTGAAACAAGTTCAGGATGACTAAAATGTGAAGTCGCGGCGCTCCGCCGCGACAGTTGGTGATTCCTCGCTCGCTCGAAATCGCAGTTCAGGATTACTAAATAGGAATCGGGTCTCACCCGGCGCGCTAAAGGAAATTGAGGACTATCCCGGTCCCACCTGCATCGGTTGCCACCTCCCTTAATATTCGGATAATCTTTACGATACATGCGACCGACCTGGGCTGAGATAAACCTCGATTCCCTTATTCACAATTTTAACACTCTGAGGGCTCTGCTCGGGCCGGGTGTCGCCGTACTTTCCGTAGTAAAGGCGGACGCTTACGGGCACGGGGCTGTCGAGGTCGCCGGGGCGCTGGCCGAGGCCGGAACGGAAATGCTCGGCGTCGCCACTGTCGAGGAAGCCGTCGAGCTCAGGGACTACGGCCTGGAGCTCCCCATACTCCTCCTCGGAGGCATAAGGCCGGAGGAGGCCTGGGTCGCCGTCGAGCATTCGCTGACGCCTACCATATTCTCCCTCGAAACGGCCAAGGCCCTCGATTACGAGTCCGCACGCGCCGACAGGCGCACGCCCTATCATCTTAAGATAGACACCGGCATGGCCCGGCTCGGGGTGGACGTGCCCGAAGCCGGGGAGTTCGCCGCCGCCCTCGCCGGGCTTACCAACATCTACATGGAAGGCATATTCACTCACCTGGCCTCGGCTTTCCTCGAAACGCCGGAGACGACGGACGAGCAGCTCGCGCTTTTCGGGGAGGCAGTGCGCGCCGTCCGGGAAAAGGGGCACAATCCCGGTTACGTACACTCCGCGAACAGCGTCGCGGCTGTACGCTTCCCTGCCTCGCGTATGGACCTTGTAAGGCCCGGGATCGTGCTCTACGGCGCGGGGGTCGAAGGCGTGCCGGATCTCAAGCCCGTCATGAAGCTCAAAACGAGGATCATTCAGGTGAAGAAGGTCCCCAGGGGAACGAAAGTCAGCTACGGCGGCACGTACGTCACCGAAAAGCCCTCCGTCATCGCGACCCTGCCCATCGGCTACGCCGACGGATATGCGAGGAGCAATTCGAACAGGGCGAAAGTATCCATAAAGGGCGGGCTCGCACCCGTCGCCGGGGCCGTCTGCATGGACCTTACCATGATAGACGTCACGGATATACCCGGAGCCGCCGTGGGAGACGAGGTCGTCCTCTTCGGGGACGAAAACGTCTCTGCGGACGCCGCCGCGAGGTGGGCCGAGACCATCTCGTACGAAGTGCTTTCGACGACCGGGAAACGCATCCCGCGAAGGTATGTCTGACCCTTGCTCATTTACCGAAATTTCTTAAATTAAATAGATATTAGGGCTGGGTAAGTTAAATTTAAGGAGATGCGTTTTTTGAGCGGTATTAATCTCGCGGGGCTCGCGGCCGTCCTTTTCTGCCTCCTGCCCCCGCTTTCGTCACACGGCGAAGAGGTAATCAACCTCGGCCCCCTTCTTTACATAGACAGGGACGAGGAAACGGGTACGAAGACCGTGGACGCCATCGGCCCGTTCTTCTCGTACAAAAAGACGCCCGAATCGACCGAATACGGCTTCCGGCCGCTCTTTTACGATTTCGAGGAGGAAGACCGCGATAGAAGGGGCTTCGACTTCCTCTACCCCCTCTACACGCAGCGGAATTTCGAGGGCGACACCAAGCTCCAGCTTCTCATTTATCTCTTCTACTATAAATCCGACCTCCGTCCGAGCGGGTTCAGGGAGTACGAGTACACGCTCATACCCTTCATATTCGGCCGCAAGGACGAGCAGGGCGAGAAGAGCTTTTTCGCCTTCTTTCCTTTCTACGGCACACTCAAGCACAAGTACGGTAAGGACGAGATAAGCTTCGTCCTGTTCCCGCTTTATCTAAAGACGAGGCAGGAGGGGATGACGAACCAGAATTTCGTATGGCCCTTCTTCGGCGCCTATTCCGGCGACGGCGTTTCGGGCGGGCGCTTCTGGCCTCTCTACGGCATAAGGAAAAAGGGTGACGAATTCAGGGACGAGTTCACCCTCTGGCCTATATACATGCACAGAGAGAAGGACTTCTACGGCGAGCGCGTATCGTCTACGGCAATTTTACCGTTCTACTACTCGATGGACATGCCGGGCAGAACTCAGAGAACATACCTCTGGCCGTTCATCAATATCGTCGAAAACACCGCCAAGGACTACAGGCGCTGGGACATCCCCTGGCCGTTCGTCACGATCTCCAGGGGCACGATACACACGAACAGGTTCTTCCCCCTCTACGCGCAGAGGACGGAGAAGAACTACGAAACGGGCTCATTCCTCTGGCCGATGTACTGGTACAGGAAGTACGTTTTCAGCGACTACGAAAGGAAGAAGACGGTCGGCGGCCTCTTTTTCGTAAAGAGCACGACAGACACGCCCATAAAGAAAGGGGGGAAGAGCGGAAAGTCGGTCCACCTCTGGCCTTTCGTCAGCTACTACACCGCGCCCGACGGCACGAGCAGGATGCATTTCCTCTCCATACTCGAAACCTTCCTCGGCGACAATCCCCCGACGGCGCGCAACTGGTCGCCTCTCTGGCACATAGCTGTCTGGCAGATGGACGCCGAGGGCAACCAGGTGTCGTCCATTCTCTGGAACACTATACGCACGGAGAAGACGGAAACGTCTATGAAATTCGAGTTGAGGCCGATTATTCCGGTAATATCATTCGAGAAGTCCGAAGAGCGCTCGAAGTTTTATCTCCTGGGCGGTCTACTCGGGTTCAAGTCCGAAGCGGGGAGGAATATAATGAAGTTCCTCTACGTGCCCATACCTCTCTGGAGAAGCGGCGACGGACCCGAAACGGCTTTGGAAGAAAGCCGTTTGGCTGCGCCGGTTTTCAGGCCGGGGTTCTCAGGGGCCCTTGGTCAGGGGAATGTCTTCACAGGATATTTTTTAATGGATAAGGCGCGGGAATTCGAAGAAATATATAATAGTGACAATGAAGACAAGCCGATCGAGGCAGCGATGGATAGCGGCGCGCAGGGAGGAGGCTCCTAGAGAATGAAAGGAGTGATGTCCTTCTTCAAGGTGACGGGGGGGCTCGTAAGCCTCCTCATGGAAACCCTTTTCTGGTGCAAGTCCGTTTTCAAGAACACCGACAAGATAACGGACCAGCTCCTCGTAATCGGGTACCAGACGCTCCCTGTGGGCGCATTGATCGCTCTCTTTTCGGGCGGGGTGCTCGCGCTTCAGGCCGGGCCGACGCTTGCGCAGTTCGGCATCGAGGAAAACGTGGGCGGTCTCGTCGGGCTCTCGCTCGTGAAGGAGATCGGCCCCGTCATGGCCGCGATACTCGTCGCCGGAAGGGTGGGCTCGGCGATGGCCGCCGAGCTGGCGTCGATGAGCGTCTACGAAGAGATAGACGCGCTCAAGACGATGGACATTAACCCTGTCCGCTACCTCGTCATGCCGCGGTTCGTAGCGACGGTCCTCGCGCTCCCGGTGCTCGTCATATACATGGACGTTATAGGGTGGTTCGGCGGGGCTATCGTCGCGTCTGTCAACCCGGACGTCCACCTCTCGTTTACCGTTTACTACCGGAATCTTTCCGAGCTCGTCGACTTCACGGCGTTCGTGAACGGCCTCATAAAAGCAGCGGTGTTCGGCGTCATAATATCGATTGTGTGCTGCTACGTCGGGCTCAAAACAAAGGGCGGCCCGAGAGAGATAGGCACGTCCGTGACGAAAGCGGTGGTGCTCTCGTTCGTGCTGGTGCTTGTGTTCGATTACTACGTTACGAGGATTTTGTTATTCCTCGATATTGATTAGACTAATGACCTATGGCTGAACAGGAAGAAATACGCAGGGAAAACGGGAAGAACGGCGGCCTCGCCGGCGTGGGGAAGGACGTGAGCCACGCCGGGAACGTCCTCCTCGGATACCTTAAATCGACACCGGTCGACGTCAAGATATCCGGCCTCACGAAATCCTTCGGCCAGAACCGCGTGCTTAAAGGCGTCGACCTCGAGATAGAGCCCGGGGAGACGGTCGTCATACTCGGGAAGAGCGGCACGGGAAAGAGCGTTCTCCTCCGCCACATAATCGGCCTCGAAAGGCCTGACGGCGGCTCGATACTCATCGGCGGCGAGCCGGTCGAGTACGACGCTCCGGGGAAGGGCGAGCACGTCGTCGCTATGGTGTTCCAGAGCTCGGCCCTTTTCAACTCCCTAACAGTCGCCGACAACGTGGGCCTCTATTTAAAGGAGCACAAGGTCTTTAAGGACGAGAGGAAAGTCAGGCAGATAGTTTCGAGCGCGCTCGAGATAGTCGGCCTTTCGGAGAAAGAGAATGTCATGCCGTCGGTGCTTTCGGGCGGTATGAAGCGGAGGGTCGCGACGGCGCGCGCGCTGGTGATGAACCCCGACCTCCTCCTCTTCGACGAGCCCACCGCCGGGCTCGACCCGATGATGACGCGCACCATCGGCGACCTCATACTTGACCTCAAGCAGAAAGTCGAAATGACGCAGATAGTGGTCACCCACGACATCGACCTCGCCTTTTACGTCGCCGACCGCATAGCAGTATTGAGCGAGGGGAAGATAATCGAATTCGGGCCGCCCGAGCAGATAAGAAACTGCTCGAAGGAGGCTGTCCAGGAATTCATCACCCCCCAGTTCGGAGAAAACAGGAGGTAGTCTTGCATGAACAAGCATGTAAAGGTCGGAATATTTTTCATAGTCGGGCTCGTCATACTGCTCGCCGTGTTCGACTTCCTGGGTGAAATACCGTTCTTCAGGAGCGACTACAAGCTGAAGACCTACTTCCAGTCGATAGGCGAGCTGAGGGTCGGAAATCCCGTAAAGCTCGAAGGGTACGAGATCGGAAAGGTGTCGAAGATCGGCCTCGCCGACAGGAAAATAGAGGTAATTCTGACAGTCGACAAGAAGGCCGGGGTGCGTAAGGACTCCGTCGCAAGCATAAGGCTGACCAGCCTCCTCGGCACGAGCTATATCAACGTCTCCTTCGGCACGCCCGAGAGCCCGCTCGCCGAATCGGGCGATACGCTCCCGAGCGAGGAGCCGGCCGACATAAACGACATACTCGCCAAGGTCGACTCCGCTGTGGGGTCTATAGAATCGGCGCTAGGCGCGTTCGACGTCCTCGGCGAGAATAAAGAAAACCTTACTAAGATAGTCACCAACCTCGACCTTATACTCGAAGGGCTCCAGAAAGGGGAGGGCACCTTCGGAAAGCTCCTCAAGGACGACGCCGTTTACGAGGAAGCCAAAGGGGCGCTCGCCAACATCAACGAGATAAGCGAATCGATAAAATCGGGCAAGGGGACGCTCGGAAAGCTCGTGAACGACGACAAGCTCTACGAAGACGCCCGCGCCGCGCTTTCGGGGCTGGGCAACATCTCGGAGAAGCTTAACAACCCGAAAGGCACGATAGGCAAGCTCCTTAACGACGATACGCTCTACAACGAGGCTACGGGGGCCGCGACGAACCTTAACCAGATACTCGAGAAGGTCAATTCCGGACAGGGCACGCTCGGGAAGCTCGTAAACGAGGATACCCTCTACAAGGACGCGCAGGACACGCTGCTCAAGGTGGACAAGAGCATCGACACCATAGACGACCTCGCACCCCTGGGAGTATTCGGCACGGCGCTTGGTGTGGTTACGCTGTTCTAGGCAAGGCGGCATCTTCCCGAGAGGGTGGTCTGCGGTTTTTGCCTGTGTTTATTGTCTTTTCCACCCGAATCGCCGTATTTCCGCGTTAAATCAGTCTGATTTCGCGTATTAGGCTGCCAAGCCGCTTCGCATTGGCGGTCTAAAAACACCCGCTTTATTTGCATTTGCGAATAACTCACTTGACATTCCCTTCCAAAAATGATTAATCTATATATGCAGGGTATCGTGCCCATGTCGGATAGTAAGTCAATAACGACGGCAGATTCGGCTTTGTTCCGGCATGTGCCCGGAGGTTTCGTGCACCGAAACGCTCAGGTGCCCTTATGCTGCGGATGTGTAAGCGGATGCGGTATGAAGATTCGCGGTAGTGTGAAAGGAGTGGGGGCGTTAAAAAGATAGAGGAAACTGAAATAACCGTTACGGGAGAATTAATAAATGGGACTTAACAGGGATTACATTGGTAAGGAATTTCCTCCGCAGGAGCACGTCGTAAAGCCCGAGGCGATAGCGGCCTACGCGCTCGCCATAGGCTCGCGCAATGCGAGCTTCTTCGGGACCAACGGCTACGACTCCGGCCTCTCTGTAATAGCCCCCCCGAGCTACACGGTCACATACGAGCTGCCGCTCCTCGAAAAAGTTTGGTCAGATCCGGGTCTCAACGGCGGAGAAGAGCAGGCGAAGAAAAACGTCCTCATGCTCGTCCACGGCGACCAGAGCATGAAATTCTACAAGCCCATAAAGCCGGGCGACAAGATCATATACTCGGCGAAGGTAGTCGACATAGAAGACAAAGGTTCGGGCGAGCTTCTCAAGCTGAGCGTCCTCAGCACCGACGAAAAGGGCGAAAAGGTCGCCGAAAGCGACTGGGGCCTTTTCATAAGGGGTATCGGAAGCGGTGAGAAGCCGAAAGCGGCATCTTCCGGCTCGAAGCCCGCGCCGGCCGCAGCGCCGGAGCCTCCGCCGCTCGCGTTCAGAGACGTTATACGAGTCCCCGAGGACGTAACCTACAAATACGCGAAGGCGTCCAACGATCACAACCCGATTCACATAGATGAGAAAGTCGCCAGGGAAGCCGGCCTCAAGGGGATAATAGTCCACGGGCTCTGCACCATGTCCATGACGATGAAATCGATAATCGAAAGCTACCTCGACGCCGATCCTGAAAAGCTCAAGGCGCTCGGCGTAAGGTTCACCGCACCCGTTTATCCCGGCGACACGCTTATAGTCGACGGCTGGGAAACCGGCGAGAAGAACGGCAACTCCTCGATAGCCTTCGAGGTCACGAGGGAGAGCGACGGAGTGAAGGTGATAAAGGGCGGCACGGCGGAAGCCGCGCTGTAGCCACCCGCAATGGTAAGTGCTTCCTTAACTTGCTTTGGTGAATGATTTTGGAGAAGCGGCGGCCCCAGGAACCGCCGCTTCTTCTTTCTCAGGCTGTGTAGAGCCTGAAATCGTTTCCGGCCCCGTCCACATCCGTGTGCAGTATTCCATTTATAGACTGTTCGAGAAGCCGTGTCAGCTCGGGGAGTGAATTCTTGTCCCTGGCCGAAATAAGCGCCGCGTTATACCTTCTTGCAAGCCTTTGGGCGACGGCCGGCTCGGCCTTGTCGGCTTTGTTCAGAACTATCATGCGCGGTATGGATTCGTACCCCGTCTGCTCGAGTATCTTATCAACGGATTCTATCCTTTCCTCGACCATCGGATCGCTCGCGTCGGCCACGTGAAGAAGGAGCGTCGAGCCGCCCAGCTCTTCGAGCGTCGCGCGGAATGCGTTCACAAGCTCCTTCGGCAGGTCGCTTATGAATCCCACGGTGTCGGTTATGAGCACTTCCCTGCCGCCCGGGAGCATTATCTTCCTCGTCGTCGGCACGAGCGTCGAAAAGAGCTTGTTCTCCGCTATGACGCCGCTTCCCGTAAGGGCGTTGAAGAGGGTGGATTTCCCGACGTTCGTGTAACCGATGAACGTTATCGTCGGTATGCCCGTTTCCTTTCTCTTCTCTCGCGTCCTCTCGCGGCGACGGCTTAACTGCGAGATCTCCTTTTCGAGGAGCTCTATCTGCTTACGTATGCGCCTTCTCTCTTCTTCGAGCTTCTTTTCACCGGGGCCCCTCGTACCGATACCGCCGCCGAGCTGCGACAGCTCTACGCCCCGCCCGACGAGTCGCGGCAGGTTGTACTTGAACTGCGCGAGCTTCACCTGGAGCTTTCCCTCGGCCGTCGTCGCGTGGCGCGCGAATATTTCGAGTATGAGCTGAGTCCTGTCCATAACCTCCAGATTGGTTTCGTCGGATATGGATTTCACCTGCGCGGGAGTGAGCTCGACGTCGAATATCAGCTTCCCCGCACCCGCCTGCTTCGCTTCGAGTATCGCCTCCCCGAGCTTGCCCTTTCCTATGAGGTAGCGCGGGTCCGGCATCTTGCGCGTCTGAATAGTCGTCGCGAGGACGGCCTTGTTCGCCGAGAGCGCGAGCGACTTCAGCTCTTCGAGCGATTCCTCGGCTTCGGAGCGGAACTTCGTCGAGAAGCCTATGAGCATCACGCCTTCTCTGTCCTTGTCGCCGCCCTGCTCGTAGTAGGATTTTTCGAGCCCGCTTTCTATGTCGCGTATGAGCTCGTCGGCGTTGACGTCCACCTGCCCGAGGTCCCTGTATTCCTCGACGCTCCACTTCCCGCCGCCGTTCCGGGGCGGGACGATGTGCGCGAGCGTGAACCTTCCCGGGTCGCCGTCGTGCCTCACTTCCAGGAGCCCCATCATGTCGAGCCGCTCGTTCACCATCGTAACGAGGTCGGGCTCCGTGAGGCCGGTGTTCTTGATGTGAGTGTGTATGAGGCGGGCGCCTCTCAGCCTGTAGGCCGATTCCCTAGACCTCCCCAGTATCTCGTCGAAGGGCATCTCATACGAGTCGCCGAGGAAAACGGCCGCAACCTTCCCCTTCCTGTCGATGAGGACGGATATGCCGCGCCCGAGCTCGTGCGTGAGGCGCGTTATCGTCCTCGCGAGCTCAAGCGTTATAATTTCTCCCTGCGGGATTTTCCTTCTGTAAAGCCTTTCGAGACCGGCGGTCTCGCTCTTTGAAAGTCCTGAAGTCTTGCCGTATACCTTGCTTATAAATAACCCCCCTGATTATGACCGGCCTTCGCCGGTCCTTATAATTTAATCTTATTCATTCGAATCATTCAGTCAAGGCAATTTGATTGTAGCATGCCACAATGTTACGGATATATTCACTTTTTGCGCCTCCGCGCCCCCCATGAATCAGTGATAGGCATTTGCGGGCTTGGGTCAAGCCGGGTTCTGCCGCTCCCCGCCGTTTCCCTTCCGTTTCCATTGCCGGGCGTTTTAACCGGCGGCTGTTGACTAAACCGGTCATGCTGGAATAAAATGAACAACGTTAGTCTCGGCCGGACAAATCCCGCTTAGAGAGGTCGCCTGATGAAAATCACTATGCTCATTAACCTGCTCTTTCTGTTTTCCCTCACCGCGGCGGCCGGCGCGGAGTCTTCAGAGACGAAGTATGTTACCCGGTGCAAGGACAAAGCCGCATCCCCAGGCGCCGCCGCTCCCGATAAAAGTGTTAAGCAGCCCGCGTATTCACCCGAAGAGATCAAAACGGTCGAGCAGAAGCTGGTCGAGCTTTTCTACAACCCCGGTGAGGTCGACGGCAGGATAGACCCTCAATTCGAATGCGCCCTCATGGGGTTTCAGAAGATGAACGGTCTGGAAAGGACGGGCGAGATCAACTCCGAGGTACTGGAAGCGCTCGAAAACCCCGTTTATCCGAGCCCCGCACAAAAACATCAGGGCATACACACAGAGGCCGACCTCGAGCGCCAGGTGCTCACAGTGTATCGCGATAACGAGATCGTCCGCATCCTGCCCGCATCGAGCGGAGCCGACAAGCCCTTCAAAGAGCCCGGGGGAGGGTATGGGAGCGCGAGGACGCCGCTCGGCAATTTTAAATTCTTCGCTCGCATCTGGGGCCTGCACGTGGACCACCTGGGCGACCTCTTCAATCCCGTGTACTTCGATGAGGGCGGATACGCCGTGCACGGCGATACGCAGGTCCCCTCCTACAATGCCAGCCACGGCTGCATCCGTATCCCTATCGAGGATTCGGTCTGGTTCGAAAAGACGGTCCCCCTCCACACGCCGCTCCTGGTTTCCGCGACAGCGCTTCCGACGACGCGGCGGAAATGAGCACATTATCTCTTCAACTTGTAGGCGGATTCCTTTAAGCCGACGCTTTCCTTCTTCTCGCGGTATAAAGCACCCCGATCAAGGCGAAGCCGGCCGCCGCCGCTATCATCCCCCACTCCGACAGCGTCGGAATCGGAGCCGCCGACGGAGAGGCCTCGAACCATATCCTCTCGATTCCCTGGAAGACCGCCGGGTCCTGAACGGTGAGGTATATCGAAACCCTGCTCATCGGCTCGTCGCTCTCTATTCCGAGGAACGTGTCAAACAACGCCCCGGCGAGAACGGTCGTCGAGCCGATGGGTTCGGGGCCGTTGCCGAATACCTCGACGAGAAGCTCGGCGACGCATGCTTCGTCGGCGTCCGTGACGCATCCGATTCTAAGCCCGACGGCGCTGGCCTTAAGGCTCGGGAACAGGATGTCGAACGATGTAACCGGCAGGCTCGTTATAAGGACGTTGGGCGGGTTACCCTGCCCCTCGAAATTAGCGCCCATGAGTGCGAACAGGGTAGGGTCCGACATCTGGTTCACCAGGAATGTCAGAAACGGCGATATGAACCCCGGCGTGAAGCAGTCGTCGTTGCTGCTTGCATTGACCGGCGAGGTGCAGTTTACGAACGTGCCTTCGGCTAACTGCCTGCTGTTGAACCGCTGGAGCTCCACTTCGGGGTTGCTTTCGAGGAACACGCCCTCCGCGTTCGTGAATTCGACCGCATCGGCGGAAACGGCAAACGGAAGGAATAAAAATGTGCAAGCTAGAAAAGTGGAAAGGTATTTTACAAGGATCGAGCGACGTTTGGTCATCTTCCTCCCTCCTCAATTGATATTATTAGCCATATTACTATATTTGGAGGTAAAAAACTACACTCTCAAGAGAACGAGGCGATCCGTTCGGGCCGGAAGAGAGAACGTCCCCTGCCGCATGCCACACGTGCAAGAGTCTAACGTCGCGGCGTAGCCGCGACTCCACACTTCTGTCATTCTGAACTTGTTTCAGAATCTAGAATCTTTTAAAGCATTAAAACCAAACTACTTCTACTTTTCCTTGATGAAAAGCACACGAAGTGTGTTTTACGATCGTAGCCGATGCTCGGCATTGAATCGTCTTTTGCGCGTCGGTTGGCAATTGCACCGTCGCTGCTACATCGATTTCCTGCGGACGTTGTCCGTCACACGTAGTGCGTTTCTCGACGAAGCACGTTCGGAAATTTGAAGCACCTGAAGTGCGTTGGGTGAAACAGCAATGACTCTGCTACTTCGGATGCCAGCGGGCGCTGCCCGCGACGTCCCGGAAAGGTATTGCTTCGCTGCTCGCGCAGCTTGCAATTTTATGATTTGGCCGAGCATATAATCTTTTACTCTCAACGGTTCCAAGCATGCGAGGAATCGCCGCGCTTCTGTCATTCCCGAATGTTTGTATCGGGAATCCAGTTTTGGTTTCTTATCCCCCCTTAGGAAAAGGGGGGTAGGGGGGATTTATTCTTCAACAGAAAACCAAACTACTTCTACTTTTCCTTGATGAAAAGCACACAAAGTGTGTTTTACGATCGTAGCAACTTTTGGTTCTATAGGCACCTGAAGCGCGATAGGTGAGAATGGCAATACGCAGCTACTTCGAAAGTCAGCGGACACTGTCCGCTACGGCTGCCTTGGAGGGCCTATCTGCGGCGTTTTGACTGGGGCCGCGAGGCCGTAAAATACTACAGCCCCGTCGCCTCCGCATTCGGTCGAGGCCTGCATACACCCCTCGGCGGACATGCTGAGGCACACTTCGAGGTCGTTCACGTTATTGAGCACCCATACGTTCCCCGACTGGTCTATGGCGACGTCCGTAAGGTGCTGGAGCGCTCCTCCTCCGTCGTAACCTGTCGGCGGCGAGATCGGCTCCCCGGTCGCGAGCCCGTGCGGACAGTTTCCTCTCCTCACCCCGCAGAGGTTGACGAGGGTCTTTCCGAGGAAGTCCGCCACCCACACGTTATCGTCGCCGTCTATCGCAATGCCCCACGGCCCCTGCATGCCGCCGCCCCTGAAGGGCGAGCCGGGCGCGTTTTCGCCGTACGGGTCGAGTAGTGTCACGCTCCCGCCTTCGGCTTCGGCAGGGCCGGACAGATTGGCCGCCCACACGTTCCCGTAGCTGTCTATCGCAAGCCCCCTCGGCTCGCTGAGTCCGCAGCATCCGGGCGCCGTCTGCATGACGGGGTTGCCGAACGGGTCGATGCGCGTAATCGAGTTGCCCGCGCCGTTCGTCACCCACAAATAGCCGTCGGTATCCACCGCCACGTCGAAGGGCTCCGATAGCGTGCTCGTTCCGGGGTATGAGAACGTGAGCGGGGTGCCCGGGTCGCCGCCGGGGAATACCGTGAGCGAGTTGCCGCATTCCGGGCATCCGGGCGACGGCCTGTTGTTTACGAACCAGACGTTGCCCTCGTAATCGATAGCTGTTCCCTGCACCTTGCTCGCAAATCCGCCCGCCCTGAATCCCTTGCTTTCGGTCGAAACGGGCGTGCCGTCCGGGCGGAGGAGCGAAACGCTGTCGCCTTGGTAATTCCCTATCCATATATTTCCTGTTTCGTCTATCGCGATGCCGAACCCCGCGCCGTCTATCCCCCCGCCCGTGAAGCCGAGCGTCGGCGAGAGCGGATATCCCGTCGGGTCGAGCTTGGTCGCGCCGATCCCGCCTATCGCGCAGTCTGTAAGGTCGGACTGGGAGCCAAAGAGGAAATTGTTGGTTATCCATACGTTGCCTTCCGAGTCTATGGATAAGCCGCCCGGCGCGTCGAGTCCCCCGCCCGTGAACTTGAGCGCTATCGTCCAGGCGGCGGGAGGGGCGTTAAGAACGGGGATATAGGTTCTGTCTCTTGCCAGATGGAATATATCGGCGACGTTATGCCAGGGATTGAGCGCAATACTGAGCGCGGCTGCGAGTGTGTCCTCCGGTATCTTGCTGCCGGAAGGCGCGGAAGCGGCGAAGAGCCTCTCGCATGCATCCGAAGGAGAGAGTATCACGCACGACGCGAGAATATTGCCGAGCGTGTTAAGCTGGGCGAGGGCCGTCGTCTCGGGGCCGTTCACGGCGTTCTGTATGACGCCGCCGAGCCCGCCCGTTTCAATGTTGACGAGGTTGCCGACGCTCTGCGCGGCATTCCTCACGCCTACGAAGTTTCCCGATATGGAGTTTCCGTCCAGGAACTGAGCGTTCGTCCAGACGGACGCTATGGTCGTGAGCTCGTTGATCGTTATGGCTTCCGGCTTACGGTCGACGTCGCCTATAACCGTCAGCAGAGCGGCCGCGCCGTTCGAGGCCGACTTTCCGGCCGGTATTCCGCCCCTGGCGATGGCGTAAATCAGGCCGTCGCCGGAAGGTCTTCCGAATTTTATCTCGAATTCGCCGGACGAATTGGTAACCGCGGAGCCAAGCTCCTCGGCTGAAGAGGCCGAGCCTGCCTCGTAGAGTGTTACGGCCGCTTCGCGTAAAGGCTCACCCCCGCCGAGCACCCTTCCGCTCAGCGTGAGATCGCCGCCGCCCGGGGAATCGCATCCCGCAAGCACCGCAGCAAAAAATAAAAGCCCGATAGATCTTCTTACGAAAGACCCAGGGCTAGATTTAAAACGCTCCCCATAACACATGGTAACGATGCGGAATACAATAACCGGCCTGCCGGGAAATTCAACCGGAATGTGTGGCGAGGCAGTGGAGTGTATACACGACCTGCTTTACGCTCTATCCGACGCACACCGCCTCCCATTTTCGGCGCCCCGCGTTGCCTTCCGTGTGGTCCAATACTACATGAAGCGGCTTTATTAAATAATAATATTACTTACGCTCAGTCTGTGGCGAAGTCCGCGTGCTCAGTGGCAGCGGCGCTATTGATTTCCGGCTCGTGGCTGTCGAGATAGCTGTCTATAGCCTCGTTTATTACGGCCCCGACGTTCTTGCCGTAGGCCCTGGCTATCCTGTCGAGCGATTTCCGCCTGTCGGGCGTGGTTACGAATGAAATTTTGGTGGATTCGTTCGCCATGATTCTACCCCCTTAGAAAATAGCCTAGCATACGGCGGCAGGCCGTCTCAAGGCATTTATCCGGGCTGCGGGACTGGAGAGAAGATTTATGGTGTATCCATCGGCTGTTACGGAGGGGGTTAATTTTTATCACGAGCACGGTCATTCGCGCGTCGGTGCGGGTCTGTCCCGCCGCCCGCTCCGGTCAAAAGCTTTACCTCCAGCCCCGCGCCGTTATAATTCCTTTCCATGGACTACGAATTCAGAGACGAAATAACGAAAATAGCGGCTGCGCGCGCGGCGGAGAGTGCCGCCCGGCACGAGCAGCCTGACGATGCGGAAACGGAGAGGGAAAAGGCGGTACACGCCGCTATGGAGGAATTCTACGCCGTCAGCAGGCGCGCCATCACGATATACAACGAAGTCTCGGGGGGCGTGAAGCTCGCGCTCAACAGGCTCACACCCGACTTCCTCGACCTTTTCCTCAACATCCCGGGAAGGCTCGCGGGCTTCTCGATAATCTCACCGACGGGGATAGTCATATTCTTCGACGAGGACCCTGGCATGATCACCGTCATCGGGAAGAAACGGCGGCCCGACGGCCAGGACGGGGGAAAGCTGTCGCCGGCAGTGCAGCTCATGAAGGTTCATTTCAAAAAGGACGAAAAGGGAATAGCTTTCAAGGATAATTCAGGCGCGGCAGTCAAGCCCGAAGACCTCGTGCCGCTGTTCATAAGGTGGATTTCATAAATCCGGGGCTGAGCTTCAGGGCGTGAGAACGACGTGCGTAAGGGAAGCGAGGCCGACGATCAAAACGATCAGCACGACCACGCCGACTATATAAACTGCCCCTTCCTTTTCGCGCTCGTCGAGCTCGAACATCTTCTTGAAATCGACTTCCTGGTGTTCTTTTCCGTGTTCACTCATGGCGGGAAACATTATAACGGGGGATAAGGGTTTGTAAAGATGCCGGAGAGGGGAAAATATCCGATTCTTCACTCCGGCGCTCATTTCCGTATCGAGGAGATTTTTGAAGCCTTCATGACGGCTCTCTGCGCCTGCGCCCGAGGATTTGATTGTAAGCGCACGCAGCGCTCACTCCCCCTCGGGCAGTCCCGTGTCGCGAACCCGGTACTTCTTCATGTAGTGCGCGATGATCCAGAACATGAACGCCCACGCCGAGCCCGCCAGCCATCCGGCGAGCACGTCGCTCGGCCAGTGGACGCCGAGGTAAATACGGCTTATGCCTATGAGGAGCGTCAGTATTATCGCGATGGAAAGAATATAGACCTTCAAACGGTAGCGCGGCTGTGCCTCGGCCAGCAGCACGCCTAGAGTGAGATATATGACGGCGGCCACGAGCGAATGGCCGCTCGGAAAGCTGGCCGTATAGACGACGATCTCGTGGGGGACGACGTCCGGCCTCGGCCGTCCGAACCCGGCCTTCAGCAGGTTGCTGAAGAGGGTCCCGGTGCCCGCCGCCGCGAGCAGGTAAACCATCAGGTCTCTTCTCTTTACGAGATAGAGGTAGACCGCGCAGGAGAGCGTGACGAACGTCAGCACCGCGACTCCCCCGAGCGCCGTTATATCGCGCATCATCTCCTCGACCCACGCCGGCCCCAGCGGGTCGTCGAGGTCGCCCGGGCTCCTCATCATGAGCAGTATCGAGGTGTCGATGTTGTGGCTCTCGCCTTCCATTACCTCGCTCGCGAGCTCGGTAAAGGCGAAAAACCCGCCGGCGGATAAAAGTATGACCAGGGCAGGAATCGGCTGGCGGCGGATACGGTCCAGGATTTCCCTGGCGACGCTCCTCATCTTCCCGCTGAATTTCGAGTTTCCTGCCATCTTTTAATCCCTCGCGGTCCGTGAATATTTGCCCGCCGTATTCATCCGCCCCTCCCGGGTGTTAGACGGCATTAATCATAATTTAAAAAGAATACCGTGACTATTATGCCCCTGTAGGCCAGTGCCGCACGACCGGGTCTTTAGCGTCCGTTCCGGCGGGAGTGTGAAGCAATCATCGCTGTAAACGCGTTGCCTTTCACGATGCGGGGTTGTAAACTTTTTAAAAATAGTGAACGCTATTAGTATGATAGAGTACGTAACCCCTTATTTCCGCCCACCGAGCGAGGCCAAAAGCTTCATACTCCAGGCGACTATCGGCTGCTCTCACAACCAGTGCACGTATTGCGGGATGTACAGGAAAGACGAGCAGAGGTTCCGTGTTCGCCCGATGGACGAGATTAGGGAGATAATCGACTCCGCGAGCGAGCACGGCGAGATACGGGACCGCGTCTTCATAGCCGACGGCAACGCACTCGTCCTCGCGCAGAAAAAGCTCGTCGAGATAATCGCGTACCTCAAGGAAAAATCCCCGTGGGTCGAGCGCATCCGGATGTACGCCAACGTCGGCGACATACTCAGGAAGGGTGTCGACAACCTGAAAGAGCTGAGGGCCCTCGGCCTCGACATGGTGTATATCGGCTTCGAAAGCGGCGACGACGTGGTGCTTGAGCGGATAAAGAAAGGCGCGGGATTCGACGACACTGTAAAAGCGTCCCGCATGCTCAAAGAGGCGGGCGTCATGAATTCCGCGATGGTGCTTCTGGGCATGGGAGGCGTCGAAAGGAGCGCCGAGCACGCCGAGGCGACAGGCAGGCTGCTCACGGCGTGCGACCCCGAATACGTCGGCGCGCTGTCGCTCCAGGTACGCCCAGGCGCGCCGCTCTACGACGAATGGAAGCGGGGCGATTTCGTCCTCCCGGACAAGTTCCGTATGATAAAGGAGCTCGAGATCCTGGTCGAAAACACCACGCTGACCGACGGCTATTTCTTCTCGAACCACATCTCGAACTATCTCCCCATCAAGGCCAAATTCCCCGCCGATAAGGAGCGCGTTCTCTCGCAGATAAGGGCCGTCCTCGCGAGCGGCGACGAGTCCCTCCTCCGTCCGGATTACTACAGGGACGTCATCAACCAGTATTGACCTTGCCATAAACTTAATTCTCAATATACTGAGATAGGCGCAGCTGCATTCGTGTCCGGCCCGCCGCCGGCCGGAACCATATAGAAACCATATATAAAGGAGAAACGTCATGCCGAGGATTGCAACCACATCGCCGGTCTGGGGAGCGAGCGTCGCAGAGCTGAGAGAGCTGGCCAGGATAGCGGAAGGCGCGGGCTTCGAAGCCATATACTCGCCTGAAGTGCCGCCCTGGAACGGACTCTCGAACGCCCAGGTATTCGCCGAAGCGACTTCGAAGATTAAAGTCGGAACGTGGATCGCCAACATCTACACGCGCATGCCCGTTGTAGCGGCCGGGACGGCGCTCACGATACAGGAAATCACGAGCGGCCGCATGGTGCTCGGCCTCGGCGTCAGCCACAAGCCCGTAAACGACAGGTTCGGCATCGACATGGGTGACCCGGTCGAAAAGATGCGCGAATACGTAACATCCGTAAGGTCATTCATGGACGGCACGGCTCCCCAATTAACTTTAAAAAGGAACCTGCCGAAGGTGCCGATCTACATTGCCGGCCTGACAAAAGGCGCAGCCACGCTCGCGGGCGAGGTGGCCGACGGCATATTCCCGTATCTCTCGACGCCGGAATACGTCAAAACCTTAAGAGGATACGTCGCCGAGGGGGCGAAGAATGCGGGCCGCGACCCGTCCGAAATAGACATAACGCTCGGCATACCGGTATTCATATCCGACGACATAGAGCTCGCGAGGACTTCGGGCAAGAGGGGACTCTCGAATTACTTAAGGCTGCCGTTCTATCAGCGTATGGTGAGGAATAACGGCTTCGGCGACGTCATAGATGCGATCCAGGGTGGGGCCAACCCGGTCGACGTGTTCAGCGACGAGCTGCTGGACGCTATAGCCCTCGTCGGCCCGGCCGACAGGTGCAGGGCGCGTCTCGAGGATTACACGAAGGCCGGAGTCGACCTCGCCGTAATACTCCCGGGAGGGGCAGGAAAGCAGACGCCCGTCGAGGCGATGAAAGTCGCCGCCGAGACGTTCGGCGCGGACAGTGTCCGCTGACACCCGGCGTAGCCGGGTCGGCGCCATTATCACTAGCCGCGCGAGCGGTGGTTATAGCTAGTGGCTGCTACGTCGGAAAGCACACTGCGTGTGCGGACAAGCGTCCGCTGGCAACCGGCATAGCGACTTTTCTGCATCAATCATCCGGCGTGCGTCCGATGAATTAAATCCTCGCCTCGCTACGTCGTAAAACACACTACGTGTGCGGACAGCGTCCGCTGGCAACCGGCATAGCCAAGGCAATGCATAACTATCCTTAACTTCATTTCAATTTCCCCCCTTAGAAAAAGGGGGGTCAGGGGGGATTTAGCGGACCACGTCCGCAGGCAACCGAGGAAATCTCTCGATACTTTTCAACAAAAAAACCCGTCCCGCCTGCACGGCGAAACGGGCTTTTCCCGTCCTTTAAATTTATTTCGAGTCTGAAATTCAGGCCTCGGCCTTCCTCCTTCTAACCGCGTAGAAAACGCCGATAAGTCCGAGCGCCCCGGCCACTCCTATCATCCCCCATTCCGACATCGTCGGTACGTTCACTGATGCACTCTGGTTAAGGAAGGTGCAGGTTCCTGTGGCCAAAGGTTCGAGACAGGAAATGTTTACCCCGTTTTCTATCGGCAAGAAAGCCAGTCCCCCGCCCTCGCCCTCGCAGTCGACGGATTCGAGTGTCCAAAACGAGCGCTGAAGCTGGACAAGGCTGGCCTCGCTTCCCGGCTCGACCACGAAATTTACGCATCCGGCGTTGGCGCCGACATCGAAAATGCCCGTTTCGCTGTTATTTGTGTATGCGAAATCGAAGAAAATGATGTCGTTTTTCGAATTCGGAGGCGGAAGTCCCGGAATGGATACACAAATCCTTACATCGCACCACGTTTCCTGTGCCTTCGCGCCGGCTGTGAAAAACGGGAGCAGCAAGCCCGCTGCGATTAATATAGATACGGAAATTTTATATCCGGAAGACAATGCACGAATCATATCCTCTCCTTTAGAAAGCCATTTATAATAAATCCCGTATCCAATCCTACGCCTCGGCTTTCCTCCTTCTAACCGCGTAGAAAACGCCGATAAGTCCGAGCGCCCCGGCCACTCCTATCATCCCCCATTCCGACATGGTCGGTATTTGAGATACGTCGCGCACGTTAACGAAAGTGCAGGTCGCTTCCCCGGCGTTCTGCGCACAGGTCACCGTTACGCCGTTTATATATTCGACCACGTTTATTCCTTGGCCCACGCATTCCACGTCCTCGAGCGTCCATCCGTCGGTCGGAAACTCTATGGCGTCGAGGCCCACGGACCCGAAGAATATCTGGAATGCGGGGCACAACCCGTTCGCAGTGATATCCAGCTCGCTCGGGATGGATTCCACGACAATCGAGAACGGGAACTCGACAGACTGGCTCTCGGAAGGTGGGGGAAGCTGCGGGGCTTCCTTGCATATGCTCACGAAGCATGACCCGATCTGGGCCTGCGCGCCGCCGGTAAAAACCGAGAGGAACAAAACGCTCGCAACGGCTATTATACATAATGAAATCAATGGATTCGCTTTCCATGTAACACTCATTCCGCTCCTCCTTTAAGAAGTAAGTTTTATCGATATTACACTTATTCTTATTGCAATGCAATCATGTATAAAATCTGTCGTTAAATCCGATTTCTCCGCCGCCCGAATTTTGTGAAAAGACGTATTTCCGCCGGGCGCGGAGGGGCGACGTCTGCCGGGGGCGCATTTTCATCGATCTGTGGTTTTGTAGAAATTACTGAATAAATGTAGTATGTTGTTTTGGTTACGTCGTTTAAATCCCGAATCTAATAATAATTATATTAAAGGAGGTATGGTATGACTCTATTCAGCAGGTTTATGGTTTTAATTGCAGGCGCGGTATTCGCCCTCGGGCTTGCCGCCTGCCAGCAGCCCCAGCAGGACGCTGCCGAAGTCGAAGTGGAGGAAGTGGAAGTAGTCGATCCGGGTGACGCGGCGGACGCCGCAGGCGACGCGGCCGATGCTACCGGTGAAACGGCCGAAGAGGGCGCTGCAGCAGTCGAGGAGACGGTCGAAGATACTTCTGACGGCGTCACCGAGACCGTCGAGGAAGTAGTCGAGGACGTTCAGGAAGCCGACGAAGCGGCTCCGGACGCGCCTCAGGACCCGGTCGAAACCGCGCCGGCTCACTAATCCTTTTCCTTTCCCGGCAAGATTTTTGAACTGACCACACGCAGGGCGGGCGCTTCGGCGTCCGTCCTGTAACTCCCCCTTTTATTCACCTAAAGTTTTTCACAGCTTGCGACCGTTCACCGGCCTGACGGCGGCCCGCGCCGTGCTCTCTTCTTGTGCCTGCCCGGCTTCAGGGATAAAATACCCACATGAAATCGTTCGAAGACATAATGAAAGAGCTGCGCGACATAATCCGCCGTCTCGAAAGCGGAAATCTCCCGCTCGAAGACTCGATAAAGCTCTTTCAGGAAGGGACAGAGCTCATCTCCCAATCGCACGCAAAGCTCAACGAGATAAGGAAAAAAGTCGAGCTCCTCGTCGAGAAAAACGGTGAGGACACGCTCGAAGACTTCGACCCCGAGAAGTGAGCCGTAATGGAATTCGACGTTAAAAGCTACATCGCACGTAACAGGGCCGAGATAGACGAAGCGCTCGGCTCGCTCCTTCCCGTTCAGGACGCTCCCTCGACGCGCCTCGTGGAAGCCGTCCGCTACAGCGCCCTCGCCGGCGGAAAGCGTCTCCGCCCGATCCTGATGATCGCCGCGTGCGAGGCCGTGGGCGGCGACAGGCGAAAGGCTCTCCCCATAGCGTGCGCGCTCGAGATGATTCACACGTACTCCCTCATACACGACGACCTGCCGTCGATGGACGACGACCCGCTCAGGCGCGGCCTCCCGACGAGCCACGTAGTATTCGGCGAGGCGACGGCCATACTCGCCGGCGACGCATTACTCACCGACGCATTCCGCATCATCGCCTCGGAGGGCAGGGCGGCTGGCATCGACAGCGCAGTCCTGTGCGACATCATAGAAGACATATCGGCCGCGGCGGGCTCCCGCGGAATGATCGAGGGGCAGGCTATCGACCTCGCACTCGAAGGACGGCGTGCGGCGTCTCTATCCGAGATCGAAAACATGCATTCCCTCAAAACGGGCGCGATGATTAAAACGGCCGTCACGACAGGGGCCCGTATAGGGGGAGCCTCGGCCGAAGAAATCTCCGCGCTCGCGTCCTACGCAGGGGCGCTCGGGCTCGCCTTCCAGATACGAGACGACCTTTTAGACCTCGACGGCGCGAGCGACACCGGAAAGGCCAAGGGCAACGACGCCCGCCTCGGGAAGTCGACCTATCCCGAGCTGGCCGGGGTCGAGGAATCGAGGCGGAAAATCACAGCGCTCATACGCGATGCCGTTTCTCATCTCTCCGGGTTCGACGAGAAGGCCGAGCCCCTCAGGCGGATTGCAGTCTACCTCGGCGGGGAAGGGTGATGCCCGGGAAGGGCGGCGGAAGTAAGTCCGGAAAACGGCTCGACGTCCTCCTCGTCGAAAGGGGGCTCGTCGATACGAGGGCGCGTGCAAGGGCCCTGATCATGGCGGGCAGCGTCTTCGTCGCGGGCGAGCGCGTGGACAAGGCAGGGGCGATTGTTAAGGCCGACGCCGAGATCGTCATCAGGGGCGAGACGCTCAAATACGTCTCCCGCGGCGGGCTCAAGCTCGAAGCCGCCCTCGACGCCTTCGGCGTGGACGTCACGGGAATGACCGCCGTCGACATAGGCTCGTCGACCGGCGGATTCACAGACTGTCTTCTGCAGCGCGGGGCCTCGAAGGTTTACGCCATAGACGCCGGGCGCGGCCAGCTCGACTGGAAGCTCCGGAACGACCCCCGCGTCGTCTCGATGGAGAAATTCAACGCCAGGTATCTCACGCCCGAAGACATAGGCGGCGTGCCCGTAGGCGTCGCCGTCATCGACGTTTCCTTCATCTCCCTGACGAAAATCATCCCCCCGGCTGCGGGAATCCTCGCGCCGGGCGGAGTGCTCATCGCACTCATAAAGCCGCAGTTCGAGGTAGGGAAGGGCGAGGTCGGAAAGGGGGGCATTGTCAGGGACGAGGCCAAGCGCAGGGAAGTCGTCGATAAAATCACGGCGTTCGTGTCCGGCCTCGGTCTCGACCTGAAAGGCGTCGTCGAATCCCCCGTAACCGGCGCCGACGGCAACGTCGAATATCTCATCTGCGCGGTAAAACTCTAAACTCCCGCTCTTTATTCTTTCCCTAATTTGTGAGGAACCACATTCTCACTATGTGTGAGTACCGGAGCTGAAACTTATACGGGTTTTAACTTCGGCAAAAAAGCTCATGGAAGCTTTGCCGGAGGTTAGATTCATGTCATTAAAATTGCCCCTTATATCGTGAAAATTACCCCTTATATGGTGATCGGTCATGTGTTAGATATAACCTGGAATCCGCCCGGTATTTAATGGAATTTACGGTGAAATGCGTTTATTGAACATCGAATGTTTATTGGGGGGGGCCGGTATGAGAAAGATCAATTCAGTCTTCCATGGAGAAGTCCTTTTAATTATTTTTCTGTTCGTCTTGCTGTCGGCGCCGGGTCTGGCCGGATGCAGCAGTAATAATGATGAAGCGACGGCTCAAACCACCGAGAAGAATATAACGCGCGACCCGGCCGACGTGCCGCCGCCCGATGGAGACTCTCAACCGAAAACGGTCCAGGTAAGCCTGGAGGCCGTGGAAGTGGTGGAAGATCTTGCTTCCGGAGCGACTTTCACGTACTGGACTTTTAACGGTAAGGTTCCCGGGCCTTTCATTCGGGTAAGCGTCGGGGATACCGTGGAGCTTCATTTGCGCAATAATCAGAACAGCACGCAAATGCATTCAATAGATTTGCACGCTGTAACCGGACCGGGCGGCGGAGCCGATGCCACCCAGACCCTGCCCGGCGAAGAGAGCGTGCTCACGTTTACGGCCACGAAACCCGGGCTTTACGTTTACCACTGCGGGACACCCATAGTCGCGCATCATATCGCCAGCGGAATGTATGGATTGATACTCGTGGAGCCTGAAGGCGGATTGACGCCCGTGGATAAAGAATTTTACGTGATGCAGGGAGAGATATACACGGAAGAGCCGTTCGGACAGAAGGGGGAGCTTACACCGAGCATAAGCAAATTGCTGGCTCAGACGCCGACCTATTTCGTTTTTAACGGTTCCATGGGCGGGCTTACGGAAGCGTATCCCATGCGCGCCCAGGTCGGCGAAACCGTACGTATCTTTTTTGGAGTAGGGGGTCCGAATTTCATTTCGTCCTTTCACATCATCGGAGAAATATTCGACGAGGTCTATCCGCAGGGATCTCTTTCGTCGATTCCCATGAACGACGTGCAGACTATACAGGTCCCTCCCGGCAGCTCCACCATGGTCGAGCTGACGCTCGAAGTCCCCGGCACCTATATCCTGGTGGACCATGCGCTTTCCAGGGTGATGCTGGGATCAGCGGGATACCTTATAGTTGAATAGTCGATCGAGTTTTATCGGCGGCTTTACCGTCTTTTTAATGGAGCGGCTGGTCTCGTCCAGACCGGAATCCGCAAAAATAGAGAAACGATAACCCAAGTGCTTAAAGATATTGCATTTCATTTGACAAACCGCGTATTCCCGGCAAAATATTCAGGATAATTTCGGGAGGGAAGTATATATAATGGCTAAAAGAATAAAGTCGGGTATTAAAAGGCACCGCCAGAGCTTGAAGAAAAGGGACAGGAACACGGCTGTAAAGTCCGACCTCAAGACCCAGCTGAAGAAGCTCGGCTCGACAATCTCCGAAGGCGACGCCGCAACAGTAGACAAGGTTCTCAGGGAAACCGAATCCAAGCTCAAGAAGGCTGCATCGAAGGGCGTAATCCACAAGAAGACCGCTTCGAGAAAAACGAGCAGGCTCGCGAAGAGTATCTCCAAAGCCCGCGCGGCGGAAGCCCCGGCTGTAGAATCGCCGGCCTCCTGAGCCCCCTCAGCGCGTCCCGCATAAATCTATAACCATCTTTGTAAGAACGAAGCTTTTCGGCACGTAGCTCAGCTTGAGCTTCTTGTCGTACTCCGACAGCGTCTCCATGATACGGAGAAGCTCCGCGTATTTGAACTTCTTCAGGTCCTCGCCGAGGTAGTAGAGCTGCCCCGGCGAAATCTTGAGCTGCTTAATCATCTCCGCCTGCGGGGTTTTCTTTTCGGAAAGCTCCTTCGCTCTCCATAGGAGTCTGAACCGCCAGGTCACGAGCCCGAGTATCGAGAGCGGCTCCTCCCCGGCTGCTTCTAAGTCTAGTAGTACCCTGTGAGCGGTCTTCCTGTCTTTCCTCGATATGGCGTTTATGAGCTGGTAAATGTCGGCGTACTTTGTCCGGACTGTCAGCGCATCCACGTCGGCGGGCGTTATCTTTTTATCCTCGCCCTTGTAGAGTGCGATCTTTTCGAGCTGGTTGTGAATGTCGCGCATGTCCTCGCCGACGAGCGTAACGAGCGCCTCGGCAGCAGGACGTGAAATCTCGAACCCGAGCGCACGCGCGGCCTCCACGACAGCCCCCGACGACCCGCCCTTTTCCATGGAGAAATCGTACTGCGCGGCGTCGCCCTTCGGGAGCTTGGGCTTCTTCCCGCCCGTGAAATCCAGGACGAGGCACGTCGCGGGCGAGGGCGAGGCGAAGTACGATTCTAACGGTGTCATCTCCTTTGCGGCGAGCCTGTCGGCATTCCTCACGACTATGAGCTTCCTGCCCGAGAACATCGGGTAGGTGCTCGCGTTGTCGGCTATCTCCTTCCCGGATGCGCTCTCGCCGTAGACGAGCGTGAATCCCATGTCGCCGCCTCCGCTGAGTAGACTCTTCCTTAGCTCGGCGACGGCCTTCTCCGCGAGGTAAGTCTGGTCGCCGGTAAACACGATTATCGGCGGAAGGCTTCCCGAGGCGAGAGCCTGCACAAATTCGGCGTATCCTGCTTTCTCTGCGGTCTTTTTCTTCATGATTCAGCGATTCCGGGAGGGGAACATATGCCTTGAGTATATTCGACGGGGCGGCGAGGCGCAAGGCCGCTGGAAAGCCCGCCCGGATGGTATAGAATGAATACCGTGGACTCGGACATACGGTTTACCATATCCTGCGAATGGCGAGGGACAGTCCCCTACGCGGACGGCCTCGCGCTCCAGAACGAGAGGGCCGAAGCCGTCAGGAAAAACGGCAGCCGCGGCTCGCTGATACTGCTTGAGCATCCCCCCGTGCTGACCAATGGCAGGTTCGGGAAGGGCGGGAATTTTGTAGCGTCCGAGGACGAGATAAAGAAGCGCGGCGTCGAGGTACACAGGACGGGCAGGGGAGGGGACGTCACATTCCACGGCCCGGGCCAGCTCGTCTCCTACCCCGTAATAAGTCTTCGGGGCTTCGGCCTCGGCGCGAGGGCCTACGTCCGTGCGCTCGAAGAGACAATCATCCGGACGCTCCGGGACTACGGCATCCAAGGTGCGCGTAAGGAAGGCTACCCCGGCGTCTGGACCGGCGGCGGGAAGATAGCTTCCATCGGCGTCGCCGTCGGGGGCGGCGTCACGATGCACGGCTCGGCGCTCAACGTGAACACCGACCTCTCGTACTTCTCGCTGATTATCCCCTGCGGAATTTCCGGAGTGACCGTAACTTCGATGCAAAAAATTCTTGGCAAGGAGCTCGACGTAAAAGACGTCGCCTTGAGCTACGCGCGCAATTTCGGGGAAGTGCTGGGGGCGGGAATCTCGTTCTGCAGCTAAAATCCGACTTAAGAAACTTCCGACACCGGCTCATTTTTACCATGCATTTCTAACATAAAATGTTATAATTACATACATGCTGATTAAACGCCGTCTTGAAAAAAATATCGGAAAGGCTCTCGAACGGAGTCCTTCCGTCGCCCTGACCGGGCCGCGCCAAGTGGGAAAAACCACGCTGGCCCTGAATATAGCTGAAACTGTACCTTCCGTTTATCTCGATCTCGAAAATTCCCTCGATCTCGAGAAAGTCCGGGACATTGCTGCATTTCATGCCGTGAACAGGGATAAACTTATTATTCTCGACGAAGTGCAGCGGCTGCCGGAAATATTTCCGCAGCTGCGGGGCATTATAGATAGAGAGCGCCGGAAGGGAAAGAAAGCGGGGCAGTTTCTTTTTCTCGGATCGGCATCTCTCTCGCTCTTGAAACAGTCTGGCGAATCGCTCGCGGGCCGTATAGCCTATCTCGAGCTTTTTCCTGTGGATGTATTGGAATTCGCTGATAACAAGGCCGACAGGGTAAACGTCTTATGGCTCCGCGGAGGATTTCCCGAAAGTCTGCTTGCGGGCTCGGATCGTAATAGCCTCGCATGGAGGCGAGATTTTATCAGAACCTATGTGGAGCGCGACATTCCGCAGCTGGGTCCCAGGATACCGGCCGAAACGCTGTGGCGGTTCTGGACGATGCTTGCGCACAGCCAGGGCACGGCTCTCAACGCAGCGCACCTGGCGAGAAGCCTGGGTGTCTCGGGAACGACAGTAGCGCGATATCTCGATTTGATGGTCGATCTCCTCCTGGTCAGGCGGCTTCAGCCGTGGATGTTCAACGAAGGAAAGCGCTTGGTGCGTTCTCCGAAAGTATATGTCAGGGACAGCGGCATAACTCACGCGCTCCTCGGCATCTCGAATTATAACGATCTTCTAGGGCATCCTGTCAGCGGCGGAAGTTGGGAAGGATTTGTCATCGAGAATATCCTTTCGGTGGTTCCTCCCGAAGCGCGCTCGTACTATTACCGTACGCCGGGCGGGGCCGAAATAGACCTGGTGCTGGAATTCGGCATAAGAGACAGGTGGGCGGTCGAAATAAAACACAGCTCTTCCCCATCTTTATCTAAAGGGTTTCACCTCGGCTGCGAAGACGTTAAAGCTCCCCGAAAGTACGTCGTCTACTCCGGCACGGATACATTTTCAATGGGGGGCGGAGTAACCGCCATTTCATTACACGACCTTATGCTAGAGATTGCAAATCGAGGTAAATAATCGGCTTGAATTTGATAAATGCCGGGAGCCGATTACGGGATAAGGCGCGATTCCGGCAACACCCCCCTCCGGACGGCGCAGCCGCCGGAGAGAGAGAGGAAGTTTTATAGTCGGCGCTCTCGATTATCTCACAAGCTCGAAAGCGTTAAAGAAGTATCCTATCTCGAACGCGGCCGATTCGGGAGAATCCGAGCCATGGACTGTGTTTTCCTCGATGCTCGTCGCGAAGTCCTTCCTGATGGTTCCGGGCGCGGCCTGCTCCGGGTTCGTCGCCCCCATGATCTCCCTGTTCTTCGCTATGGCGTTTTCCCCTTCGAGCACCATAAGCACGACAGGCCCCCTCGACATGAAATCCGTAAGCGAGCCGTAAAACGGCCTCTCCTTATGTACTATATAAAACCCCTCGGCTTCCTTTTTGGAGAGGTGAACCATCTTCAGGGCGGCTATTCTGAGCCCGTTTTTTTCGAATCTCGCGATAACCTCGCCTATTACGTTCTTTTCGACTCCGTCCGGTTTTATTATAGATAACGTGCGCTCCACAGCTTGCCTCCGGTGATTTTTTTGCCATTTATTGTTTCCGCAAATTACGTTTTGTCAAATATTCCACGGCGTCTTCGAGGCCCCTGGCTGCACAAAATCCGCCACAACGCGATTTCTGCCAAATACTTGAATAAATAGCGAGATTTAGGGTAAAATCATTACAGGTGGCGCGCCATAGAGGATTGGAGTGTACGAAGCCTAGGATTTAAGCGGCGCAGCCTGTCATTAAACCGCTGGGCATGTTTGATTATTTAGTCTCGTTAAAGGAAGATGATGAGACCACCTTTCAGGCGGAAAGACCTTGATAACACTGGATAAATGGAGATACGAGAGAATCGTATCGGAGCTCATTGACGGCAAGGACATAAGGATAATAGCTGAGCGGTTCTCGATGGACAGGGTATTTTATTTCCATGTCCTCCGGGATATAGCCAGCGGCGACCGTTCGCCTAATTTCCGGCTTCTCAGGAAAATCGCGGAAAAAAGAAAGGTCAGCACCGATTTCGTAATCGAGCAGGCCCGCCTCGTCATAAACTACACGATCCCCAACTACCAGTCCGACGCACCGGATTATTACAAAACCCTGGGCGTAGACCGCGACGCAGGCGAAGACGAAATCAGGCGGAGCTGGATCGAGCTCATGAAGTCGAACCACCCCGACCTTGCCGGCGCCGAAGCCGCAGAGGCGGCCAAGCGCATAAACGAGGCTTACGGCGTCCTGGGCAACGCCGAGAAGCGCGAGGCGTACGACCGCAGATTTCTGTCCCCCGTCCCCGTCGTCGTTCCGACATTCGACATTCAGAAAAACATTTACATAGGCGCACCGATACTGGTCGTGATACTCGTAGCGCTCACCTACGCCGCCGGCTCGGGGCTGATATTCAAATCGCAGGAAGAAAAAGAGCAGATGGCGAGGGTGATAGAGCATCCCTCCGTTCCGAACCCCGTTTACAGGGGCGATTCGGTAGCCAACAGGGCCGACAAGCTCGAAGAGTCGGTCGCGATAGTAGAGGAAGAAGTGTACGAGGTTCCGTCCGCCGCCGAAACGATAGACAAGAGCGCCCCTCTCGCCGCTTCTGAAAAGAATATCCCGAATCCGGATACCGAAGAAGTTATTGCAGCGGTATCTGAAGCGAACACGCCCGAACCGTCCGGCGAGACAGTCGCAGCCGCTCCCGGGGCCGCCGGGCCCGCGCCCGATGAGGCGATGGTGCCGATCGTAAATCTCCCGGCGTCGAAGATATCGCCCTGGGTCGAACCGGAAGAGGCGGAGGAAGTAGAGGTAGCTGAAAACCTCCCCGGAGGGGCTCCGATCCCTCAGCTCGCGCCCGAGCCTGAAAAGCCGGCCGAGATAGCCGCTGCCCCCGCCCCTGTAGAAGAGAAAAAACAGGAACCGGAAAAAGTAGCGGCCTCATCTGAAAATAAAGACACGGCGCTGGGGGCGCACGAAACACTTTCGGCTGCTGCCGACGTCAAAGAGCCCGAAGCGGCGAAGCCGGAGGCCGAAAAGGCCCCCGAGCCCGAAAAGCCGGTGGAAATAGCCGCCGCGCCGGAACCTGAAAAGAAAGCACCGGAAAAGCCGGTCGCGGAAAAAAAGCCGGAGCTCGAAGACGGCACGTATTACACCGTATCCAGCGGCGATTCCCTCTGGACTATAGCCCGGAAGTTCAATACCACGACAGCTGAGCTCACGAGGCTTAACAACCTTAGCAACAACAAGCTTAAAGTCGGAGAAAAATTAATCGTATCCGGCGAGCCGTCGCCGCTCATGGCCGCAAAAGGCGCCGATAAAGCCCCCGAAAAACCCGAGGCCCCGAAGGCCGCCCCCATAAAGGAAACTGCGAAAACCGGGCCCGCAAAATCCGCGCCTGCAAAGGAGATGAAGACTGCGGCCAGCCAGCCCGGAGAGACCAGTCCGCAGGTCAAGAGCGCTACGGCCGACGTTTTCGAGCCGGGAATTGCGGCTACTTCGATCGCGCACAACACGAATGTCGTGCGCCAGCCCGAGCCCGTCGTTTCCAGCCCGGACAAGAACACGCTGTACGGTTTTGTTACGGAATATACGACAGCCTACAGGGGCAAGGACCTCCCGAGGCTTAAAACCCTGTTCTCGTCGAATGCCGTCGAGAACGGCGTCGATCTTGCCACGGTCATGAGGAAATACGACGACAGCTTCAACACGATCGACATCCTCAACTACGACGTCAAGGTAAAAAGGGCGCTCGTCCAGAACGAGTTCGGCTTCGTGAGAGGCGATTTCTTCGTAACCTACAGGGATGCGCGCACGGGAGCGCTCAAGAGCTCGAAGGGCAACATCAACTGGAAGCTCGCCTGGAAAGACGCAGGGTGGAAGATACTGGAGATGAACTACAAGATCGAAGCCTCGGGCGGGGCCGACGGATAAACACACTTCGGCCCCGGCTTCCGAAATTGCTTTGACCGGTTCGAAATCAAATTTTTAACCGTCCGGAATCACGATTACTTTTAAACGTGCTGAAACAACTGTATGCTTTTCCCGTCGAAAGGAAATCTGTCAGGCATAATTTTAATCCGGCAAAGCTGCATATAAGTTTTCCCTGCGTCTGACGAGGAGATCTGATGGCTCAAAAAGAGAGCAAGGATAAAAAGGACAATTCCCCCGAGAGCCCGTTTCGAAGGGCCTGGAACTGGTGGAAAAAGATCGCCCGCAAGATAGGCGACTTCAACGCCAGGGTTATTCTCACGATATTCTATCTCCTGCCGTTCATGCCGTTTGCGCTTGCCGTGAAAACGTTTACGGACCCGCTTCAGATGAAGAAAAAGGTGCGCCACGGCTGGCATGTGAAAGAGGAGAAAGAAGGCACGACACCACTCGAAAGGGCGCAGCGGCAGTTCTGACGCCCGCCGGGCTCGGGCCCGGCATAGCTTCCCGGAGGCCGGAAAAAATATGAACATACTCGGTATATCATGCTATTTTCACGACGCAGCTGCAGCCCTTTTGAAAGACGGCATGCTCGTCGCCGCGGCTGAAGAAGAGCGCTTCACACGTATAAAGCACGACTTCGAATTCCCCGAAAAGGCTATAGAGTTCTGTCTGGAGTCGGGCGGCATAGAGGCGGTCGACGTGGACTACGTCATGTTCTTCGAGAAGCCGTTCGTCAAGTTCGAAAGGCTCCTCCTCTGCACGATGCAGACATTCCCCCGCTCGATGAAGCTCTTCCGGGAGGCCATGGTCACGTGGCTCGGCGACAAGCTCTGGGTAAAGCACCTCGTCCTGGCAAAGCTCGGCATACCGCCCGAAAAGATTCTCTTCAGCGAGCACCACCTCTCCCACGCCGCGAGCGCGTTCTTCTGCTCGCCCTACGAAGAGGCCGCGGTCCTGACAGTCGACGGCGTCGGCGAATGGACGACGGCGGCGCTCGGCGTCGGCAAGGGGACCGACATCAAGCTGATAAAGGAGATAAGGTTCCCGCACTCGCTCGGCCTTCTCTACAGCGCCTTCACGGCGTTCCTCGGCTTCGAGGTCAACGAGGGCGAATACAAGGTCATGGGTATGGCCCCGTTCGGCCGGCCGCTATACGTAGACAAGGTCTACGAGCTCATCCGCGTCGACGACGACGGAGGGTTCGAGCTCGACATGGACTATTTCTCGTTCCATTATTCCTCCGAAAAAACGTTCAACAAAAAGTTCGAAAAGCTCTTCGGCACCCCGCGCGACCCCAAGGCGCACTTCTTCACCCCTGCCAGCGGCTACCCGTCCTACTTCGGTGAAAAGCCCGCCAATTTCGAGGAGGTCGGAAAGCAGAACCAGTATTACGCCGACATCGCCGCGAGCATACAGGTCGTCGTCGAAGAGATAATGGTCAGGATGGCCAACTACGCCTACAGGGAAACGGGTATGAAAAATCTCTGCATGGCCGGCGGCGTCGCGCTTAACAGCGTCGCAAACAGGAAGATTCTGGCGCAGACTCCGTTCGAGGAGATTTACATCCAGCCCGCAGCGGGCGACGGCGGGGCCGCCGTAGGCGCGGCGCTCTACGGCTACCACACACTCCTCGGGCAGCCGAGGAAATTCGTCATGGAGCACGCCTACTGGGGGCAGGAGCATTCCGCCGCCGACACCGAGGCGTTTTTAAAAGAGAACAACATCCCCTACGAGCGCATAGAGGACGACGAGAAGCTCATAGAGCGCGTCGCGTCTCTCCTGGCCGAGGGTAAGGTCGTCGGCTGGCACCAGGGCCGTTTCGAATGGGGCCCGCGTGCGCTCGGCAACCGCAGCATCCTCGCCAACCCCGGAAGGCCCGACATGAAGGACATCGTCAACGTGAAGATAAAGTTCAGAGAGCCCTTCCGCCCCTTCGCGCCGTCGGTCCTCGAGGAAAGGGCACACGAGTATTTCGACCTCGAGCATCCCGAAAAGCACTACCCGGCCCGCTTCATGCTTTACGTGACGAACGTCTACGAGGACAAGCGCGACAAGCTCCCCGCGATTACGCACGTAGACGGCACAGGCAGGCTCCAGACTGTAAAGAAGGAGCTCAACCCGAAGTACTACAGGCTGATAGAAGTCGTGGGCGACGCGACGGGAACGCCTGTCGTGCTCAATACGTCCTTTAACTTAAAGGGCGAGCCGATAGTCAACACCCCGGCCGAGGCCTACAGCTCCTTCAGCAAGAGCGGCATGGACGCCCTCGTCCTCGGGAATTACCTCATAGAGAAGAAAGACTCCCAGGACTCCTCGGACTCTTAACTCCAGGCTCACCTAAAATTTCCATCCCCTCTTAGAAAAAGGCTTGTCGCGGCGCTCGTCGGGGCGAAGCTTCGCGAAGCCTGAAAGATTGCGCCGAAGCCGGAGGGGTGGGGGGGATTTAGTCTTTCCACTTTGTCATTCCCAACGATTCCGAGCGAGTGAGGAATCGGACGCCGTTCCCTTATTGCACAAGCGTCTATCCAGTACTGCTCTAAGCCCGCTTTCTTTAGTATCAAGTTTGTATCGGGAATCCAGCGCACCGTGTGCGCCGACACCCGACGTAGTGCGGGACGATGTTGTTATCACCCGCCGTGCGGCTGGCGTATTTTGCGAATCAGCACTTCCTCCGTTGTGTCATTGCGAGCAGAAGCGAAGCAATCTCGCTTTATAATTCGTCATCCTGCCTGCCCGGCGTAGCTTTCTCGTCGGTCAGAGCTTTTTATCGGTCGAAGCTTTAGCGAAGTCCGAAGCGAAGCCAGGAGCTACGATTTCGAGCGAGCAAAATCACCACCCTTCCGTCATCCTTACAGTCTGTCATTCCCGAATGCTTGTATCGGGAATCCATATCGATACAAAGTTGCGGCCGCAGGCCGCGACACCACTTTTCTGTCATCCTGAACTACGATTTCGAGCGAGTGAGGAATCGAGTGTCCTTGGTTGATTGCACCGAGGCTCATCCAGTACAGCTCTGAAGCGGCATAAACCAAAACATTTCAGGATCTCGTCTTTAAAAAGTCTTTAAGAAAAAACAAACAACTTCTACTTTTCCTTGATGAAAAGCACACATAGTGTGTTTCGCCGGCATAGAACTCTTACAAGAAGCAGAATCGCCCCGTCCTCGAATCTTTCCTTACAGCTTTTTCCATTTACATGTATACTGTTACAAAATCACACAGGGGATATAAATATGTCCTTTCTGAAAGGCCTTACGAACAGGATGGGAATCGCGGGCGAGCTGCTCCAGTTCTTCATACAGAACAAGTGGTGGTGGATCACCCCCATGCTGCTCATCCTGCTTCTGTTCGGCTTCCTTATAGTCTTCGCGCAGAGCTCGGCGGTCGCTCCGTTCATCTACACGCTTTTTTAAGGTGTAGCAGGGCTCGCGATAAGGGGAATCGGAGCGTCATCGGGGCTGGTCTCGGCCGGTATACTCCGGCGGGGATAGTTGCGTCCGCCTCTGAAAGGAAGGACAGACGGCAGCGCTTCGTCAACGCTCGCTATACTTTACGCTTTTTGACCTTTCCGAAATATCACATAAACTCATTAGCCACAAATCCCCCTGGAGAGAGGGGTTCAGCTTACAGCCTAAGGAGGTTTTTATTTTAATGGAGAGATTTATCATTCCCCACGACCACGAGATAACGAAAGAGGACAGGCGCAGCCTTAACGGCCACGGCTCTGTCATACTCTGGTTCACCGGCCTTCCGAGCTCGGGCAAATCCACGCTGGCGAACGAAGTGGAAAAGAAGCTCATAGCCGGCGGCACGAAGACGTACATCCTCGACGGCGACAACGTCAGGATGGGCCTCTGTAAGGACCTCGGCTTTTCCGAGCAGGACAGGGCCGAGAACATACGCCGCATAGGCGAGGTTTCGAAGCTCTTCGTTCAGGCGGGCGTAGTGGTCCTTTCCGCATTCGTCTCCCCCTACAGGCGCGACAGGGACGCCGTAAGGGCGCTTGTCGAACCCGGCGAATTCATAGAGGTATTCGTAGACGCACCGCTCGAAGTATGCGAGCAGAGAGACGTCAAAGGGCTTTACAAGAAGGCGCGCGAGGGCGTCATAAAGGGCTTTACAGGCATCGACGATCCCTACGAAGCGCCGCTCAATCCGGAAATAACCATTAAAACGGCCGAGACGAGCCTCGAGGACGGCGCGAACCTTCTCGTCGCCTATCTCAGGGAAAAGAACGTAATCGGCGGCTGATTTCCTGCATATATGAAAGCCTTCACCCGGGGGATATTCGCGTATGGGTAAAAGAATCCTTGTGACTGGTGGGGCCGGGTTCATCGGCTCCCACCTCTGCGAAAGACTCCTCTCCGAGGGCAACGAAGTCATCTGCGTCGACAACTTCTTCACCGGCACGAAGGACAACATCAAGCACCTTCTGCCGAACCCAGATTTCGAGGTCATACGGCACGACATCTGCTTTCCGCTTTACGTCGAAGTCGACGAGATATACAACCTCGCCTGCCCGGCGTCGCCGGTTCATTATCAGTCAGACCCGGTGCAGACGACGAAGGTCAACGTCTCGGGCTCTATAAACATGCTCGGGCTCGCAAAGAGGCTCCGGATAAAAATTTTCCAGGCCTCGACGAGCGAGGTCTACGGCGACCCGGCCGTCCACCCCCAGCCGGAATGGTACTGGGGCAACGTCAATCCCATAGGCCCGCGCGCGTGTTACGACGAAGGCAAGCGCTGCGCCGAGACGCTCTTTTTCGACTACCACCGCCAGCACGGCATGGACGTGAAGGTGCTCCGTATATTCAACACCTACGGGCCCCGCATGCTCGCCGACGACGGCAGGGTGGTGAGCAACATCATAGTGCAGGCTCTTCGCGGCGAAGACATCACCATCTACGGCGACGGCTCGCAGACGCGCTCCTTCTGCTACGTCGACGACACCGTCGAAGCGATAATAAAAATGATGGCCACGGAGAAGGGATTCACGGGCCCTGTGAATGCAGGGAACCCGGACGAGGTCACGATACGGCAGCTCGCCGAGAAGGTCGTAAGCCTGACAGGCTCACTGTCGAAGATAGTCTCGCGCGACCTTCCCCATGACGACCCCAAGCGGAGAAAGCCCGACATCTCACTCGCCGTGGAAAAGCTCGGCTGGCAGCCGACGCTCGGGCTCGACGAGGGCCTTCGCCGCACGATAGATTATTTCAGGGAATCGTTAGGTATTTAATAGCCTTTTCCGATATGTCCGGTTATCTTTTCCGTGAGGCAGCAGTTGCAGTATTTACAGCGCCGCAGGCTAAAAATTACTCTTGACTTTACTTTGGCGGATGTATTATCATTTAAATACCAGTGTTAGGACCGTCGACCAGCTAAATGTCTGATATTAAAGCGAAAAATAAATCCAATGATACCCGAATATCCACCCTGCTGAGAGAAATCGCCGAAAAAGCCAAAACAGCATCGCAAAAGCTCGCCAGAACCGGCACCGAAGCCCGAAACAAAGCCCTTCTCGGAATGGCGCAGGGGCTCATCGATAACGCCCCCTACATACTCGAAGAAAACGCAAAAGACCTTGCCGACGCTATTGCAAAACGGCTTTCCGGCGCCATGACAGACAGGCTCAGGCTCGACGAGGCGCGTCTCGAAAAGATAGCCCTTGGCCTTAGAGAAGTGGCCGCTCTTCCCGACCCTGTCGGCGAAGTCGTCCGCATGTGGCGGCGGCCCAACGGGCTTCAGGTAGGGCGTATGCGTATACCTCTCGGCGTGATAGCGATAATCTATGAATCCCGGCCCAACGTCACAGCCGACGCCGCCGGGCTCTGCGTAAAATCGGGCAACGCCGTCATACTGCGCGGCGGCTCCGAAACGATAAAAACCAACGTCGCCATAGGCGAAGTTCTCCGGCGCGCCTCGCGCGAAGCGGGCATCCCGGAAGACTCTGTGCAGATAATCCCCATAACGGACCGCGACGCCGTTCTCGAAATGCTCAGGCTCGAAGAATATATCGACCTCGTCATCCCAAGGGGCGGCGAAGGGCTCATCAGGTTCGTCGCAGAAAATTCGAGGATACCGGTGCTCAAGCACTATAAGGGCGTCTGCCACATATTCGTCGACGAGAGCGCCGACGAAAACATGGCGGAAAAAATATCCCTCAACGCCAAAGTCTCGCGCCCGGGGGTTTGCAACGCGCTCGAAACCCTTCTCGTTCACGAAAACATCGCGCCCGGATTTCTCCCGCGAATAGCACGCGCGTTCGAAGCGGCGGGGGTGGAGCTCAGAGGCTGCGCCGCGACGAGAGAAATAATTCCTGGGGTCAAAGAGGCGACGGAGGCCGACTGGTACGAAGAATACCTCGACCTCATCCTCAGCGTTAAAGTCGTCTCCGGCCTCGAAGAAGCCATAGCTCACATCGAAAAATACGGCTCAATGCACACCGAATCGATAATCACCCAGGATTATGCCAACGCGCGTGCGTTCGTTGACGGCGTCAATTCTTCTGCCGTCATGGTGAATGCCTCCACGCGTTTTGCGGACGGGTATGAGCTCGGTCTAGGCGCCGAGATAGGAATCAGCACATCCCGCCTGCACGCATTCGGACCAATGGGCCTTGAGGAACTGACTACGACCAAGTTCATTGTATTCGGCGAAGGTCAGGTCAGAGAGTAGTACCCATCTTAATAGAGGAGGATGGCAAGATGCGACAGGCAAGATTGAAGAGTAAAACCCTTACTGTGTCCGAGCTCCCCAAATCGAGGGTAGGCTCGATTTCCAAGAAGAAGGAAAAAGGCGGGGAGAAATTCCAGGAAGCCCCGGCGTTCGAGGCATACGCCGAAGACGCCGACGCTGCCGGCCAGGAAGAATTTTTACTCGAGCTCGACGAGAAGGTCCTGGCCGACATATCCGAGGCCGAGATGGACCTCAAGGCCGACGAGTCCGGAGAGGACGACTCGGGCGAAGAGGGCGGAAAACAGTTCACCCCCGACGAGGAATTCAGGCTCCTTCAGGTCTACTTCAAAGAGATGGGTATGGAGCCCCTCCTTACACCGAAGGAAGAGATCGAAGTCTCGGCGAAAATAAAGCGCTGCGAGGCGAGGGCCGCGGAAGTCAAGGCCGTGCTCGACGCGCTCTTTCAGAAGAGGCTCGAAAAAACCCTCGGCAGGGGCGTCCGCAGAGTCGAGGGCTTAAAAGCCCACAGAACCGCGCACGACCCGAAGGCGTCCAAGAGCCTCAGGATTCGTCTCCAGAAGTTAGACGGCGATACGGCGAGAAAGAACATCAAGCGCTCGACGACGCTCTCTAAGGTTTACATGCTCCGCGCGAGGCGCTTCAAGGAGAGGTTCATAAAGGCTAACCTCCGCCTCGTCGTCAGCATCGCGAAGCGCTACATGAGCCGCGGGCTCCCCCTTCCCGACCTTATCCAGGAAGGCAACGTCGGTCTCATGCGCGCAGTCGAAAGGTTCGACCATACGAAAGGCTACAAGTTCTCCACGTACGCTTCGTGGTGGATTCACCAGGCGATATCCCGCTCGCTTCTCGACCAGACGAGGACGATACGCGTCCCCGTTTACGTGCTCGAGCAGGCGACGAAAGTGCACAGGGTGAGCTCCGCCATGAATAAAGAGATGGGCAGAAAGCCCCTTCCCGAAGAGATATCCCGGAAGACGGGCATCTCCGTCGAAGGCGTGAAAAGGGTGCTCGAAGCGACGAAAGAAGTCGTACAGCTCGACTCCCCCGTTCTCGACGGCGAGAAGTCCACTCTTCTCGACTTCATCCCCGACGACATATCCGGCTCGCCGGACTATGCCGTTGCAAAGGCGACGCTCACGTCCAAGATAAAGGACGCTCTCTCGACGCTCACGCCGAGGGAGGAGCAGATTCTCAAGATGAGGTTCGGGATAGGGTTCGAGGCGACGTTCACTCTCGACGAGATAGGCAAGCACTTCAGGCTCACGAGGGAGCGCATAAGGCAGATCGAAAAGCGCGCGCTCGAAAAGCTCGAAGGCTCGGACGTGGGGGCGATTCTTAAAAGCTTTATCGAGTAGAGCGAATGCTGCTCGGACTCACGCTCAGAAACTTCACCATAATCGACGACATATCCGTCTCGTTCGGTCCCGGTCTCAACATCATCACCGGCGAGACGGGTGCGGGCAAGTCTGTCATCATAGACGCGCTCGGCATAATCATGGGCGGGAAGGCCTCGGCCGAGGATATTAAAACCGGCAAGGACGAGGCGCACCTCGAAGCCCTCTTCGAAGTGCCGGCCGGGAGCGAGGCAGCCGCAGCGCTCGAAGCTGCGGGCGTCGACGTATCCGGCGGCGAGCTCCTCGTAAAGCGCATAATCCCCCGTAAAGGACGGCCGCGCTCGTTCATGAACGGCGGCATAGCGACGCTGCGTATGGTCGAAGACGCCGCCAGCGGGCTGGTGGACATATTCGGCCAGCACGAGCACCAGGCGCTTCTTAAGGAAGAAAATCACCTTAAAGTCGTCGACGAAGCAGGAGGGCTCGGCGGGCTCGCTTCGAGCGTGAGGGAGCTTTACAGGAAATACAGGTCGCTCGAAGCCGAAATAGAAAGGCTCTCGGAAGACCGTAAGACTCTTGCTCAGCGGGAAGACTTTTTAAGGTTCCAGTGCTCCGAGATAGACGACGCACTTCTTCAGGAAGGGGAGGACGACGAGCTCGAAGAGGAGAAAAAACGGCTCCTCAACGCCGGGCGGCTCCTGTCGGCGGCGGAGGGGGCTTACGGCCAAATCTACGAAAGCGAGGAATCCATACTCGGCGCGCTCACCAGAATATCGACCGACCTTGGCGATGCCGGCAGGATAGACCCTTCGCTGGGGGAGCCTTCCGAGGCGGTAAAGAACGCGATAATACAGCTTAAGGACGCGGCGGCATATCTCCGGGACTACGTCTCAGGATTGGAATTCCCCGAGGGAAGGCTCGAAGTCGTGGAAGAGAGGCTCCGCGTGATCGGCGCTCTCAAAAGAAAATACGGCGACACGATTGAAGAGATACTAAGGAAGAGTGAGGAGCTCGGGGCCGAGCTCGGACGGACTGCAAATTTCGAAGAGGAGCTTTCACGCCTGAAAAGTGAATCAGGAGCGGTAAAGAAAGAACTTGACACACTTGCGCGCGGTCTCTCGGAGAAGAGAAAGGCGGCAGCGGCGAAGCTCGTGAAGACAGTCGAGAAGGAATTGAAAGAGGTCGGCATAAAGAGCGCACGCTTCTCGATGCCGTTTGCCGAAAAGCCTGTTGCCGAGGACGGCATCGATTCGGCGGCGTTCATGTTCTCGGCCAACCCGGACGAAGAATTAAAGCCGCTGGTAAAGGTCGCATCGGGGGGAGAGCTCTCGCGCGTGATGCTCGTCCTCCGGGAAGCCGCTGCGAAGGCAGGCGATTCCGTCATAATTTTCGACGAGGCGGATTCGGGCGTCGGCGGCGCGGTCGCCGAAACGGTCGGCAGGAAAATAAGCGCACTCTCCAGGCGCACACAGGTGATATGCATCACGCACCTGCCGCAGGTCGCGAAGTTCGCCGATTCGCACCTGGCCGTCACGAAATCCGTAGAGGGTGGAAAAACGAAGGTCGTCATACGCGCGCTCGGGCGGGAGGAGCGCGTGAAGGAGCTCGCCCGCATGATAGGCGGCATCAACATCACGCAGAAAACCCTCGACGCCGCGCACGAAATGCTGCAAGGTTCTAGCTCTAGGTAGTTGTCAATCTTTTTTTGAGTAAAGATGTAATACATAGAGAATAGCGAATATTGCCATAGCGACTAGTCTTCCGAGAACCTCCGCGCCGCTGCTGGTCCCGCAAGTCGCCAGGTTAATGACTACGATAAAAATGAATACGTACACCATTATTGCATCCTTTAGACATTAATATCATGATTATATATTTCTTTGAATAGATTTCGAGAGCGTGATAATAGATTGCTGTGTTGTTTATTCAAGTTATGAACAGGAGTTTTTAAGGTAGGTTTGATTTGGTTCTATGTCCTGATCTGGAATAAGATATGCGAATGCAGGTAAGAAAACTGGTAAAAAAAGCTTCCAGAAAAACAATCTGATAGAGTCCATCGAGGAAAGCCATGATCGAAGAATATCTCACTCCACACAACCTCGCGGTGTTCGGCAGTGGAGTCGTGCTCGGAGCGCTCGCCGTCATCATCTGGAACCTCGCGGCGAAGGGAAGGGCGAGGGAGATCGCCGAGGAAATTTTGAGCGAATCCGAAACGAGAAAGCTGGAAGAGCTCGACCGCATCATCGACGGAATACGCGAGTCCTTCGGCGCGCTCTCGTACGAGGCCCTGTCGCGTAACACCGGGGAGTTTCTGAAGCTCGCCGGGGAGTCACTTTCGCGGCAGACCGAGCTCGGCGGGAAGGAGCTCGAAAACAAGAAGAGCATGATCGACCAGACCCTCGCAGTCATAAGGGAGGATCTCGAAAGGACGCAGAGCAGGATCATCTCCTTCGAGAAGGACAGGGAGCAGAAGTACGGCGAGCTCACGAGCCAGCTGAAGGCGGCCACGGAGAGAACGGCGGAGCTCCAGGCGACGACGAGCCAGCTCAGGGAGGCCCTCGCCAACACGAAAAAGCGCGGCCAGTGGGGCGAGCGCATGGCCGAGGACATACTCGCCTTCATCGGATTCAAGGAAGGGGTCAACTACCACAAGCAGAAAATGCTCGCCGCGTCTTCGTCCATTCCCGACTACACCTTCATCCTTCCCGACGGACTCAAGGTTAATATGGACGTTAAGTTCCCGCTCGACAACTATCTCAAATTCCTCGAAGCCGGGTCCGACGCGGAAAAGTCGGCCCTCAAATCACAGTTCATAAGGGATATCCGTGCGCGCGTAAAGGACGTCACGCGGAGGGAATACATCAACCCCGAAGACAACACGATAGACTACGTGATCGTCTTCATCCCGAACGAGCAGATCTACTCCTTCGTCCAGGAGCACGATGCGCTGATTATGGACGACGCCCTCCGCTCGAAGGTCATACTCTGCTCGCCGATCACCCTCTACGCCGTCCTTGCCGTCATAAGGCAGTCTGTCGACAACTTCAACTTGAAGCGCACCACCGGCGACATACTCTCCCTCTACGGCGAGTTCGGAAAACAGTGGCGGGCCTACGTCGAATGTTACGAGAAGCTCGGAAGGAAAATCGACGACGTCCGGAACGAGTACGAGAATTTAAAAGGCACGAGGACGAACATGGTCGAGAGGCCGCTCCGGAAAATAGAGGCCCTCAGGGAAAGCCAGGGCATAGCAGCTGCGCCGGCGGAATTTGCCGCTCCCGTCCTGAAGTCCGAAGACGAATAACTCTACGCGCGGTGTGAAATGTCGGAGCCTCCGGGCATAGCTCCGCCCGGAGGCAATTGATATTCGAATCGGAAACCCTTTCGGGCTTTCTCAGAACTCGCAGAAAACGACCGACGAGATAACCGTCGTCCAGAGGCCGTTCTTGTCGCCGACGGCGGTCTGGGTCGTGTTCGTCGTCTTGACGATGTTACCGCTTATCTCCCAGATGTCCTTCTGCTCGTCGTAGCTCTTGTCAGGGTCGAACGGCGCGCCTAGAGTCGTCGCAAGCATGTAGGCCGCGAGGTCTTCCGCGTACTCACCGGCTATGGTGTCGTTCTGCCCGTAGCTGTGATGCTCGGAGATGTAGCCGTGGCGCGAAGTGTCCTTCGGCAGGGCTATACCCGTCGCGGCCGCTATAAGGCGGTTGGGCTCGTTGGTGGCGTTTTCGCTTATCACTACGTGCACGATCTGCCCCGGGAAGAGGTTCTTGAGCCCCTTCGAGCGCGGCACGAGCGTGCAGTGCGGGGGGAATATGCTGGATACCCTCACTAAATTGAATTCGGCGATTTTAGCGTCTCTCAACGCCATCTCGAAGCTCGTGAGCTTTTCCTTATGTTTTCCTACGCCCTTCGTGATAAAAGCCTTTTTTGGTAGAAGCAATTGTATTCCCTCCGTAAAATTTAAGCGTTGCTCTTAAAATAAAAGCAGAATTTTCTACTATAAAACCCCCATTGTCAACATTCTCTCTCCGCCCCCCGCCGCGCGCTCCCTTATGTGGCGGATATTGTTGCACATATGTGCCGGATTTTGTGCACGTGCGGTAATTTGCATACCAGCCGGGCCGGGTCTTGCGATGTAAGACCTTGAAATCACGCAATTCGTGCTTAAATTCAATACTGGCATAGAAATTGCTATTACTCTCGGCAGAGATGATTGGCAAAAATTCAAACAGCGAGGTGAAGACATGGATATCAGAATAGCACAGTGCACGATCACGCCGTCCTGCGATTGTTCACCCGAGGTTTATGGATTCGACAAGGAAACTCACATGGAGTCGGTTCACACTCCCGTTACATACTGGGGGGTCTATTTAAACGATACCCGCGTGTCGGCGGTTTCAAGCAAGGAGCTCGCCGAGAAAACGAAGGAGTGGATGGAGAACTGGCTTACTGACAACCAATACTGATACCAACCAACACCATACCTCTAAAGCCGTGTCCGTACGTTGAAAAACGCGCGGGCGCGGCTTTTTTTATGTCTTGCCTGAATTGAGCATAATAACCTCCGTTTAGCCCAAGATTATCCCCATCTCCTCTCGTCAACCATATTCCTCTGTTTCCGTTTCACGGCGCACTCCAATTATGAAATGGCGACGCTCCGGGCAATCCGCGCGTCTTCCGCTTTTTCTTTGGTTTCCGCGGGCTTTGGGAGTATAGTAATCTCTAGCACCGCCCGGGCCCGGGCGGTCTGGAGGATCGCCATAATGAAAGCTGCAGTCACAGGGGGGACGGGGTTTATCGGCGGTAGGCTCGTCGAGGAGCTCGTCGGGCGCGGGCACGACGTCACCTGCCTTGTCCGCGACACGAGCAACGTCGAGATGCTGAAGGAGCTCGGCGTGAGGCTTATTCACGGCGACCTCAGCGATCCCGACAGCCTGAAGAGGCTGCCCAAGGGCGCGGACGTCGTGTTTCATCTCGCGGCGCTCGTTTCCGACTGGGGCCCGAGGGAAGATTTTTTCAGATACAACGTCGACGCGACGAGGACGCTCCTCTCCGCATCGCGAAACTCCGGCGTAAAACGCTTCGTCCATATGAGCTCTTCGACGGTCGTCTGGCAGTCTGATTTCTGGAGCGTCCACGACCTCGTCGACATAGACGAAACCTTTCCTTATAGAGACAAGTACAACGACAACTACAACGCCTCCAAGGCGGAAGCCGAAAGGCTCGTCATCGGCTATTACGGCGAGGCGGGGCTCGAAACGGTCGTCGTAAGGCCGTCTAACGTCTGGGGCGCCGGCGACACAGTCATCCTCCCGCGCGTGGCCGGAGCCGCGAAGAAAGGAATACTGTTCCCGATGGGGAGCGGTGCGAGAACCGTAACGCCGTGCCACGTCGACAATCTCGCGCGCGCTATGCTCCTCGCGGCCGAAAAGGAAAAGGCCCCCGGGAACATCTACTTCATAAACGACGGCGTCAAGATCGGCTACATGGAATTCCTGGAGAAGCAGCTTAGGGCAGCGGGCATCGAATGGAAGCCCGGGTTCTCGATACCATACAAATTCGCATATTCAGTTGCTGCCATTATGGAAGCTATCTTTAAGCTCACGGGGTCGAAGAAGCCGCCTGTATTGACGCGCTTCGCCGTCGCGGCGCTTGCCGGCAGCAGGAGCTATTCGATAGGCAAGGCGCGCCGCGAGCTGGGTTACGAGCCGTCCGTCCCGCTCGACGAAGGTATGGAGAAGCTCGCGGACTGGGTCAAGCTCTTGGGCGGAACGGACGAGCTTCTTAAATTCTGAAGCCCGTACTTTTCCCCGTGTCACGAGCGCTGAAAACCGGCGCGCTTACGTCCTAACTCACCAAATTGAAACATTCACACATATAATGTAGCTTTCTTTCCGCTCATGGCTCAGCCGCAAACTAACGACGCTGCCTGGATAGAGGCCCGGGGGGTAACGAAGTCCTTCGGCACCTTTGAGGCTCTCCGGGGAATCGACCTCGCGATAGGGAAGGGGGAGTTCTTCACCCTCTTCGGCCCGAACGGCGCGGGTAAGACGACTTTCATAAAGCTTCTCTCGACGCTGACAAAGCCGACAGGCGGCACGCTCACCATAGCCGGGCACAATTCCGGGAAGGAGGCGGACAGGATAAGGAGCATAACCGGAGTCATATCCCACGACCCGTTTCTTTACGAGAACCTTAGTGCGTTAGAGAACATAAAATTCTTCGGGGCGCTCTACGGAGTCGCCGATCTCGACGCGCGCGCCAGGGAGGTCGTCACAGCCGTCGGCCTCGGAAAGCGCATGCACGACCTCGTCCGGAATTTCAGCCGGGGGATGAAGCAGCGCCTCGCCGTCGCGAGGGCTACCGTTCACGAGCCGTCAATCCTTCTACTGGACGAACCCTACACCGGCCTCGACCAGCACGGGAGCAGGGTATTCGGCGAGATGCTGGCCGCTCTTAAGTCCCGGAACAGGACGATACTCATGACGACGCATAATATAGACGAGGGGCTCGGGATGAGCGACAGGGTGGGCATAATCGCCGGTGGAAGGCTGGTCTACGAAGGGGCGTCGGGGGACGTCGACGGGGCCCGTTTCAAGGAGCTATACATATCTCACGTCGAAAATTCGTGAGAAGGTATAAACGGAAGTCTGCTTTAAGTTTTTATGGAGTTCTATAGTAAGTGATAAAAGGTAGATAGCCAATTTATTTTATAGGTAACCTGAATCTGAAATTTAAGTATTGTTGGCTCGAAAAGAGGGTCGAAAAACCCTGTCGCAAAGTTGGAAATTGAGTTTATGTAAAATATAAACTGTGCATGATAATAAGCTGTCAATATTTAAATAATGTTGAAGAATCATCCGTTGACCTGTCTCCGAGACAGGGCATTACCATAAAAACCCTCCAGCGAGTCTGAAGGACGGCCTCGGGGCGTTAAAAGTGAAGGAGAGGAAGCTTAGTTTGCATAAAATCTGGGCGATAGTGAAGAAGGACCTGATAACCGAGATGAGGACGAAGGAGCTCTTCACGTCGATGCTCACCTTCTCCATACTCGTCGTCGTCATATTCAGCTTCGCCTTCGCTTTCTCTACAGGCCTTATAAAGCTCGCCGCCCCGGCGATGCTCTGGATAACGTTCACGTTCGCGGGCGTCCTCGGCCTCTCGCGCTCCTTCACACTGGAAAAAGAAGGCAACGCTGTACTCGGCCTCCTCCTCACGCCGACCGACAGGAGCTTCATTTATATAGGGAAGCTCATCAGCGGAACGATATTCGTGTTCGTCGTCGGGATGATAATCGTCCCCATGTTCGTCATATTCTTTAACCTCGATTTCATCGCCACTGTGCTTCCCCTTATACCGGTCGTTTTACTCGGCTCGCTCGGCTACGTCGCCGTCGGAACGCTCTTCGCCGCGATGGCCGTTAACACGCGGCTCCGCGAAGTCCTCCTCCCGATACTCCTCTTCCCGATAATAATCCCGCTCATCGTGAGCGCTGTTAAGCTCTCGTCGCTCGTGCTCGAAGGAAAGCCGCTCTCGGACGGCGCTTCCGCTTTACAACTCCTAATCGCATTCGATATAATCTTTGTTGCCGCCTGCGCGGTAGTGTTCGAATACGTCATAGAGGAATCCTGAAAATAATGAGACGCGCCCTGACAGTAGTAACGTTCATAGCACTCGCCGCCGCCGCTTACATGGCGCTGGTCTACGCCCCGACAGAGCCCCTCATGGGCCACGTGCAGAGGCTCTTTTACTTCCACATGGGGACGGTCTGGGTCGCGACGGTCGCGTTCGTAATCGTCTTCGTCGCGAGCATAATGTATCTCTGGAAGCAGACGCGCCGGTGGGACATACTCGCCTACTGCTCTGCCGAGATAGGCGTCCTTTTCCTGACGATAACGATACTCACAGGCAGCATCTGGGCGAAGCCGATATGGGGCACCTGGTGGACGTGGGACCCGCAGCTCACCACTACTTTCATACTCTGGATCCTCTACATCGTCTACCTCATACTCAGGTCGTCGGCCGGAACCAACACGAGGAGGGCGAAGTTCGCGGCCGTCTTCGGCATAATCGCCTTCATCGACCTCCCGCTCGTTTACCTTTCGGTCAGGGTCATGCGCGGAATATCGCCCGTCGTCTTCGGGCCGGGCGGGGGCGGCATCGAGCCCGAGATGATGCACGCGCTTTTAGTGAACCTCGTCGCGTGCACGCTCCTCTTCATAGTGCTCCTGCTCGAAAGAATGGATCTCGAAAAAATGGGCGACATGCTGGCGCGCCTCCGGGTGAGGGAAGGCTGATTCCACGGCTGTTCAGCACCGGGCATTCCGCCCTCGTACAACCGATCTGATTGATATACTGCGGCGACGCGGCCCAACGGAGAGAGATGGACATAGCCACCGGCGGAAACGCACACATACTTTTCTACTACGCCGCTATAGCCGTAGTGGCGGGCCTCTTCGAATGCTTCTTCGGCTACAGGCTTTTCAGGTTCATACTCGGCGTCGCGGGTTTCGTCGTTGCCGCCGTCTTTTTCGGGAGCCTCGGATACGAGCTTTCGGGCGGGAGCGAGCCGGTATCGATAATCTCGGGCCTTCTGGGCGGGGTCCTCGGCGCGTGCATCTTTTACTATCTCTACATCATCGGCGTATTTTTCCTGGGGGCGGTTCTCGGCTTCACTATCGCGATGTACGTCTTCGGCCTCTTGAACATGGAGGTAATCCCCATCGTGCTCTACGCCGCGGCCATCGTAGCCGGCGCGCTCGCCGCCGTATTCCAGAAGCCGATGCTGATAATCGCGACAGCCTTCGGCGGCTCGTTCGCCGCGGTCACCGGCGCTGCGTATCTCATATACAGGAATTTCCATCCGCTCGACCCCGGCTTTTTAGGAAAGCTCGGAGAGGACCAGCTCTACTGGATGGCGATGATATGGTTCGCCCTCGGCGTGTTCGGCTTAGTCGTACAGCTCATGACGCTACCGCGCCCGGTACCACCAGCCGCGAGGCCTGTCCCGGGAGATGCGCCTCCGCTGCCCGAAGAGGATTCGGCAGCCGGGGAGGAAAGGGCAGCGGAAGAAGAGGAGCGTCGCACGTAAACCCGGGAGGGGGCTTTCACCCCTCGCTTAAGTTCAGCCGTATTTATCCGCACGCCGGATACTGCGCTTGTCCCGATTTAGAGGCGAATTCTCCGCAAGCCGCTTAATGGAAACACCACTTCATATACGTTTTTATCCCCCCAAAAATACTGCATAAATAAATTGTAGAATTTTCTCCATACGGGTATTCTATAAATACCGCCATTCAAATTGCCCATTGTATGAGATATGTAACGCTTGGCCTATTACTGTCGTTCGCCTGGGTTCTTGCGGCCTGCTTCGGGTCGTCGGAGAAGGAAACGTCCGTTCTCCGCTTCCCCGTTTCCGGCGCGGGCGACGTCGTCGACAGCCAGGGAATCGAGTACGACGCCGATGTATCGTTCTCGGGCGGCGACGGCTCTATACTCGTCGATACCGACGCACCCGTAACGCTTTCGCTTTTCACGCCCGACACGTCCGGGCTCAACCATTCCCGAATCGTATACAAAGCCAGGCTGAAAACAGAAGATTTGAAAGGCGAGGGCGAGGAGAGAGGCATAGCGTTCCTCGAGCTACGGACGCTCTACTCGAACGGCGAGGAAGTCGTAGCCCGCGGCCCGCACATTCCGCCGACAGGGACGACAGACTGGATACCCGTCGAAACGGACCTTTACCTCGACACCGGGCCCGAGCCCGAAAAAATCACCCTCGCGCTCGGAGTAGAGGGGCGCGGTAAAGTCTGGGTGGACGACGTAGTACTGGAGTCGCGCCCGCTCAGGATAGATTATCTCTTCTGGGGGAGCGCTGTTGTCTGGATAGCGCTGATTATATATATTTATCATCTGTTCACGAAACAAAAGAGCCTCAGGCGAGAGCTCGAATCGATAAGGACGGGCGCGTAGGGAGCGGGCCCGTGCCAACCCTTATGAGAGGTGGGTGCAAATGCTTAAAGGAAAGCTCAAGTTCATAATCGCGATAGGAGCGATAGCTTTCGCGGTCGCCTATCTCGTATACGGCGGAGTCAGGGAGACGATGGTTTACTACCTCACCGTCGAGGAGCTCCACGCCAGGGTGCCTGACGTTTACGGCGAAAGGGTGCGCGTATCGGGTAACGTAGTCCCCGGCACGATAAAACACGGGGCCGACGGCGCGCTCGAATTCAGCATCGCCGACGGCGGCGGAGCCGTTAACGTCAACTACAACGGCATAGTGCCCGACATCTTCAAGGACGACGTCGAAGCCGTCGTCGAAGGCGTGTACTCGGATTCGGGTGTCTTCCAGGCCGACATTCTCCTCGCCAAGTGCCCGACCAAATACGAATCGACCGAAGTCTTGTACAACGACCAGGCCGCCTCCCAGGGAAGCTCCTACTGATGGCTGAAACCGGATACGTATCCATACTGGTTTCCTTCATACTATCGATTTACGTCGTGCTCGCATCGGTATACGGTGCGAAGTCCGGAAGGCGCGATTTCATAGACAGCGCCCGGAACGCCGCCCTCGCAATATTCTTCCTTCTCCTGATAGCTACACTGGCGCTCGTTTACTCGCTCGTCAATCTCGACTTCAGCCTGAAGTACGTCGCCATGAACACGAGCACCGACCTCGGCACGATCTTCAGGATAACCTCGCTCTGGGCCGGGCAGTCGGGCTCGCTGCTTCTCTGGGCGCTGGTGCTCGCCGCGTACACGGCTATAGTCGTCTTGCAGACCAGGGGCAAATCCCGCGAGCTGATGCCGTATGTGATAGCGACCCTCGGCGCAATATCGATATTCTTCACGTTCATAATCGCATTCGTCGAAAGCCCCTTCGAAACGCTCCCGGTCGCGCCGGTCGAAGGAAGGGGGCTCAACCCCATACTCCAGAACGTCTACATGGCGATTCACCCCGTAACGCTTTACCTCGGCTACGTCGGCGTCGCGGTGCCGTTCTCCTTCGCCATGGGCGCGCTGCTAAGCGGAAAGCTCGGCGACGATTGGATAAGGTATTCCCGGAGGTGGACGCTTTTCGCGTGGACGTTCCTCAGCATAGGACTGATACTCGGCGCGAGGTGGGCCTACCTCGAGCTCGGCTGGGGGGGGTACTGGGCGTGGGACCCTGTCGAAAACGCGGCCTTCATGCCGTGGCTCGCCGCGACCGCGTTTCTCCACTCGGTCATGATCCAGGAGAAAAAGGGCATGCTCAAGAAATGGAACATGGCCCTCATAATCCTGACATTCTTCCTCTCCATATTCGGGACATTCATCACGAGGAGCGGCGTCATATCGTCGGTTCATTCCTTCGCGCAGTCCGACATCGGCCCGCTGTTCCTCGGCTTCATAGCCATAATACTCATCTTCTCCTTCTCGATGTTCCTCTACAGAATAAAAGACCTCGAATCCGAGAACAGGTTCGATTCGATACTCTCCCGTGAGAGCGCCTTCATATTCAACAACCTCCTCTTTCTGGGGGCGGCGTTCGCGGTCTTTCTCGGGACTATTTTCCCGATACTGTCCGAGGCGATAACGGGCGAAAAGATACTCGTCGGGCCGCCTTACTTTAACAAGGTGAACTCGCCCATAGCGCTCGTGCTGGTGCTGCTGATGGGAGTAGGGCCGCTCATATCGTGGCGGAAGGCGTCCAGGGAAAATCTGTTCAAAAACTTCTTCGTACCGACTGTGGTCGGCGTAGTGACGGGCGTCCTTCTTTTCGCGCTGGGCGTAGACGACCTCTACGCGCTCCTCGCCTACGCCCTTTCGGCATTCGTGCTGATGACGGTGTTCACGGAATTCTTCCGGGGCGTACGCGTCCGTGCGAAGAGGGGCGAAAACCCGCTGCTCGCGTTCGGGCGGCTCGTATCGAAGAACAAGCGTAGATACGGCGGCTATATAGTCCACGTCGGCGTCGTGCTGATAGTGATCGGAATCACTTCATCCTCCGTGTTCGTGACGGAAAAACAGGTCACGCTGTCCAAGGGAGAAACCGTTACCCTCAAGGACTACACCTTCACCTACAACGGGATCAGGCAATATACGACCAACGCCAAGAACGCGACAGTCGCGTCGCTAACGGCGTTTAAAGGCGGAAAAGAGATAGGGATTTTATCCCCCGAAAAAAATATCTACAAATACGAAGGGAACAGGGAAATAAACCAGGAGACGGAAGTCGCCCTGAGGTCGACGTTGACCGACGACCTCTATATAATTCTCATGAGCTTCACCGACGACGGGAGCGCCACGCTGCGGGTTATACTGAACCCGCTCGTAAGCTGGATATGGGCTGGCGGGGTCGTCCTCGTCCTGGGGGCTGTCATTACGATGCTCCCCAGCGGACGGAAGGGAAGGGAAGAGGTTTTCGTCAGGTACACGCTCGGCGAAAAGGACAGCGCGCTCAAGGTATGATCTCCCCGGCTTGAGCGCCGATTCGGTAATGAGATGGATTTAGAGCTAATACTGCCACTGGCGATAGCTTTATTCGCCGCGATCTTCATATCGCTCCCGTTCTTCACGGGCGGAAAGGGCGACGCGCGCGACGAGCACGCCGCCGCGCCCGATCCGCGCGCGGAGCGTCTTAGGGAGCTCCATTCCCGGAAAGATTCTCTCCTCTCCGCCATAAATGACATCGAATTCGATCACGGGCTCGGAAAGCTCTCGACCCCCGACTATAAAGACCTCAGCCGCAAGTACCGAGCGGAGGCCGCGCACGTTCTTAAAGAAATAGACGAGGCGGCGGGCGGGAGCCGGGAAACGGCTTCGGCCGACGACCTCGAAAACGAAATAAGATCGCGGAGAAAAAAGCTCGTCCTCAACGACTACGAGGACGAGGAGATAGAAAAGGAAATACTCCGCGCCCGCGAAAGCGGATGGAGCTCGCCCGAAGCGCAGGTCTGCCCGGAATGCGGCAGCGCGTGCGGCCCCGAGGACCTTTTCTGCGCCCGCTGCGGCGCAAGCCTTAAAGGAGGCCCCGAAGATAAAAAGCTTAAATCGGTTTAGCAGACACGCCTTATTCCTCGCCGCCGTTACGACGGCGCTTTTATTTTTCGCATTCCCGGCGAAGGAAGCCCCGGCGCAGGGCCCGCACGACCTACAGGAGCTCGGAGGAAAGCTCTTCATCGATAAAGGATGCGTCAGGTGCCACACTATAGGCAGGGGCAGGTTCGTCGGCCCGGACTTGAAAAACGTCGACAGGCGCTACTCCCCGCAGGACATCGTCCGCTGGATAAGAGACCCTCAGGAGATTTACAGCAAGGAAGGGAAGATGCCCGTTAACGAGGGCTATCCCCCTATGCCGCCGCCCCAGGATATTCATCCCATGGAAGCCAAGGCCATCGCCGAGTACCTGATGGGTGTGAAGGTTGGAGATACAAGCCCCGAAGGCGGCGTCATAACCGGGAAGGTATTGAACAAAACGTCGGACGTTCCCGTTGCCGGGGTAAACGTCTCGCTGAAGGCCTTCATGGGCGACAACGAAACGGGGGCGGAGGAAGCGGAAACATCTTCCGACGGCACGTTCAAATTCGAGAAGCTCGCCTGGGACAGGAGCTACTCGCTCTCGCTCACCTTCGACGGCGCGGAATACTCGACCGACAAAATGGTCTTCGCGCCGGGCGAGGACGTGAAAACGCTCGACCTCCCGGTATACGAGCCCACTATGGACGACCCGGGCATTACCGTTTCCGAGGAGCACACGATCTTCGAGATTTCGGAAGACGGTCTCAACGTCGGCGACATCGTCATATTCAATAACCCGGGCGACAGGATATTCGTCGGCTCGGCCGACCTCGGCGACGGGCGGAAAGAATCCCTCAGATTCGATCTTCCCGCCGAAGCGCTTAACGTAACGTTCATGCACGGCATCGACCCCGAATCAGTCGTGACGACAGAGACAGGTTTCTCCGACACCGAAAGCGTGATGCCGGGGGAAAAGAGGGTCATATTCGCCTACAGCATGCCCAAGTCTTCCACTGATTCCGTGACTGTAGAAAAGAAAATCATATACCCGACCGAGAGCTTACTTCTCCTCATACCGGAAACAAAGGACGGCGTAGACGTATCCGGCGGCGGGCTCACTGCCGACCCCGAGCCGATAAACATGGAGAACGTCAATTACACCAAGTGGCAGGCGAAGGACTTAAAGCCCGGCGACAGGATAACGGTGAAATTCAAGGCGCCGGGCGGCATAGCTGCTTATCTCACGGATTACGTCAAGTGGGCCGCGCTCGGGCTCGTGCTCCTTCTCGTCGGCATCGGGATACTTTATTCCTCGATGGGGAAGGGCGGCGCGGAAAAGCGTAAGGACGCCGAAGCCCGCGAAAGGAAGGATCTCCTCGACAAGCGGAGCCGCCTCATTCAGGACATAGCCTCACTCGACGACGAATTCGAGACGGGCAAAATCAGCGAGGACAGATACCATAAGCTGAGGGAATCGATGAAGGAAGAGCTTGTGGAGGCTACACGGAGACTGCGATTGTGATCACAAGTCTCCATGTTGAAATTGGATTATAGAAAGAGCCGCCAGGCTAGCGGTCTCCGTCCTGAGAATCCTGGGACCCAGACCCAGGGATGTAAAACCCATTTCAATAGCAAGGAGGACTTCGTTTTGCGAAAATCCACCTTCCGGTCCTATCAATACTATAATATTCTTGGCACCTTGTAAAGTATTCCTTATAAATTCTTTCATGGATAAGCTCGACCCGGCGTGAAGTATGATAGCCAAGTCGCTCTTATCTTTATATAATAAGGCCTCTTTAAACTCTAAAGTGTCTTCAATGACGGTCGGTTTGGTGCGCCCGCACTGTTTGGACGCCTCGAGGGCTATCCTTTCCCACCTCTGGTGCTTCCCCGTCTTTCTCACCTGCGATCTTTCCGTCACAACCGGCACTATCCTCGCCGCCCCGAGCTCGGTCGCCTTCTCGACTATGTAATCCATCTTCTCCCCCTTGGGGAGGCCCTGGAGTATGGTTATGTCGATCACGGGATCGGCCGAAATGAGGCGGCTCCCGGTTATGTCGACTATAAGCTCGCGGCTCCCGACGGAAGAAATCACGCCGTAGTACTCCCGCGAGTCCCCGCCGAAGAGCGTGACCTCGTCCCCGACGCCGAGCCTTAGCGCCTTGACCATGTGCCTGTAGTCGGCGCCGCTTATAACGGCCTTTTCGTCTTCAATACCCCGCGAAGGGAGGGGAAACCTGGGCATAGGATAGCAATATATTACATGATGCGGGAGTATTGCAATACGAACCGGAAGCTCTTTGGAGGATATTTTAAGAACGGCATTAGAGGAAGGGGCCGCGCGTCAAGGAGCTTCGCAGGTATCGGGTCCGAACCTGAGGCTTTATTTCCGGTTCTTAAAGTAATCGGCGACGGATTCGGCCAGCCCGGCGGCGGTATACTCCGCAGGCACTATACCGGCATCGTAGCCCAGGTCGGCGAGCGTCTTTTCCGTAACTGGGCCTATGCAGGCTAAAACAGGTTTCCCGTCTATGGCTTTTATCTCCCCGACGGTTTCGAGAAAATTCCTGACTGTGGACGAGCTTGTAAATGTGATAACGTCTATCCTTCCTTCGGAGATGTCTTTCCGGAGAGCGGCCGTCTTCGCCCTTCCGGGCTTCTTCGTTTCGTATACGGGTACGACGTCCACCTCCGCCCCCATCTCGCGGAGGCTCTCGGGCAGTATCTCCCGCGCCTCCCTTGCCCTCGGTATGAGGACGCGCTTTCCCCTGACGTCCATTTTCTGGAAGAGCCCGATGAGCCCCTCGGCCCTGTAGTCGCCGGGCACCATGTCTGCATTTATCCCGCGCGCACTGAGCTCCTCAGCCGTGACCTCCCCGATGGCCGCTACCTTCGGCCCGTGCATCTCTCTCACGTCGCGTCCCGAGAACCGGAGCCTCTCGAAGAATCCCCTGACGCCGTTCACGCTCGTGAAGATTATCCAGTCGTACGATCCGAGCCTGCCCATCGCCCTGTCGAGCGCGGCGTAGTTCCTTAAAGGCGCGATTTCTATCGCGGGGAATTCCACCACCTCGGCCCCCATCTCTTCGAAAAGGGACGACAGCGGGCGCGCCTGCTCTTTAGGCCGTGTTACTACGACCCTCTTCCCGAAAAGGGGCTTCTTCTCGTACCACGAAATCACGTCCGAAAGCCCGACGACCTCGCCCGTGACGACTATCGCCGGGGACGATATATCCTCCCTTGCGGCCGCCTTTTCGGCTATGTCGGCGACTGTCCCGATAACGCTCGCCTGCGAGGGATAAGTCCCCCGCGAAATAACGGCGGCCGGCGTATCCGGGCTCATTCCGGAATCGATGAGCTTCTGCATGTTCTCGGCGAGGTTCGTCACGCCCATTAAAAAGACGACAGTTCCCATGCGCGCGACTATATCCCATTCTATGCCCGACTCTCCCTTCGCCGGGTTCTCGTGCCCGGTGACGACAGCGAATGACGACGCTATCTTCCTGTGCGTAAGGGGTATACCTGCGTAGGCAGGCACTGCTGCGGCCGACGTCACGCCGGGCACGATCTCGAATTCTATCCCCTCGGCGGCGAGCGCTTCCGCCTCTTCGCCGCCCCGGCCGAATATGAAAGGATCGCCGCCCTTTAACCTCGCGACGATCCCGCCGCCGCGCGCCTTCTCCACGAGCAGATCGTTTATCCGCCCCTGCGGCATGACCTTGTGCCCCGCCTTCTTCCCGACGCATATGAGCTCCGCGCCGGGCTTCGTATACGACAGAAGCTCGGGGTTTACGAGGTAGTCGTGGACGACGGCGTCGGCCCTTCCGAGGATATCCTTCCCCTTTACGGTGATGAGTCCCGGGTCGCCGGGGCCGCCTCCTATCAAATAGACCTTTCCGTATTTTTTCGACATTTCCTTACCGGCCTGAATCTAAAGAAAACCGAAGCGCCGGGGGGTTGTCAAGAAACCCTCCCCGTCTTCTGGAATGTGCCCGAATAAAGGGTATGATTATTTGTGTCAAAGCCTTATGCTCCGCCTTTTAAACTGTTGTGATACGGGCGGGCGTAAGCAGAACACGACAGGAGGCCCCAAATGCTCGTCAAGGATTTCATGACCCCGGAACCAAAAACAGTATCGCCCGGCGACGACGCCGGATCTACGCTCGAGCTCATGAGGAGTCTCAATTTCAGGCAGTGTCCCGTGGTCGAAAACGGAAATCTGGTGGGCATAGTCACGGACAGGAATTTGAGGACGGCGCTGGCTGCCGGCGGCAACCCGGTCGTAAGGGATATAATGGCGGCCAATCCTGTAACGATTCTCGACTACGCATCCATCGAAGGCGCAGCGGAGATAATACGCTCGGGCAAGTTCAACGCACTCCCTGTCGTCAATAACCGGAACGAGCTCGTCGGCATATTGACGGTCACAGACCTCCTCGACGCGCTTTTGAAGATGATGGGCTTTCACGAAAAGCCCGTCAGGCTCGAAGTACGGATGCAGGACGAGACGAACCTGTTCGACATACTTCACGCCATACAGCAGAACTCCGAAAAGGTCCTTTCGTTCAGCGCCGCTCCGGAGGACAGGAAACACTACTACTTCTGGGTGGTGAAGTGCAACTTCGGCGAGCTCGAAAAGGCCCTTCGCAAGGATAATATTCAGATAAGCACAGTCGTGTCATAAAAGCGGCACGCGGCGCAGGGTGGTGGTTGCCGCAGGAGCCCGGCGTGGCCCGCCGGGGCGTCTCTGGTATACTACCCCCTGAGGCGACCCGTATAAGGACAGTTGCGTCAAATGGAAGCAGAGCACTACGAGCTCATACTCGACCACTTCAAAAACCCGAGGAATTACGGCACCCTCGAAGACGCCGACGTCTCCTACGAAGAAGGCGTCCCCTCGTGCGGCGACCTCGTCCGTCTCGACGTGAAAGTCGAGGGCGGGAAGGTGGCGGCCGTGAAATTCACAGGCAAGGGCTGCGCGATAAGCCAGGCCTCGGCGTCCATACTGACGGAGAAGGTGACAGGCATGGGGGTAAAAGAAATCATGCTCCTCAGGGACGGCGACATGCTCGAATCCCTCGGCCTCACGGTCTCCCCGACGAGGTTCAAGTGCGCGCTTCTGGGGTTAAAGGTGCTCAAGAAAGCGCTCCTTCAGAACGAGCGGGACAAGGCTGCAGGTACGACGGCCGGCGCGGCGGAGTGAAGCGATGGAAAGCATACCGAGAATAGGAAAAAAGCTCGACCCTGTCAAGATCAGGGAAGACTTCCCCGTTTTCGCGCGCAGGGTGCACGGGAAGCCCCTCGTCTATCTCGACAACGCCGCCACGACGCAAAAGCCCCGCGAGGTGCTTGACAGCCTCGCCGATTACTACCACGCGCACAATTCCAACATTCACCGCGGCGTTCACACGCTCAGCTACGAAGCGACTCTGATGTACGAGGCCGCCCACAGGAAAGTGGCGGGCTTCGTCGGCGCTCCTGACTGGAAAACCATAGTCTTCACCCGGAACGCGACAGAATCGATAAACCTCGTCGCCTACGCCTGGGGGCTCGCGAATCTCAAGCCGGGGGACGAGGTGCTCATCACGATAATGGAGCATCACTCGAACTTCGTCCCGTGGCAGATGCTCCGGGACAGGCTCGGCGTCAAGCTCAAAATAGCGGGCGTCGACCCCGACGGCAGGCTCGACATAGGCGAGTTCGAAAGCCTCCTTTCCGAAAAGACGAAGCTCGTCTCGGTGGTGCACGCTTCTAACGTCCTCGGCACTGTAAACCCCGTGAAGCAGATGGCGGAAATGGCCAAAGCGCACGGCGCGCTGGTTCTCGTCGACGCCGCGCAGTCGGCCCCTCACATCAGGCTCGACGTCGAAGACCTCGGCTGCGACTTCCTGGCCGTCTCCGGTCACAAGATGCTCGCGCCGACGGGCACGGGATTTCTTTATGGAAGGGAAGAGCTCCTCGAGCGTATGGAGCCCTTCCTCTTCGGCGGCGACATGATAGAGAAGGTCACCTCCGAGCGCTCGACGTGGAACGAGCTTCCGTGGAAGTTCGAAGCGGGCACGCCCGACATAGGCGGCGGAGTCGCGCTCGGCGCGGCCGTCGATTACCTTGGCGGAATAGGCATGGACGCTATCGCCGCGCACGAAGAGCAGCTTTTAAACCACGCCCTCGAAAGGCTTTCGACCTACGACTGGGTAGAGCTCTACGGCCCCTCGGCCGAGGAGAGGGTAGGGGTCATTTCCTTTAACGTCAGGGGAGTGCATCCCCACGACGTCGCCGGCATGCTCGACGAAGAGGGCATAGCGATACGCTCCGGGCACCACTGCGCCCAGCCGCTCATGGACAGGCTCGGCATGGAGCACGCCGCCCGCATGAGCTTTTATCTCTACAACTCCAAAGAAGAGATCGACCTCGCCATCGATACGCTCGAAAAGGTGAAGCGCCTCTTCGGCTGATTTCTTGACGGATTCGGTTTCGGGCTGCCCGCAAGTCCGGCCCTCCCGGCCGGTCCGCTCCCATTCCCTCTGCGGGCCCTGGTTTCCCTCTACTGTCTTACATTCATACACCTCTTCTTTTCGCCCTGTAGTTGAGTGAGCGCCCACTCATTTTTTGTAATATTTTAAGACACTCGACACAGCGCATTATAGACCTTCCAATGATTACAGTCGGTTAGCAGTGGCATACGGCTTTCAATAAAGGTAAGCACAAAGGAGGTTTTAAATGTACAGGTTAAACATCATCCCCGCGCCGGCCAGAGCCTTAAAGGCGGCGCTTGTTACCATAGCGGTTTTCCTTGCCTTCTCGTCAGTTTCTTTCGGGCAGACGGCGGCAGAGAAGGGAAAGAAGCTGTTTCAGGAAAAGGCATGCGCCGCCTGCCATACGATAGGTGGCGGGAAGCTCGCGGGTCCCGACCTTGCCGGAGTGAGCGAAAGGCGTGAGACGGAATGGCTGAAAAAGTGGCTCAAGTCCCCCGAGACGATGCTTATGTCCGACCCGATCGCGAAGGAAATGCTGGGCGTTTACATGATCCCGATGCCCAATCAGGGCCTGACGGACGAGGAAATAGACGCCCTCATCGAGTTCTTCAAGTCGGAGGACGCGGCTAAAAAATGACGGAAATGAGAAGTTCCAAATACGAGGAGGTGTCGATATGAGTGGTTATACAGGATGTAAGAGATATATAAGATATTTAGGATTTATACCCGTGCTTGTCCTCGCGCTCGCCGTATTCATGACGGGCTGCAAGGGGGAGGGAGACGAGGCCGGAAAGGGGCAGCAGCCTTCGCTCGCAGCGGGGACTCCCGACAGCATCAGGCAGATAGCCGAGGCGAGGGGTCTTTCGCAGAAGGACGTCGAGGCCGCGCTCAAGACATACATACCGTCGGGCAAGTTCGACGAGTACGTCCTCTTCGCCTCGGGCGGTCACTCGGGGCAGGTCTTCGTGATAGGCGTGCCGTCGATGAGGCTCCTCAAGACGATAGCCGTCTTCACGCCCGAGCCGTGGCAGGGATGGGCGACGGGCTCGGCCGAAACGCACGAGATACTGACGGGCGGCGACATGCCCATAGGCGAGAACCGCACCCTTAACTGGGCCGACGTTCACCACCCGGCCCTCAGCGAGACGGGCGGCGATTACGACGGGCAGTTCCTGTTCGTAAACGACAAGGCGAACGCCAGGGTCGCGGTGATAGACTTAAGGGACTTCGAGACGAAGCAGATAATCAAGAACCCTAACACCATCTCCGACCACGGGGCGAGCTTCGTTACGCCGAACACGGAGTACATCATAGAGACGACCCAGTACGCCGCTCCGCTCCCGTTCTACGAATACGCCCCGCTCGAAGAGTATAAGGAAAAGTACAGGGGCCTTGCCACGTTCTACAAGTTCGACCGCGAGAAGGGACGCATAGACGAATCGCAGTCCTTCTCGATAGAGCTCCCGCCCTACTGGCAGGACCTCTGCGACTCCGGCAAGAAGGTCAGCGACGGATGGGTCTTCTGTAACTCCATCAACGCCGAAATGGCGACGGGCGGCATAAACCACGGCGCGCCGCCGTTCGAGGCCGGTATATCGCAGAGAGAAGCCGACTACCTGCACGTATTTAACTGGAAGAAGGCAGAGGAAGTCTACAAGGCGGGCAAGGTGAAGGAGCTTAACGGCATGAGCGTCATTCCGCTCGATACCGCGATAGCCGAGGGCATCATGTACTTCATGACCGTCCCGAAGAGCCCGCACGGCGTCGACGTCACACCCGACGGCAACTTCATCATAGCCGCCGGAAAGCTCGATACGCACGCGACTGTCTATTCGTTCAACAAGATAATGGACGCGATCAAAAACAACAACGTCGAGGGTAAGGACGACTACGGCGTGCCGATACTCACGTTCGCCGACGTGGTCGAAGCCCAGGTCGAGATCGGCCTCGGCCCGCTTCACACTCAGTTCGACGCCGATGGCAACGCCTACACGAGCGTTTTCGTCGAGAGCACTCTCGCGAAGTGGAGGCTCGGGCCCCCGATCTATAACGGCCCCGACCCGTGGACGCTGGTCGAGAAAATCCCGGTCCAGTACAACATCGGCCACGTCGTCTGCGCCGAGGGCGATACGATAGCCCCCGACGGCAAGTACTGCGTCGCGCTAAACAAGTGGTCGATAGACAGGTTCCTGCCGGTTGGTCCGCTCCACCCGCAGAACTTCCAGCTCATCGACATTACCGGGGAGAACATGCAGCTCCTCTACGACATGCCCATAGGCGTCGGCGAGCCGCATTACGTCCAGATGGTGAAGGCCGACAAGCTGAAACCGTGGCTCGTATACCCCGAGGTCGGGTTTAACCCGATGACGATGAGCGTCGACCCCGAGGCCGCATCCGTCGGAAACGAAAAGATAGTACGCGACGGCAACACCGTGGAAATATGGATGTCGGCGATAAGGAGCCACTTTAACCCCGAGCACATAACCGTGAACCAGGGCGACAAAGTGACCATGTACGTCACCAACGTCGAGCGCGCCAGGGACGCGACACACGGGTTCGCGATAGAGGGCTACAACATAAACCTCAGCCTCGAGCCCGGCGAAGCGAGCAAAATAGAATTCGTGGCGGACAAGCCCGGAGTGTTCCCGTTCTACTGTACGGAATTCTGCTCGGCGCTTCACCTCGAGATGATGGGTTATCTCCTCGTAAAGCCGTCGCCCGGGTCGTAAAACAGATTAGGTAAAGGCGCTCCTCCCGGATTTTCATCTACGGGCGGTGAAGGGAGGGGCGTCCTTTTTATTAAAGGCAAGGCCCGTAAGGAGGCGAGAAAATGAGTCTCATAAAAATACGGATCACGAAAACTGGAGTCCTTCATTCGATGTTCATTCTCGCGGCGCTCTTTTTCATATCCGGAGCCCGGGCGTCAGCCGACGAGGCGGCCGTATGGAAAGGATACGCCGAGTCGCTCCGGGAGGAGGCCGCGGGGAACAGGGAGATCGTTACAGGCGTAACGGCGAGCCTGGCAGACAGCGGCGGCGAGGGGAGCGAATTCGCAAAGACGCTCGCCCTGGAATCCGGGATATTCCTCGACAGGGGCGATTCAATGATCGCCTCGGGCGATAAGGCCGCCGAGGAAGGGGATTACCAGAAGGCATACCGCCGCTACCATACGGCGAATCTATACTATAAGAAAGCGGCCGCGGCCGGGCTCAACGCGAAGAGCGTCCTCGGGAGTCTCTGAGGGCCTGGCGGGAAGTGTCGGCGCGGACAGTGATTCCGCGAACAAGTTATAAAGCCGGAGGCTATGAAATGAAAGAAAATGAATTAATACTCGGACCACGAATCCCGGACGATCTGTGGCGGAAGGAGAAAAAGAGATTCCTCATCCCCTCGCTCGTGCTCGTGGGTGCGGCCGTTCTCCTCTTCGCATCGATATTCTTCCCCTACTGGAAGATAAAGCTCTACGCGCCCCAGTATCCGGGAGGTCTCGAAGCTGTCATGTACGTCAACAGGCTCACCGGCGACATACAGGAAATAGACGGGCTCAACCACTACATAGGCATGAAGCCCATGGGCGACGCAGCTGTGCTTGAACGTACCCTAAGCGTTTTTATCGTCATCGGCATAGCGCTCCTCCTCGTAGCGGCCGTTTACGTTCACAGCCCGCTCGCGCTCTTTCTCTGCATCCCCGCCGTGCTCTATCCGGTGTTCTTCCTGGGCGACCTCTACTTCTGGATGCGGAATTTCGGCATGAATCTCGACAAGAGGGCCCCGCTTTCGGGCGCAATAAAACCCTTCGTCCCCCCGCTTATCGGAGAGGGAACTATAGGACAGTTCCTGACTATCGCTTCCTGGGAGTCGGGGCTCTTCATGTCCATGGCGGCATCGGTCCTCATGCTCGTGGGGATCTATCTCCACAGGCGTGCGTACAAGCCGCTCCTCATAAAATCCGAGGGCGGATGAGAAGGTAACGAACCAATGGTAACGCCCGTGACCATACATTCCCTTATTTTTCTCTGCCTGCTGGCTCTCCTCCAGCCAGAGGCCGGCTACGCGGAAGCGGCCCCGGGAAAGACGCTTCGAGTCTCTCCCGGCGGCCCGCTGCAGACGATCTCCGAGGCCGTGAAAGCGGCCTCCCCGGGGGATACCGTGATCGTCGAAAAAGGCGTCTATAACGAGAAGGTCGTCGTGGACAAGACCCTGACCCTCCTCGGCGAAAACGGCCCCGAGATAAACGGCGGCGGCACGGGGACAGTCGTCACGATAAAAGCACCCGGCGCCGTCATGAAGGGCTTCACCGTCACAGGCTCGGGCACGCTCCTCTCCGCGGAGGACTCCGGCATACTCATCGACACCGCCGAGGGCGTCACAGTCGAAGGCAATACTGTGAGAGACGTCCTCTTCGGCATATACGTCAAGGGCTCGCCGCACGCCCTCGTCGCCGGGAACGACGTAAGGGGAAAGGAAGTCCCGATGCCTCAAAGGGGCGACGGGATAAGGCTCTGGTACAGCTCCGGCACGAAGATCGTAAACAACCGCGTGTCGGGAGTCCGCGACGTCGTCATATGGTGGTCGAGCAACACGCTCCTCAAAGGCAACGTCGTCGAGGACGCCCGCTACGGCCTTCACTACATGTCGAGCAATCATAACAAATTCGAGGACAACGTCTTTAAGAACAACTTCGTCGGCGGATTCCTGATGTACAGCGTCGGCATAGAGTTTTACCGCAACAAATTCATCGGCAACCGCGGAACGGGCACAGGTTACGGCGTAGGCTTCAAGGACCTCGACGACGTCGTCGCGAAGGATAATCTCATCGCCGACAACCGCGTCGGCATATTCCTCGACAACTCGCCCTATCTCATAGAATCGTGGAACGATATAGACGGCAACGTCATAGCCTGGAACGACATCGGCGTCTCGATGATGCCGTCCATCAGGCGGAACGCCTTCGTCGGCAACAGCTTCTCGGGGAACGAAGAGCAGGTCGAGGTCAGGGGCGGCGGTCAGCTTTCGGGCAACGCGTGGGGGCGCGACGGGCGCGGGAACTACTGGAGCGACTACGTCGGCTACGACGAGGACGGCGACGGCATAGGGGAGATACCCTACAGGTCGGAGAGCCTCTTCGAAAGCCTCGTCGATAAAAATCCGTCGCTCCGGATTTTCATGTTCAGCCCGGCGGCGAAGGCGCTCGAGCTCGCCTCGAAGGCATTTCCCGTGATAAAGCCCGAGCCCAAGCTCACGGACGAAAGCCCGCTCGTACGCCCGCCTCACGTTAGCATCGAGTCCGACAGGAAAGCGCGGTCCACGCGCGGCCTCCTGGCGATCTCGGCGTCGATGGCCCTCCTGCCGCTCGCGTTCTTCTGGTACGCCGCGCTCGGCGGGCGCGCTTCACGCGGAGGCCCGCGATGATAGATATAAAGAACGTCACTAAAAAGTTCGGGAAGCTCACCGCAGTCGATTCCGTAAGCCTCGCGGCGGGGGAGGGCGAGGCCCTGGCCCTTCTCGGGACAAACGGCGCGGGCAAGAGCACCCTCATAAAATGCATACTCGGCCTCCTCGACTTCACGGGCGAGATAAGAGTCAACGGCATAAGCGTCGAGGCGGATACAAGGGCCGCGAAGTCCCTCATCGGCTACCTCCCGCAGGAGCCCGTTTTTTACGACATGCGCGCCTCCGACATCATGCGCTTTTTCGGGCGCATACGGCGCGCGGGCCCGGAGGAATGCGCGGCGGCGCTGGAGAAGGCCGGTCTCACGGAGCATTCGCACAAATACGCCTCCGAGCTCTCGGGCGGGATGAGGCAGAGGCTTTCGTTCGCGATAGCGCTTCTCTCCAGTCCAGAATTCCTCATACTCGACGAGCCCACGTCGAACCTCGACGCGGGCGGCAGGGCCGAGTTCCTCCGCCTCATAAAGGAATACAAGGAGGCGGGGAACACCGTCATCTTCTCGTCCCACAGGCTCGATGAAGTGGATTACCTGGCCGACAGGGCGGTCGTAATGAGAAACGGACGCGTGGTGTTCGACGGCGAGCCCGGAAACCTCGGGCGCGCCTCCGGGCTCGGAACGAAGATAGTGCTCCGTATCGCCCGCGAGGACGTCGCACGCGCCGAAGAGGCGCTGGCCCGTTCGGGCATCGTTGCCCATTCCCGTAACGGCGGCGGCCTCGTCGTCGAGGCCCCCGGCGGCGACGCCGTCCGTCCGATCGTCGAGCTCACGGCGCGGGACATTCCCGTCCTCGGCTTTACAGTCGAAGAGCCTACTATGGAAAACATACTGGAAGGAGTGGGGGAAAGCATACTCGAAGGAGCGGGACGCGATGGAAGCTAGAAACGTTCTCATGCTCGCGGGAAAAGAGGCCAGGGAGTCTGTAAAGAACAGGTGGTTCGTTCTCTACACCGTGTCTTTTTCGGCCCTCGCCGTCCTCATACTCTCGATAGCCCCCGAAAAGGGCGCTCTATCGGGCGAGGTGGGCTACGGCCGGACGGCTGCCAGCCTCGTCAACCTCGTCCTCCTCTTCGTACCGCTCATATCCCTCATCACGGGCGCGACGGGGATCGCCGGCGAAAGGGAGAACGGAACGCTTCAATACCTGCTTTCTCACCCTGTAACGAAGGCGGAAGTGTTCGCGGGAAAGTTCATCGGCATATTCATCCCAATATGCCTCTCCATATCGCTCGGGTTCGGGCTCGCGGGGGTGGGAGTCGCGCTCAGGGGCGGGAGCGGCGACGGCGCGGGCTTTTTACTGACCGCGCTCTTCTCGGCGCTCCTCGCGGCGTCTCTTCTCAGCGTCGGGCTTCTCGTCTCCGTTTATTCGCGAAAGGCCGCGCGTGCGACGGGTGTAGCCGTCTTCCTCTGGCTCCTCTTCATTATCCTCGGCGACCTCGGCATCATGGGCACGGCCGCCGCGATGGAGCTCGGAATAAGGCAGGTGTTCGTCCTCGCCCTCTTGAATCCCGCAGAGGTGTTCAAGATCGCCTCCGTCCTCGTCCTGAGCCCGAGGTACGAAATACTCGGCCCCGTCGGCGTCTACGCCGTAAGGACATTCGGGCGTGACGGTATCGTCCTTCTTCTTGTATCGATAATGGCTCTCTGGACGCTCGCGCCGTTCGCGCTGGCGCTGGCGTCGTTCAGCAAATTCAGGAGGGAAGAATCATGAAATACGCTCTCTTTCTGTTCGCGGCACTGTCGATGTTCGCCTGCAGCGACAGTAGGCCCCCGGCAGGCCCCGCCGAAGTCCACTACGGCGAGGACGTCTGCGACAGGTGCAAGATGATAATAAGCGACAAGCGGTTCGCCGCGCAGTACGCTACCGATAGCGGCCAGGTGAAGAAGTTCGACGACTTCGGGTGCATGGCCGCCGAGCTCGGAAATGACGGCGGGAAGGATGCGGTTGGCGGCATATACGTCGCCGACTTTGCGACGGGCGCGTGGCTCGACGCCAGGAAGGCCCATTACCTTAAAAGCCGCGATATCGCCTCGCCGATGGGTTACGGCATAGCGGCATTCGGGAGCGCCGAGGCCCTCAAGTCCGATCCTCAATACAGCACCGAGGCGGAAATTAGCGGTTTCGACGACATCATGGAATAATATCAGGACAATTTCCATGAACAGAAAAATCATAGACCCCGCCGAGCGTATCCGGAGCGCCGCGCTTTCCCTGTTTATCAGAAACGGGATTTCCGGCACGACGACGAAGGAGATAGCCAGGGAAGCCGGGGTCTCCGAAGGCTCGATTTACAACCACTACGAGAGCAAGGCCGACCTCGCCTTAAAGCTCTTCATGAGCTCCATGGAAATGTTCAGGGAAGTGCTTTACGAAAGATCCCTCGAAGGGCAGACCCCTGCCGGGAAGCTCACTGCCGTCATCGAGGAATTCTTCGACTTCGCACAAAAGGAGCCCGAAGTCTACTCCTACATCATGATAGGGCACTATACCGAGCTCGGAAAAATTCCCGGAACTCTGAAAAGGCCGATGGACGTGTTCTCGGGGATTATAAAAAGCGGCATCGAGTCGGGCGAGTTCGAAGACATGCCCGACAAGCTCGGAGCGGCCTACGTAATCGGTATGCTGACGAGGGCGATACTCTTTCACAAGAGCGGCATACTGAAGCTCCCCTACAATCAAATCGTGAGGGAAACCGTAAAGTCCTCCCTGAAAGTTCTCGGCGCCGGCGTAAAGAAATAGCCCCGGCTCAGGCCCCGTTGCCGGCTGACACTCCGTCCTTGTCCCTATAAAATATTCCCGGTTAGGGTATGAAGAAAGAGGCCCCGGGCCAGTGTATAATTTATTACGTGTTTAAAGGCTCTGAGGTGAAACTATGCTGTTTGTAAAAGACCACATGACGCTTAAACCCTTCACCGTCCCGCCCGGAGAGGACGTCCGCGTCGCTTTCAGCAGGATTACCGATTTAACTGTCCGGCAGGCCCCCGTGGTCGAGGGCGGTAAGGTCATAGGAATCGTAACGGACAGGGATCTGCGCCTGGCGGTCGCGCAGACGGTGGACGGCTCCGTGCTGAGCGTGGCTTCCGTCATGACGCCCGACCCTGTAACTGTCGCCCCCGATACGTCCCTTAAGGACGCCGCGCGCATAATAAGCAGGAACAAGTTCAACGCGCTTCCGGTAGTCGGCCCGGACGGCGCGCTCCTCGGACTTTTGACCACGACAGACATTCTCAACGGCCTCGTGAAGGCCCTCGACGACTCTCCCAAATGACTACTCGATGGCCGGGCCATAACCCCGGCGAAGGAGGATACGAATGAAGATAGAGAAGATAATGTTCCCGACCGATTTCTCAGAGGCGATGACACAGGCGAGAGAGCACGCCCTTTACATAGCCGAGGCCCTCGGCGCGAAGGTGTCCATACTCCACGCGATAGAGCCCCTCGACTCGGACGGCATCGACGACGAGATAAGAGATTTCTACGAGGCGCTCGAAGCCAGGATGGCGGAGAAGATGGCGGACGAAAGGGAGCATTTCGAGGGCAGGGGCATAGAGATCGAGACGGACATCATAATAGGCGAGAGGTGGAGGGTCATAAATTCCGTCGCTTCGGAAAGGGGCATAGACCTCATCGTGATCGGCTCCCACGGCATAACGACCTCCACAGGCGAAATATCAGTCGGCACGACGAGCCACAAGGTCATGTTCACCTCCCCGTGCCCGGTCCTGGTCGTCAGGCGCGACATGACGCACGACGCCCACGAGGAGTAGGGCCCATATTCCGTTCGGACCGAAAACGGTATAGACTTTGTAATCACAGAAGGAGGTATCTCCGAATGGAGTTAAGCTCGAATTTCTCATCCCTGGCCTTTTTTGTCTTCGCCCTGGGGCTGTTTTTTATCTCGGGGACGGGGGTTCCCGGACAGCCCGGTTCGGCGGCCGCCCAAACCCCGGCTCCTCAGAAATCCACCGAAATAAAACCTGTAATCGACCCCGCGGCCGACAAGCTGCTGAGGGAGATGGGTGCGGTTCTCGCCGGGGCCAGGGCCTTTACCGTGTCGGCGGACGTCGATTTCGACAGGCTCATGCCGTCCGGCCTTCTCATAAAATACGCCGGGACAGTCGACCTGACAGTACAGAGGCCCGACAAGGTTTACGCCTCCTTCGACGGAGACCTCCAGGACCGCAGGATATGGTATACGGGCAGCGAGATCACGGTCCTGGATACCGAAAACGGCTTTTACGGCGCTCTTCCGACCCCGAATACGATAGAGGAGACGATGGATTTTCTCATGAGCGATTACGGCATGACCATACCGCTCGCCGACATCCTTTCGGCGGATCCTTATAAAGCCTTCATATCCAACGCCGTCGCCGGGGTGGTAGTCGGCGAAAGCACCATTAACAACAAGTCGTGCATGCACCTCGCATTCGTCCAGAAATACATCGACTGGCAGATATGGATATCCGACGGGGCCGACAAGCTCCCGTGCAGGTTCGTCATAAATTACAAGACGGTTCCCGGCAGCCCGCAATACTCGGCGGAATTCTCGCACTGGAGCATAAACCCCTCGATCGACCCCTCGGTTTTTAAAGCCGAGATACCGGCCGAGGCTGTCAAGATAGATTTCCTTAAAGTACAGGCGGCAGGCAAATAGAAAAGGCCTGTAAGGGAGGCATTATGAAAACAAATAATACGAAAACGTTATTTGGAAAATTATTCGCCGTTTCGGCGGCGGCTTTGCTTGTGTTTGCGATAGCCTTTCCCGTGGACTCCTTCGCCAGGGGCGGTTTCGGAGGCGGGGGTGGTTTCAGCAGGGGAGGCGGAGGCTTCGGCGGCGGAGGGGGGAGCGTAAGGTATGGCGGAAGCGGCGGATTCAGTGGCGGCGGCGGTGACTACAAAGGCTTCCAGGGCGGCTCGTTCGGGCAGGGCGGCGGCTCCCAGTCTTTCGGTCAGCAGGGGAGCGTCCAGAACAGGAGCGACAGCTTCAGCGGCAATCAGGGCGACCGCAATTTCGACAACAATAACGTGAACAGCAATATCAGCAACAACGACGTAAACCGCAACATTAACAACAACGACGTTAACCGGAACGTCGACAACAACGACATCAACAGGAATTACGACAACAACAACGTGAACCGGAATAGCTTTAACAACAACACCGTTAACGTTTATAACGACAACCACTACGACAACTACTGGAACGGACACTGGAACAGCTGGGGCGGGTACTACTCCGGCTGGGCGTTCGCGGGCGGGCTCGCTGTAGGCGCCGCGGTCGCGTCGCTCCCGGCGTCCTACTCGACGGTCTACGTATCCGGCTCCCCGTTCTATTACACGAACGGCGTCTACTACGCGCCGCAGGGCACTCAATATGTTGTAGTGCCGCCGCCCACGGGGGCAGTCGTAACGACTCTGCCGCCTTCGTGCACGACTGTATACGTCCAGACCACGTCTTACTACGACTGCGGCGGCGCTTTCTATTCGAACACGTCACAGGGCAGCTATCAGGTCAGCAATCCGCCGGTCGGCGCGACAGTGCAGACGCTCCCCAGCGGGGCGCAGTCGCAGACTATCGACGGAACGACCTACTACCTCTTCGGCGGGGCGTACTACCAGCCGTTTTACAGCGGGAACAGCGTGATCTACCAGATCGTCGCCGACCCGACAAAGAGCTGAGCGGGGATTTTCAAGCCGATTGAGCGGGGCTTTTCGTCCCGGCCGATTTTATCGCCTGCCCGATTAAGGCGGGCAGGAGGCTCATGGCGAGGACGAGCGTCCAGCCGTCCCCACCGGGCGGGATTACCTTCAAAACGTCCGCCAGCGGAGCTACATAAACGGCGGCCGCGATCAGGAGCGAGCAGAGCGCGAGCGCTCCCCAAACGTACAGGTTCCGTGTGATTTCGTTGCCTATAAGTTTCGAGCCCCTGTCCCTCATGTTGAACACATGAAAGAGCTGCGCGAAAGCCAGGGTAAGGAACGATACCGACACGGCCTCGTCGTCGCTGTACCCGAGCCCGTAAATCGCGAAGAGGAGCGCGCCGAGGACTGCCACGGTTAACAGCATGCCGTACCCCGCTATGCCGAGCCACCCCCGACGCGAGACGAGCGGCTCCTTCGGGTCCCTCGGGGGCTCCTTCATTATGTGCTCGTCGCCTTCCCCCATGCCGAGCGCGAGCGCCGGAAATATGTCCGTAACGAGATTCAGGAACAGTATCTGGAGCGGCAGTATCGGGAGCGGAATGAGCGCGAACGACGCGAAGGTAACCACCATTATCTCGCTCACGTTGCACGAGATAAGATAGAAGATGAACTTCTTTATATTTCCGTAGATGATGCGCCCCTGCTCCACGGCGCTTACTATCGTTCCGAAGGAGTCGTCCTTAAGCACTATATCCGCCGCCTCGCGCGCGACCTGCGTCCCCCGGAGGCCCATCGCGATCCCGATGTCCGCCTGCCTCAGGGCAGGGGCGTCGTTCACGCCGTCGCCGGTCATCGCGACGACGAGCCCGTTTTCCTGTTTCATTTTGACAAGCTCGAGCTTTTGCTCGGGGCTCACGCGCGCTATTATCAGCGAGTCCGAAACCATCTCGGAGTCCTCGTCCGAAATGCCTTCGACGTTCTTGATAATGCTCCCGTGGAGGGGTTTGACGTTCCTGTCGTCTACGAGCCCGACGGCGAGCGCGATGTTCTTCGCTGTTGAAGGGTGGTCGCCCGTCACCATGACGACCTTTATCCCCGCCTCTATGCACTTCTCTATAGCGTCCTTAACGTCCGGTCGCGGCGGGTCGAGGAGACAGACGAGCCCGAGGAAAGTCAGCCCCTCGTAGGGGTTTTCGGGCTGCCCGTCCGTCCTCTTTTCGGCGTGTGCGATAACCCTGTATCCCTTTCCGGCGAGCTCTTCGTTCCTCTTCTTCCACGTCTCCCTGTCCTCGTCCGTGAGCTCCCTTTCGCCGGAAGGCGTGAGAATCGACGCCGACGCGCCGAGGACGGATCCCGGCGCGCCCTTGACGGCCGTTCTGTATGCCCCGTCGGCCCGGTGAACTGTCGCCATCATGTTCACAGCGCTGTCGAACGCGACGAGTTCTATTTCCGGAAAGCGCTCCAGGAGCGCGGCCTTTTCGATGCCGGCTTCCCTTCCGGCCGATACGAGGGCCGTCTCCATCGGGTCCCCGGCCTTGACTCCCTCGCCGTCGTAATCGACCGGGACTGTATTGCAGAGGACGCCCACTTCGAGCGCGCGCCTGATTACATCGTTTTCTGATAGGTCTGCTTTCTCGCCGTTTATTAAAAACTCTATACCCTCGTTGGTGCGCTTTATTTCGAGCTTCGCCCCGTCGGCGACTATCATCTCGACGGTCATTTTATTTTCGGTGAGGGTTCCCGTCTTGTCCGTGCATATGACGGACGTCGAGCCGAGCGTCTCGACCGCGCTCAGCCTGTTGACGAGGGCGTTCATGCGCGCCATGCGCATCATCCCCCGTGCGAGCGCTATCGTCGCCACGACGGGCAGGCCTTCGGGTATCGCGGCGACAGCGAGGGCGATTCCCGTCTCCACCATCAGGAACACTTCCCGTCCCCGGAGAATCCCCGTGGCGATCACGAACGCTGCCGTGAAAAGGGTGACCCATATGAGGTTGTTCCCGAGCTTGTCGAGGTTCTTTTCGAGGGGCGTCTTTTCGTGTCCCGCCCCCTCGACGAGCTTTCCGATCCGGCCGAGCTCGGTTTCCTTCCCCGTCGCCGTCACGACGGCCTCGGCCGAGCCCCTCGTCAGGGCCGTCCCCATGTAGACCATGTTCGTCCTGTCGGCCAGCACGGGATCGCCCCGGAGGGGCTCGGTGTTTTTGTGAACGGGGACGGACTCCCCCGTGAGCGACGACTCGTCCGCCTCAACGCCCGACGCCTTTACGAGCCTCATGTCGGCGGGCGCTACGTCCCCGGCTTCGAGCACGACTATGTCGCCGGGCACGAGCTCTTCGGCCGGGAGAGCGTGAGTCCCGCCCCCGCGTCTCACTGTCGTCTCTATGCGCACCATCTTCCCGAGCGCCTCCATCGAGCGCGCCGCACGGAGCTCTGTGAAAAACCCGATGCCGGCGTTTATGATTATTACGACGATTATCGCGATGAATTCAGGCACGTCCCCGAAGGCGAGCGACAATCCCCCGGCGGCCGCGAGGAGGAGCACTATGAGACTCCTGAACTGGTTAAGGAGAATCGCCCACGCGCCGGCGGTCTTCGCCTCTCCGACGCGGTTCCTGCCGTACTGCGTGAGGCGCTTGCCCGCTTCTTCGGGCGAGAGCCCGTCCGCGGACGCTACGCCGAGCGCGTCCAGCACTTCTTCGCCAGTGTGGTTGTAAGGTCTTTCGGCAGGATTCATTCAAAGACCCCGAATTCAGATTCGATTCTCCGATAACCACACATCGGTGCTTCTATGCAAGCCCCTTAAGAAGATACCCGGCCGCGTAGGCGATGACGGCTGCCGCTCCCCCGACGAGAAGCGTCTCCATCCCGGCCACGTACCACTTCGTATCCACGACACGCGCCTTGACGGACCCTACGATAAAGAGCGCGACTGAAGTCAGCGCAACCGAGAGCTCGAACGTTATCTCCGAAAGGGACGGCGAAAAATAGGCCACGACGTAGGCCAGGAGCGGGATAAATCCGATCACGTTAAAAGACACGAACGTCACTGTGCCGCTTTTTACGGGCGAGGAGTGCTCCTCGAAGATTCCGAACTCGTCCTTCATCATCGTGTCCACCCACACACCTTTGTCCCCGGTGATGATCTCGACGGCCTCCCGGAGCTGCCTTCCGGAAAACCCCTTCGCGGACAATATTTCCCTTATCTCCTCACGCTCTTCGTCCGGCGTGTGGTGAACGGAATGCTCTTCCGACTTCCTGATCTTCTCGGCGAATTCTTTCCTGGATTTCGTGCTCAGGTAGTTCCCTACGGCCATCGAAAACCCGTCGGCCAGAAGATTCGCGAATCCTAAAATCAGCACTATCGTCGGCGAGAGCGAAGCCCCCGTCACGCCCGCGACGACGGCGAATGTCGTAATCGCCCCGTCTATCCCCCCGAACACGAAATCCGAGAGGTACGACCCGATACTAGCCTCGGGCCTCCTGTCTCCTATCATACCTTAGCTCCCTACGAATTCTTGACCCCAGCCCCGATAATGTCACGGAAGAGACGCGTCGACACATCCTCACCGCCGCCTACCGTATCTGCTGTGAATAACCGGCGCACGCCGATCTCGTCCGGCTCCTCGAAATCGGCCGTGAACCTCTCCAGCATGTCGGGCCCGGCGTCTGATACCGACGTCCCCTCCTTCTCCCGCTTTGTCAGCCTCTCCCTTATTACGTTCTCCGGCGCTGTGGTTCGAATGAACACGACGCTGAATCCGCCCCGGGCCGATTTCCCGGCCAGCATGTCCCGCCACCTCCGCTTCGAAAAGCTCGCGTCGAGTATAACTGTATTGTGTTTTTCTAGCGCTTCTTCCCCGCGCGATATTATCCCGGCGTATGTCCTCGCCGTCGTCTCTTTCGAGTATATGCCGCCCTCGTAGCCTTCGCGCTTTCTTTCCGTCTCGCCTGTTCCCGTGATCTCCTTCCTCACCCTGTCCGACGATACGACGGGGCACGAGAGCTCGTTCGCGAGCATTTCTGCGACGGTCGATTTCCCCGAGCCTATGATGCCGAACGTTACGATAACGGTCGGCGAAGAGCCGAAAAGCGCGTATCTCAGTGCGAGGCTGAAATATTTCCGCGCCGCTTCCGACGCCTCCCGCCTCTCGTCCTCCGGCACTCCCTCGCCGACGGACGTGAGGCTGCCTACCTTCCCCCGCACGTACGCCCTGTAGCACTTGTAGAAGTCGAGCACGCCTGCGGCCGATTCCCCGAGCGCTCCGGCCATGTCGTCTACGAATTCGCGCGCAAGGCCGAAGTAGCCGCCCGAATCGAGGTCCATGGCGAGGAATCCGACGTCGCAGGCCACGTCGATGTACCTGAACCTGTCGTTAAACTCTATGCAGTCGTAAATGCATATGTCCCCGGCGCCGATGTTGATATGCTCCATGTGAAGGTCGCCGTGGCAATCTTTTATGAAGCCCCCATCCTTCCGCGCGGTGAAGAGCCCGGCCTTTTCGGCGAAGAACGTCTCGTTGAAAAAATGTATCGCTTCCCACGCGGGCGGGGAGATCGTCTTCCCGATAAAATTCCTGACAGTGCGCTCGTTGTCGTCGATTATGCTCTTTACCTTCGCGGGCTCGCCGTTCGATGTAACTTCCCCGCCGGGGGTCTGTCCGCCGTAAAAGTCCGTCAGCTTCCGCGCGAGGCGCCTGAAATCCTCCCCATTGCATTTACCTTCGCGAAGGAGGTTCTTCAAAAACCTTCCCTCGGGGAGCTTTTTCATCTTTACTGCATACTCGACAGTCTCCCCCTCGCCGCCGAACGAGAAGCCGTCCCGCCCGAGCTTTATTTCCTCGACGCCTAAATACGTCCCGGAGCAGAGCCTCCTGTTGAGCTCTACCTCACGGCTGCAGAAGTATTTCCTTTTTTCGAGAGTGGTGAAATCGAGGAACCCGAAATCGACAGGCTTTTTGACTTTGTAAACGTAGGGCGGGGCGACGAACACGTCCGAGGCGTGCGTCTGGAGGTGCGTAACCTCCCGGGGGTTGTGAGGGTATGACTTCGCGGAGCTTAGAAAGCGGATTAACCCCTGCCTGTCGCTGCTCTCGGCTTTTGACATAACATACCGGCGTGTTTTTACGGCTTGAGCGCTATAACGGAGCAGGGCGACTCGGGTATGAGCCTTTCGGTCACGCTGCCGAGGACGAACCTTTCGATCCCCTTCCTGCCGTGTGTGTTTATCACGATAAGGTCCGTGTCGTTCTCTTTCGCGTACTGTGCGATCGAAAGGGCGGGGCTTATACCGTGGACGACGTCCGTCGCCACAGGTTTCGACAGCTTGACGCCTCGCGACTCTTCATACTTCCTGCTGAGATTTGCCGCGCTCTTCGCGAGCTCGGAGTAGGATTCCCTGATCACGATGTCGAGCGCACCGGCAGGTATGTCCTGCGCGTACATGTCGAGCCTGAGGGCGTATACGGCGGAAACGTGGGCGTCGGCGAGCTCGGCGAGGTCGAGAGCGAACATGAACGCCGATTCCGTCTCGTCCGCAAGATCGAGCGGAACGAGTATCTTTTTCAGGCTGCCTCCGTCGAAGGGCCTGTCTCTCTTGACGGCGAGCACGGGGACGTGAGCGCCCCTCAGCACCTTTCCCGTCTCGCTGCCGACGACTACCTTTTCGAGAAGGCTGTGCCCCCTCTTGCCCATGGCGATAAGCCCCACGTTTCTTCTCTCGGCGAAGGCCAGTATCTCTTCGGCGGGCTCACCCCGTACGAGAACTCCCTCAAACGGTATGCCCGATTCTTCGAGCTCCTTCTTTGCGTCGGCGAACCTCTCGCCGGCCTGGCTCTCTATGTCCTTCTGCCATTTGTCGAAAGAAGCGTCTTTTTCCCTGAGTGCCCCGAAGAAGAGCCCCCCGGGGATGGGTATCACGTACAGCCCTATGATCCCCGCGCCTGTAAGACCTGCCAGGTATTTCGCGTATCCGAGCGCGAGATCTGCTTCCTGCGAACCGTCGGTAGCCCAAAGTATAGAGTCGATTTTCATGTCGTCTTTTTCCGGTTTGATTATATTTTTTCGCGCCGTTCTCACGGCGCGTCAGAAGATTATCTTATCACAAGGTTCCGTCTTCGTCAGCGCCGGGCGCTGCGTTACGAAACCGCGTCAGATCGGCCTTACTGTAATCACGGGGCAGTGGGCCTCCTGGACGACCCTCTCCGATACGCTCCCGACGAAGTCGTCCTTTCTCATCTTGTAATCCCCGTATGTCATCATGACGATGAGGTCTATGTCCTTTTGCCTGGCGAAATTCACTATACCCGTCCAGGCGTTCCTGGCTGTTTCGACGACAGTCTCCACCCTGTCTTCGAGCTTCGCGTCCTCTACCTGCTCCGTCAGCTTGTTATATGCGTCGCCCCTCGCGAGCTCGATGAGCTTCGGCGGATACTTGCCCTCGCCCGTGACGACTATATTCAGGCTGTATATGTCGGCGTCGACGTGCTTCGCCAGGCCGAGCGTGAACTTGAGGTCGCGCGACAAAATACGATAGAGATCGGTGGGAACGAGTATTTTCTTTATCACTTTAAGCGGTTTTTCTTCTCTTGCTATGTAAACGGGCGTCTTCGAGCGGCGGAGCACCTTGAGCGCCGTCCCGCCTATGATGTTCTTCTCCTCCGCCTTTCCTTTGCCGAGGACAATAAGATCGGCGTTCTCCTCCTCGGCCGTCTCGATTATCCTGTGATAGGCGACTCCCTGCTTTATGCGAGTCGTGAAATCGAGGCCCTTTTCGCGCATCTCGGCGGCGATGCTGCTGAGCCTGTCGCTCCCCCTCGATTCCTTCTCCTTTATCCAGTCGGCAAGGAGATCGAGCTCCTCCGACTCGAATTCGTTGATGGTGCTCACCTCGAAATACTCGGGGATGACGTACAGCCCCACTATCCCGGCGCCGAACATCCTCGCCAGGCTCTCCGCGTGCGACAGCGCATGAATGGAATCCTTCGACCCGTCCGATGCCCAGACGATCTTCTTGATCAAGATGAAAACCTCCCTACCAGCTTGGATTAGAAAATTATTTTAATCGATTGTAAGAACCCATGTAAATCCGGGGCCCCGGGCCGCCTGTCCGCGCCCGCAGCTCAGGGCTTCATCGCAAGCACGGGGCACGGCGCTTCCCGTATAATCTTCTCGGCTTCGCTCCCGAGGAGGAGCTTGTCGAATCCCTTCCGTCCGTGGGTATTGAGCACGATCAGATCGAATCCGTTGTCCCTGGCGTAGCCGGTCACCTTGAGCGCAGGACTGACGCCGCTCTCGATACGGGTTTCTATTTTTTCCGTCGGAGCCTCGCCGCTGATCTCCTGGTATTCGCTCCTGATCCTGTCCACCCTGTCTCCGAGCACCTTCCCCGCGCGCTGCTTGAGCTCGGTTACCAGCTCCCGGCTTATTTCGCAGATGTTGACGTCTATCCAGAGGACGTAAAGGACCGTCACGGAAGCCCCAGTTTTCCCGGCGAGCCAGAGCGCGTAGTGGAGGGCGGAATCCGCCGTGTCCCCGGTGTCGAACGGGACGAGTATCTTCTTTATGTCGTACTCTTTTTTGTCCTTCACCGATTTCACCGACAGCACCGGGACGGAAGAATCCCTCAGCACCTTGAGCGTATTGCTCCCGAGGAGCATGCTCCCTATGAGGCCAAGGCCCCGCTTTCCCATGACGACGATGTCGGCGTTCCCGCTCTTCGACGTCTCCATTATCCACTCGGCGACGTCTCCCCTTACTATACTCGGCGAGAACCGAAGCCCCGGGTTCGTTTCTCCCAGGTGCTCGAATTCCTTCCCGAACTTCTCCTCGTCGCTTTTGACTATATCCGCTATCACGTCCTCGTAACCCGGAGAGATGTCAATTAAGGGTTTGGGGACCTGGCATACGTGGAGACAGGCTACGTCGGAGCCGAAAACCCGGGCCAGATAGAGCGCGAGCCTGAGTGACTCTTCCGATTCCTGAGAGCCGTCCGTGGGCCATAAGATTTTTTCAATTTTCATATCGTCAGAGGTTTAAGCCTTGAGATTATGGGGCCACTGCCATCACCGGGCTGCGTTTCCCGGGCCGCCTTCTCAGCGGCGCTCCCGGGAAGTCTTTTCCAAGTCCGCCGTCCGCAAAGAAATTATAACCGCAAAATCGGCTTTTTTCCCGAAAGCCGGGCCCGCGCCCTGCGCTTCAGGGAAATTTTCATGTTTTCCGCCGGAGCGGTTTACGCGTCTTTCCAATATCCGTATTTTACGGCTTATCTGGCAACTGCCGTACCATATAATAACTTTTCAGTATTTAAGGTACAATAGAAACAGCGGCTAAATTTACGGCTATAATCATTTATGTCCGCTGTAAGAATTTATGGCACCGGCGATGTGGTACGTCCTCCTTACGGATACCCTTGCGGGCTGCCGGGCGGCGGAAAACCGGGACAGGTTGCTCCGGGGCGCGGCGGCGATCCGCTTACACATGACTCACAGGAAACTACAACGGTTGGAGTCCGGCTACACAGATGAATAAAAAATATCTTGTTATCGGGGGGCTCCTCCTGGCCGGGGGCCTCATCTATTTTCTCATGTTTATGGGAGACGACGGCACCGGGGTCGAGAAAGCCGAGAAAAAGCGCTACGTAAAATCCGTTTACGCCTCGGGATACGTCGACAGCGTCGGCAAGGTGCAGATAAAACCCGAAGTCTCGGGCTACATACAGGAGATATTCGTCTCCGAGGGCGACGAGGTGAAGAAGGGCGACGTCGTCGCGATAATACGGAACGACAAGCTCGACGAGCAGCTGAAGGAAGTCACGGCGAAGAAGGAGCTCATCGAAGACAGGATGAAGGACGACTCCCCCTTTCTCAGGGCGCTCCGCGACGAGATAGCGATCTGGAAAATGAACACCGAGATCGAGAAGGGAAATTTCGCACGCAGGGAATCGCTCTACGAAAAAGGGATCATCTCGAAGGAAGCCTACGACCAGGCCCGCCAGACCGTCGAGGTAACGGAGAAAACGTATGCCAAGTCCACTGAAGCCCTTAAAGACCAGCTGGCGGCGCTCCAGTCCGAGCTCGACTCCCTCACCGCTTCCGAGCAGGCCGTCAGGGAAGAGATCGAGAAGCACAGGATAAAAGCCCCTGTCGACGGCAAGGTGCTGAGGAAATTCATCGAAGAGGGCGACTACGTCAACAGCGTCTTCAAGGACGACCTCTTATTTTCGATAGGCGACACCGGCCGGCTCGAAACAGTTCTCCTCGTCGACGAGGAATTCGTCCCCCTTCTCAAGGTCGGCCAGAAGGTCCTCGTAACGACCGACGCGTATCCGGACGAAGTGTTCGAAGGAAGGATCAAAGTCATCGAGAGCGAGGCCGACAGGGTTTCGAGAACGGTCAAGGTCAAGGCCGATAACGACTACCCCCGGGGCATACCCGTCGGCATAACCGTCGAGGCCAACATCATAATCGACGACAGGGAAGGGATTTTCATCACCGAAGACGCGGTCGAGGACGGCCAGGTCGAGGTGGTCAGGGACGGCAAAAAGGTCAGGGTTCCCGTCGAGGCCGGAGCCAACAAGGACGGCGTCGTCGAGATTAAAAAGGGAATCGGGGAGAACGAGGAGATAATTACCCGTTGAGCCCCATAGTGTTCATCGCGCTCAAGCTCCTTACGGAGCGTAAGCGCCAGGCGCTCGTGTCGACACTCGGCGTCGCGATAGGGGTCGCGGCCTTCATAGCCATGAGCGCCGTCATGAACGGCTTTCAGCTCTACTTCATCCGCCAGGCGATAGACATAAACGCGCACATCACCCTCAAGGTCCAGGAAGAGGACGACGAGGGCAGGATTCTCCGCGCGGCCTACGGAGACGGCGTCGTCGCCGACGTCCTCGGCTCGCGCCCGAAGGAGCTCAAGGACAAGATAATCGGCTACGGCAATTTCCTTAAGCAATATTCCACCGACCCCAGGATAATGGGTATAGCCCCGCACCTCACCGGCGAGGGGATAATCAACTACGGCACCAAGAACAGGGGCGTCAGCATGATAGGCGTCGACCCCGAGCTCGAAAGGACGGCGTCCGTCGTCGACGACTACCTCGAGCACAAGAATCTCGACAAGCTCATCACGGACAGGAACAGCGTCATCCTCGGAAGCGAGCTCGCGCGCGACCTCGGCGTAAAGGAGATCGGGAAGAAGGTCACGATAGTCTCGCCCTCGGGCGGGCTCTATACGCTCAAGGTGGCCGACATTTTCAATTCGGGCATAACCAGCATCGACAAGACGAGGGTCTACTTCAACCTCCGGACCCTCCAGGCGATACTCGACAAGCCGAACGAAGTCAACGAGCTCATCGTAAAGCTCGAGGACGTCGACAACGCCGAAAGCATAGCGCAGGAAATGTCGCGCGACACGGGCTACTACGCCGAAAGCTGGCAGAGGGCCTTCCAGAATTTCCTCCAGATCTTCAAGATGCAGAACATGATAACCTTCATGATAGTCTTCGCGATTCTCATAGTCTCCGCGTTCGGAATATTTAACATCATGATGATGACTGTCCTCGAAAAGAAAAAGGACATAGCGATACTCAAGGCCATAGGCTACGAAGACAGGGAGATCACGAGAATCTTCGTCCTCCAGGGAATCCTCGTCGGATTCATCGGTGCGCTCCTCGGCTGCCTCTTCGGCTATCTCATACAGGAGTGGCTCGCATCGCTTCAGTTCGACATAGTCGGCATAATCAGGACGAAGGGCTTCGTCCTCGACAGGAGCCCCTCGTACTTCGTCTACGGCTTTCTCTTCGCGATGGTCTTCTCGTTCCTGGCGTCGTTCTATCCCTCGTGGCGGGCGTCGAAGCTCTTCCCCGTCGACATATTCAGGTCGAGCGTATGAGCGTAATACTCGAAGGGAGAAACCTCCGGAAATCGATCGGCGACAACCCGATACTGAACGGCATATCCATAGCCGTGGAGAAGGGGGACTTCACTTCTATCGTCGGCTCGTCCGGCTCGGGCAAGAGCTCCCTCATGTACGTTCTCGGCCTTCTCGACTCGCCGACGTCGGGCGAGGTCTACGTCGACGGCCGGAAGGTAGATTTCACCGACAGCAAATCTCTCTCCGATATCAGGAACCGGAAGATCGGATTCGTATTCCAGTTCCATTACCTCATCGCCGAGCTCACCGCCTCCGAGAACGTCGTAGTTCCCATGCTCAAGCGCGGCGTGAAGCGCCCGGAGGCGAAGGACAGGAGCCACGCGCTGTTGGCCGAGCTCGGGCTCGAGGGCAAGGAAGGGCGGAAGCCCTACCAGCTCTCGGGCGGCGAGCAGCAGAGGGTGGCTATAGCGAGGGCCCTCGGGAACGACCCGGAAATAGTCATGGCCGACGAGCCGACAGGCAACCTCGATTCGAAGAACTCGGCCCTCGTCATGGACGTCTTCCTCGAGCTCAACGAAAAGGGGAGGTCCATTCTCATGATCACCCACGAGCCCGACCTCGCGGAGAAAACGAAAAAGGTTTACGAAATAAAAGACGGCCTTATCCTCGGACAATAGCGGGCCGCACAGGGGGGAATACAGGTTGAAGGCTATGATGATTACAGAGCTCAAGCGAGTTGCGCGGAATACGTGCCCGCTCGCCGGGGTCGACGCTCCCGTACCCGTTCCCCGAAACGACGAAGTCCTGATCCGGGTCTCCGCATGCGGCGTCTGTCATACGGAGCTCGACGAGATAGAGGGCCGGACGCCTCCTCCCGCGCTCCCCGTAATCCCCGGGCACCAGGTCGTCGGCACTGTAGTCGATACGGGCGAGGACGTCTTCCTCTTCACGACGGGCGACAGGGTCGGCGCTGCGTGGATATACTCCTCCTGCGGCGAGTGCGCGTACTGCGCCGGGGGAGACGACAACCTCTGCCCGGAATTCCTCGCGACAGGCAGGGACAGGGACGGCGGCTACGCCGAATACATGCTCGCACGCGAGGGATACGTCTACCCGATACCGGCCGCTTTCTCGGACGCCGAGGCCGCGCCTCTCCTCTGCGCGGGGGCGATAGGGCTGAGGTCGCTCAGGCTTTCCGGCCTTTCGGACGGCGGAGCGCTCGGGCTCACGGGCTTCGGCGCGTCGGGGCATCTCGTCCTGAAAACGGCGCTCCACCTCTACCCGCAGTCGCACGTTTACGTCTTCGCGAGGAGCGCGGCCGAGAGGGAATTCGCCGAAAGCCTGGGCGCGATATGGACGGGCGACACAGAAGCGACTCCCCCCGTTCAGCTGAACGCGATCATCGATACGACGCCAGTCTGGAAACCCGTAGTCGAGGCACTCAAGAACCTCGCACCCGGCGGACGGCTCGTCATAAACGCGATACGCAAAGAGGAGTCGGACAAGGATTATCTTCTCAGGCTCGACTACACGCGGGATCTCTGGATGGAAAAGGAAATAAAATCGGTCGCCAACGTCAGTCGGCGCGACGCCGCCGACTTTCTTAAAATCGCAGCCGAAATAAACCTCAGACCGGAAATAGAAGAGTATCCGCTCGAAGACGCAAACGAGGCGCTTATTCAGCTCAAGGAAGGGCGCATAAGGGGTGCGAAGGTGCTGAGAGTCTGACGCTGAAGGAACCGACTGCCGATAAGTTTAGATGTGCTCAGGCCGTTGCCCGAGTTTTTATTTCCCGACCCTCGCAGTCCTGTAACGTATGTAGTCTTCCATGAGCCCCGAAGCGGACGCGCCGAACATCCGTATGCGCCCGGTATGGAGGAGTAGAAGGAGCCCCGAGGCGTGGGCGAAGACGTCGACCATTAAAAGGTTCGCTTCGTCCCGTGAAGCGCCGAGCGCTTCGGCCGCTTCGGCTATAGGACGGAGAGCAGCTTCCAGCGCCGCGTTAAGCGCCTTGTCGCGCTCGCGGCCGAGGCCCACAGGCTTCATGCCTCCCCGAAAGAGGTAGAAGCCGAGGTCGAGGTCGCGGGGATTATCGGCGTAGAACTGGAAAAACGCCATCGCCGCCGCCCGCAGACGGGTTTCGGGGCTGCGCGCTCTGGATACCGCATCGTTCACGGCGCTTCCCAGCTCGGACAGCGAAACCCGCAGCAATTCGGCGTAAACAGCCTCCTTCGAATCGAAATAGAAATATAGAGCCGCAGCCGTATAGCCTGCACGCGCAGCTATAGCCCTTATACTGGCCCCTTCGAGCCCTTCCGCCTCGAAAACTTCACGTGCGGCTTTCAGTATGAGCCCGCGCTTGTGCTCGCTGACAGCCTCACGCCGTCCCTCGCGGCGTCGCGTTTCCGGACTCTCTTTCGATCTCGCTACGGCCATTCGCTCACCTTGTATTTTACGATTGACAATAATTCTAACACTGTTAGAATATGATTCAAGACGTCAGTACACAGGGGCTCAGCCATGCTAATGACCGCATCCGAGTATCGCGAATCCCTCCGCGCCTATAAGCCGCGCGTGTTCATAAACGGGAATGCGGTCGAGAGCGTCCCCGACGAGCCCCTTCTCCAGCCGGGCATAAACGCCGTCGGCGTCACTTACGATTTCGCACATATACACGATTACGTCCCGATAATGACTGCCCGCCAGGGCACTTCCGGAAAAACCGTCAACCGCATGGTCCACATAAACGAGAATTCGACCGACCTCCTCTACAAGCTTGAGGCCGTCAGGCTCGTGTGCAGGCTCTCGGGATGCGCCATGCGCTACCTTACGCACGACGCGCTCAACGGAATTTATCAGGCGACGCGGCGCACTGACGACGCTCACAATACCGATTATTCCCAGCGCTTCCTGAATTATCTTCACGACGCGCAGGACGGCGACCTGACTCTCGCCGTCGCGATGACAGACGCCAAGGGCGACCGTTCCAAACGCCCCGGGCAGCAGGAAAACCCCGACGTATACGTTCACATTAAAGAGCGCCGTCCGGGCGGCATAGTGATACGCGGCACGAAAGCGATAGTCACGGGCGCGCCCTACGTTCACGAATTCCTCGTAATGCCGTGCCGCACACACACGAGAGAAGATGCCGGCTTCGCCGTCTGCTGCGCAGTCCCCGTAGATGCGCCGGGCGTAACCATCATCGCGAGGCCCGCGGGGCGCCCCGGGGAGTCCGCCGCTAAATTCTCGGCGAAGTACGGGCAGTCAACCGGCGTCGTTGTCTTCGACGACGTGTTCGTCCCCCACGAGCGAGTCTTTCTTGCCGGCGAATACGAAGAAGGCGGATTCCTCACGACTTCCTATGCCACCCATCACCGCCATTCCTGCATAGGCGCGCGCGCCGGGTTCGGCGATCTCCTGATAGGCGCCGGAGCGCTGATGGTCGAAGCGAACGGGCTCGATGCCGACAGGCACGGCCATATTCGCGAGCAAATGGTCGACCTCATAACTATCACGGAGAGCTTCTTCGCCTGCGGCGTTGCGGCCTCGGTCTACTGCACGGAAGACCCCGCCGGCTCCGTGATGCCCGACACAGTTTTCTCCAATATAGGAAAGCTCCTTTTAGCGACTAAAATTTACGACATGCAGAGGATTGCCCATTACGTTTCGGGCGGGCTCATTGTGGCGCTACCCGGCCCTGACGAGGATCACAATCCGGAAACCAGGGCTCCTTTGACGGCGGTGCTCGGCGGACGCCCCGACATCCCGATGGAGCAGCGAATGGAAGTGGCGCGGCTCATCGAGGATCTGACAGTTTCCGGGCAGAGCGGCTGGTATTCCGTCATATCGCTCCACGGCGGCGGCTCGCCCGAGGCGATGAAGCGCGAAATCTGGCGCAACTACCCTGTAACAGAAAAGGCCGAGCTGGTTCAGAGCCTCCTCGACCGCGGCGTGCTGACAGGCGGACAGAGCGCTTCGAAGCAGCCCGGCCGCTGCTGTGCGGCCGGGTGTCAGGTCCCGAAGCCGCCCGAATCCCTGTCCGAGCCCGGGACTCCCGAATGAGATGTGCCCCGGGCCTGGGATGATGCATGCGCAATTAACGTACATCCGGGTACGCAAATCCCTGTAGTGGTTACAAAATAACCGGTATATTCATACAATCTTAATATTTCCTTAATATTTCCGTAATATAATGGATAGAATTTGAGGGGTGAAATTCACCCCCGCTGACGCCCTTCAGGACGGGCCCCGGAACCAATCCCGAAAAAGGAAACAGTTTGCACAAAACGTCATACTACTCTATTTCAGACACCGGACGACTCGAAGAAATCAAGGACGCCATCGATGGAGAGTTCACGCTCGCACAGGAAAAAGCGTCGACGGTCATGGAAACGTACTACGATACTTTCGACAGCGCCCTCTATAAGAGCGGATGGTTTCTGACGAAACAGGCCAGGCGCTTCTCGTTAAGGGAGAAAGGACGCGAAAGGGCTTTTGCCGGAGCAGTCCCCATGGCCGAACAGCCTTACCTCACCTGGGCCGATTTCCCCGAAGGACGCTTGAGAGACGCGCTCCGCGAGGCAGCCGGGATAAGGGCTCTCCTCCCGTTGATCACGATTACCAGGCACACGCTGTCGTGGGCCCTCACCGACGCCGACGAAAAAACGGTGGCCCGCGTGAGGCTGGTCGAATCGGTTTCGCACGACAGCAGCGGCGCGCCTGTCAGGGCGGCCGTTCTCGAAGTGGAGCCAGTCAGGGGATACGGCGGCGAATTCGAAACGCTTGCGGAGATTTTGTCCGGGCTCGGGCTCGAGCCCGGCGAAAACGACATACTCTCGGCCTCGCTCGAAGCGAAGGGCGAAACGGTCGGAACGTACTCGTCGAAGGTTGGCGTATCCCTCGACCCTGAAATGCCGTCGGGTGAAGCGGTCAGGAAAATACTCGCGGCCCTCCTCGATACGATGAAAAAGAATGCGGACGGCATGCTGAAAGATATCGATACCGAATTCCTCCACGACTTCCGCGTCGCGGTCAGGCGCTCACGCTCGGCGCTTACGCTGACGAGAGACATATACACCGAAGAGGAAAGGGAGCGCTGGAAGGAGGCGCTCCGGACACTCGGCCAAAAGACTAACCGCCTCCGCGACCTCGACATATACCTTCTCGGGAAAGATAAATACCTCGCCATGGTCCCGCCGTCCCAGAGGCCGGGCCTTGAAAAGCTCTTCTCGCTTATCGCAGGAGAAAGGGAAAAGGCGCTCCGGGATTTCACCGCCTTCGTCGAATCCGACGAATACCGCCGCATACTCTACGCCTGGGAATTATTCCTAGATTCTGCGGAATCTTCCGGCAAGGGCGAGAAGGCCGGAAAGCCTGTAATAAAGCTCGCCCGCAAGCGGATTAGAAAACGCTACAAGAGCGCCGTCGCCGTCGGGAGCGAGATAACCGGCTCGTCGCCCGATGCCGACTTCCACACACTCAGGATAGAGTGCAAGAAGCTGAGATACTATCTCGAATTCTTCGAGTCGCTTTTCCCCGGCGACGAGGCAAAGCGCGCGATAAAACAGCTGAAGGCCCTTCAGGACAACCTCGGGGATTTCAACGACCTCCACGTTCAGCAGGAGAGCATAAAGGGATTCCTCTCCCTCGTAGACGCCGGCGCGGAGTCTGAAAAAGAGATAGTCGCCTCGGCCGGCGGCCTCATATCCTGCCTCTACGCCCGGCAGGAGGAGCGCCGCGCCGAATTCGCTTCACGCTTCGAAGAATTCGCCGGTGAAGAAACGAAGGCGCTGTTTGATAAAATGCTCTCGGACAATTAGAGTATGAGCTTATGATTACTATCGCCCTTTACAGCATGAAAGGCGGGGTCGGCAAAACAGCCGCAGCGGTCAACCTCGCGCACCTCGCCTCCACGGACGGCTTCCGCACGCTCATATGCGACCTCGACCCGCAGGGCGCAAGCTCCTGGTACTTCCGCATCAGGGCAGGAAAAAACTTCAACTCGAACAAATTCATCAAGGGCGGCCGAAGCATCGACGAGAACATAAAAGGGACGGACTACCCAGACCTCGACCTCCTTCCCTCGAAGCTCTCGTTCAGGAATCTCGACCTCGCGCTCGACGAGCTCAAAAAATCGAAAACGCGGCTCAAAAAAATCTTCTCTGAAATATCGGACGAATACGATTTCCTCTTCCTCGATTGCCCGCCGGGTATCTCGCTCGTTTCCGAGAATGTCCTCGACGCCGCGCATATAGTTCTCGTCCCGCTCGTGCCGTCGCCGCTGTCGATTCTGACTTTCGAAAAGCTCGGCTCGTTCATCGACAAAAAAGAGCTGAACGCCGCCAAGGTCTATCCATTCTTCTCGATGGCCGAGCCGCGGAAATCCCTGCACAGGGAGACGATGGAAAAGCTCTCCTCCGAAAACGGAAACGTGCTCGCGAGCGTCATATACTACAGGTCCGAAGTCGAAAGGATGGGGGTATACCGCGAGCCGCTCACGGCCTACATGCCGGGCTCGTCCTCGGCTAAAGCTTATGCAGCGCTCTGGGCTGAGGTGAAAGACCTGGCCGAAAATATGTGAGGATCACATGCATGACGAAATAGAGCTCAAGTTCCTTGTAAAGGAGATGCCAGAGGGGCTTCACAACTACGAAGTGCACCAGCTGAAACAGGGCTATGTCGCTCTCGGCGAGGACGGGTCTGAAGTCAGGCTCAGGGAAAAGGACGGCAAGTATTTTCTCACGGCCAAATCCGGCGGCAGCGTAAAGCGGAGCGAGGCGGAAATCCGTATCGACAAAAAAGACTTTAACATTCTCTGGCCGTTCACAGAAGGCAAGCGCGTCGAAAAGCTCCGCTACGACATCCCCTACGCCGGCCGCGTCATAGAGCTCGACGTCTATTCCGGGAAGCTCGAAGGGCTCGTCACGGCCGAGGTCGAATTCGAGTCCGTCGAAGAGTGTGCCGCATTCGCGCCGCCCCCGTGGCTCGGAAAAGACATCACGAACGACAGGCGCTACAAGAACAAGAACCTCTCTCGTAACGGCATTCCCATCGAAATCTAACGGTGGATTCCCGCCCCTTTTAAGACTATAATGTCAGTAGACGGCTGTCTCGAAGGGGCAGGTAGGGGAATTTATGTAGTGGAGGATATCGAATATGCGCCGCAACATTTTTTGTGCACTGGCGTTCTTATCCCTGGCGGCAATGTTAACCGCCCCGTCCGAACCTTCCCGCGCCGAAGAATCGTCCAGCCGCTTCGGAGCGATTGCGTTCTCTCTCTCGACGCGCATGTACGGATACGTTTACGACTACCCCGACGAGGAATCCGCCCGTAAAGGCGCTGTAGAAGAATGCAAGGAGGAGACCGGTTCTAACGACTGCAAGGCTGTCGTGCAGTTCGAAAACGGATGCGGCGCACTGGCAGTCGGCGACATAGGCTACGGCACCGGCTGGGGCGACGCCCTGGGGACTGCCCAGCGTCATGCACTCGACTCCTGCAGCTCGTGGACGGGAGGCTGTCACATTGTCAGATGGGTCTGTACGACGAATGTCGTCAAGCCCGAATAAGGCGCCGGGATAATGCAGCCTGTATTATTTACCCATCCGTTCGCTTCCTATTGCCAGAAGGTGTTGATCCCGCTCTACGAAAACGAAACGCCTTTCACGCCGCGCATACTGGACAGATCGTCCGACCCGTCTACGTTCGCCGAGTTCGAGGCGCTCTGGCCGCTGAAAAAGTTCCCGCTGCTCCTCGACGGCGGGCGTGCTATCGCCGAAGCGACTATCATCATCGAGTACCTGGGCCTCCGCTACCCAGGCCCGGTGCGCATGATACCCGCCGATCCGGAACCGGCACTCGAAGTGCGCTTCATGGATCGCTTCTTCGACAATTATGTCCACGCCCCGATGCAGACTATCGTCTTCGACGCCATCCGCGAACCGGCCGACCGCGACGCCAAAGGAGTTGCGGACGCCCGCACTCTGCTCGATACGGCATATGCCTGGCTCGAACAATGGATGGCTGATCGCGAATGGGCGTCAGGCGGCGGCTTCAGCCTCGCGGACTGCGCGGCGGCTCCGGCTTTGTTTTACGCCGACTGGGTGCATGAGATCGGTGCGGACTTTCCGAACGTCCGCGCCTACAGGACTCGCCTGAACGCGCGGCCTTCCTTTGCCCGCGTGATTGACGAGGCGCGGCCCTGGCGTCAGTATTTCCCGCTCGGCGCGCCTGACCGCGACTGACCCCGCGTATAAAGCTTTTACTTATTTCCGAACGGGTCCTTCATCTCAGGGTGCCAGAGTTTGAAGTGATTCTTGTGCATCTCGGTGTACGCCCCCTCGGCGTAATACTTGTCGTAAAATTCGAGGTCGAGGTGATGCGCCTGAAAAACGAGCCTCGTGAACATCGGATCGAGGAACGCCGGGAACCTGCCGTAATTCTCGTAAACGTACGAGCAGAAATCCTTCACGATCTCTATCCTCACCTCGCTCGGATGATACTCGTCGGCCAGGATACCGTCCGGGTCGAGGTAAGGGTAGGGGTTCTCCTCTTCCCAGAACCGCCCCCTCATGGCGAGAAACCTGTCCACGGCCTCCCGCATGTCTGAAACGTAAGGCGGGCACAGCGCCTCGAAGACGCCGTCCCTCCCGACGGGCACGGGGGGCTTTGCGCTCCGGACTGTTTTTTCGGGATGGGTGAACCTGAACCCGAGCCCCTTGAAATCGGGATGCACGCCGAGGGCGTAATGCGGAAGCAGTCCCGTAAACGCCCATCCGCCGAGCCCGAGCGTCTGGAGGGCGAGGTTCATGTTCTGGCATATGAACGCCTGCTCGACGTTAAGCGTCGTCAGCACCCGTAATTCCAGGTCGAAGAGCGACAGCTCCACGTCCTTCCTGATGTATCCTTTCTCTATCCACTTGTCGAGCCCGCACGACCTCCCGCCGTTAAGCTCGTCGATTATGTTGAAGCCGTACTTCGCGCCGAAGTAGATGAAGAGGAGCACCATGTACTCGACGGTCGTATTCGTCACGGGCACGAAGAACGTCGTCCCCGGCCTGTTGCAGTTCCAGGCGTTGAAATCGAAGAGCCCCGGCTCGCCCTTCGGAAGCTCGGCCCGCCCGTCCTCCAGCTTCAGAAGATTCTTCCTGAAAAGCTCGACAACCTTCTCCAGTTTTTCTTCCTCCGATTTTCCATGGAATATCGAAGTCTCTCCCGGCCCGGGCATTGCGTCGTGGAGCTTCACCATATACACACCGCTGTCGTTCGTGAAGAAGAGCTCTGTAGAATGAGAGTTACACGAGCACGGCCAGCTCCGCCCCGTCCACTGGAAGAGCCACGAGATGCCCGTCCTCGGAAGGTCGCCGAGGGAGAGGCCCGTCATCCCCGTCCCGGCCCATATGAGAAACGCCTCTTCAAGCTCGGTGAGGGGCACAGGCTCGTGGCGCGACTTGTGTGCGAGAGTGCCTTCGTTTATCTCCATCCCGAGGCCGAACCGCCTCGACCGCCTCGTGAATATCGCGTCCATGAATCCGAAATTAAGCGCCTTCTCGAGCCCCTCAGGAATAGACATGCGAACCTCCGGAATTCGGTTTTAATATAGATTTACATGATTAGGAAGTATTTTGAAATGCGTGAATTGTTGTGTTCGCCTGCTTAAAACAAAAAAAGGGGAGCCGAAGCTCCCCTTTTCATTTTTATAGTCTACGGCTCAGGCCACGAGCCTTCTTTTTCTGTAAGTCAGTATCCCCGCGATGCCTATAAAGGCGGCCATGATCATGAGGCCCCATTCCGACATCGTAGGTATCGGAGTCGGGCCAGGCAGCTCGCAGCTCCCCTTCCATGCGAGTCCGTCGATCCCTGTGAGGCCATTGGATCCTATAAGCGTCGCAGCCCCCGTATTTACATCCACGGAATAAAACAGCCCTGTATCGCCGTCGTTCATATATAAAGTCTGATTACACTCATTATATTCAAGTCCAAGGTGGATGGAGGTTACAAAGCCTAAAGGGCCTACGAGTGTTGATGTGCCGTCCGTCACAGAGATGGTATAAAGCGATGTACCGTCGTCGACAGCGTACAATATACCGTTCGTGTCGTCGTAAGCCATCCCTGAGCCGTTTATGCCTGTGCCTGACCCTATACTGACGATCGAGCCGTCCGGATGCTGCGCCATCAGAATAAGAGAATTGTTGATATCGATCGAGTACATAACACGCTCGGTTTCATCCGCGGCCAGGGCCCACCAGTTAAACGAACCGTTCTGCTCGCTGATAACGTTCGTGCCGCCGTCCGGCGAGATGGAGGCTACTGCGTAGTTTGCACACTGCGACTGGCATTCCATGTCCGTTCCGTAAAGAGTTTGTCCCAGGTAGGCCAGACCGACGATACTCCAATTACTATCGAGAGTCACAATCGGAGTCGCCGCGCCTGTGAATTCGTTTATACGATAGACCACCCCGGGGCTGCTGCTCGAAAGTCCTACGAGACCGTTCGGGAATACCTGAGCTTTTGCAGAACCGGCGCTGAGGAAAACGCCCAGAACCATGGCGAAACTTATTACCGTTAGAAAACCCATCCTCGGATTTCTCATCCTGTCCTCCATAAAAATTGTAATTACATGCAATTGATATTATTACAACAATTAATAAAACGCAAGCCCGCTCTGCGGTCCGAAAAAAAGCGATGAAACAGCTTCTTGAGATATATCCTCACGCAGAGCGAAGCCCGGGAGGGCTCATATGCGGGTTCTTAGGTAATATTGCTAAGAGGAATCCGGCTCAATCGGCTGGAGTTGCGAAATCGGGGAAGCGGGATAACGGCGGCGCACGTATGAAACCTTACAAAAATCTCTCGGGTAATTCGGGAGTCTTGGCCTACGAAATCGGGGAGGATTATATAAAGGTAAAGTTCCGTGATGGCGACGTCTATCTTTATAACTACAGCGTCACTGGCAAATTCAATGTAGAGCGCATGAAAAAGCTCGCTGAAGAGGGCAAGGGCCTCAGCACTTTTATAAGCAGGAATGTGAGGGACGACTACACCGCGAAATTGTAACTCCCCTCACGCCACCATCCTGCTATACAGCCTGCTCGCCAGGAGCACGAGCGCTGCCGTAATCACGAACAGTATAGCGAAGTCGTGAACTATACCGAACTGCGAATGCGCGCCGTTTATCATGAGCGCCCGGAGGGCGTCCACCTGGTACGTAAGCGGGTTGAGGGTCGATACGGTCTTGAGCCAGTCCGGCATGAGCGCGATCGGATATATAGCGTTACTCGCGAAGAAAACGGGCATCGTTATAAGCTGCCCGATGCCCATGAACCTCTCCCTCGACTTCACGATACACGCGATCGAGAGAGACAGCGTCGCGAAGAGCCCGCACCCGAGCCCTATGAGCGCCATGACGCCGAGCACGTTAAGCGGGGAAAGGTTGAGATTCGCCCCCATGAGCCCGGCGACGACGTACACCACGCCGCCCTGGAGCATCCCCCGAAAGCTCGCCGCGAGCGCCTTCCCTATAACTATCGCCGTCCTCGGCGCGGGGCTCACGAGCATCCTGTGGAGGATTCCGAGGTCCCTGTCCCATATGGCAGATATGCCGAAGAATATGGCCACGAACAAAACGCTCTGCGCGAGTATTCCGGCCGAAAGGTAATCGAGGTAGCTCATACCCTCGGGCGCAAGCCCGCTCACCCTCAGCATCACCATGCCGAAAAGGAGCAGCCACAGGAGCGGCTGCACGGCTCTCGTGAAAAGCTCGACGGGGTCGTGCCGAACCTTCTGAAGCTCGGCGCACAAAACCCCGTACACCTGCATCGCATAATCCGATGCGGCCCTCGTCAGCCTAGCTGCGGGATGCGATAGACCTGCGGTTACGGCGTACTTCACTATAATTCCCTCCCTCTGAATTCTCTTCGAAATTGCTCATGTATTTCGAAAAAACGTCGTCGAGTGTCGCCCCCTCGCCGATACCTTCCTTAAGTTTCGCCGGCGTGTCTATAGCCACTATCCGCCCGTGCTGAAGGAGCGCCATCCTGTCGCAGAGCTCCTCGACCTCGTCCATGTAATGCGTCGTCAGGATTATCGTCATCCTGTAATTTCCCCTGAGATCGCGCACGTGGTCCCACACCGCCTTCCTCGCCACCGGGTCGAGGCCGACAGTCGGCTCGTCCATGAATATCACGGTTGGTCGGTGAAGCATGCTCTGCGCAATCTCGAGCCTTCGTATCATGCCTCCGGAATAGCTGCTTACGAGGCGGTCGGAAAACTGCCCGAGTCCCATGAAGTCGAGCGCTTCCCTTATGCGCTCCTCCTGCTCCGCGCGCGGCACGCCGTAGAGGCGGGCGGAGAGGAGCAGGTTCTCCCTGGCGCTGAGCGCGCCGTCGGAAGACACGAGCTGTGGGATATACCCGATGCTCTTTCTAACCTCGGTCGCCTGCTTTACGACGTCGTACCCTGCGACTTTCGCCGTTCCCGACGTCGGCGGGACAAGCGTCGTCAGCATCTTTATTATCGTGCTCTTGCCTGCGCCGTTAGGGCCGATGAGAGCGAAAACCTCCCCCTTGTCGACTGTGAACGATACCCTGTCTACGGCCGTGAACGTCCCGAAGACTTTCTCCAGCTCCTCTACGTCGAGCGCCGGTTCCTTTCCGTTTCTTCCCATGTTCCTTTATTAACCCTCTATGAATACAGAGTAAAAATCATGTTAAAAGGATGCAGGGAAGAAACGGAATATTCTATAAATATTTTGGATGGGAAACCTATACCTGCACAGTGCCGCCGTCTACCTGGAGGTCTATGCCGGTGACGTAGCTCGAATCGTCCGACGCCAGGAATAGCGCCGTCGTGGCTATCTCGCCGGGTTTTCCCATGCTCCCCCTGGGGACGAGCGACAGGAAACGGTCTTTCTCTTCCTGCGAGAGGAGCTCCAGCATCGGCGTATCGACGATACCGGGGCTGAGCACGTTGACCCGGATATTCCTCGACTTGAGGTCCATCGTCCACGTCCTGGCGAACGATCGTACAGCCGCCTTGCTTGCGCTGTACACGCCGAACTCGGGGAACCCCTTTACAGCCGCTACCGAGCCGTTCAGTATTATCGAGCCGCCGTCGTTAAAAAGGGGAAGCGCCTTCTGCACTGTGAAGAGCGTTCCCCTGACGTTGAGGTCGAAAATCTCGTCGAAGTGCTTCTCCGTAACTTCGCCGATAGCGCCGAAATCGCCGCGCCCGGCGCTGGCGAAAAGGATGTCGATCTTTCCCTTTTCTTTCCTGACAATCTCGTATAGACGATCTAGGTCTTCGAGATTGGCGGCGTCGCCCTGAACGCCCATTACATTTCTTCCTATCTCCTTCACAGCCCTGTCCAGGCGCTCCCTGTCGCGGCCGGTGATGAACACGTACGCCCCTTCCTCGACGAAGAGCTTCGCCGTCGCCAGGGCCATCCCGGATGTCCCGCCCGTAATTACCGCCACTTTGTTCTTGAGCTTCATGATGTTTTCTCCCGCAAACCGTTTTCAGGATTTGATAGGAGATTTTTTTGAAAGGATTCAGGCCGGGATTACTGCGGCCAATACTCCGTCTGAAGTGAAATATAAACGGGCGGAATCATAGATTTCCTTCGATCGAAAGGCCAGCCGGAAATTAATTGTTGCGGTGTGGGGGAGCCCCGGTTAGTTGCTCCTGCAGTCCTTGCAGACGCCGTTAAGGAGAATCGAGTAGCCCTTTATCTGGTACTCGCCCAAGGTCTTGTCGGATATGTCGAGAGTGGTAAGCGACGCGTCGTACACGTCCTCGACCTTCTTGCACACGGTGCACACGATGTGGTTGTGAGGGTCGAGATTGGCGTCGTAGCGCGCGGCATTGTAGAGCACGTTCACGACCGAGATCAGGCCCAGCTTTTCGAAAGTCTCGAGCGTCCTGTAAACGGTCGTCAGCGAAATGTTAGGATAATAGTCCTTTATCTTTTTGTAGATGGTTTCGGTGCTCGGATGCTGGTCCGTCGAGGCCAGCTCCTTGTATATGGCTATCCTCTGCGGAGTCACCTTGAGCCCGAGATTCTTGCTCCGGTCGATAAATTCATTTATCCTGTCTTTTACCATTTCACCAGTAATTTCACTCATATGCCAAGTACCTTCAATAATTTTACACTATCGCTCGTTGAATATCCATAGCATCAAATATAATTTGGAAAATAGTAATCATTATCATAAAAGAACGGCTCGCGGACGCGGTGACGGCACTTGAAACGCCTCTCCGGCGTCTGTAAGTTAATGCTGTGACCCCGCTCGAATTCATCAGAAAATACAAGATCATATCCGTCATCCGCGCGGAAAACGAGTCCCTCGCTCTCTCTTTCGCCGAGGCCTGCATCGAGGGCGGTCTCCGTCTCGTGGAGGTCACATTTTCCTTCCCTGGGGCCGAGGGCGTCATAAGCCGTCTCGCGGGCAGGGAAGGGGTCCTCGTCGGGGCCGGCACGGTTCTCGACATGGAAATGGCCGAAAAGGCGCGGGGCGCCGGGGCGCGGTTCCTCGTCTCGCCGCACACCGACGAGGCGCTCATAAATTTCGCGAAGTCGAGCGGCATGGCCGTCATTCAGGGCGCGTTCACGTCGTCCGAAATCGTCAGGGCGTGGAAGCTGGGAGTCGACATGGTGAAGATATTTCCGGCGAGCGCCGTCGGCGGTCCGTCATACGTAAAAGCGATGAAGGAGCCTCTTCCGCAGATCGAGATAATGACGACGGGCGGGGTAGGGCTCGACAATCTCGCCGACTTCTTCCGCGCCGGTGCGTCGGCCGTCGGCCTCTCGACGGCGCTCACCGGGAAGGGAGGCGGAATCGATCCCGAAACGATAACGGCCAACGCGCGCCTCTTTGCGCGGAAGCTCGAAGAAATCGGTCTGGCCTAGCGCTTTCAGGGGTTAATATTAATCCGGGAGTCACGCATGAATGTCCTCTTCGTCGCCTCTGAAATGGAGCCCCTCGCAAGGGTGGGCGGTCTCGCCGACGTCATAGGCACGCTGCCCAAGAGGCTCGCCGCGCAGGGGGCGGACGTGAGGGTTGTCATCCCCTGCTACACCCGCGTGAAGTCCTGGCTCTCCTCGGCGGGGATCAAATCGAAAGACGTCATAAAAGACCTCGTCATATGCATCGACTGGCTCCCTATAAGGGGAGCTGTGAAGGAGATAAAGCTCGGCGGCGTAACGGTCTACCTCGTCGAGCAGAACGACTTCTTCGACAGAAAATACATCTACTCTACGCCGGCCGGCGACTACGAGGACAACGACCTCAGGTTCGGCTTCCTCTCCCTCGCGGCGCTCGAAACGGCGAAGGAGCTCGCCTTTCAGCCCGACATCATACACTGCCACGACTGGCAGACAGCCCTCCTCCCGATATGTCTCAGGTGGCGGAAGCACCTCCGCGACGACGAGTTCTTCGGGCGCACGCGGGTCGTGTTCACGATACACAACATCTCGTTCCAGGGGCAGTACGACAGGGCCATACTCGACAAGTTCGGACTCCCTGAATTCCTCTTCACGTCACAGGGCCTCGAGTTCTACGGCAAGGTCAATCTGCTGAAGGGAGGGATTCTTTACTCCGACCTCGTCACGACAGTGAGTCCGACATACGCCGAAGAGTTGAAAAAGCGGGAATACGCCTACGGCCTCGACGCCGTTTTGAAATGGGTGTCGCGAAAACAGGACAACCTCATAGGCATACTGAACGGCATCGACTACGAAGAGTGGGACCCGGAAACCGACCGCTACATCTATAAAAACTACGGCACGCAGAGCCTCGCGCAGAAGCCCGTCAACCGCGAAAAGCTCAAGGAAGAGCTCGGCCTCGATCCTTCGGGCGATAAGCCCCTTCTCGGCGTCGTCTCCAAGCTCACCGAGCATAAGGGCACCGACCTCCTTCTCGAATCCATCCCCCAGATAATCGACCTCGGCTACCAGATAGCCGTCGTCGGGGCGGGCGACGAAAAGTACGAGCAGGCCCTCTCCCGCGCCGGAAAGAGGTTCGGCAAAAATCTCTCCGTAACGATAGCCGTCGACGACACCTCGCTCGAAAGGAAGGTCTACGCCGGCTCCGACATGTTCCTTGTCCCGTCCCGGTTCGAGCCCTGCGGCCTCGGGCAGATAATAGCCCTCCGCTACGGCACCGTACCCGTCGTGAGGGGTACGGGCGGGCTCCTCGACACCGTCCGCGACTACACCGAAGACCCGTCCGACGGAAACGGGTTCGTCTTCTACGAATTCTCCACCGTAAGCATGCTCGACGCCCTCCTCCGCGCCATTTCGGCCTACGAGGACAAGGCCGCATGGAAGAAGCTCCAGACGAGGGCGATGCGCGAGGACTACTCCTGGAAGGCATCCGGCAAAAAATACCTCGCCCTCTACAAGGAAGCCATGGAGCGTAAGCCCGCCGTATCCGGTGCGAAACGCTAGATATTTTCAAGCCGGACGAAATACCGTTTCAACACTTGTTTTCCCTTGCAACATTTTATACTTATAGATGGTTTAATATGGTAGTGTTGTATTTACAGGCGAGAGGTAACTCAAACATGAAAAAAAGACTGGCTGTTATCGCTTTGGTCGTTACGCTTCTAACGGGGTTTGCGGCGGAAGAAAAGGCGCGCGCGAACACGGCTGTCAGCTTCAATCTCTTTTACAGCTCACTTGCCCCCTACGGCAACTGGGTCCCGATGGATTACGGATATGCCTGGTCCCCGACAGGTGTCGGTGCCGGGTGGCGTCCCTACATGGATGGGCAGTGGGTATGGTCCGACCTCGGGTGGACATGGTCGTCCTACGAGCCCTGGGGCTGGGCGACTTACCATTACGGCAGATGGGTGATGGACCCTGTCTATGGATGGCTCTGGATTCCGGGCACGACATGGGCCCCCGCGTGGGTCTCGTGGTACCAGACACCGGGCTATGTCGGATGGTCTCCGCTCCCGCCCGACAATAACTTCTTCCTCGAGATAGGCCTCGGCTTCGGCAGTTACTACGGGGGAGGATACTACGGCGGAGGGTACTACCCCGGCTATTACGGCGGCGGATACAACTCCTTTTTCAGCTTCAATTATTACGACTACGACTATTACGATTACGGCCATAAGCACGGAAAGCACGGCAAACATGGGAAGCACGGGGGCAAATACCGCCATCACGGCAAGGGGCATTACTACGACAACGACTACTACGCCCCCGGCGAAGAGTGCGTCTTCGTCCCCGAGGACAAGTTCGGGCACAGGAACGCAAAGCTTGTCGCGGTGGACGTAGACAGGAACCGCGACCTCGTCACCAACCGCAACATTAAAAACGTTACCAATATTAAAGTAGACGGCGGCAAGGTGCACAACCTCGGCCCGGACAGAACCGTGCTCGAAACCTCCGGAAAGGCCAGGATCGAGCGCGTGAGCCTCGTCGATAGCGACCTCGCGACTGTCAGGGACAGAAACGTACGCGGCCGCTCCGCCGGCGAGAATGGAAAGTTCGCGGTGTACAGGCCGAATATAGAAAGGAAGGAGGGCGAGAGCCCCTTCTCGGCCGAGTCAGTTAATAACCCGAGGCTTGGAGACAGGAACAACGGCTCCGGCACGAACCGCGCATCCCTCGACCGAGGCGGTGTGAACCCGGGGCAGGGCCTGAGGCCGGGTTCACGCAACGGAAACGATTTCACCACGGGCGGGGTCAGGAATCCGGTAGACGGCGGCGCGATTGACAGCAACGCCGGCCCCGGCGAGCACGGCGTCATAAGGAGAAACGGCTCGAGGAACGGCTCCCCCGAAAATCAGCGTCTCGGCTCTCTACCGAACGAAAGACCCGGCGCGGCACCAAACAGCTTCGGGCCGAATAATAGCGGCGCGATCAGGCCGCAAAGGGGCAACGTCGATACCGGCCGCCCCGGAGCGCCGACTATAAGCAGGCCCCAGAATTCGGAGCCGTCCGTGAACCGACCGACGGTAAACCGGCCGCAGAATTTCGGCCCGGGCCAGGGACCGGTTTCGAGACCGGAAATCGACCGGCCTTCAGGCCCGTCCATGAACCGTCCCCAGAATTATTCGCCTTCGGCGAGCCGTCCCCAGAGCTACGCCCCATCGATGAACCGGCCCTCGAACAACAGACCGCAGATGAACGACAGACAGGGCCCGGGCTCACGATCTATGAGGCCCGAGAGCCTGGCCCCCGATGCGGGAAGGCCGTCGATGAACCGTCAGCAGAGCTACTCGCCCCGGAGAATGAACGCCCCATCGCAGGGGGTAAGGCAGGGAAACGCCCCGTCGATGAATCGGACGAACAGGCAGAGCGGCCCCTCCAGGATGAGAGCGCCTGAAAGACAGTCCGCGCCGGCTGTGAGGAACATCAGCGCCCCTGCCCCGCGGCAGAGCTACGACAGAGGCGGTTCGAGGCAGGGCGGCCAGAGCGTCCAGCCCCGGAGCAGCAACAGCCGGCCCTCCGGTAACGTCCGGAGCGGCGGTGGTGGCGGCAGCAGGCAAAGCTACGACAGGGGAAGCTCGCGGTCGTCCGGCGGCTCCATGAGAAGCGCACCGAGCAGGGGCGGAAGCGGAGGCGGTCAGTCCTTCAGGGGGTCTTCCGTCAGGGGCCGCTAAACCCGGCTCGCAGCAGCTTTCGGCAAAGGGATGAATTCGTGCCGGGCGTTTGCTAGAATATCCGCCGTGAACGCCGGCTTCAAATCCGAAGTTATACATATCGCCGACATAGACGAAAAGGCCGCGTCGCTCCTCCTCGAATCGGGGCAGGGAGTGATCGGCCTTAAAATTTCTCTAGCCGACGACGAGGGGAATATCCTTATCTCGGCGTTCGACCCCGGCACGGGCGTAATACCCGGCGAAGGCGTCGATTTCGACCTCTCCCCCTGCGAATGCGCGGGGCTCGAAGACGGCGGGGCGTCGACGTTCCTGTCCACACCCGTCCACGCAAGCTCGGCCCGCGAGTTCTTCGACCTCATGCTCTCCGGCTACACGGCCCTCGAATGCCTCGTATCGTTCACAGGAAACGCGTGGAAGATACTCGTCACGAGCGCGCACGAAAATCCGTAAGACCACCCGCGCAACTGAGCATACAAACGCAACCGGTCCTATCATTGCTAACGAATGTGAGGGGTTTTCTTTCGCTTTTTTGATTCCCTCCTTTGTAAAGGAGGGGCAGGGTGGATTTATGCTTTTATAAGTTATTCTTTTTCCGCCGTTCAGGCGAGGGGAAGGCGCATCAGTACCTGTGCAGGACCTGGTAGAAGGTGTCCCTCTGGGCGGGGACGAATCCCGAAGACCTTATCATGTGAACGAGGTCGTCCACGGTCGAGCGCAGCTTGTTCTCGGCGCAGCAGAGTACGTTCTCGTCGAACAGCGTCCCGCCGAGGTCGCTCGCCCCGTAGTGCATCGAAAGCGTGCCCATCTTGTTCCCCTGCGTGAACCACGATCCCTGAATGTGAATGAAGTTGTCGAGATATATCCTCGAAAGCGCGAGCACCCTGAGATACCTGTCGCCGCTTACCTCGTTCGGGAGCTTCCTTTCGAGGAACGTGTTCTTGGGCTTGAACGTCCAGGGTATGAAGGCGAGGAAGTTGCCCGTCTCGTCCTGAAGCTCCCTCACGCGCTCCAGGTGCTCGAGGATGTCCTCGTCCTCCTCGAAATGGCCGAACATCATCGTGGCAGTAGTTTTGAACCCCTGAAGGTGAGCCTCGCGCGTAACCTTCATCCACTGGTCGGCGTCTATCTTGAGGGGGCTTATCTTCTTCCTTATACGGTTCGACAGCACCTCCGCGCCGCCGCCCGGTATAGTCCTGAGGCCCGCGTCCCAGAAACGGCTCAGAACCACTTCCGTCGTAAGGTCCGAATACTTCGCAATGGCGCTTATCTCGGGGGCCGAAAATGCGTGAAGGTGAAGGCCGGGGATCTCCTCCCGCGTCCTTCTTATTATCTCGATGTAGTAGTCGAGGGTGATGTCCTTGTTGTGCCCACCCTGGAGGAGAACTGTCGTCGCCCCGTTGTGGTAGGCCGTCCGCATCACCTCTATCATCTTGTCGACGCTGTGTGTGTATGCGTCGTGAGCCCCCGCAGGACGCCAGAACGCGCAGAAGAGGCACTCCGTATCGCACACATTGGTGTAGTTCGGGTTTGTGTCGGCGACGAACGTGACGAGCCCCTCCGGGTGGAACTTCCGCCTTACCGAATCGGCGACGGAGCCCATCTGAATTGTATCGGCGTTTTTGAGAAGATGGAGCCCCTCTTCGCGGGTTACGCGCTCCCCCTCGAAAACCTTTCCGAATATCGCCCTCACGTCCATATCTCACTTAGTGAACCTTAAACGTGTGATTCTGTCAATCGCGCACGCAGCGCGTGCAGGCAGCCGACGTGGCGACACCGGAGCCACTTGCAAAAGCCATGCGTCCTGTGAATTGAATCTCTAACCTTGCCGCGTCGTAAAACACACTACGTGCGCGCACTGTGTGCGCTGACGATTTGAAAGGCCGTGGCGGCGAAGAAGGCCCCGATAAGGGGAGCCGTAAGGTAAACCCAGAGGTCAGCGAAATTGAGCGACACGACTGCCGGTCCGAGAGATCGCGCGGGATTCATCGAGGCCCCGGACACCGGCCCCGCGAACATGGCTTCGAGCCCGACGACCGCGCCGACCGCGCACCCGGCCATAACCCCTTTTTCCTTACTCCCCGAGGCGACGCACAGTATCACGAACATGAGATAAAAGGTCAGTATAGCTTCGAGCGCGAAGGACTGCATCGCCGGCCCGGAGGGCGTAGTCCCGCCGAGCCCTTCGCTTTCGGGGAAGAGCGCTTTGAGCGCGAAGCTCGCCGCTGCCGCGCCGAGGCACTGGCTTCCAATGTAAGGCAAGACTTTCTCTTTAGGGAAGCGGCGTGCAATCCAGAACCCGATAGTAACCGCAGGGTTTATATGGGCTCCCGATACGTCGCCGACGGCATATATGACGGTCATGACGGTAAGCCCCCACACTATAGCGACGCCCGCGTGCGAGATTATCCCGCCGTATATATCGTTGACTATTATGGCCCCGGTGCCGGCGAAGACGAGCATGAAAGTGCCGAGCGCCTCGGCGAAATAAATCCCCGCACCGTTTTTCAAGAAATCCCCCGCACTGGAGGGCTCACCGCTGGCTGGCGAAGTCATACTGCCTTCAGCTTTTCCCCGGCGTCGAGCTCTGCTACCCAGTCCGAAATCCTCTCCTTTATGGCGTCCCGGATTTCCCTTATCCTCTCCAGCTTTTCCTCGTCACTGCCGGTGAACGTCGAAGGGTCGGGGAAGCCCCAGTGAAGCCTCTCTCTGGTTCCCGGGAATATAGGGCACGATTCCGCCGACGCCTCGTCGCAAACGGTTACGACGTACGTAAAAAATTCCCCCTGCTTTAGAAGGTCGAACGCCGATACCGTTTCCTTGCCGGAGATGTCGATTCCTTCCTCCGCCAGCGCTTTTACGACGAGCGGGTTTACAGCGCCCGGCTCGAGCCCCGCACTCGCGGCCTCGAACCTGTCCCCCGCCATCTTGCGAAGCAGCTCCTCAGCCATCTGGCTCCGGGCCGAGTTGTGTATACAAATGAATAAAACCTTTTGCCTGATCATTTATCGTCCTCCTTTTCGTTTTACAGGAACGAAGCAGCATGCAGGATCGACAGCCCCGCTCCCCGTGCAGCATTCGGCGAATAAAAACCCGAGGAGTCCCTCCATCCCGGGGCAGCTCACCATATATCTCAGATACGTGCCTTCCCGTTTTACGGTCACGACGCCGGCAGCCTTGAGTTTTTCGAGGTGGTGGGAGAGTGTGGAACCCGGGATTCCTAGCTCGCCCTGTATGTCGCCCGCCACCATCCCGGCCGGGTGCGCCAGCAGAAGGAGCCTCACGATACGGAGCCTCTGCTCGTTCCCCATCGCTGACATCATATCTGCAAACCGCGCTACTGCATCATCGTCGTAAGCCAATATTTCCATATTACTAGAATACTCGAAATATACGATCCGGCAACCCCCGTCCGAGAAGCCCTCCGTCCGTCACTTTATATAAATATGTTGAGAGAGCGCCCCCGCGTGTGTAGATTATTTATCCGAATGCATTTACGCATAGCGGTTCTATTCCTCGTCCTTTTCCTCCCCTTTGGAAACAGTCTGTCCAGAGCCGAGGACACGCTCAGTAGCGAAGCGATGTCCATATACTCCGGCGGTGAGAGGGTCGGAGCGTCGGTCTATACCATAAAAAGGGAAGGGGATTCAGCCGAGGTCTACGAGAAAACCTCCCTCAGGATAAAGCTGATGGACAAGGTGCAGGACGTGAGCACCGAGGGGACATACCACCTCTCGGGCGGCGAGGTTAAGTCCTTCGAGTACGGGTTCGAATCCCCCGCCGGAGGGATGAAGGTAACAGGCGAAAAGGCCGAGGGCGGCTACACGATCAGGACAAATTCCGTCTCCGGCGGAAGCGAGCAGTTCTTTAAAACCTCTTCGTCCCCGATACCGGCGGCCCTCATCCCCGAGTGGCTTTCGGCGCAGAGCCTCAAGCCCGGGCAGGAGTACAGGGTTCCGGTAATGGACCCGCTGACGATAGTCTCAGGCGGCGGCGAGAACGCCCTTCTCACGGTACACAGTGTGAAATCGCGCGAAAAAGTCGAGGTGCCCGGCCTCGGGAGCTTCGACGCGTGGAAGATAGTCTCCGACATCTCCGGCATGGAGATGACTTCCTGGCTGACGGACTCCGGCCTCGTCGTTAAGCAGGATATGCCCCCCGGTCTCACGGCATACAAAGACGCCGAGGGCGGCGGCAGCGGCGGCGGGCTCGGGGTCTTCGACATAACGGACATAACCTCTATACCGTCGAACATGAAGCTCGACGACCCGCGCGGGACGACGTACCTCAAGGCCGAGATCACGGGCCTCCCGCCGGAAGACGGCTTTAAGCTCTCCGACGGCTACAGGCAGTTCACGGACGGCAATATTATAGAGATAAAGGCCGGGGGGCCGGGAGAAAACGGCTACTACTCGCTCCCCTACGAGGGCGGCCTCGAGGAATACACGGGCCCGGGCCCGCTCGTCGACAGCACAGCCCCCGAAATCGTGGCGGCGGCCTCCAGAATCACCGGCGGTGAGAAGGACCCTGCAAAGGCGGCGGCGCTCATAAACGACTGGGTCTTCCGCAATATAAAAAAGGAGGGGACGGCAAGCGTTCCGAACGCCCTCGACGTCCTTAAAACCCGCTCCGGTGACTGCAACGAGCACTCCGCTCTTTACGCCGCGCTGGCCCGCGCCGCGGGAATTCCCACGAAGACTGTGTCAGGTACAATATACATCGACGGCAGGTTCTATTATCACGCGTGGAACGAGGTGTATGTAGGCGGATGGGTGGCGGTCGACCCGGCTTTCGGTCAGATGCCGGCCGATGCCACGCACATAAAATTCATCGAAGGAAATTTGAGCGACACCTCCCGTATAATGAAAGCCGTGGGTAAAATTAACCTCGATATTCTGGAAGCATCCCGATGACCTATAGAACCGGAAAAGAGCTTCTCGCGGCGGCGCTGGCGATTATGCTGCCTCTCGCCGCGCTCACAGCGTGCGCCCCCAAATCGGCGAAGACGATAGACTCCATGAACCCGGAGGCCCCCTTCGTCTCCGAAGAGAAGCCCAAGAACGACGCCTACTACCACTTCGCCCTCTCGCGAATGCTCTACTTCGACGGCCGGAACGCCGATTCGCTCCGCGAGCTCGAATACGCCGAGCTGGCCGACCCTGAGTCTGCCTTCCTCAAATACAACCTCGCGCTCATGTACATATCCGAGGGCAGGATGACCGACGCCCTCTCGAAGCTCGAGGAGTCTATAAAGGTCGGCCCGGATTTCGCGCCCTCCTACACGCTCCTCGGAAGGGTCTACGCCTCCTCCCAGGACCCGGAGATGAAAGCCAAATCCGTCGCCATATTGAACAGGGCCGTCGAGCTCGACCCGAACGACGCCGAATCGCTTCTGTTCCTCGCCATAATGGACACGGAGGCCGGGAACCTCGCCGACGCCGAGGCCAAGTTCAAGAAAATAACGGAGCTCTATCCCGAGAGCGAAAAGGGATACTTCTTCCTCGGCCGGCTCTTTTACGAAAAAGGCGACTACGCCGCCGCCGAAGCGAGCTATAAAAAGGCCCTCGAAATCAATCCGAGCTTCGGCTCGGCCCTCGTCGAGCTGGCGATCGTGTACGAGCGGCAGGGGCGTATGAAGGAATCCGAGGAGATATACAGGGACGTCATAGTCCTTTACCCGAACAGCCTCGAATCCTACGTCCGCTACGGCAACTTCCTCTTCCGCGTGAACCGCGTCGAGGACGCCCGCGAGCAGTTCGAAAAGGCCGAAACCCTCGACTACCACAATCCCGACTTAAAGCTCCGTCTCGGCCTCCTCTATATAGAAAGCGGGGATTTCGACAAGGCCATAGAGGAATTCAGGCTCATACTCCTCGGCAACCCGGACGACGAAAGGGCGAAGTATTATCTGGCGCTCGCCTACGTCGAGACGGGGAGCTACGAATCCGCCGTGCAGCTTCTCGATACGATCGGGCCCGAATCCGAATTCTACGACGCGAGCCTCGTCCAGAGGGCCTACGTCTTCGAAAAGCAGGGCTCGCTTCCGGAATCCCTCCGGATAATGGAGCAGGCCTATCAGCGCGAGCCGCAGAACGAAGTCATAGTCAATTATCTCGGAAGCGTTTACCGGAAACTGGGCCGCGACGAGGACGCCGTTACCCTCTATAAAAAATTCCTCGAAACCGCCCCCGAGAACCAGACGATATACTATTCGCTCGGGGTGACGTACTACCTCCTCGACGACGAAGTGAAGTCGATCGAAACCATGAAGGAGCTCATCGAGATAAACCCCGAGCACGCCGACGCCCTCAACTTCGTCGGATACACCTACGCCGAGCGCGGCGAGAACCTCGACGAGGCCGAGGCCCTCGTGAAGAAAGCCCTGGCCCTGTCCCCGGACAAGGGCTACATTCTCGACAGCCTGGGCTGGGTCTACTACAAGAAAGGCAGGTACGACGAGGCCATAGCTGTTTTAAAGGAAGCCGCGGCAAGGCAGCCGGGCGACCCCGCAATATACGAGCACCTGGGCGACGCCTACTCCGCGGTCGGCGACCACGAGACGGCGCTCGGTTACTACCGCCAGGGGCTCGACCTTATCTCCGAGGAAGAGTCGCCGGACGCCGACGAAACGGAGCTCCGGGCGAGGCTCATGGAAAAAATAAACCGCATAACTCAAACCCAGGGGATAAGAAGCGAGCTGTGAATCCCCGAATGCTCCCGCTGATTTTCGCAGCACTTCTGCTCGTTCTCTCGGCCTCGTGCGCGCCGAAAGCGCCGGTCGAAGGGCCCGGCGAAATGACCGCGGCGGAAGCGGCATCCAGGGCCGCGCTTTTAAACAGCAGCGTAAAATCCGTGAAAGGACTCGCGCGGGTCAGCATCTCGGCCCCCGGGGAAAAGATTTCATACACGCAGGTCACAGTCGCGAGCGAGCCCGACAGGATAAGGCTCGAAGCCTTGAATCCCTTCGGCAGCACTGTCGGCTTCATATCCTCCGACGGACAGAGCATATACGTCATCTCCTCTTCGGGCCGCGACGTTTACGGTGTCGAGGAAGAATTCGACCTCGCATATATTTATCCCGGTCTCAACCTCAGGGTAACCGCCGAGAGCCTGGTCAACCTCGTTCTCGGAAGGCTCCCCTACGACGTATTCTCGTCCGGGAGAACGCCCGGGCTGAGCACTGACGGCCCGCTTCTGAAACTCGTTTACCCGGGCGCGGCCGGCGGCGGAGAGGATGTCGTATGGCTCGACCCGTCGACGTTCAAGGCGCGAAAGGCCGAGTTCTCCCTCGAAGGCGGGAGGAAGGCGTCGGTCTCTTACGAATATTTCGGGGGTCTTATTGCGGGGCACTACTTTCCGCGGAGGATTGAATTCGAATCGAAGGGGCTCTCCATAACCCTCACCTACGACGAAGGGGTAGAGTTGAACGTCCCGGTGGACTCCTCTCTCTTCCGCCCGTCGGCGTCTTCGGGGGCGATTGCAAATAACCGGCCTCAAAATTATAATTAACGCGAGACAGCCATACTCATACTCGTCGTCATACAGGATAAATAACTCATACCCGAACGAGGTCATCGTACAGTGCCGCAAAAAGAATTGGCAAGGGAATTTACCGTAATGAACAAGCTCGGCCTTCACGCGAGAGCCGCCGCCGCGTTCGTCAGGCTCTCCGGCAGGTTCGTGAGCGACGTAAAGCTTTCGAAGGACGGCTACGAAGTCGACGGTAAGAGCATTCTCGGCGTCCTTTCGCTGGCCGCCGCAAAGGGGAGCGTGATAAAAGTCGTAACGAGGGGGGAGGATTCGGAGAGCGCCATGGACGAGATCGGCGCGCTCATCGAAAGCGGATTCGGAGAGGGAATATGAGGGTAGAGAGAAAAGGCATACCGATCTCGGGCGGCGTCGCCCTGGGCAGCGTCGTGCTCCTCGACAGGTCGAGAATGATAGTCGAGCGAAAGCAGATAGACCCGGCCTCGGTGAGCTCCGAAAAGGAAAGATTCATGTCCGCCGTCGGCCGCTCCAAGGCCGAGCTCCTGTCTATAAAGGACGGGATCGGCTCGACGGAAGAAGGCGACCACCTCAACATACTTAACATCAATATCATGATGCTCGAAGACGAGCTCCTCTCGGGCGAGGTCCTCCGGCTCATAGAGTCCGAAAAGGTAAACGCCGAGTGGGCCGTGAATTCCGTCCTGTCGAGAAAAAGCGAAAGGTTCCGGAACGTCGAAGACATTTACATGAAGGAGCGTCTCGCCGACATCTACTACCTCGGCGAGAGGATTCTCCGGAACCTCCGCGGCGCGGGCGGCGAAACGCCCCGGCTCGGAAAGGACGCGGTCCTCGTCGCGCACGACGTATCCGCCGTGGACGTCGTCGAGTACGCGAAGCACGGGGCCCTCGCCATAGTGACCGACATCGGCGCCTCCACGTCCCACAGCGCGATCGTCGCCAAGTCTGTCGGCGTCGCCGCCGTCATGGGCCTCGAAGACATCACCCTCCGCGCCTGCCCCGGCGACAGGATATTCGTCGACGGCTTCAGCGGAACGGTCATCCTCGACCCCGACGAGCGCGAGCTCGAAGGGTTCCGGAAGCTGAAGTCCGACTACGCCGCCCTCGAAAAGAAGCTCCTCGACTATGCAAAGCTCCCCGGGCGGACGCTCGACGGGAGAGAAATCAGGATAAACGCCAACATCGACCTCACCGACGAGCTGGGCCACGCCGCCTGCTTCGGCGCGGAAGGCATCGGCATGTACAGAACGGAGTTCCTTTTCACGAAGTCCGCGCATTACCCCGGCGAAAAGGAGCAGTACGAGAGCTACAGGAACGTTATCACGGCGCTCGATTCGCCGATTGTAACGATCAGAACCCTTGATATCGGCGGCGACAAGTTTCCGGCCGGCATGGAGCTTTCGAGAATGCTTAACCCGGCCCTCGGCCTCAGGGGAATAAGATACTCCCTCCGTGACGTCGAAACCTTCGAGACACAGATAAGGGCCATTCTCAAGGCGTCGGCGTCCGCGGGAAAGAAGGCGAGAATACTATTGCCCATGATCTCCGGCATAAGCGAGCTCAGAAAGGCGAAGGAAATAATTTCCGAAGTGGCGTCCGGCCTCGGCGAAGGGCCGACCTGGGCTGTGGGAGTCATGATAGAAACCCCCTCGGCGGCGATAATGGCTTCGGACATTGCGGCCGAGTCCGATTTCCTCAGCATCGGCACAAACGACCTCATACAGTACACCCTCGCGATAGACAGGGTCAACGAGCACGTTTCCTATCTCTACTCCCCGTTTCACCCCGCCCTGCTCCGGCTCATAGCCGGCGTAGTCGACGCCGCCCGACCGCACGGGATACCCGTCGCCGTCTGCGGCGAGATGGCTGGGCAGCTGCCGTGCGTGCCGCTCCTCGTGGGCCTCGGAGTCGACGAGCTCAGCATGAACACGCATTCCATACCCAAAGTGAAAAAGCTCCTCAGCTCGATCACGGAAAAGGAATCGAAGGAGATCGCCTGTGCCTCCCTCGGGCTCAAAACAGAGGCCGAGATAAGAGACTTCGTCACGAGGGAAGTCATAAAGAAATGGGGCGAGGCCATACCCCCGGAATTCATCGAGGAGATCGTTCTCTCCTCCTGATCCGTCCGCCCGTAAGCCCCCGCTGTAAACAATCCTTCACCTGCCTGTGCACATATTCCGACAGTCGCGCCCGGGTCTCCGCCGCCGCTTCGCATAAGCGCCCTCTATGCCTCGTTTCTTTTCCCCGGCACGGTTATTGCCATTATATCCTGCAAAACGATTACCAGAGGAGAGCGGCCATGCAAACCTTACAAGACCTTTTCATGAATCAATTAAAAGACATTTACTACGCCGAGAAGGAGATAGTAAAAACACTCCCCAAGATGGCGGGGGCGGCATCGCAGTCTTCGCTCAAAAAGGCCTTCGAGCACCATCTCGAAGAAACAGAGGATCACATCGAGAGGCTCGAGCAGGTCTTCGAGATGATGGGCGAGAAGGCGTCGGGAAAGAAGTGCGACGCCATTGAGGGCATAATCGAGGAAGGAAAGCAGTTCATAGAAAACGGGAAGAATTTCAACCCGGACGTCAACGACGCCGGGCTCATATCGGCGGCGCAGAGGGTCGAGCATTACGAGATAGCCGCCTACGGCACGCTGAGAGCCTTCGCCGAGCACCTCGGGAAGGACCACGCAGCGGAGCTCCTGCAGCGCACGCTCAACGAAGAAAAACAGGCTGACGAAAAGCTGACCGGCATCGCCGAAACGACCATAAACGAGAAAGCGGCCGACGCTTCTTGATAAAGTAAAAATTCAGGAACCCATACCTCATGCCTCAGCCGGGGGAGGAGCCGGGATACACGAATCCCGCTCCCTCCCCGGCGCTTTTTTTGCGGGGGCAATAAACGACGCACACTTTTTCAGGCAATTTACCTTTATTCCCCGATATACCGGATTGCCGGTGTAGTGTATTTCACTACAGACGCCGATCACTTTTAAGACCCCTGGCTTGTTCTATTTTGTTAATGCTCATAGGATGTTAACGTAATATAAATTCATCGAAGAGTGGATTGATTCAAAAAAAGAACGGCTATATAATTAGCGAATAGGTTCCGGGAATTCCGTTTACGACACAGGCGTCTCGATCACGTGATGCGGTATTATACGATGAACACACATTCCTTTCCGAGCGAAACTGAAGTTCCCCGCGTGAGAATCACTTCCGGATTCCAGGGGGGGCATTAATGGAGGATTCATGACAGCGCCCGGAGTGGTTGCCTTATTGAATACCTTCTCGAAAACGGCCAGTCTCGTTGTCGTCGCCATAGGGACGCTTGTCCTCGCGGGCTGGGTAGCCGACGTGGAAACACTAAAGACGGTCTTACCGGGCTACGAGCCCATGAAGGTCAACACCTCCCTCGGATTTGTCTTCGGCGGGCTCTCCCTCTGGCTCCTGCTCTCCCGCTCCGCGAATCGCACAGCCCGGATCGTTGCCGGCATTTTTGCATTTTTCGTAGTCGTCATAGGTCTCCTGACTTTATTCGAATACCTGATGTGGCGGGATTTCGGGATCGACAACCTCATATTCACCGACCCGGATGCCGATCAGGGCGGGGGGTTCCCCGGCAGGATGTCGCCGCTCACGGCATTTAACTTCGCCATACTCGGCGTAGCGCTTCTCATTCTCATTACGAGGCCGGGAAAGGAGCCCTACGCCGGAATTCTCGCCCTCGCCGCGGGCTTCGCAAGTCTGCTGTCTGTCCTGGGATACATCTACGGTGTCAAGGTATTCTACACGTTCTATGCATACTCTTCCGTCGCCCTCAATACGGCGATCGCTTCCATACTCTTCGCATTGGCCATCCTTTTCGTAAGGCCGGAGCACGGAATAATGTCGGTTATAACCAAGGCCACCGTAGGCGGCATGATGGCCCGCCGGGTGCTCCCGTGGGCTATATTGCTGCCCTTTTTCTTCGGATGGCTGAGGCTCAAGGGTCAGGAGCTCGGTTATTACGATACTGAAATAGGCCTCTCGCTGTTCGCAATTTCGACGATGGTCCTTTTTACCGCCGTCATCTGGCTGAGCGCGCGCTCGCTCAGTAAGGCCGACATCGAGCGCAGCCGGGCCGAGACGGAAGTCCGGAGTCTGAACGAGACCCTCGAGCAGCGCGTGGTTGAGCGGACTCACGAGCTCCAGAGGGCTATAAACGAGATCGGCAGGGAAATGGGCGAGCGTCAGAAGGCTGAGGATTCCCTCAAGGTGAGCCTCGAGGAGCTTTCGAGAAAGAACAGGATGGAAACCATAGTAAACGCTATCACGGGCAGCGTCCACGGCTCGGTCGATCTCCCGCAGGTTCTCTCCAATTCCGTAAGGTCGATAAAAGAAAATGTACCCGGCGTGGATTACGTCAGTATATACATGGTAGAGGATGATAACGCCGTCCTCATGGCGGACTCCGGTTACCCCGAAGCGGTATACGAGAAAATAAAAGTCATACCCTATCCGAAGGGCCTTACGTGGAAGACCATCACGGAAGGGAAGATGAGATATTGTCCCGATACCGAAAAAGATACGGCTATAGGACAGGCCGGAAGGGATCTCGGAACGAAGAGCTACATTGCAATGCCGATACGCTACGACGAAAAAACCGTAGGCACGATAAATATAAACTCCCTGACCACAGACGCCTTCGACAGGGAAGAGCTTCAGCTTCTCGAGACGGTCGGGATTCAGGTCGAAGCCGCAGTTCACAACGCCAAGATAGTCGAGGCGCTCAGGGCGACGGAAAAAGAGAACCGCGACCTCAACGCCGAGCTCGAACGGAGGCTCGAAGAGCTCACTGCCGTCAACAAGGAGCTGGAGGCGTTCAGCTATTCCGTCTCCCACGACCTGAGAGCCCCTCTCCGGGCGATAGACGGATTTTCGCGTATCCTCCTCGAGGATTATTCCTCGATGCTCGACGAAGAAGGTCACCGGCTCTTCTCCGTAATAAGATCGAATACGCTCAACATGGGTCAGCTCATCGACGACCTTCTGGCTTTCTCGCGCCTCGGAAGGCAGGACGTCGTACCGCTCGAAGTGAACATAAGCGAGATGGCAAGGCAGGTTTATCAGGAGCTCGAGCCCCGGAATCCGGGGCAGGCGCCGAAGTTCACACTCAACCATCTCCCTGCGGCCTTCGGCGACAGGGCGATGATACGTCAGGTGCTCACCAACCTCATCTCGAACGCTATAAAGTTCACCAGAGGCAGGGGCTCCGAAGGGGCTATAGAGATGACAGGATATTCCAACGGACGTGAAAACATTTACCGCATAACCGACAACGGAATCGGTTTCGACATGACTTACGTCGATAAGCTCTTCGGAGTCTTTCAAAGGCTCCACAGCCAGAACGAGTTCGAAGGCACCGGGGTGGGGCTCGCGCTCGTGAAGCGCATAGTCGTAAGGCACGGCGGGCGCGTGTGGGCTGAAGGGAAAGTGGGGGAGGGGGCCTCGTTTCATTTCACTCTGCCTAAAGATGAAGGAGGATTGTCATGACGGATATCAACCAGGTCGAGATACTGCTGGTCGAAGACAACCCGAACGACGAGGAGCTTACGCTCAGGGCGCTCAAGAGGAACAACATCGCGAATAACGTCCACGTGGTGAGGGACGGGGCCGAGGCGCTCGATTTCATATTCGCCTCCGGCATATACGCATCGCGGAGAGTCGAGAGCAGGCCGAAGGTCATACTCCTCGACCTCAAGCTCCCGAAGGTGGACGGTCTCGAAGTGCTGAAGAGAATAAAGTCCGACGACAGAACGAGCATGACCCCGGTCGTCGTCCTGACGTCGTCCAAGGAAGAGAGGGACATAGTCGAGAGCTACAAGCTCGGCGTAAGCAGCTATATCGTCAAGCCCGTGGATTTCGACAAGTTCATACAGGCGGTCTCGCAGCTCGGGCTTTACTGGCTTCTTCTCAACCAGCCGCCGGGCTAGGCGTGAACGGTTATATACTTAGCATGGAGGAGCTTCGGATCGTGTTTGAGGTGTCTTGATGGAAAAAGAGCTCAGGGTCCTTATCGTCGAGGATATACCGACGGACGTCGAGCTCGTCGAGCGCGAGCTCAAAAAGTCCAATCTGGTCTTCCGCACGAAGCGCGTGGAGACGAGGGAGGCGCTTCACGCCGAGCTCGAAGAATTTGCGCCCGACATAGTCCTTTCCGATTACTCCCTCCCGTCCTTCGACGGTATGTCGGCCCTCAGGATAGTGAGGGAGCGGGATTCCGAGATTCCCTTCATATTCGTTTCCGGCTCGCTCGGAGAAGAGCGGGCGATAGACATGCTCAAGAACGGGGCCACGGACTATATACTCAAGGACAAGCTCACCCGGCTCGTCCCCGCGATACAGCGCGCCCTCAGGGAATCCGAGGAGCGGCTCGAGCTCGAAAGGCTGTGGAAGACTCTCAACGACAACCTCGAATACCTCTCCAAGAAAAACCGTTACGAAACCATAATCAACTCCGTCACGAGGGCGGTCCATCAGTCCATAAATCTCCAGGACGTGCTCGACAACGCCGTCCAGACGATGAGCGACAACATCGACCCCGCCGCGCACGTGGCCATCTACTTCGCCGGCGCGGAGGCCGAGCTCAGGGCATGGAAGGGTTACGACGACAGGTTCGTAAACGAGGTCAGGCGCCTGCCGCGCGGAACGGGAATAGCCTGGCGGACGATGATCGAAAACAGGCCGGTATACGTCCCCGACGCCGACACCGACGAGCATCTCGTGCAGGCCATGAGGGATGCGGGCACGAAGAGCTACGTCTCGATGCCCATACAGTCCGAGGGCAAGACAGTGGGCAGCATAAATATCTATTCGCAGGAAACCGACGTATTCGACGAGGACGACCTCAAGCTCCTCGAGAACGTCGCCCAGCAGATAGGGGTCGCCATCAACAACGCGCAGAAGGTCGAGGCGCTGAGCGAGAGCGAGAGAAGGTTCGCCCTCTTTATGAAGAATCTCCCCGGGGTCGCGTTCATGAAAGACGCCCAGGGACGCTACATATACGTAAACGAAGCCCTTCAGGCCATTATAGGCAGGGACGTCGACTGCATAGGCAAAACGGACGACGAGATATGGCCCCCCGACGTCGCCACCCAGTTCAAGGAGAACGACAGGATAGTCATGGAGACGGGGGAGCCGCTCCAGACGGTCCAGATCATGCCGACCCCCGCAGGCGCCACTTACTGGCTCACCAGCAAGTTCCCCATACTCGACAGAAACGAAGCCGCGGTAATGGTGGGCGGCGCAGCGGTGGACATCACCGAGCGAAAGCGCGCCGAAAGTCGGATAACCGAGCAGGCCGCTCTCCTCGACATCGCTTCCGACGCAATAACGGTGCGCGACCTCGACCATCGCATACTCTTCTGGAGCAAGGGGGCCGAGCGCATTTACGGATGGCAGAGCGGCGAAGCCGTCGGAAAGAGGGTCACCGAGCTCCTCTTCGACAGCACCTGCCCGGAATTCCTCGAAGCCCACAGAATATTGAACGAGCTCGGGGAATACAAGGGCGAAATGCAGCAGGCCACGAAGGGCGGGAAGAGCATTATCGTCGAGTGCCGCCTGACCCTCGTAACCGGCGACGAGGGCAGCCCAAAATCCATACTCGCCGTCACGAGCGACATCACGGAGAAGAAACGGTTCGAGGCGCAGTTCCTCCGCGCCCAGCGCATGGAGAGCATAGGCACTCTTGCCGGCGGCATCGCGCACGACCTGAACAACGTCCTTCAGCCCATACTGATGGCCCTCCAGATACTCCGGATGAGATTCCCGGACGAAAAATCCCAGAGGCTCATAGATACCCTCGAATCCAGCACTGAGCGCGGCAGCAACCTCGTAAGGCAGGTCCTTTCATTCGCCCGGGGCCAGGAAGGCGAGCGCACAATACTCCAGGTCAAACACATAGCGCACGAAATCGAGAGGATGGTGAAGGAAGCCTTCCCGAAATCGATCGATTTCCGCACCAATTTCCCGAGAGACCTCTGGAACGTCATGGGCGACTTCACGCAGCTCCATCAGGTCCTGATGAACCTGTGTGTAAACGCCCGCGACGCCATGCCCGAAGGCGGAATGCTCGAAATCTCCGGCGAGAACCTCATCATAGACGAGAGCTACGCAAGGATGAACGTCGACGCCCGGACGGGGCCTTACATCGTCGTCTCGGTAGCCGACAACGGAGAAGGAATTCCGCCGTCCATCATCGATAAAATATTCGAGCCCTTCTTCACGACGAAAGACCCGGGCAAGGGGACGGGACTCGGGCTCTCGACCTCGTTCGGTATAGTAAAGGACCACGGCGGCTTCATTCACGTCTACAGCGAGCCCGGCAAAGGGACGACTTTCAGAATATATCTCCCGGCTGTCGAAACCTCAGAAACGAGGTCCCTTGAGCAGAGGCTTTCGGAAGACGTGCCGCTCGGGCGCGGTGAAACTGTGCTCGTCGTCGACGACGAAGCCTCCATACGGGAAATCACCCGCTCGACGCTCGAAACCTACGGCTACAAGGCCCTCACAGCCTGCGACGGCGCAGAGGCCGTGTCCATCTACTCCATCCACAGGGACGAGGTCAAGGTGATAATAATGGATATGACCATGCCGATCATGGACGGGCAGATGAGCATACGGGCCTTGAGGCGTATAGACCCGAACGTCAGGGTTATATTCGTCAGCGGCTTCAAGGAGGCGTCCAAGCTCGCCGAGGCTTATACTAGCGAGACAGACGTATTCCTGTCGAAACCCTTTACGGCCGAAGTGCTCCTGAAAACCCTTCGCGACGTAATTACCAGGAAAACGGAAAGTCCGGAAGGTTAGCTCCGAGGGGTTCGAAACCGACGCTTCACGCTCCTTTCGGCGTATCCGGGGAATCCTTCACCCCTATACAGGCGAAAGCCGGGTTTTCCGTGTATATTTAAGTCCCTTCAAAGATGGATTTAGAGTATTTCATAAAAGGAATCATAGTCGGCATAATCATTACCGCTCCGATAGGCCCCGTGGGCGCGCTGGTCGTTCAGCGCACGATAAACAGGGGGGGTATGGCCGGTGTACTCTCTGGCCTGGGAGCGTCCGTCGGCGACGCACTATACGCCATAGTCGTAGCGTTCAGCCTCACGTTCGTCTCCGAATTCCTCATTAGCCACGAGGTGTGGGTCCACATAATAGGCGGAATAATTCTTCTCGTATTCGGCATAAGGGTCTATATATCCAAACCCCGCTCGCTCGACTCCCGGAAGAATGGCAGGAGCCATTTCGGCAACTTTGGCTCGGCGCTCCTGCTCACGCTTTCAAACCCGATGGTGATCCTTTCGATACTCGCCCTTTTCGCGATACTCGGCATAGCGGAGCCCGCCGACTACTACAGAACCGCAGCCGTACTCGTGGCCGGCATATTCGTCGGGTGCTTCATACTCTGGACTGCGCTCTGCTATTTTATTTCCCACCTTAGAGGAAGGCTCAGCGAAAAGAACCTCGTCCTTATAAACAAGATCACGGGAATCATTATCCTCGTCTGCAGCGCCTACGCGTTCCTGAGCCTCATAAAGCTCCCCCCGGCCTAGTATCTCTGGAATTTCAGACCTTTCGATACCCGATAGTCTTAGAATAGTCGCAATCTTATGCTTTCACCGTCAGACTCTAATCAGACTTGCCATTCCCCTCCGGTTGGCGGATAAATGATCATACAACCGTTCGTCTTTTGGAGGATAGGAACATGGCTTTGTATTATTTGAGCTACGATCTCAGAAAAAATAAGGATTACCAATCTCTTTTCGAAGAGCTTAAGCGCTTTGGGGCTGTCAGGATACTTAAGTCGGAATGGTGTTTTCACCGTATCGATACATCGGTAGCCAATATACGAGAACATTTCAGGGGCTTTGTCGACTATGACGACGGTCTCTCTATAGCGGAAGTAACCTACTGGGCTACTTACAATACCGAAGGCAGCCCTAACGAGCTTTAGGGCTCACTCCCCCTCGCCCAGGTCCACTATTTCAGCAGGCTTTCTATCCCTGAAGATTATGAGGAATATGACTCCGGTCAGTATCGCCGCTCCTCCGAGGAGCTTCACGACAGACGGTATCTCGTGGAATATGAAATAAGAGAGGAGCACGACGAAGAGGCTCTCCATCGGGAGGACAGCCGTTGTGCGCGATACGTCTATCATCTTTATCGCCTGGAACTGGCACGCCTTGGCGATATAGGCCCCCGTAATGCCGCCGAGCGCCATGTAAACGAGGTCTATGGGCCCCGGCGTCCTGTAGGTGCCGACGGCGAGGATATAAATCAGGAGGCATATCGATACGCCCAATGCGCGCATGTTGGCCACGGTCAGCATGTTCAGCTCCTGCCCGATCTTTTTGATGCTGAACGACAGGCACGAGTAAAAAAACGCCGCACCGAGGGCGGTGAGCGTCCCCATGAGGAGTGAAAAATCCCTCTGCCAGGCGACGATTATGCCGCCCGTAATCGTTATGACGACGCCTATCGTCTCGCCCCTGTTCAGCCTCTCCCCGAGGAAAATCATCCCGAGCATAAGCGAAAAGAGGGTCTGCGCCTTCATGAGAAACGACGTAAGCGGTATGCCGATGGTCTTTATCGACGAAATCCAGAGCGCCGCCCCTATGGCCGTGAGTATGGAAGTGTATATGAATATCTTCGTGTATTTCGGAAGGTGCTTTATCTCGGCCCGCTGCGAAGGTATCGCCATCACGACGAACATCGAGCAGATGAACGCCCCGGCGAACCAGAAGAACGTTATCAGGAAAGGGTCGAAGCTCCTGTCGATCGCCCTCCCGAATACGTAGGACACAGCCGTAAAGAGGGCCGTCCCGACGAGGAACAGATACCCGGCTATCGGGAACTTGACCGCTCCCTTGTTTACGGGGCCCGCGCTCATGCCCCGGCCTCGCTTCTCACGGTGCTCCGTCTCCACCACCACGCGACAGCCGAGCCCGAAAGGTTATGCCACACGCTGAACACCGCTCCCGGAAGGGCGGCCAGCGCCCCGAAATGCGCGTTCGCCAGAGCTACTGCGAGCCCCGAATTCTGCATGCCCACCTCTATCGAAACGGCCCTCGCCCTGGCGGCGTCCATCCCCGCGAGCCGCGCGGCGTAGTAGCCGAGCGCGAGCCCGATCACATTATGCAGCATCACTATGAGCACGACCCCCGCGCCGACCTTCGCAATAGAGCCTGCGTTGGCCCCGACTATCACGGCGACGATGAATACTATGGAGAGCGTGGACAATCCGGGGAGCACGGGCAAGACGTACCTTATCCTGTCCTTAAGGACTGCGCGAACGATCACGCCGAGGGCGACGGGGATCAGTATGATCTTTACGGTCGATACGAAGAGCCCCGCGGCGGGCACGTCCACCCACCTCCCCGCGAAGAGATACATGAACATCGGTATCATCAGCGGGGCCATGAGAGTCGTCACGGACGTGATCGTCACCGAGAGCGCCACGTCCCCCCGCGCGAGGTACGTTATAACGTCCGACGCCGTCCCGCCCGGGCACGCGCCTACGAGTATAACGCCCGCGGCGAGCGTGGGGTCGAGGTTAAACGCCTCGGCCAGAACGAACCCTGCAACAGGCATGATGCCGTACTGTGCCGCGACGCCGACGCCGACGTCCCTCGGCCTCTGGAGTATACGCCTGAAATCGTCCGTCGTGAGCGTCATTCCCATGCCGAGCATAATAACGCCGAGCACAGGCACGATGAGCCCCGAAAGGCCGGCAAAGGGGGAGGGTATAAAAAACGCTATAACGGAAAACAGAATTATCCAGAGCGTAAAAAAGCTCGTCAGGACCGTATTAATAAATGAAAGATATTTCAACCGGGCGTCTTCTGGCAGCTATATTTAGAGGGGCTAAACTACATAAAATTTCATACCCTGTCAATCCGGCACGGGCGCGGCGCCCGGGACACCCGGCATGGCAGGTAGTGTGATCATTCGCCGGCCGTGCGTCGGATGATAATAGCAACGTTCCAGCTACGTTGGTTTCCTGCACGCGTTGCGCGCGGGATAGCGTCCGCCGGCAACCGACATAGCAGCGGTAGAAACTTCAGCACCGGAGGCGCGAACGGTGATTTGAATTGTCTACCTCGAAAAACACACGATGTGTGCGCCACGCGTGCAGGGATATCCTCGCCGCCGATAGCCACTACCACTTCCCGTGCGTCTTTAATCTTTTACCCCCTTAGAAAAAGGGGGGACGGGGGGATTTAGTTTTTGTCATTCCCGAATGTCGTTACTTGCCGCGGCGTAGCCCACAGGCGAAGCCGGGTCGGGAATCCAGTTTTTGTTTTTTTCCCTTAGAAAAAAGGCCTGTCGCGGCGTAGACAGAGGCCGAAGCTGGAGGGCTATCGGGGATTTAGTCTTTGTAGTCATTCTGAACTTGATTTAGAATCTATTCTTTTCTCCAGCCAGAAAAGAACGGGCCGCCCCAGGGAGTGAGACGGCCCGCAGAATGGGCATAACCGGGTGAGTTATTCGCCGTAATTCAGCACTTCATATGCGAAATCTTCCATAATGTCGACTTGACCATCTGAAAGCCCTCTGGTTTGAGCAAAATCGTTAACAAACTGCCTTACGGAACTTAGCGAGGATGTGTCTATTGGCTCGAAGCTGTCGCATATTCCTTCAACGTCGACCCCAAGGGGCACACCTCCTGCAACGAAGTCGTTTAACTGAAGGATTTCGCCGTTGTTCAGTCTTACAACATCACCTGAAGCATCCACCAATATATCTTCTACCAATGTAAAATCGACTACTGCCAGATCGGCACCGACCGGAATGGCGCTTATGAGAAAAATAATCGGATCCGGAATAATATCGGATGCGGCAATTATGACCTCCTCTCCGTCTGAAGTGATACCCATCGCAATATTCGTTGTTTCATCGACGAAGAAATACAGTGTGTTTGAAAAATTAGTGTTCAGCGGCGGCACCTGACATGCCGTAGGTGGAGCAGTAGGAGGCGCAGTCGGCGGGGCCGTTGGTGGTGCCGTGGGTGGCGTTGTAGGCGGCGCTGTAGGAGGGGGAGTAGGCTGTCCACCGCCCCCTCCGCCTCCACCACCACATCCTCCTACAATTCCGAGACCTGTAAAAACAAATAAAAGCGATACAGCCAATATCCTTAAAACTCTCATGAATACCCTCCTCTATAAAGGTTTTGTTTTATTAAAACTCGATCGTTCCGGGCCAGGGATTATATTCTATAATACATTTGTTAACGTATTATAGAACAATAAGAGGTAAGTGTAAAGGGTATTCTTATATTTAAATAATATTTGTATTATATCAATGAATATACGTCTGATTTGTTAATATTTATTGAGAATAATGCAGAGGTAACGCCATATCGGCGCTCAGAAGCGGTTATCTTCCGCCATCCCGGGTGGAGTCGGCGGGCGGCGCGTGGTCGACGGCAATGGCGATCTTGCTCAGGCCCTCGGCCTTCACAGTATCCATCACCTGAACCACCTTCCCGTGAGGCACGGTATTGTCGGCTCTTATTATAATGATGGATTCCTTGTTCTTCACTTCCTTGAGCCTGGCGGCCAAGCCTTCGATGTCGACGTTCTGGTCGTTGTAGAAGAGCTTTCCGTCCTGGGTCACATTAACCGTGATCTGCTCGGCTTCGACAGGGTCCGCGGAGCTCGCGGACGGGAGATTCACATTTATCCCCCCCGACGTCGCGGCGAAGCTGAGCGTCACCGCGAAGAAAATAAGCAGGTTGAAAACCACGTCTACTATCGGCGTGAGGTCTATCCCGCCGCTTCCGGATTTTGATTTTCTGACAGGCTTGAATTTCATCGGATTATGTCCCTCGTATTTTCGCTCCGTACAAGCGCTCGCTCTTTTGCGCCCGTGATGTACTCAAGCATCTTCCGTCCTTCCTCTTCCATGAGCGCTATGAGCTCGTCGGCCTTACCGATTGCGTATTTGTACGCGATGAACGCCGGGATAGCGACCATAAGCCCGAACGCCGTCGTATAAAGCGCTTCCGATATGCCGCCCGCGAGCTCAGGGGGATTGACTATAGGCTTTAACGCGATAACGTCGAATATCTTTATCATACCGGATATGGTTCCGAGAAGGCCGAGCAGCGTGGCGACGTTACTAATCGCGCCGAGCCCCTCGATGTATCTAAGGAGGTCGAGCGCCTCCTTCCTCCCGGCCTCTTCGATGCTTTCGGCCAGGTCATCCATTGGCTTATCGGAATTTTCGAGCGCCGCAACCGCAATCCTCGCAGCCGAGGAATCGTTACCTCTGGCGTATGCTTCCGCATCCATCAGCTTGCCCTGCGAGAGCAGCCTGTAAAGCTGCCCGAGGAAGTTATCGGGGATCACCTTCTGCGGCCGGAGTGTCCACATCTTCTGGAGGAATATCCCCAGCCCGACGATGGAGCTCAGGAGTATCGGGTACATGAAGATCCCGCCCTTCGCGAACGTCTCGAATATGCCGGTGTTTAAATCCATCAATCCCTCCGTCTGTGAACTGAGCAATCTGCGGTACGGCCAAGAGCCGCCGGGCCCCGCCGAGCGGCGGATTTAGAGGAATAGGATAACCCGCTGCCGGGCATAAGGTCAATTGTAATCTGCATAAGGGCGCACTCATCCTAATAACTGTGTGATATTGCATTTGACGCCCGGAATCGGTAATTTATTCGGCTAACGTGAGATACTCCAACTATTTCATACCGACGCTTAAGGAAGACCCGTCCGACGCCGAAGTCGTGAGCCAGAAGCTCATGATACGCGCCGGGATGATAAGGAAAGTCGCGGCAGGCATATACAACTATCTGCCTCTCGGCCTGAGGTGTATCACGAAGGTCGAGAACATCGTCCGCGAGGAGATGAACAGGGCGGGGGCCATCGAGATACTCATGCCCGCCGTCGTCCCTGCCGAGCTGTGGAAGGAGAGCGGCCGCTGGAACTATTACGGCAAGGAGCTCCTCCGCTTCAAGGACAGGGCCGAGCGCGAGTTCTGCATCGGGCCGACCCACGAAGAGGTCGTGACGGACATAGTCAGGCGCGACGTCAGCTCCTACAAGCAGCTCCCGATCAACCTCTACCAGATACAGACCAAGTTCCGGGACGAGATACGCCCGCGCTTCGGCGTCATGCGCGCACGCGAATTCATAATGAAAGACGCCTACAGCTTCGACGCCTCCGTTGAAGGCGCGGAGAAATCCTATAAATTAATGTACGACGCATACACACGCATTTTCGAAAGGTGCGGGCTCGAATTCAGGGCGGTGCTTGCCGACACGGGCAACATAGGCGGCAGCTTCTCTCACGAGTTCATGGTGCTCGCCCCGACGGGTGAAGACGTCGTAATGAGCTGCGGAAAGTGCGGTTACGCCGCCAACCTCGAGCTGGCCGAGATAGACTGGCACACAGAGGGCGTAAAGCCTCCCAACGGCTCGAAGCCGATGGAGGAGGTGCACACACCGAATCTCAAAACCGTCGAGGAAGTAGCGAAGTTTCTTAACGTAAAGCCGTCCGACCTTATAAAGACGATGATAGTCGAGGCCGACGGCAAGGCGATAGCCGCCCTCGTCAGGGGAGACGCCGAGCTCAGCCTGACAAAACTCCGTAAGGCCATAGGCGCGGAGATCGTCGAGCTCGCGACGCCCGACAGGATACGCGAGGTCACGGGCGGGATGATGGGATTCAGCGGCCCGGTCGGGCTCAGGATTCGCGTCATCGCCGACAAGTCCGTCTCCGGAATTGGCCCGTCAGTCACAGGCGCCAACAAGGGCGACTACCACCTCGTCAACGTCGTCCTCGGAAGGGATTATGACGTAAAGGAATTCGCCGACATAAGAGTCGCGTCTGACGGCGATAGGTGCCCGCAGTGTAAGGAAGGCACGCTGGTTTCGACGCGCGGCATCGAGGTCGGTCACGTCTTCATGCTCGGGACGAAATATTCCGAGGCCATGAACGCGACATTCGTCGATCAGGACGGTAAAGAGAAGCCGTTCATCATGGGCTGCTATGGCATCGGCATCGGAAGGACGGTCGCCGCCGCGATAGAGCAGAACCACGACGAGAGCGGAATGATATGGCCGCCGGCGCTCGCCCCGTTCCAGGTGACGGTGCTTCCGCTGAAGGTGAAAGACCCGGAGATCGTGGCAGCTTCCGAGAAAATTTACGAAGAGCTGAAGGCGAAGGGCTACGAGGCGATAATCGACGACAGGGACGTCGGCCCCGGGTTCAAGTTCAAGGACGCCGAGCTCATCGGCATACCGGTACAAGTGGCAGTCGGCCCGAGGACGATAAAGGAAGGCGAGGCGGAGCTTAAAATCCGGAGGACTGGCGAGTCCCGCAACGTCAAGCTCGAAGAAGTAATAAAGGAAGTAGAGCCCCTGCTTTCATAGTTTATAATTACATTCGACATGCCGCGCCCCGAACTGAAACCCCACGAACGAATCATCCTCGCGCTTGACTTCTCCGAGCTCAGGATAGCCAAGGTGTGGGTCGAAAAACTCCGCCATAAGATAAAGACGTTCAAGGTCGGCCCGATACTCTTCCTCGACGAAGGGCCTATCGGCATTAAAGAGTTCCGCGACATGGGGGCTGAGGTTTTTCTCGACCTCAAATTCCACGACATACCGTCCACTGTCGAGCACTCCGCCCGGCAAGCCGTCCGCTACGGCGTCGGCATGTTCACGATCCACGCCTTCGGCGGACTCGATATGATGAAGGCGGCGGAAGAGGCGGTCGCTGACGAAGCAGAAAAACACCGTAGAAAGAAGCCGCTCGTTCTAGCGGTAACCGTTTTGACAAGTCACAACGACGAAAGCCTGAAAGGCATCGGAATAAACGCCGCCGCGAAAGACCAGGTGCTGCGTCTCGCCGCGCTGGCCGACAAGGCCGGGGTAGGGGGGCTCGTCTGCTCGGGGATGGAAGTGGAAATGTTGAGGAAGGAATTCGGCGACAGGTTCACACTCGTAACGCCCGGCATACGCCCGGGAACGGAGTCACACGACCAGAAGCGCGTCGTCACCCCAGCCGCCGCAGTAGCAGCCGGCGCCGACTACCTCGTCATCGGACGCGCCATCGCCGAAGCCGACAACCCCGGCGAAACCGTCGACTCCATAGTCTCCTCGATTTCCTAAGGCACAAAAACGACTCTTCACACTTCTGTCATTCCCGAATGCGTGTACTCGCCGCGGCGAAGGCTAATGCCGAAGCCGGGTCGGGAATCCAGCTCAATCTGTCATTGCGAGGAGCGCAGCGACAAAGCAATCCCATTTCCCACTCTAGTCATTTGAGCGAACGCGAGAAATCTTATTTTCACTCAGGTAAAAGTGGGAATAACATTAAATGTACCGAATCTGATTTTTCATCTCGTCGGCAGTCACCTTATTCAATATTATGAGCAGCCTGTTCGCAACTTCATGGGCCGAATGCCGCGAGGCCAAAATAAGGCCGTAATGCTGCCGGTTCGAATTGAAAAAGTCTCTTGCGAGAATCTCGAAGTCCGCACGATTGTGCGTCACTAGTGTTTTACGGTTGGCAACCGCATATTCCAGTTGTTCAATGTCTGTGTTCCCAAGCTGTCCGGCGTCTCTGGTCGTGAGGACTGAAAAGCCGTGCGCCTCCAGTTTTCTGGCGGCGAGCACATCGACATCCTCGTCAAGGTAGAGCTCAATGAAAATTCGATCCATGAAACATTAGGTACGAGGTGATAGAAGTTTGTCAAGCTTGAGAATCAATTTTAAGAAGAGGGTCTATCTCCCGCTCGTCTATACGGTTCTGCTCTATATATTGATTGATTTCTTCCTTGTTATCGGAGTAATAGCTTAGAGCATCGAAAACCTGGGAAAGCTTTATATGCGGCAACCTTCCTGGTATTTCCTCGGGTGATACCCCAAGTCTCCATATTTCTACAATGGCGCGCACAGGAGTCCGGGTATTCCGAATTATCGGCTCACCGTTCAAGATGCGATCATCCTTTACTACGTAGCAATGATTAGTCGAGCTTGCCATATTCGTAACTCTGATAATTATACATTATTGTAAAAAAGGGCACTCCCCCATCTCCGAGGGAGCGCCCCCGTTTCATTCCTCAATTCAACTTACTCTCGGCCTTCTCCTTCTTTTCTTTTTTCCCGGCGGTCCCCGGCTTAACCTCACTCGTCAGAATAAGCTCGTTGTCCTTCCCGACGTCGACGACAACATGGTCGCCCTCCTTGAAGGTCCCCCGGAGTATCTCCGTCGCAAGCGGGTCCTGTATCATCTTCTGTATCGTTCTCTTGAGCGGCCTCGCGCCGTAAACCGGGTCGTACCCCTTCTCGGCGATGAGCTTCTTCGCCTCGGGCGTAAGGTCGAGGCTGATCTTCCTTTCGGCGAGCCTCTTCCGCAGGTGCTCTAGCTGGATGTCGACTATCTCCTTTATCTGCTCCATTCCGAGCGGCTTGAATATGATCGTCTCGTCGATTCGGTTAAGGAACTCAGGTCTGAAAGTCCCGCGCAGCAGTTCCATGACCCTGTCTTCCATCGTCGCGGGCCTGTCTATGTATTCTCTTATGATGTCGCTCCCGAGGTTAGAAGTCATGATGATGATCGTATTCTTGAAGTCCACCGTCCGCCCCTGGCCGTCCGTCAGCCGTCCGTCGTCGAGAATCTGGAGGAGCACGTTAAACACGTCCGGGTGCGCCTTCTCTATCTCGTCGAAGAGTATGACGGCATAGGGCCTTCTCCTGACAGCCTCCGAAAGCTGACCGCCCTCTTCGTACCCGACGTACCCCGGCGGCGCGCCTATGAGCCTCGCCACCGTGTGCTTCTCCATGTACTCGCTCATGTCGATGCGTATCATCGCGTGCTCGTCGTCGAACATGAATTCGGCGAGGGCTCTTGCCAGCTCAGTCTTGCCGACGCCCGTCGGCCCGAGGAAGAGGAACGATCCTATCGGCCTGTTCGGGTCCGAAAGCCCGGCGCGCGAACGCCTGAGCGCGTTCGACACAGCCGTAATCGCGTCGTCCTGCCCGATGACACGCAGGTGAAGGTTGTCCTCCATGTGTATCAGCTTTTCGACCTCGCCTTCGAGGAGCCTCGACACGGGAACGCCCGTCCACTTCGAAACGACTGCCGCTATGTCCTCGGCGTCCACTTCCTCTTTCAGCATCTGCTTCCCTTTCTGTATCTCGGCGAGCTCTTTCCCGAGCTTGTCCAGCCTCTGGTTAAGCTCCGGCAGCCTTCCGTAAAGGAGCTCCGAGGCCCTCGACAAATCCCCCTGCCTCTGCGCAATCTCTGCATCTGACCTCAGCTGATCGATCTCCGCCTTTATCTTCCTCATTTCGGAGATGTGCTCCTTCTCGCGCGTCCACTGCGCCTTGAGCGTATCGCCTTCCTCCTTGAGGTTGGCGATGCTCTTCTCGATCTCGGAGAGCCTCTCCTGCGAGGCCGGGTCTTTTTCTTTCTTCAGCGCCTCGCGCTCGATTTCGAGCTGCATTATGCGCCGCTGAACGTCGTCGATCTCGCCCGGAAGGGAATCTATCTCCATCTTAAGCTTCGCCGCCGCCTCGTCTATTAGGTCGACAGCCTTGTCCGGGAGGAACCGCGCCGTGATGTAGCGGTTCGAAAGGACGGCCGCCGCTATGATGGCCTCGTCCTTTATCTTGACGCCGTGATGCACCTCGTACTTCTCCTTGAGCCCGCGGAGGATCGATATCGTCTCCTCGACCGAAGGCTCGTCGACGTACACCTGCTGGAACCGCCTTTCGAGTGCGGCGTCCTTCTCTATATATTTCCTGTACTCGTCGAGCGTCGTCGCACCGATACAGTGGAGCTCGCCCCTCGCGAGGGCGGGCTTCAGCATATTGGAGGCGTCCATTGCCCCCTCGGAGCCCCCCGCGCCGACGACAGTATGTATCTCGTCTATAAAAAGTATTATCTGGCCGGCGGATTCGGTCACTTCCTTAAGCACAGCTTTAAGTCTTTCCTCGAACTGCCCCCTGTACTTCGCGCCAGCTATAAGGGCCCCGATGTCGAGCGCGATGAGCTTCTTGTTCTTGAGCCCCTCGGGAACGTCGCCATTCACTATCCTCTGTGCCAGCCCCTCGACGATAGCCGTCTTTCCGACGCCCGGCTCCCCGATGAGGACGGGATTATTCTTTGTCCTCCGTGAAAGCACCTGTATGACGCGCCTTATCTCCTCGTCCCTCCCGATGACAGGGTCGATCTTCCCCTCCCTGGCGAGCTCGGTGAAGTCCCTCCCATACTGCTTCAGCGACTGCAGCGTGTCCTCGGGCGACTGGCTCGTAACGTTCTGGCCGCCCCTCACTTCCTTAATAGACTTGAGCACGTTGTCCCGCGTTATGCCGAGCCGCTTAAACTCGTTCTTCAGCTCGCCCGTCGCATCTGCGACTATCCCCAGGAAGAGGTGCTCCGTGCTCGTATACTCGTCCCCGAGTGACTTCGCCTCCTTCTCGGCCGTGTTGAGCGCCTTGCTCAGCTCGCGGCTGAGGTATATCTGGTCGTCCTCGGCCTGCACCTTCGGCAGCCTTCCGACCTCCCTCCGCGCCGCTTCACGAAGCGCGTTCACGTTGACGCCGAGCTTCCCCAGTATCTGCGACGGTATGCTCCCGTCGGCCAGAAGCGTCTCGAGAACGTGCGGAATGTCGATGACCTGGTTACTGTTTTCGCGCGCGAGGGCCTGCGCTTCGGAAATGGCCTCCTGCGCCTTTATCGTTAACTTGTCGAATTTCATAGATTATCTGGTCTCCACGGTTGGTTTTAACGGCCGAGCATAAAAAGGCCGTTATCCTAATAATAGTAATCGGTTAGCCTGTTTTCAACCCGCTCACAGTAAAATAAATAAGGTCTTTTCGCGAGGGCCTTGCGTGCCGTTTTGCGGCCCTTCGCCGTAGCCGGCGCTCCGCCCGGCCGCACCTTATCCCTCCGAAGCTGTGCCGTCGCCGCGGTTTATTAACTTTTAAGGCCGTTTACGATGCGAATTACTTGACTTTTTTTTTCGGAAATAATAATATGGTTATTCGTCTGGAAGAAAATAATAATTTGCATAAGGAGGCCGCAATGAGTCAATTGATATCTAACGATCTCCCCAAGGCCAATGAAGTTCATCCGCTCGATACCTTCGAAGCGATTGGCCTCAGGAGATCCATAAGATGGTACGAACCGAACAAGCCTGTCGAAAGATGGAAGGTACAGGCGATGCTCGAGGCTTCGAGGATCGCTCCATCCGCCGGAAACTTCAACGGGCAGAGGGGTATAGTAGTATACAGGGACGAAGACCCTGAAATATGGGAATTCATCTCCGACTGGAGCCAGATCACAACGCAGATGGCTCCGATTCTTATTTTCTGGTGTTACGACCTGTCGGCTTACGACGTTCAGGGACAGCAGCTCCACGACCTCATGAGGACGGGCGCTCTCGACAAGGCTCACGGCTGGGAATACGACCGCGTTAACAAGCTGTTCCCGCTGCCGGCGATTCTGCCTGACTTCGTTCTTCACAGGCTCGCATGTATCGACCTGGGTAACGCGATCCAGAACTCGATCCTCACGGCTACTTCCCTCGGCCTCGGCTGCTGCCTCAACGGCGCAAGCGGCGGCGCAAGGCGTAACGTAAAGGACAAGTTCAACCTTCCGCCCTCATACGTATTCTGCTGGCTCATGACAGTAGGATATCCGTCCGAGAACCTCGACGGCGGCGGCACCAGGGGACGTCCCCCGTTCGAAACGATGTTCTTCAAAGGCAAGGTCGGACAGCCCTTCGAAAGGGACGGCAAGACAGTCGAGCTGCTGAAAGAGCTCAAGATGATCCAGGAGCCGGGACCGAAAGCGGGAAGGCTCGAAGAGATCAACAGGCTTACGATCAGGTTCGGGCTCGGCGAAGAAGCCCTCACCGACTGGAAGCTCACCCCCTCTCAGCTTAACGACCCCGTCAATGCAGTCGACAAGAAGGTCGAGCCGCTCAGCCCCGAGGAAGTAAAGGCTTCCGCGGCAGGCGCGACTGAAGGCGACTTTAAGCTCGTTCCGACGGTCAAGAGGGAAGTCCTCGACCAGTACAGGAAAGAGAAAGGCATCGGCGACGCCGACTAAGAAAACCAAGGAGGTTTTGAAACATGGCAGAAGTCACGATTCAGATACCGGATCCGATACTGAACATAATCAAGAAAAGGGCCGAATTAACGAAGACGACGCCCGAGGCGCTCATAGCCACGACGGCTATCCTCTGCTACGCGTCGGCCCACTACGATTCCTCGAAGTGGCTCAAGTTCCAGGACCCGAACAAGGGCGAAATGACAGCCCCCTGGAAATAAGCAGGCTTCGCGGTATTATCGGAAAACCGATAACGACATTAAAAATAAAAAAGCGGGGAGCATCCGTCGGGTGCTTTCCGCTTTTTTATATTGCACCGCCAAATTTTTCCGAGGGACTCGACAACCGGGCAGGTTAATCAAAGAAAGTTAAGAGAGGCCGGCGGGACAGGGCGCCCCGCCGATCATTGAATCCATTTTAATGTGTGTCGCTGCCTTCCTTATATTCCCAATTCTCTGGCTATGACGACGTGCTGTATCTCGGAAGTGCCTTCCGTAATGGAAGCGAGCTTCGCGTCCCTGTAGTACCTTTCGACGGGGAACTCGACGCCGTACCCGTAACCGCCGAGCACCTGCACAGCCTCCGTCGCCACCCACTGCACCACGTCGGCCGCGTATAACTTTGCCATCGATGCTGTCTTGAGGGCTTCCTTATCGTCATGGCCGTAGTGCCAGGCTGCTTTATACACTAGGAGCCTGGCGCTCTCTATCTTCACAGCCATCTCGGCCAGCTTGAAGCTTATCGCCTGGAACTTCGATATCTGCTTGCCGAAAGCCTCGCGCTCTTTCGAATACTGGAGCGCGAACTCGAAGGCCGCCTGCGAAAGGCCGACCGACTTGGCAGCGTGGGTGATACGCGCGCCAAGGAGGGTAGCCATCGCCCCGTTAAAGCCGCCTTCGCCTACGAGGAGATTCTCCTCGGGCACTTCGCAGTTCTCGAATACGAGCTCCGCGGTGTCCGCCGAGCGGTGCCCGAGCTTGTGTATCTTGTTCTTTTCCGTGAAGCCGGGGGCGTCGGCATCCACTATAAAGAGGCTTATGCCCGTTCCCTTCTTGGTCTTGTCGGTATACGCGGCGACGATTACGAACTCGGCCATCGTGCCGTTCGTTATCCAGGTTTTAACGCCGTTGAGGACATATCTCCCGTCCTTCTTGACGGCGGTGCAGCGTATGTTCCTCGCGTCGGAGCCCGCGTCCGGCTCCGTGAGCCCGAGCGCCCCGATTACCTTCCCCTCGACCCCCGGTATGAGATACTTTTCCTTCTGCGCGTCCGTTCCGAATTTATACACCGGCACGCACGAAAGGCTCGTGTGAGCGTTCACGCACATGGCGATGCCCGCGTTGATCCTGCCCATCTCTTCCGCGAATATGCACTCCGTTATTTTGTCGAGCCCGACGCCGCCGTATTCCTCGGGAAACGAGATGCCCAGGAATCCCATCTCGCCCAGCTTCGGGAATATATGCTTTGGGAATTTTTCGTTCTTTTCCGCCTCTTCGACAAGCGGCGCAATTTCATTTTCACCGAAGTCCCTGATGGTATCCCTGAACATCTGCTGCTCTTCGGTAAATTCAAAATCGATAGGCATGTAACCCTCCTTGACGCTGTAAAATTATCCGTTCCCCAACCCCCCGTTTTTTTTGTGGAATTCATTATAGCATGATTATAAATTTTGTGTAAGGAAACGGCTCCCGACGGGCCAAATTTACCTTGACTTTATTTTTAAATTTTTATTATAGTAGTAGTAGGCGTGAAAACCACACAAGGAGGTATTGATTATGGCTGTCGCAAGGATCACGGAGATCATCGGATCGTCTCAGAAGTCGTGGGAAGACGCAGTGAAGAACGCGCTCGATAGGGCTAACAAAACCCTCCGGGGCCTCACCGGAATCGAGGTAACCAAAATGAACGCCGCCATCGGCAACGACGGCAAGATATCCGAGTACAGGGCTCACGTCAGGATTACGTTCATACTCGAAGGCTAGGGGGCCTTCGGGAGTCGGCCGGCAGGGGGCAGGCCGGTAACGTGAAAAAAACTCGAATATAAGGGGAGGGCGGCGGGCCCGCGAAAGACGCCCTCCCTCTACATACCCAATATATATAGTAAGAATCCGGCGCGACACCACAGCCGGCCCGGCTTGACAAAACCCCCCCGGGATTATAATAGTAATCATACAGGCTCAGGGAGGCGCGCCATGGCCGGAAAAGATAACCCTTTCAACGAATTCCTCAAAATCCTGGAGAACCAGGGAAAAGAGATCGAAAAGATGATCAAGCCCATACTCGACAGCCAGAAAAGAGCGCGGGAAATGTCCGAGCCGGCCCTCGATTATCAACAAAAGCTTTTCCTGGAATCCCTCGAGCTTCAGAAAGCCCTCATGGAATCTATTATGGATACCACCAAGAGGATGCTTCGTATAATGTCGACAGAGCCCGCCCGTTACAACCTCAGCTCGCTGCCTGGGAACCAGTTCGCTGACTACATGCGGACAATGCAGACCATACAGGACAACTGGCTGGATCAGCTCAAATCCACGTCCTCCATGTTCCAGGAATTCATGCAGGGAAAGAAATAAAGTGTTTCTAAGGCCGCTCGGCCCCCGGTACTTTTTCAACTCGAAGAGAGTATATACTCCTACCTTGCTACGGAAGCGGTTCGTCGCCGGTTCCAAAATACAAGCGATTGCGTAATATTTATATCCGTCAAATTACAATACCCATAGAATCCAGCCGGTTACGAAGCCAAAAAATCTTCGCAAATGCGAAGATTTTCTCTTGACAACCTCTATTAAGTTGTTATATTAGTATTAAATCGCAAACAGGAGGTCATGCAAATGGCAACCAAGGCAAAACCATACGACGTAAAGGACTTCACGGAGCCGGTCAAGGAATTATCGAGGCTGGTAAAGGAGACTTACCTCAACACGATCGACTTCTCCCACTCCGTAACGGAGGAGAACAAGAAGATGTTTCAGAAGCAGCTCGACTACGCGCTCGAGGCCGAGAAGGAATACGTCAACACGGTAAAGGACCTCTTCGATAAGCTCCCGAAGGACGAAATGCCCTTCGCGAAGGTAGACGGAAAGGCGTTCGACGACGGCTGGGTGAAGGCGCTCGAGTACAGCAGGCACGTTGTCGACTCGCTCAAGAGCATGTCGGACAACATGACGGCCGGCAGCCACGACATGGCGAAGAAGAACGTTATAAAGGCTTTCTCGATTTTCGACGAAGCCCTCGATTCGTTAAAAATATAAGAGCTGAAGGTTAAACATCCGCGGGGGGCCCGGGACGGTCCCCCGTTTGCCGTTACCCGGTTCTCTGTCGTTAAAGTTCTCTAATCTCATATTCCATTCACATACCGGGAATTACAGGTACCCTCATATCCTATAGGGATTCTGATGGAGCCCGGAGCTTTGACCTTCCGAGATCTAAAGCTGCGGGGATGTAAAGGGATTATGAAAAAGCCAAAGGAATATCCAAAACTCGCTCCCGAGATAAGGGAGCTCGAAACGCACGAATCGGAAGCCGAATACGACGTTTCCCCATTCGAGGACGACGAGGCACTGCAATTCGACGACGATACAGGGGCTGAATTCCATCCGGGCCCACGGAGGAAACGGAAGAAGAAATCGGGCGCATCGAAGCTCGAAGAGCACCTTCGCCTCCTTCATGTTTACTTCCGCGACCTGGAGCACGAAACGTCTCTCCTTTCGCCGAAAGAAGAGCTCCGCATCGCCGCCAATATCCGAAAGTGCGAAAACAAGGCCGAGGCGATAAGAGTCCTGCTCACCGAGCTTGCCGAAGGAAAGTCGCCGAAGAAACCCGGGAAGGGCTATCCCCTCTACGACAGCGGAGGCGACGTTCTGGATTACGTCCAGAGGATGAATACCCTGTCCAATGCCTACGTAAAACGCTCCCACGAGCTCAAAAACCGCTTCATCAAATCCAACCTCAAGCTCGTGATCAGCATCGCAAAGAACTACATGGGAAGGGGCCTTCCGCTGGCCGACCTCATACAGGAAGGCAACCTCGGTCTCATGCGCGCCGTCGAAAAATTCGACTACACACTCGGATACAAATTCTCGACTTACGCCAGCTGGTGGATACAGCAGGCCGTATTCCGCGCTCCGTTTGAAAAAACGAAAACGATTCGCATCCCCGTTTATCTCTACGAATGGGCCGGTAAGGTAAAGGCCGTAACCGCGCTCCTCACGAAAGAGCTCGACAGAGAGCCGACGTGCGAGGAAATAGCGCGCGAGCTCGAGATCGCGCCTGCTGTCGTCAAGCGCATTATACAGACGGCGTCCGACGTGATGAACAACGTGCAGTCGCTCGACGCCCCGATATCGAACGACGACCAGCGCACCTACATCGAATTCGTCGAGGATTCGAAGATACCGCCGCCCGACGCCGCAATACTGAAACGCTCTGTACAGAACAGGATAGAAGACGTCCTCTCGACACTCACGCCCAAGGAAGAGGAAATAATAAGGATGCGTTTCGGGATAGGGATAGACACGACCTACACTCTCAACGAAATAGGCGACAAGTTCGGCGTCACGAGGGAGAGAATAAGGCAGATCGAAAAATCCGCCCTCGACAAGATAGCATCCTCCTACCTCGGCGACTACCTAAGGGATTTAGTCTAGGCAAGCGGTTTATGCTGCTGCGTCGAAGCTGATACAATATGTGTCATTCCTGCGCAGGTAGGAATCCAGTCTTTTCTTCTTTAATCTGTCATCTCGAACAACGATTTCGAGTCAGCGAGGAAGCACGCCACGCGTGCTGGAAATCGAAGTAGCGGAGTCGTTGCCATGACCGCCTGACACGCTTCCGGTGATTTAAGCAACTGCGGTGCTACATCGAAAAACACATTATGTATGTGTCATTCCCCAACGCTTTAATCGGGAATCCGGCACGCGGTGCGTGCATGAATCCAATGTCACTGCCCCGCCGCGACTCCACCTATCCGTCATCTTATAGTCCGTCATTCTGAACTTGTTTCAGAATCTCGTTTTTCATTTTTTTATCTTTGCTTTTAATCCCCCTCAGGAAAAGGGGACAACTCCGAACGAGCGAAGAATCTCCACACTTCTGTCATTCCCAACGATTTCGAGCGAGCGAGGAATCGGACACCGTTACTTTATCGCGCAAACGCTTATCTAGTACCGCTCGCAACTTACCATCTTTAGTATCAAGACTTGTACTTGTCGCGGCGTAGGTTTTTACCGAAGCCGGATCGGGAATCCAGTCTTTTGCCTTTAATCCCCCCTTAGGAAAAGGGGGGTACGGGGGGATTTAATTTTTTTAATCTGTCATTGCGAGCAAAGCGAAGCAATCTAAACTTATTACGGCACAGTCCCGTTAAGCAAATACGTCCCCCACTCGGCAACGTACGCATCGAGATCGAAGGGCGGCGTCCAGTCCTCGTCCACAGTTACGTAAAGCACCTGCCCCGGATAAATCCTGTTCGGGTTCCGAATCGTTCCCGCGTTATCCTGGTAAATCCTCACCCACTGCCTGCAGTCTCTGTAGTAATACCCGGCGAGGAGGTGCAGCTCCTCGGCGCGCTTTACAGTATGGGCAATAACCCTCTTCGGCGCCTCGGGCGGAAACTCGATAGAATCGACATTCGGAACTACGAAGCCGAGTAAAATCAGCAATGGCATCAATAACCTGAGAACCCGCATAGTATCACCCCGTTTGATTTCAAACCCCAATATCCATATTATAATGCATCCGTGTCCGGCGGAATACCGGAAAATAGACGACAGATAAAACCATGCGCGCGATAATCCAACGTGTAAAAGAAGCCAGGGTCGATGTCGGCGGCGAAACCGCCGGCAGAATAGGAGAGGGGATTCTCGTTCTCCTCGGCGCGGGCAAGGACGATACCTCCGCCGACGCCGATTACCTCGCCGACAAGATTCTTGCGCTCCGCATATTCGAGGACCCCGACGGCAAGATGAATCTCTCCGTCACGGATATCGGCGGCTCGCTCCTCGTCGTCTCCCAGTTCACCCTCTACGGCGACTGCCGTAAGGGCAGGCGCCCCTCCTTAGACAAGGCTGCACCGCCCGAGATCGCCGAGGCCCTCTACGAAGAATTCGTCTCCAGGCTCCGCGCCCGTGGCGCCCGCGTCGAAACCGGCCGCTTCCGCGCCATGATGGACGTCCACCTCGTAAACTCCGGCCCCGTGACCCTAATGCTCGACAGCAGGAAAGAGTTTTAGGGAAGGCTTAGCCACTTCTTTAATTGCTTTCCTCATAATAATTCAAATTAAAGAGAGCTTGACAAAAGGGGTGTGGTGCATGATATGATTGCATTGTATGCAATTCCATATATGAGGGGGGCAATATGAGTGGAATTACAATGCGTCGGATTTCAAAAGTAAGCATTATCGCTTATGCCTTTTTCCTTCTGAGCGTCCAATATTCTTATTCGGCGGAACATGAGAAAGAAGTGTTGGCGGCGGCCGAACAGTTCTATGCATCACTCAATTCCATGTTTGTTGGCGACTTGGAGCCCATGATAGAGCTTTGGTCGCATGCGGATGACGTCACGTATATGGGCCCGGCCGGTGGAATATTGGTCGGATGGGAAGCGGTCCGAAAATCCTGGGAGGATCAGGCTAAACTTAAACTGGGAGGCAAGGTAGAACCGGTAGACATGCACGTCACAGCGGGCGAGGAAATCGGGATAACCGTCAACTATGAACGCGGGACAAGTTACATAAACGGAAAGCCGGAAGAAGTTAATATCAGGGCAACCAATGTTTTCAGACGAGAGAACGGAAAATGGAAGATGATAGGGCACCACACGGATATTCTTCCCTGGCTTCCAAAGTGACCCGCCGTCCTAGGACTTCGGGCTGTCCTGAGTGTCTTACCTGATTCAATCTTAATCCGAGGTTACTGAGAGGCTCTACGATCTGTTCGTCGATGAGCCGAGGGGCCCCCGTCACGCTCCTCCTCGACAGCAGGAAAGAATCTTGGCGGACAGCGTCCGCTTCATCTTTCTGTCATTGCGAGGGAGCGCAGTCCGCAACCGTGGCAATTCTCACTTCTGTCATTCCTGCGCAGGCAGGAATCTATTCATTTCCAGTCATTCCCGAGTGCCTTAATCGGGAATCCACTTCCGCCAGCAATCCATCAAGCATTTTTGTCATTTCTTGTCTTTAATTTTTTATCCCCCCTTAGAAAAAGGGGGGCAAGGGGGGATTTTAATATCGCCCTCCGCCTTTTTGAATTCCAGCCTCGTGTACATACACAACGCCTGTTGATTTCGCCTTCCTAGACATTATATTACCCCCATGGAAAAGGTAGTCTGCACTCATCCGAGGGCAAAACGCGATTACGACATCGAGGAAAACTACGAGGCCGGCATCGAGCTCAAGGGCTCCGAGGTAAAATCCCTCCGCGCAAATCAGGCGAGCATAAAGGAAAGCTTCGCTATGATCAGGGACGAAGAGGTGTTTCTCATCAACAGCTACATCGCCCCATACGAGCAGGCGAACCTGTTCAACCACGAGCCCAGGCGTGAGCGGAAGCTCCTCCTCAACAAGCGCGAGATAAACCGCCTCATGGGGAAAACCCTCATCCGCGGCTACACACTCATCCCGCTCAAGATTTACTTCAAGAAAGGGAAGGCCAAGGTCGACCTCGCCCTCGGCAAGGGTAAGAAAGTCCACGACCGCCGCGACGACATCAAGAAGCGCGAGGCCGACAGGGAAATGGAAAAAGCCTTGAAGCGCCGCTACTGATCTGTGGCGTCCGCTCCGCTCATCGTGTATCCTTATACATCCCTCCGGGCGTCGCCCGGGGTTGAAATCGGCGTAACCGTAATTATTTTATTAAGAGCGACTTACGCCGTACTTCTCAAGTTTGTATTGTTCTTTGACATGGGGGCGACATGGCTTCGACGGGGAATGGGATAGTTTGTGCTGCATGCCGAGCTTCTACTAACTCGTAAAACTGGTGGAGCACACACAAGTGCCGAAAATGACTTTGCACTCGCTGCCTAACTGAGCGGCGACGGCTCCTTAATGCGCGCTCGCGGGATTAAGAGGGCCGACGACTAGCGAGCTGGTCCGATGGCGACGCACTGAACGCCCGAGGACGAGACAAAATTCGGTGCTGGCGGTGAAAACCCTGTCTATCGGTAACTTCACCGCGAGACTAAACGATAGACTAAGCATGTAGAGGCCTTGCGAGTCTCTTTCTCGGACCCGGGTTCGATTCCCGGCGCCTCCAGACCTCGCTTTGCGAGGTCTGCCGCGGCGTAGCCATAAGGCGAAGCCGGGCGGCTCCATGTAAAGGAAATGGTCGATGTGAGTTCTAAATAATTATTTGTATTGTTGAGCTTTATGTTTTATGGAAGGGATGCTTAGCGGTAAGCCAGTGACCCCGGATTCATCCGATTTTTACTATGTATATATATTAGTCAGCGACGCCGACCCGGATCGTTATTACATCGGCACGACCGAGAACCCCGAGACAAGAATCAAGTATCATAACCAGGGAAAAGTACCGCACACATCTCAGTATGGGCCGTGGCGGATTAAAAATGTAATATCCTTCAGATCGAAGGAAAAAGCGCTTGAATTCGAGCAGTATTTAAAATCTCATTCAGGGCGCGCATTCGCTAAAAAGCATTTTTAGAAGAATCCGGAGTCCCCTTTTTACCCGTCCTTCCCTCAGCATTCTTTTATCTTCCTCTCGAAAAACTCCTTTTCCGCCGGGCTCCTCGCCAGCTCAATCGCCTTTTCAAAATGCCTCGCCGCCTCTTCAGTCCTCCCCGCTATAAGATGAAACTCCCCCTGCGCGGCCTCGCAGAACGGATAGTCCCTGAGCCTCGCCACATCCGGTATCTTTCCAATCTCGGCCAGCCCTTCGTCCGGCCCGAACGCGTTTCCCAGCGCGACGGCACGGTTGAGGGCGACAATCGGCGACGGGGCGAGCCTGTACAGCGTATCGTAAAGGCCGAGTATCTTTCCCCACTCGGTCTCCTCGTACGAAGGCGCGGCGCAGTGAAGCGCCGCGATGCCCGCCTCTATGTGAAATTCGCTCAGCTCTTCTCCGAAAGACGCCCTGTCCAGAAAATAAAAGCCCCTCGCGATAAGATTCCTGTCCCACTTCGAGCGGTCCTGCATCCTGAGCTGAACGAGCCCGCCGGCCTCGCTCGTCCTTCCCGGCAGCCGCGCCGCCTGAAAACAGAAGAGCGCGAGCAGCGCATACGTCCGGGGTCCGCTGCTTTCCGGATGCTCGCTCAATAAAAGAGCGAGGCGAATAGCCTCGAAGCAAAGCTCCTCTCTCACGGTCGCTTCCGCTCTCGTCCCGTGATACCCCTCGTTGAATAGAAGATACGTTGCCTGATATACAGCTTCGAGACGCTCCGGTATGTCCGGTGCCGTGGCAATCTCGACGAAATCACCTGAGGTGCGGAGCACATTCCTCGCCCGCGAAAGCCTCTTTTCTATGGAATCCTCGCTCACCAGAAGCGCATGTGCTATTTCGGCCACGCCGAACCCGCAGAGAGTCTTCAGTATGAGCGTCATGCGCGCATCCGTCGAAAGGGCAGGATGGCAGCATGAAAACATCATCCGCAGCTGATCGTCCCGTATCTCGTTAGCGAATGCCGCATCTTCAACGGATAGCGAGTCTTCGGACGCCAGCTCCCGCTCCAGCTCCGGCGCGATGTGACGGAACCGTCCGTCGCGCCTTACGATGTCTATAGCCCTGTTCCGCGCTACCCGCATCAGCCACGCGGGCGGGTTCTCGGGCACGCCGTAAACGGGCCACATCTCCAGCGCCCGGTAGAGCGTATCCTGCATGACGTCCTCCGCCATGCCGAGGCGTCCTATGCCGAATATCCTCGTAAGGTACGAGACCATCTTCCCCGCCTCACGGCGGAAAAGATAGTCCACCAGTCCGGATACGTCCTTGTTTGTCTCCGAGCTCACCTGAGCGGCATCCTACATCTGCATGAACGGGCGCACTTCGACGGAACCATCGCTTTCGAGAATAGGGCAGCCCCTTGCCAGCTCCACCGCCTGTTCCAGGTCTTCGGTACTCACGACCATGTACCCCTGTATGAAATCCTTGACCTCGACGTACGGCCCGTCAGTAATCGTCTTCGACTTTCCTTTGACGACCTTCCCGTTCTCGCTGAGCCTTTCGCCCGTGAGCTTCAGGTTGCCGTTCTTTTCGATCCCGTCCTTCCACTCCATCCACTTCCTGAACGTCTGCTGCATCTGCTCGGGCGACAGAGACTTCCACACCTCGGGATTACTCCTGAAGAGATATATGAAATCGGCCATTATCTTCTCCTCTAACGATTTCGATTGATTTCAACATCTATTCACGCAGCCTGGTTCTGACTTTTACCGACTCTGGTTTTCACGACAGGTATCTGCGCCCCGGCGGGCTGCCTCGTCGCGACATTCACACGGTTCCAGAAATTGATGAGCCCGATGTTGACGATAAGCGCCCCGAGCTCGCTTTCGTCATAATACAGGGCAGCCTCCCGCCAGACGTCATCCGGCACTGCGTCTCCCCTGTCGCTTATCCTCGTCACGGCCTCGGTCAATTCAAGCGCAGCACGCTCCTCGTCCGTGAAATACGGCGACTCACGCCACGCGGCAACTCCGAATATCCGCTCGTCCGTTTCACCCGCGCGCTTCATCTCGCGGGAATGCATGTCCACGCAGAAGCCGCATCCGTTTATCTGGCTCGCGCGCAGGTAAACGAGATTAAGCGTCCGGAGCGGGACGCCGGCTTTTTTCGCGGCCGTCCCCAGGGCGAAAAGCGCCTGCATCGCGTCGGGCACTACCACCGCCGGGTTCTGCATACGTGGTGTTATATGAGACATATAGCTTCTCCTCTCAATTCTAATGGATTTTCGAGGCCGTTTCCCGCCTCTATATATAATGACGAGCGAAAAGGCCCGACCGGGACATGCTAATTTTCCGGGAAGATAAAATAGCCGGCCCCGCAGTCAGCGCGAGGCCGGATGTCGGATGGTATTTATAATTTCAGACTGTTTATGACGCTGTGTTAAGCCTCAAGGGTTTTGACGAACGCCACGAGTTGGTCGAGCGCCGTTCCCCATCCCTCGTGGAACCCCATTTCCTCGTGCTGCTTCCTGCCCGCTTCGGTCGGATGAATTGCGATCGCCGTATACTTTGTGCCGCTGCCGTGCGGCTCCAGCAGAAGAAAGGCCGTCATGAAGCCAACCTTATCCGCCGGTCGATAACCCTCTAAAAGCGCGTCCGTCCATACGAGCTTTTCGTTCTCGACGACCTCCAGAAAGCAGCCGATATTCGGATAGTCCTCTCCCTCGGGCGAGCGCATCACGGTATAAAAAAGCCCTCCGGGGCGGAGGTCTATCTTGCAGTCCACCGTCTGCCACGGGGCGGGCGTAAACCACTTCGTCACGTATTCCGGCGTCGTCCACGCCTTCCATACGAGCTCCCTCGGTACGTCGATCACGCGCTCGAGTATAAGGTCGAGCTTCGGGTCCAGATTATATTTAGTGCTTGCCATCATTCTTTCTCCTTAAGCGTATTTAAGAAATTGTCCAGCTGATCCAGGCGCTTCTCCCAGATCCTCCGCTGCCTCTCGATCCACGTTCCTGCTTCTTCTAGGGGCCCGGGTGCGAGAGTGTACGTCCTCACGCGCCCCTTCTTCTTCGACCTCACGAGCCCACATTCCTCGAGCACGCCAAGGTGCTGAGTGAATGAGGGGAGAGCCATGTCGAACGGCTTCGCAAGCTCGCTCACTGCAGCCGGCCCCCTTCCGAGCCTCGCGAGAACAGCCCTCCGCGTCGGGTCTGACAGCGCGTGAAACACCATGTCGAGCTGTATATTATTGTTAGGCATATGCCTAAGTATTCACGACACCGGGAATCATGTCAATCTTTATTTCCATTTAATTGGATTCCACCGGGGGGAAAAAGTTTCGGAATGCCAAGGGTTCCCGGGCAGAATAGAGCGGCCTCGAACATAATTGCCCCCCTGCTTACAGTGGGAGGGTAAGGGTGGGGGTTCCCCCATAGTCCGGTAAACTAATTTCGACACAAACGCCGGAGGAGAATCGACAATGGAAACGAGAAAACTTGGAAACACCGATTTATACACGGCTCCCGTCGTTCTGGGCGGAAACGTCTTCGGCTGGACAATAGACGAAAAGCAGTCGTTCGCCGTCCTCGACGAATTCACCGGGCTCGGGTTCAACGCCGTAGACACGGCCGACGTTTACTCCCGCTGGGCGCGCGGCAACGAAGGCGGCGAGTCCGAAACGATAATCGGCAGGTGGATGAAGGAGCGCGGCAACCGCGACAAAATACTCCTGATCACAAAGGTCGGTTACGACATGGGCGAGGGAAAGAACATCAGCAGAGATTACATACTGAAGCAGGTGGAAGCATCCCTCGGGAGACTCCAGACTGATCATATCGACCTCTACTTCACTCACCAGGACGACGACGTAACGTCCGTCGAGGAAACGCTCCGGGCGCACGAAGAGCTCATAAAGACAGGGAAGGTCAGGTGGATCGGGGCGTCTAACCTCTCACCCGAGAGGCTCGAAGAGTCGCTCGCCGCGAGCGCAGCTAAAGGCCTTCCGAGGTACGAGGTGTTCCAGCCCGAGTATAACCTCTACGACAGGCAGGGATTCGAAGAAGGAGTCGGTCCGATCTGCAAGCAGCATGGCCTCGGGGTCATAGTATATTTCGCACTCGCCAAAGGTTTTCTCACCGGCAAGTACAGGAACGAAGGCGATCTCGGCAAGAGCGTCAGGGGGCGGGGTATAACGGGCTACCTCGACGAGCGCGGAATACGAATCTTAAAGGCGCTCGACGAGACGGCTGAAAAACACTGCGTCTCGCAGGCAGCCGTATCGCTGGCGTGGCTCATGGCGAAGCCGCCCGTAACAGCGCCTATCGCGAGCGCGACAAAGGCTCATCACCTGAAATCCTTCGCCGAAGCGGCTGGACTCAAACTCGACGCCGACGACATTGCAAGGCTCGACGAAGCGTCGGCTTATTAGCCCCGGTCGGCTGCCACAGTCCCGGCACTTGAAACTCGCTGACCGTCCTGCATCCTTTATAGCCTGCAGCGAGGCGGAAAAGTTAATCCGAATGTGCAACTTTCCGCAGCCGGCATACTCAAACAACTTATGGATAGTGCTATCGTAGTCGAAGAGCTCCGAAAGTCCTACGGAAAACTGAGCGTCCTCGAAGGGATAAATTTCTCCGTCAGGCGGGGCTCCGTCTTCGGTCTCCTCGGCCCTAACGGCGCAGGGAAGACGACGACCGTCCGCATACTCAGCACGCTTTTGAAACCCGACGGCGGCCGCGTGACAGTAAACGGACACGACGTCGTCACGGACGCGCACAAAGTCCGTGCGAGCATCGGCCTCACAGGCCAATACGCCGCCGTGGACGAATATCTCACGGGCGAAGAGAACCTTCTCATGATGGGCCGGCTTTACAGGCTCGGCGTCTCCGACACGAAGCGCCGGACAGCCGAGCTCCTGGAGCAGTTCGGCCTCGTCGATGCGGCAAAAAGGCCGCTAAAAACCTATTCAGGCGGCATGCGCCGGAGGCTCGACCTCGCGGCGAGCCTCATAGCGTCGCCGTCCGTCATATTCCTCGACGAGCCCACGACGGGCCTCGACCCACGGAGCCGCCTCATAATGTGGGACATTATAAAGGAGCTCGCTGCGGGTGAAACGACAATACTCCTCACGACGCAGTACATGGAAGAGGCCGACAGGCTCGCGGAGGATATAGTCGTCATCGACAAGGGCACTGTCATATCCCAGGGCACGCCGGACGAGCTCAAGGCCCGCGTAGGCTCCGAGCGCATAGAGCTCGTCATCGCCGACGGCTCCGACTTCGCCGCCGCCCGGATGGCCATATGCGCGGACGGCGACCACGCCGACCCGAAGAAAAGAACGATAAGCGTCGCAACGAAAGGGGGCGTCGGGGAGCTGAAAGATGTATTGGACAGGCTCACGCGCGCCGGCGTGGAAGTCGAAACGCTCTCCCTTCACCGCCCGACCCTCGACGACGTGTTTCTGACGCTCACAGGCCGCTCTGCAACGCCCACGGAAGCGAACGGTAACTCCAACGGCGATTCAAACCAAAACGAAGCGGCGGACACAAAAGAAGACATAAAAGAAAAAGAGAGGATAAAATCATGACTCCCGTATCGCGTAAAGTCGAGCCCGCCCGTCATTCCGAGCTCTACTGGATGCTCAGCGATTCGTGGGTGCTCACACGCCGAAGCATAAAGCACATCACCCGGAACCTCGACCAGCTCCTTTCGCTGATAATCATGCCCGTGATGTTCCTGCTTCTGTTCCGCTACGTCTTCGGCGGCGCAATAGACACGGGCGGGACGACGTACGTCAACTTCCTCGTCGCGGGCATACTCGTCCAGACGCTCGCATTCGGCTCCAGTAACACGACAGTCAACCTCGTCCTCGACCTCCGCAGAGGTATCATCGACAGGTTCCGTTCGCTGCCTATGTACAGCTCGTCGCTGCTGACGGGCCACGTCCTGGCCGACCTCTTCCGGAACACGATCTCGGGCCTCATCATGGTAGCTGTGGGGCTCGCCGTCGGGTTCCGCCCGACGGCAGACGCCGGAGAATGGCTCAAGGTATTGGGGCTTCTCCTCCTCTTCACGTTCGCGATATCGTGGTTCTGCGCCATACTTGGCCTCGTCGTCAGGAGCCTCGAGGCCGCGCAGTGGATAAGCTTCCTCTTCATAATGCCGCTCACGTTCGCGTCGAGCGCCTTCGTGCCGACGGACGGCATGCCGACCGCACTTAAGATATTCGCCGAGAACCAGCCGTTCACGATTGTCATTCAGGCCATGCGCGCCTGGCTCGTCGGAACCCCCATAGGAAACGACGGCTGGCTCTCCGTCGTCTGGTGCGTCGGCATCACAATTGTCTGTATGCCCGTAGCGGCTTGGCTCTTCAGACGCCAGGCCCGCTTCCCGGCGCTCTAGTCCATCCATTTCACAATCCCGCCGCCCCATGACACGGCAGGGGAGGGCTCTCTCCTTTTACTCTTTTACAGATTATTCTCTGGAATACTTGACTGGTCCTTTTTTCCCTGAACAATTATCCTATTCGTTTTATTAACTCTAATGAAGGTACACACCACGTATATACACACATATCCGCCGGTCAATACCGCTTTCAAGACAGACGTAAATAAAGTGCGCCCGCCTCTCAGCGGCTGATGGATAACGGGCCGGGAACGAAGCCCGGCGCGTGATTCGACCTATTTCACCCATTCGTTCAAAAAAGGCAACGGAGCGCAATGCTTAAACCCAAGCTGTTTACGACACTCGAAACGTATAGCAGGAAAACATTCATGGACGACCTCTTCGCCGGACTCACTGTCGGCGTCGTCGCCCTCCCTCTCGCAATGGCCTTCGCCATAGCGAGCGGCGTCCCGCCCGAGCGCGGCCTCTTCACAGCCATCATCGCCGGGTTCCTCATATCCTTCCTCGGTGGAAGCCGCGTCCAGATCGGCGGCCCGACGGGCGCATTCGTCGTCATTGTCTCCGGCATCATGGCGGAATACGGCTACGACGGCCTCGTCTACTGCACGATCATGGCCGGGTTCTTCCTGATAGCGCTCGGCCTCAGCAAGATGGGCGGCCTCATAAAATTCATCCCGTTCCCCGTCATAACGGGCTTCACGTCCGGCATCGCCGTCGTCATATTCTCGACGCAAATTAAAGACCTCCTCGGCCTTCACATGCCCGACCCGCCTGCGGAATTCATCCCGAAGTGGATCGAGTACGCTAAGCACCTCGGCACGTTCACGCCTGCGGCGGCAGGCCTCGGAATAGGGACGATAATCATCATCTCCGTCACCAGAAAATTCGTCCCGAAATTCCCGGCGATGCTCATAGGCATGGGGGCGGCCACTATAGCGACGGTTCTCTTCGGCCTCGAAGTCGAGACCATAGGCAGCCGCTTCGGCGACCTCCCGAGGATTCTCCCCGCGCCCGAGCTCCCGGCATTCGACATCGAAAAAATGAAGGGCCTCATCGCCCCGGCATTTACGGTCGGTCTCCTCGCGGCGATAGAATCGCTCCTTTCGGCTACAGTCGCCGACGGTATGATCGGCGGGCGGCACCGCTCCAACATGGAGCTCATCGCCCAGGGCGCGGCCAACGTCGGCTCGGCCGTCTTCGGCGGCATACCGGCGACGGGCGCAATAGCCCGTACGGTAACGAACATCAAGAGCGGCGCGAAAACGCCCGTAGCCGGAATAATTCATGCCGTCTCGCTCGCACTCATACTCCTTCTCTTCGCGCCTTACGCGAAGATGATTCCCCTCGCCGCGCTCGCCGGGATACTTGTCGTCGTGAGCTACAACATGAGCGAGATAGAAAATTTCCTCGGTCTCCTGAAGGCCCCTAAGAGCGACGTCATGGTGCTGCTGACGACGTTCGCGCTGACGGTATTCGTCGATCTGACGGTCGCCGTTCAGGTCGGTATAGTCCTCGCGGCGCTCCTCTTCATACGCAGGATGGCCGAGGTCACCAACGTCGGCGTCGTAACGCGCGAGCTCCACGGCAACGGCGAAGACGACAGCAAAGACCCGAACGCCATCTCTAAGCGCGACGTTCCTGCCGGGGTCGAAGTATTCGAAATCCAGGGCCCGTTCTTCTTCGGCGCGGCCGACAGGTTCAAGGAGGCCGTCGGACTCATCGAAAAACCGGTGCCCGCCATCATCCTCCGCCTCCGGAGCGTCCCCGCCATAGACGCGACAGGGCTTTACGTTCTGAAAGATTTCCTCCACAGGTGCAGGCGGGACAATACGACACTTATCCTGTCCGATGTCCACGCACAGCCGCTCTTCGCTATAGAGCGCTCGGGCCTCTGGGATGCAATAGGGGAGGAAAACATCTTCGGCAACATCGACGACTCGCTCAATCGCGCGCGGGAGATACTCGGCCTCCCGAAGGTCGCGCGCCCCGTGCCCTTCGTCCCCGTCGTTGCGAGAGAAGCCGATAAGGCGCCGGAGTAATCCTAAATATCACCCTGAATAATGCAGGTCCTCACCGTCGACGGCGGACATTCCCTCGGCCGCCGTTTCTAACGCACGGTGTGCGCTGACAATCGACGTAGCTGCACATGTGATTTATCGCCAATCCTGTGCGATTCGCATTCCTGAATCACCCTCTTTTCTGCATCAAAAACCACACACCGTGCGCCCGTCGTGTATCGTTTAGACCGCCGCACCATACTCGTATATATTATTGTCCTCTGAAACGAATGACGAGGTGAGATACATGAGATCAGGTGGAAGAAACTGGGACGAGCTCAGGCCTGTAACGATCACGCGCGGCGTCATGAAATATGCAGAGGGCTCCGCGCTCATAGAAACGGGAGAGACGAAGGTCCTCTGCACGGCGACGGTCGAAACCAGGGTGCCGCCCTTTCTGAAAGACACCGGCAGGGGCTGGGTCACGGCGGAATATTCGATGCTCCCGCGCTCGACAAAGGAGAGGGTAACCCGCGACGGCGTGAGGGGCAGGATAGGCGGCCGCTCTCACGAGATACAGCGCATCATAGGCCGCGCTCTCAGGTCCGTCATCAACCTCGACCAGCTCGGCGAGATGTCGATAACGATAGACTGTGACGTACTCCAGGCCGACGGCGGAACGAGAACCGCCTCCATAACCGGCGCGTTCGTCGCCCTTTCAGACGCCGCCCTTCACCTCGTAAACACGGGCGTCCTCGCCGACAATCCCGTAGAGGATTACATAGCCGCCGTAAGCGTCGGCCTCGTCGGCGGAAAGCTCGCGCTCGACCTCGACTACGAAGAAGACTCCGCCGCCGAGGTCGACATGAACGTCGCCATGACGGGCTCGGGTCTACTCGTCGAAGTACAGGGAACGGCCGAAGGAAAGCCATTCAGCAAGAGAAGGCTCTCACAGCTCGTCGCGCTCGCCGAAAAGGGAATCACAGGACTGATACAAAAACAAAGGGAAGCGCTCACCGAATAATCCGGAGATGCAACGACAGATGATCGAAGAAATAATTCTCGCGACGGGCAACAAAGGGAAGCTAAAAGAATTCGCCGGGCTCCTTCACGGCATCGCCGGAAAGATAACCGGGCTCGGCGACCTCGAATCCCCGCCCGAAGTTGTGGAAGACGGCGAGACCTTCATGGAGAACGCGCTAAAGAAGGCGCGCGCGATAGCGGAGTATTCCGGCAAGCCCGCGCTCGCCGACGATTCCGGTCTCGCGGTGGACGCTCTGGGCGGCAGGCCCGGCGTATACTCGGCAAGGTATGCAGGGGGTGGCGCGACCGACGACGAGAACATAGACAAGCTCCTTCGTGAGCTCGGCGGCGCACAGAACAGGAAGGCCCGGTTCGTCTGCTTCCTCGCCCTCGTCACGCCCGAGGGAGAAGAGACAGTAGTCAGTGGGGAGTGCGAAGGCGTGATACTTTCAGAGCGCAGGGGAAGCGGCGGATTCGGATACGACCCCGTCTTTTACCTGCCCGAATACGGCAAGACCATGGCGGAGATTCCGGCCGCGCTCAAGAACAAAATCAGCCATAGGGCCCGCGCCGCGGAGAAGCTCGTCCGCATCCTCAAAGGGTAGGGCGACGCTCCGCGAAAGCTAATCCCGCCGCCACTGCTACGCCGGCTTCCGCCCCGTAAATACGGCTATCGGGAATGTGAAAACGAGCCTCCCGTTCTCACGGCGCGCGTTTATGCCGAGCGCGTCGACTCCTAGGTCGCCCTCTATGATATCCAGCACCCGCGCCCTGTTTTCGGGCGGGTGAGACGACGCGTCGAGCAGGTGCTCCACGTCCGCGTCGAGGCCATATGCGCCGTATCTGAAATCCTCCAGCCCCGAGCTTTCAAACATCCGGCTGAGCTCGGGCCCGGTAAGCGCGTGAGCGTGCGAATCGTCCCTCAGCTTCTCCATGCGGTCGTAACCTTCCGAGCACTCCTCGGCAACGCAAACGTCGGCCACGAGCACCCGCCCGCCGGGCCTGCACACGCGCACCATTTCCCTCATCACGGCCTCGGGATCGAGGAAGTGATGGAAGCTGTAACGCGTAATCACGAGTGAATACTCGGCGTCGGAAAAGGGAAGGGGGTTTGCGTTACCCGTGATCCATCCCACGTTCGAAAGCCCTTTATCGTGTGCGAGCTCGCAGGCCTTTTCGATCATCGCTTCCGTTATATCGATGCCCGTCACGTGCGACGCATGCCGCGCAAACTCGCATGCGACGAGCCCCGGCCCGCACGCTACATCAAGCACGTTGTCCTTCGCGCTGACGCCGGACATTTCGATCAGCATATCCATAGCGTTCATGTGTATGTCGAGCTTCGCGAACGGCGCCGCCTGCTTCGAGAACTGGTTCACTATCCTTTCGAGATGGCCCCTCTCCGCATCGTTCATTTTCATCGCCTCCCTGCTAATCGTATAAACAATATAAGCTACACGTCCGTCGGGCCATGTAAATAAAATCCGCCGTCGCCGCTAATTATCAGTAGCCCAAAATATCCGTGTTCAGGCCTCCTTACGCAGACTTGCCGGCCCCAGAAATTTTTTACCCCCTCGGTCTTGCAACCGGCCCGGCTTTTGAATATATTAGTTAAGACCTAGACGGTCCCTTCATAAAAATTCAAAAAAGTTCTCTGAGGTTGGCATTACTTGAAGACGAAATTCATATTTGTGACAGGTGGTGTTATGTCCTCTCTGGGAAAGGGGCTGGCCGCCGCATCTATCGGCGCGCTCCTCGAAAGCAGGGGGCTCGAGGTAACTCTCCAGAAGCTCGATCCTTATATAAACGTCGACCCCGGCACCATGAACCCGTTCCAGCACGGCGAGGTTTTCGTGACGGACGACGGCGCCGAAACAGACCTCGACCTCGGCCACTACCAGCGCTTCACGAACGCGAAACTGTCGCAGAGAAATAACTTCACGACCGGCAAGGTCTACCACTCCGTCATAATGAAGGAGAGGGAAGGAAAATACCTCGGGAAAACCGTGCAGGTAATCCCTCACATTACAGACGAAATCAAATCCCGCATACTCGACGCCGCGGGCGACAACGACGTTGTAATAGTCGAAATCGGAGGCACGGTCGGCGACATCGAAAGCCTCCCGTTCCTGGAAGCCGTAAGGCAGCTCCGGACGGAGCTCGGCCGCGAGAACACGCTCTTCATACACCTCACCTACGTCCCCTACCTCGCCGCCGCGGGTGAGCTTAAGTCAAAACCCACGCAGCACAGCGTTAAGGACATGCTCCAAATCGGCATCCAGCCCGACATTCTCCTCTGCCGGACAGACAGGTTCCTCCCGAAGGAGATAAAGGAGAAGATCGCGCTCTACGGCAACATCCGCATGGACGCCGTAATCACGGCGAAGGACGTCGAAACCATATACGAAGTCCCTCTCATTTTCCACCAGGAAAAGCTCGACCAGATAATAATCGACTACCTCAAAATGTGGACGCGAAAGCCCGACATCTCCGTCTGGGAAGATATAGCCTACAGGTTCTCGCATCCGAAGACGGACGTCACAATAGGCGTCGTCGGGAAGTACGTGAGCCTGAAAGACTCCTACAAGAGCCTCCACGAAGCCCTCTCTCACGGCGGCATGGCGAACGATTCCAAGGTCGAGATAAGATACGTCGACTCCGAAGATATAGAATCCCAGGGTGTCGATTCGCTTCTTTCGGGCGTTCACGGCGTCCTCGTCCCCGGCGGCTTCGGCAAGAGGGGATTCGAGGGGAAAATAGAGGCCGTAAGGTTCGCACGCGAAAACAAGGTGCCGTTCTTCGGCATATGCCTCGGCATGCAGATGGCCGTGATAGAGTATGCCCGGCACGTCTGCGGCATCGCCGGCGCAAGCTCCCGCGAATGCGGCGACGACGTTCAGGATGCCGTAATCGACCTCATGGCCGAGCAGAGGGGCGTAAACGACATGGGCGGCACGATGAGGCTCGGCGCTTATCCCTGCATACTGAAAAAAGACACCACGGCCTTTTCGGCCTACGGGACAGAAGAAATATCTGAAAGACACCGCCACAGGTACGAGGTCAACAACTCTTACAGGGCATTACTCGAAGAAAAGGGACTGATACTGAGCGGCCTTTCGCCCGACGGGAAGCTCGTCGAGATGATAGAGCTCAAAAATCACCCCTGGTTCCTCGGCTGCCAGTTCCACCCGGAATTCAAATCCACTCCGCGAGCACCGCACCCGCTCTTCAGGGATTTCATCAAGGTCGCCATGGAGTACAAATCTTCCCTTTCCGCGTCATAGCAAGAGGGCGTCTCTTAAATTCGAACCCGGAAACGGAACGATGTCTCCGAGACAGCACGCCGGTTGCATAAAAGACGCAGCCTTTTTCCATTGAATCCGTCCGCTGCTGCATCACCCCAATTTCAGCCGGGCGCCTCATACGCATGCTATATTTATATAAGATGACGGTTAATTACTTACGGGTTAGCGAGGGAGCCGGTACCGAATGAAAAACCTGTTACGGAAAAACAAAACTATGACGGCAATCTGCCTATTCTTTGCCGCCTCGTTCTACGCGGCTCCGGCCTTGTCCGACGTTCCGCCCGCCCAGAAGCCCGAGGTCGAATTCCTGATCGAAACGGTGCGCGCCACTGACTGCAAATTCGACAGGAACGGCAAGAAGTACGACGGCAAGAAGGCCGCGAGCCATCTCGAGAGAAAATACAACCACTACAAGGATGAGATAACCTCGACAGAAACCTTCATAGAATATTCCGCGACGAAAAGCATGATTACCGGCGCTGATTACTACATCATATGCCCCGGGGCCGCCCCGGTAAGGTCGCAGGACTGGCTTCTCCAGAAACTTTCGGAATACAGACAGAACAACAAAACCAACTGAATTCTCCGTATTCCGGCCTGTTTCGAAAAATTTTTTGTAAATCTCCCCCGCTCAATTAGAATAGTTACCCCATGGTTTTAGAGAAGCTGCCAAAGGCAGGCGAAGTTGTACTGTTCAGAAAACGCCAGGAGCCGTCGCTCGGAATATTCTCTCACCTCGAAGGAGAGAAGCTGGCCCTCTTTTCCGAAGAGGGACGCGAAGTGACGGTAGACAGGGACAAAATCGCGCTCACCAGCTCGGTAACGGTAACCGGCGACCTCACACAATCCGAAAAAAAACTCGCGTTAAGAGACATCCGGAGAAGGCTTGACGAGGCCCGCGAGCATATAGACCTCGTCACGGTATGGGAATGTTTCGAGGGCGAGAAGCGCGAGGTCCCCTACGAAGAGCTCGCTGAGTTTTACTACGCCGGCGCCGAGGCGGCCAGCTTTGACGCGCTCGCCCTCTTCTGGTCCGTCGACAAGAACGACATTTATTTCCGCCGCGGCGCTTCGGGCTACGAGCCCAGGAGCCGTGAGGAAGCCGACGAAATAATCCACAAGAAGGAAGTCGAGGAGAAAAAAAAGGAAGAGAGAGAAATGGCAATCCGGTGGGCGAAGGGGATAATGTCGGGCCACGAGGAAGACCTCGGCGATTTCACGCCCGAGGGCTATATCGAGCTCCTTCGCGGCTACGTCATACACCTCGACAAATTCGGCCGCGCGCCGGAGGCGAAATCCTTCCTCTCCGAAATAGGCATACGTGACCCCGAAGGCACTATCGAGTTTCTCATAAAGGCCGGGGGCTGGGGCGAGGACGAGGACCCGATGATAAAGAGGTTCTACGTCAGGGACGACTTCCCCGCCAAAGTCGAGGAGGAAACGAACAGGATAATATCCGAGCCGCTTCCAATCGAGGGTTTCCGCGACCTTACCCACCTCGACATATTCTCCGTAGACGACGAGAACACGGAGGACATAGACGACGCACTCTCCGTCGAGGAAACGCCCGGCGGCATGACGGTAGGCATACACATAGCCAACGTCGCTGCGCTCGTTCAGAAATGGGGAAACGCCGACGAGGAAGCGTCCAAGCGCGGCGAGACGATCTACCTCCCGGAAAAACGCATACACATGTTCCCGCCCGATTTCGTCAGGGAAAGGCTCTCGCTTGTGGAAGGCACGGAGCGCCTGGCGCTCTCGCTGCTGGTTAATGTTGATCCCGAGCTTAACGTGAAGGGAACGGAGTTCGCCGTTTCGGTAATAAGGGTTAGGCGAAACATAACCTACAAACAGGGCACCAATTATTTCTTGAATGATCCCCTCGGGTTGAGGATGCGGGAGTTCGCCCTCAGGCTGAGGAATTCGCGGCTCGGAGCCGGTGCGCTCATCGTCCAGCTCCCCCAGCTGAAAGTGAGGATAGGCGAGGGCGGCGCTATCTCGATAGAGAAGAACCCGATGAATTCAGAGGCGCATGTAGTCGTCGCCGAGATGATGATCCTCATGAACAGGACGGCCGGAAAATTTCTCAAGGATAAACGCATTCCTGCAATATATCGCTCGCAGCCGGAATCCGTAACCGAGGACGCGCGCGTGCTCGACGAAACGAATCCGCTCTATCCGCTCCAGATAGTTAAGTTCCTGAGGGCACCTCGCGTCGGGCTCGCACCGGACGTTCACAGGTCCCTTGGCATCGACGTCTACACCCAGGTCACCTCGCCAATAAGGCGCTACGCCGACCTCGTCATGCAGAGGCAGATAGTTTCGGAGCTCCTCGACGGCGAGCCGATGTATACCGAGGACGAGCTCGAAAACCTCTACCCGATGATAGAGGTGGGAATACGCGACAAGAAAACTATCGAGCGGAACAGGGAGAGGTACTGGATCTACAAGCACCTGAAGTCGCTCGAAGGGACGGCAATAAACGGCATAGTCAGCTCGACCGCCGGGAAGAGGATAGCTGTCTATCTCCCGGACTATCTCTTCGAGACGACAGTCAGCCACGGACAGGAAACCGCCGTGACAGAAGGCGACCACGTACGGCTTTTGGTGACGAAGGTCGACCCTTTAAGGCGTATACTGACTCTTTCCCTGACGTAAACTGCTTAGCTCATCATAAAATTGACGTTCGCTGAAACTCTACTGCCGGCTCTGCAATTCCGCGCTGTGTCAACAGGCCACTGAAATACTTAAAGTGATTAATGAAACATTATTAATCGCGCTGCATCAATAGGTTACATTGTGCATCTAAAGTAATTTATACCTTAAAGGCCCTCCGCTCTATACCTCTTTAGGCTGGTTTTTAAGGGCTTCAAGTATTTCTTCAAGGCTCGTATATTTGAGCCTCGGCCTCCCGGCGGCCTTTCCGCGCTCTATTTCGAGGACGTCCAGCCTGAGCCAGTCCTGGTAAGTTATGTGATCGGGCTGGCATTCCCTTATAAACGCTTCCAGGCTGGCCCTGTCCGGGCTTTCGGGTTGAAGGAGCTTACCGGAATTTATGTCTTCGACTATGCATTCGACAGTCTCGCCGGAGTCCTGCTTGTTCGTCCCGATAACACCGGAAGGCCCGCGCTTTATCCATCCGGTGGCGTAGAGTCCGTAGAGATGCTCGCCCGTCCCGGGGTCAGTCACGCGTCCCTTTTCGTTGTGTATCACCCCCCACTTCTCGTGGAACGGCACTCCCGGAAGCGGCACCCCGTGATAGCCTATCGAGCGGAATACGATACCGGCTTCGAGCTCCTCGTATTCATCGGTCGCACGGGAGCGTATCTCTCCTTTCTCGTCCCTGTATAGCTCGTTCTTAACCAGCTTTATGCCCTTAACCCTGCCGTTCTCGTCGCCCAATATTTCAACCGGAGAAACGAGAAACCTTATGTGAAGCTGCCTCCTCTTCACGTGCCCGGCAGGGTCGCAGAACGATTTCAGTATCTCTATCTTGTTTATGGTGGACTGGTCCTTCGACGTTTCGAGCTCGGCGCGCGTCTCGTCGTCGAGCTCGACTTCGTGCGGAAGCGTCACGGCATGCGCGTCCATCATCTTCCCGAGCTCCCTCACCTCCGGATTCGTGAAGGCGGCCTGCATCGGGCCCCTCCTTCCAAGGAGGTAGACTTCCCTGATCTCGCTTTCGTTCAGAGCGGCGAGGGCGTAGTCTGCAATATCCGTCTCTCTCAGCTCTTCTTCTGTGCGGCACAGTATGCGGGCTACGTCTATGGCGACGTTTCCGACGCCTATGACGACGGCCCTTTTAACGGAAAGGTCGAAATCGAGATTCCTGTAATCCGGATGCCCGTTATACCACGCGACGAACTCGGTCGCCGTGTGGCTGCCCTTCAAATCCTCGCCCGGTATGCCGAGCTTCCTGTCTGTCTGCGCACCGGTCGCGAATATTATAATGTGGTAAAAGCGCTTCAAATCCGAAAGCCCGAGGTGCTTTCCGAACTCGACGTTCCCGTAGAACCTCACCTTCGGATGAGTGGCTATCTTGTCGTAGACCTTCGTCACCGATTTTATCTTCTGATGGTCGGGGGCGACGCCCGAGCGTACCAACCCGTGCGGCGTAGGCAGCCTGTCGAATATGTCTATCTCGAAGTCGTGCTCCGTTCGTTTAAGCAAATGCTCGGCCGCGTAGAAACCGGCCGGTCCCGAGCCGATTATTGCGACCCTTATCGTATCGTTCATCTTCACTGCTCCGTTAGATTATGTAGTTTTCTTCCTGTCGGTCCTCACAAAAAGAGCTTCAGCCTGGAAACGGAAATCCCCGCGGGGCCACGGGATTCTGAAAATTTCGTTGACTAGTTGTGCATAGTTCTTTTTACCGAGTATTATAATTTAGATGAAATAATATACCAAAAATTCCGGGCAGGCGGGTGTACGCCGGCCACGCCGCATCCTCTGCGGTTATTTATACCATTTGAGCCCGGTTTTTCCGGGCATGATGCGCGCCCGAAGGCAGCCTGTAGTTCTCCTCCCCGAGGCGGCGCGTTCGTAGATAAAAAGGAAAGAGAAGCATCCGGGAATCCCGGAATGTAGCGCCAAGAGTTACCGGTAAAGAAATAATGCACGCCAAAACCCGGCCAGGCACATCCGCTAAAAAAACCATAGACAGGGCGGATTTCCACCTTAAAATCGTTCAGGAAATAAGCGACCTCGTAAACACCTCTACGGGGCTCAACATCATCCTCAAAAAAGTCGTCAACAAGATAGCCGTCTCGCTCAGGCTCGACGTCGTCTCGGTCTATCTCTGGGACCCGGAAAGAAAGGTGCTCACGTTGAGATCGACAAAGGGGCTCAACGTCGACCCTCTCCGTCATCCGATAACCCTGAGCCCCGAAGAGGGACTCACGGGCCTCGTCTTCGAGACCTCGCGGCCGATAACAGTCATGCCCGCCTCCGAGCACCCGCGCTACAGGTACTTCCCCGAAATAGGCGAGGAAGAGTACGAAAGCTACATCGGCGTCCCGATACTCCTTCAGAACCGCTGCATCGGAGTCCTCGTCGGCCAGACAAAAGAGAAGCGCCTGATTAATCCGGCCGAGGAAACCCTCTTCCAGATAATCGCGTCGAGGCTCGCGGGGCTCCTCGAAGTCGCCGACAGGCTCGAGCGTCTGAAGACCCCCTCTATCGTAAAACACGAGACGAGGACTTATCAGGGTAAGGGCGTTTCGAACGGCATTGCCATAGGAAACATCTTCATATTCCGCGGCCTCTTCCAGCAGGTGAACACAGAGAAGCTCACGCCATCGACACCCGCCGTCGAGAAAAAGAGGCTGGAGCAGGCGTTTCAGGAGGTAGAGCTCGACCTCAAGAGCCTCATAGAGACGCTCGATTCGGAGGCCGTTCTTTCGCGCGAGGAAATAGATATATTCCGGGCGCACTTCCTCATACTCCGCGGCTCGACCTTGAGAAAGGCCGTCATGGGCAAGCTCGAAGGCGGCAACATCGCGGCGGAGCTCGCAGTCATCGAGGGTATAGAGGCCATAGCCCAGCAGTTCGAGGCCATGAGCGACAAGTATCTTCAAGAGAAGGCGCAGGACTTCCGCGACATCGGCGAGCGCCTCCTTCACGAGCTCATAAACCTCAACCCGGGCGCCAAGACCGCGGCAGAGCCGAAAGACGGCTCCATACTCGTCGCCTACGAGATCGGCCCTTCGTTCATATCCATGCTTTTGAAGAACAAGGTCTCCGCCGTCGTCATAGAAAAGGGCGGAGAAACGTCCCACGCCATAATAATCGCGAAGTCCCTCGGCATCCCGGCCGTGGTCGGAATAGACAACATAAGCAGGCTCCTCCGCTCGGGAGAGAAGGCGATCGTCGACGGCAAGACCGGCTTCATATTCTCGAACCCCGACGAAAGCCTCATCGCCGAGTACCAGAACACATACTCCCGCCTCGTGAAGGTAAAGGAAGAGATCGAGCAGGCGGCCCTGGACGCCTCCAGGGACCCGGGCCTCGGCATAAAAATTTCCGTCAACATCGGCTTCCCCATAGATGTTCAGCTCGCCAAGCAGTACGGCATAAAGGACGTCGGCCTCTTCAGAACGGAATTCGCCTTCAGCCAGTATGCAAAGTGGCCGGGCGTCCGCCAGCAGGCGCGCATATACAAGAACATAGCCGACGCCTTCGAGGGCTACGTCACGATCCGAACCCTCGACATAGGGGCCGACAAGCTCCTCCCTTACTTCGAATTCCCGAGAGAAGACAACCCGCTCCTCGGCCTCCGGGCGATAAGGTTTTCGATGGAATATCTCGAGCTCTTCAAGGACCAGCTCAGGGCGATACTCCTCGCAGCGAAAAAGGGCTCGAGGTTCAGGATACTCCTTCCGATGATAACGAACCTCTGGGAGGTCGAAACGGCGAGGGATATAATCGACGACCTCGTAAACGAGATAGGGGTCCCGGAGCCGGACGTCCCCCCGCTCGGGATAATGATGGAAGTCCCGGCGATACTCTACCAGCTCGACGACTACAAGAGCATCATAGATTTCGTCTCCGTCGGCACTAACGACCTCATACAATATATACTGGCCGTCGACAGGAACTCGAACGTCGTCGGACACCTCTATTCCGGCTTCCATCCCGCGGTGCTGAGGGTGCTCGACGACATATACTACAAGACCCGTCACTCCGGCATGGACGTCTCCGTCTGCGGCGAGCTCGCGGGCACGCCGTCGGGCGCGCTCGGCCTCATAGCCCTCGGCTTCAAACAGCTCAGCGTTTCGCCGTCTAACCTCCCCTACGTAAGGTTCCTCTGCAACAAAGTGGATAAATACATGCTGAGCACAGTTAGAAGAGACATACTCAACCTCAAGAAAAACAGCGAAATCGAGCGTTACCTCATAGAAGCGCTCGAATCCATACACCCCGCCCTTATAGAAATCGAATAGCCCATACACTAACGCCGCTTCCAATTTCCCGACGCTAGTGTAACTTTTACTCCCTGTCCATGAGACCCGGAAAAATACACGTAATCCTTTTTCTGCTGACGGTTCTGACGACGTTCCTCACGGGGCTCGGAATGTGGGGCAGCTATCTCAACGCCGCCCTTTTTTCCGGGGCGCTCCTCTTCATACTCGGCTCCCACGAAATGGGGCACTACTTTTACGGCAGGAAATACGGCATAGACATCACGCCGCCTTACTTTATCCCCGCCCCGCCTATCATCTCACCGATAGGCACGTTCGGCGCATTCATAAAGATAAAATCACCGATATATTCCAAGAAGGCCCTCTTCGACATAGGCATCGCCGGCCCGCTCGCGGGAATCGTCGCTACTATACCGATAATGATCGCGGGCATAGCCCTCTCGACGTTCGTCAACCCCGAAAGCTTTAACGGAAACGGCGGCTACATGCTCGGCATCCCGCTGATATTCGGATTCGTGGCCGAAACCATTCTCGGCCCCGTGCCCGAAGGACAGCACATATTCCTTCATCCCCTGGCCTTTGCAGGATGGGTGGGGCTCTTCGTAACCGCTCTGAACCTGATCCCGTGCGGGCAGCTCGACGGCGGACACATAGTCTACGCCCTCTTTTCGAAGCGTTTTCACAAGATAGTCTCGTTGCTCATGATAGCCGTCCTGTTCGTGTTCGGCGTCGGGACTGAGCCGCTCCTCGCGCTCGCCGAGAAATACGGCGGCGCGGCGGTCGCGCCGTATCTCGCCCAGGTGCCCGTCTTCGGGGGCTGGCCGGGCTGGGTCCTCTGGGCGGCGCTGCTTACGCTAATGGGCACGAAACATCCGCCGACTTACTACGAAGACGGCGGCCTCGGAGCCGGCAGGATGGCCCTCGGGCTCCTGTCGCTTCTCATATTCGTCGGGTGCATATCCCCCGTGCCGATCTCTCTGGCGTATTGATCGGGGCAGGCCGGCGAGAGAGGTTCGACTGTGCAACGCGCACCGACCGGTGGAGAGAGTCAGCGCGCCTTAAGAGGCCCTGCACGGCAGCCTGCTCCATGGCTTGAGAAGCGGTTTATATAGCTCCTCGTCTAAATTTCAGGGAATATTGAAAATCTCCGGAGTTAAGGTAAGTTTACTTGTCCGAACCGCCGTCCGTTCCGGATTGTGCTCCGTTTTTTAGCTTTAAACTAACTTGGATAACAAAAAGGAAAACAGCTAACAGGAGGATTTACAGTGGCACAGAAAGATACCTTAACCATAACCGATAACCGGACTGGTAAAACGTACGAGATCCCGATCACGCACGATACGATTCGCGCGAGCGACCTCAACCAGATAAAGGTCAATCCCGACGATTTCGGGATGATGAGCTACGATCCCGCATTCGGTAACACAGCCGCCTGTATTAGCCGCGTCACATACATCGACGGCGACAAGGGCGAGCTCATCTACAGGGGCTACCCGATAGAAGTCCTGGCCGAAAAGAGCAACTATCTTGAAGTCGCTTACTTACTCCTGAACGGCGAGCTTCCAACGCAGTCCCAGTACGACCAGTGGGTTCACGACATCACGCACCACACCATAGTCCACGAGAATATAAAGAGGTTCATGGACGGCTTCCGCTACGACGCGCATCCGATGGGAATGCTCCTCGGAACAGTCGGCGCGCTTTCCACCTTCTACCCCGAAGCCAAGGACATATTCAACAAACAGGTGCGCGACATCCAGGTCCACAGGCTGATAGCGAAGATGCCGACGATGGCGGCCTTCGCATACCGCCACGCGATGGGCATGCCTTACGTTTACCCCGATAACGACCTTTCCTACGCAGGTAACTTCCTCAACATGATGTTCAAGATGACAGAGCTTAAATACGTGCCGGACCCTGTAATCGAAAGGGCGGTCGATATCCTCTTCATCCTTCATGCGGACCACGAGCAGAACTGCAGCGCGAGCGCTATGCGTAACGTCGGCAGCTCTCTCCCCGATCCCTACTCGGCGACGGCAGCGGCCATCGCCGCGCTCTATGGCCCGCTCCACGGCGGCGCCAACGAGGGCGTTCTCCAGATGCTGAAGGAGATCGGCTCGGTCGACAAGATACCCGAATACATCAAGCGCGCGAAGAACGGCGAATTCAGGCTCATGGGATTCGGACACCGCGTCTACAAATCCTACGACCCGAGAGCGAAGATAATAAAAGAGGCCGCCTACGAAGTTTTCGAGGCCAAGGGCAAGAACCCGCTCCTCGACATCGCTCTCGAGCTCGAGCGCATAGCCCTCGAAGACGACTACTTCGTAAAGCGTAAGCTCTACCCGAACGTCGACTTCTACTCCGGCCTCATCTACCAGAGCCTCGGAATCCCGGTCGAGATGTTCACGGTCATGTTCGCCATAGCGCGTACTTCCGGATGGCTCGCCCAGTGGATCGAGCTCCTAGAAGACCCGGAGAGAAGGATTGCCCGCCCGAGACAGATTTACCTCGGTGAGAAAGACAGGAAATATGTGCCGATAGAAAAAAGAGGTTAACGCGGCGGGAGCTTGATTGAGAAGGCTCCGGCTATGTGCTGGAAAAGTGCTTTCCGATCATGCTGGTGTGATAATAATTGATCATGTGTTCGAGGGAGGCGATAAAGATCCTTATCGCCTCCTTTTTTATTTTATCGCCCTTTAAAAACTCTTCCCTTTCACCGTCAGACAAAAGCCTTCCGACTAAACCGTTTATGGCTTCAGTGAACGACCCGGCGAGGTCCTTCCGATCGTCCCTCAGAATCACTTCTATAAATCCCTCGTCCTGAAGGTCATACTTCCTTGCAAGAAGCTCCGCCCTCAGCTCGCCGGAGAGGGCAGGGGACCCCAGCCCCGGAAAACTGTCGAGCGCTCCTTCAAAAACCTGAACAAGTTCGTCGACGTAAGTCATGGATTGAAATATAACCTGAGACGGGAGAAGGGACAATTTGTACTGTACGTCTTACCCTTACCTTTATTATGTCATTCCCAATGATTCCGAGTGAGCGAGGAAGCACCCCATTTCTGCCATTCCCGAGTGCTTTAATCGGGAATCCAGCCTTTTCAGGATATAAAGGAATGGATTCCCGCTTGCGCGGGAATGACAAAAAGAGAATCCGGACATACGCCGGAGTAAATCTTTACTAATCCCTTCCCGCCTTCTCCATCCTCGCCCTGGCCTCGATGCTCCGCATCATGTTGAGGGCATACTTCCTGTTCTCGTGCCAGTCGGGGTAAAAGGAAGGCTTCTTGTCGTCGACAAGCAGCCTGAGCTGTTCCATCGCTTCGTCGAATCTCTTCTGCTTTATGTAATTCGCCGCCAGATAGAGCCGTGCCGAGGAAAGATGCGGGTCTACGCCCAGCGAGCGCTTGAGATATATCTCGGATATGTGAAGATCGCCGCCGAGGAGCTTCGGCAGGTAGAAATAAAGCGCGCCGTTCATGGCGAGCCCCTCCGGGTGATTCGGGTCGAGCTTGAGGATTGTGTCCAGCTCCCTTCTGACCTCGGGCAGCATGAAGAGTGAATTGAAAAGTCCCTTCGTATCCCCGAGCGAAGCGAGGTTGGCGACGTAGAAGAAATGCGCGTCGGGATTGTCCGGTGCGATCTTAACCGCCTTCTCTCCCTCCTTCATCCCGTTCTCGAACGCGCGTATCAGCTCGTCTTTTGTTCCGGCCTCTATGTAGCCATATGTCAGCCATGCGCGGGAAAGGAAGAGAAGCGCCTCCACGTTGCGCGGATCGGCCAGCAGAACCCCCTCGGCGATTCTTATGGATTCGTCTATGTTGCCCGGCTTCTTGTAATAATCGGAAAGAAGCGTCCACGCCTCCTGTAGCTTCTTCGAAGCGTCTGCTTCCGCTATGGATTCGGGCTCCGGACCGGGCGCGGAATTCGCCAATGAATTTGAGACCGCGAACAATAAGGCTATCAGCACGAGGCCGAATACCTGTAAAACGCAGGGCTTCATACTGAATAAGTGTAGCCCACGGTTCAGTCCAAACCAAAGGTTCCTATATCTTCAATTACAGCGTGGAGGAGCGAAATCGTGTGCGCTATATCCGACTTGTAGGCGAGGCAGCTCGGGCTGTGAAGGTAGCGGACGGGTACGGAAACAGACGCCGCGCGCGTGCCCTTGCCCGTCACCTGCATGGCAGTCGCGTTCGTGCTCCCCGCCTTTTTTACGGTTATCTGGTATGGGATGTCGTTCTTCCGGGCAGTCTCCATGATGAAATCGCTGAACGGTCTGTGCGCGACAAGGAACCTGTCGGAGAGCCTGACCTCCGGGCCTTTCCCGCAGTTGGCGAGCGTTTTGTAATCTGTGACCCCGGGCACGTCCATGGCCACAGTGCCTTCTAGCGCTATGGCGAAATCTGGCTCGATCGCGGGCGTAATGATGTGTGCGCCCCTGAGTCCGACCTCTTCCTGCACGGTCGCCGTAAGAAAAAGGTCACACGACTGGACGGGGTTTTTCCTCATCGCCTCTATCATGACGAAGAGCCCGACCCTGTCGTCTATGGCCTTCGATATGAACGCCTCGTCCGTCTCCTCGAAGGGGTAGTAGAACGACCCCACGTCGCCAATGTTGACGAGCTCCCGCACCTTCTCGGCCGAAAGGCCGACGTCAACGACGCAGTCCTCGATCTCCGGGACTTCCTTGTTGTTAGTGTTACGGCTTATGTGAGGAGGGATCGCAGCCACCGTTCCGACGAGAGGCTTCCTGCCCCAGACGAGGATCCGCTGGCCGTAGAACACCCTCGGGTCCATTCCGCCGAGCGGAATGACGCGGAGAAAGCCCTTGCTGTCGATATGGCTCACCATGAAGCCGACCTCGTCCATGTGTGCGTCGACGACGAGCCTCGGCCCGTCGCCGGGCACGTGGGCTATGACGTTGCCCATAGGGTCTTCCGATATCTCGTCCGTGAATTCGGAGAAGAGTCTCTTGATTATTTCCCTGACGGGGCCTTCGTGGCCGGGGAGGCCCGTGGCCTCGCAAAGCTCGATGAGAAGCGGAGTGTTCATAGGAAAATTGATTATAACCAAAGCCGGCCGGATTTCCAGACGCCTTCCTTCCATTCAGCTAGGCAGGGGCGACAAACTTAACGGAAAATTCACACGGTTTTAACCGCCAATTTACCCGGCCCCGGCATTCTCTCCGGAACGTTACGACAACCCAATGGAGGAATAAGATGGTGAGGAAAAACTTCAGACAAAAACTGCTATCATGCTTCGCGTTTCTGGCCCTCGCGTCCTTTCCGGCATCCGCAATCGCCGGGCTGGATCTTACGGCCATAGGCACATACGAGACGGGAGTTTTCGAAGGAGGGGCTTCGGAAATAGTAGCGTTCGACCCCGCAACGAACAGGCTTTTCGTAATCAACGCGACCGACGCCGTCGTGGACGTGCTCGACGTCTCCGACCCGTCGAATCCCGTGAAGATATTCACGATAGACGTAACGCACGACATAGGCCCCAACTCCGGCGTTAACAGTGTCGACGTAAAGAACGGCCTCGTAGCCGTGGCGGCGGAAAACGCCGACCGTACACAGCCGGGCTACGTCGTCTTCTATAACACTTCGGGTGAATATATAACCCACGTGGGAGTAGGCGTTCTCCCCGATGCGGTCAGGTTCTCGCCCGACGGTCTCATACTCGTCACGGCGGACGAAGGCGAGCCGATAGAGGACGATGAGGGCAACCTCGTGGCCAACCCGCCGGGCTCGATAAGCGTGATAAACATTTCCAGCGGCGTACAGTCGGCCGTCGTTACGAGGCTCGGCTTCGAGGCTTTCGACGGCAGGGAGGTAGAGTTCACAAGCAAAGGGCTCAGGCTTCAGCAGGGTGTCCCGATGTCGCTCGAGCTCGAGCCGGAATATCCGGCCATATCCCCCGACGGCACGCGCGCTTACGTAACCATACAGGAGGCGAACGCCTTCGCCGTGGTGGATATCGTAAACCCCGCGATAATCGATCTCCTTCCCCTCGGGTTCAAGGACCATTCCACGGGCGCGCCTTCGCTACAGACGTTCCCGTTCAAGAAATTCCCGAACCTCGGCAAGGACGCGAACGGCGTTCAGATAAAGCTGGGCGGCTTCTCGGGCCTCTGGTTCGAGGGTCCAGTCAAAAATAAAGGCAGGATAAGGTTCCTGACTGTCGGCGACAGAGGGCCGAACGGCGCTGATGTCGTGGACGGCTCGCGCACGTTCAATCTCCCCGACTACCAGGCGCGAATAGTAACCATCGAGGTCAATCCCGAAAAGAAGAAAAACGCCGAGATAATGAAAGGTAAAACCATATTCTTAACCCGCGAGGACGGCACGACGCCTATAACCGGGCTTCCGAACATACCCGGGCACGACGAGATACCTGTCGACGCCGCGGGTAACCCCGTCGGCTACGACGCATTCGGCGCCGACCTCGAAGGCCTCGTCAGAGACCCTTCCGACAACTCCTTCTGGATGGTCGACGAATACAGGCCGGCGATATATCACTTCTCCCCCGAAGGGAGGCTCATAACCAGGCTCGTTCCGGAGAATACGCACCTCCTCGGCGACGCCGCGCTGAAAGAGGCCGAGTTCGGGCCGGACGCGAATTCCCCCGGGTTTTACGGCGAGGAAACGCTGCCCGAGGTCTACAGCCGGAGGATGCTTAACAGGGGCTTCGAGGGCGTGGCGCTCGACCCCGGAAAGAGGCTCCTCTACGCCTTCGTCCAGTCCCCGATGGAAAACCCCGACAGCTCGACCCGGAGCTCGCTTCTTCTCAGGATACTGGCCGTCGACGTGAACGAGTCGTCACCGACTTACCTCAGCCCCGTCGCCGAGTACGTATATGTGCTCGAAAGGCCGGAGTTCACGCCGAGCGACGTAGATAAAATCGGCGACGCCGTGTTCATCGGGCAGGACAGGTTCTACGTAGTCGAAAGGGATAGCTCTTTCGATACGGACGGAAAAAAATTCATATTCGAAGTAGACCTCGCCGGCGCGACCAACATCAGGAATCTCCCGATAGCGGACGAGGCAGTGACGGGGACACTCGAGCAGCAGACGCCCGACACGCTCGCCGAGCTCGGCATAAGGCCGGTCTTCAAGAGAAAGCTTCTCAACCTTCCATCGATCGGATACACACCGAGCGACAAGACGGAAGGCATCGCTCTCCTCCCGGACGGCAGGATTGCGGTCATAAACGACAACGACTTCGGCATAGAGGCAGCAGCGGGGCTCGAGCCCGTTCTCGGGATCATCGCGCTGGGAGACAACTACGCGCTCGACGCCTCCGACGAAGACGGCGGTATCAACATACTTAACCACCCAGTCCTCGGCATGTTCCAGCCCGACACGATAACGCCCTACGAATTCGACGGGAAGACCTATTACGTCACCGCCAACGAGGGCGACACGAGGGACTTCGGCTTCTTCTCCGAGGAAGAGAGGGTGGAAGACCTAATACTCGATCCGTTCGTTTTCCCCGACGCTTCCGAGCTCCTGCTCGAAGAAAACCTCGGCAGGCTGAAGACGACGAACGTAATCGGCGACATCGACGGGGACGGAGACAACGACAGGGTATTCACTTTCGGCGCGAGGTCTTTCTCGATATGGGACTCGTACGGAAATCTCGTCTACGACAGCGGGGACGACTTCGAGAGGGTAACTGCAGAGCTTCTGCCAGATTTCTTCAACAGCGACAACGCTGAGAACGATTCCTTCGACTCGAGATCAGACGATAAGGGCCCCGAGCCGGAAGCCATAGAGATCGGCAGGATCGGAGACAGGGTGTATGCCTTCATCGGGCTCGAAAGGATAAGCGGCGTGATGGTGTACGATGTGACGAGCCCGTTCGCCCCGTTCTTCGTGACATATGTCAACAACAGGGACTTCTCCGTCGAGGCGACCGACCCCGCAGCCGGGGACATAGGCCCCGAGTGCATCAAGTTCGTCCCGGCGGAAGACAGCCCGGGCGGAGCGCCGATTCTCATAGTCGGCAACGAAATCAGCGGTACGACGACTATTTACAGCATAGTCGAAACAGACTGAAAAAAACGGCACCCATTACCATATCTCTCTACCCTTCCTTGAGTTACCCCCTCCCTTTCGGGAGGGGGTATTTTTTGTCGAGACTACAAGCGCACTCTTACGTATCCTTCGATATCCGCCTGAGAAGATCGGTGAGCGAGGGTTTCTCCTCGCCCTTAAGACACATCTCGCAGTAACATTTTGCCTCCGGGAATTCAGAGGTGACAGTGGAGGCATCCACGTCGAAGCACCAGCACCAGCTCCCGCCCGCTTCGATCCCGCATGTGAAAACCCTTCCGCATCCCGGACACACTGCCATAATCACGCCCTTTCCGATTTAGCCTCCGAACTTCTCCCGGAGGTTCCTCGCCGCCTCTACCATATTCCTGAGCGCGGCCTCGGTTTCGGACTCGCTCCTCGTTTTTAGACCGCAGTCGGGATTTACCCAGAGGTTCTCTTTCGGTATGTACTCCGCCGCCTTCGTGATGAGGTCCTCGACCTGCCCGACGTCCGGGATGAGAGGGGAGTGTATGTCGTAGACGCCGGGGCCGATCTCGTTCGGGTATTTGAAATCCCTGAAGGCGTCGAGAAGCTCCATCTGCGAGCGCGACGTCTCTATCGAGATGACGTCTGCGTCGAGCCTCGATATGCTCGCGATTATGTCGTTGAACTCGGAATAGCACATGTGGGTGTGTATCTGCGTCTCGTCCCTTTCGGCACCCGAGGCTATGTGAAAAACCTCGACGGCCCAGGCGAGGTATTCGTCCCAGTCCTCCTTTCTAATTGGAAGGCCTTCCCGGAGGGCCGGCTCGTCGATCTGAATGATCCTGATGCCCGCGCGCTCGAGGTCGCGTACCTCTTCCCGTAGAGCGAAGGCGATCTGCCTGGCGACTTCGGAGCGGGGAATGTCCTCGCGGCAGAAGCTCCACTGGAGGATTGTGACCGGCCCTGTGAGCATGCCCTTCACGGGCTTTTCAGTGAGCGTCGAGGCGTACTTTATAAGCTCGACCGTCATCGGGGCCGGGCGGGAGACGTCGCCGTAGATTATCGGGGGCTTCACATACCTGCTCCCGTAGCTCTGCACCCATCCGCCGAGCGTTACGGCGAATCCGTTCAGCATCTCGCCGAAGAACTCCACCATGTCGTTCCTCTCGAACTCGCCGTGCACGAGAACGTCGAGGCCGAGCTCTTCCTGAAGCCTTATAACCTCGCGTATCTGGCCGCGCACGTATTCGCCATACTCCGCGGCAGATATGTCCCTGCGCCTGAACCGAAGCCTCTGGCTCCTGATCTCGGCTGTCTGAGGGAACGAGCCGATAGTCGTCGTCGGGAAGAGGGGAAGCCTGAATGCTTCCCGCTGCTTCTTTTGCCTGATGGGGAACGGGCTTCTCCCGCCGCCATTGGCGGAGTATTCCGCGACGACCTTTTTGACGGCCGGGTCGTTTATCAGCGGGTTCTCGGACCACTTCTCGATCAGAGCCCTGTTCTTCCCGAGTACGTCCTCGAAACTATTACCGCCCATAGCGGAAGAGAGAGTTGCCACCTCGTCCAGCTTTTCCTCGGCGAAGGCCAGCATGTTTCTTACGGTGGGGGACAGCGCCGTCTCGCCTCTTAGCGATATGGGGACGTGAAGGAGCGAGCACGAAGGCGCTACCATGACCCTGTCCTCGCCGAACGCGGAGACGAACCTTCGCACGACATCTGCCGAGTGGGAGAGGTCGTTCACCCATATGCCTCGTCCGTTGACGAGGCCCAGGGATATGTGAGCCTCTTTCGGGAAAGAGCCGAGTATTGCTGGGATGTCCCTCTCGCCGCGAAGGAGGTCGAAGTGAAAACCCGACACCGGTAGACCGAGGGCGGTCTCGAGGTTATCGGCGAGGTATCCGAAGTAGAAGGTCAGCAGGATTTTCAGCTCCGGAACTTCGCGTACGAGGGCGGCGTAGGCGGTTTTGAAGGCTTCGAGCTCGTCCCGGGTGAGGTCGCTTACCATTACAGGCTCGTCGATTTGTACCCATTCCGCGCCGTACATAGCAAGGTCTTTCAGCACCTCGACGTAAACTGGCAGGAGACTGCCGAGGAGGGAGAGCGGGGAAAAGTCGGCGGCGCGCGACTTTCCGAGAAGGAGGAACGAGACCGGGCCGAGGAGGACGGGCTTGGTGCTGATTCCATATGCAAGCGCTTCCCTGAACTCGTCCACTGGTTTGTTCGTCGAGCGCTTGAACTTCTGCCCGGGATGGAGCTCGGGGACGATGTAGTGGTAGTTAGTGTCGAACCACTTCGTCATCTCCATGGCCTGCGCGGCCGAATGCCCGTGCGCGGCTTCTTTTTCCTGAACGCCTCGCGCCATTCTAAAGTAGAGATCGAGGTCAACCTCGCCGCCGTCCCGGCCGAACCGCTCGGGCACGGCCCCGACCATGGCGGCCGTGTCGAGCACCTGGTCGTAAAAGCTGAAGTCGTTCGAAGGTATGAGGTCTATCCCGGCCTCGGCCTGGAGCGTCCAGCTCTCCTTCCTGATTTCGGCCGCCGCCTTCCTGAGCGCAGGCTGGTCGATGTCTCCCTTCCAATAGGCTTCCGTCACCCGCTTGAGCTCTCTTTGATGGCCTATCCTCGGGAACCCGAGATTGTTTGTAAGAAGTCTTTTCATTTCAAATCGTCTCCTTAATATGTAATATATACTATATATACTTTCGAGCGTGAAACCGAGGCCCGATGCATTTCGCTCAATTTAAATCAGCGCTGTTACGCTCCCCGCTAATCTTCCCATGAGAGGATGCCGCTCCTGTACTCGGTGACCCTCGTCTCGAAGAAGTTCTTTTCCTTCCTGAGGTCTATTATCTCGCTCATCCACGGAAACGGGTTCGAGGAATGGTAGACCTTTTCGAGCCTTATCCTTTCGAGCCTCCTGTCGGCTATGTATCTCACGTATTCGCTGACGAGGCCGGAATTGAGCCCGAGTATCCCCGCCGGGAGGCAGTCGCGCGTGTACGTAATTTCGAGCTCGACTGCCTTCTTGATATTGTCCGTGAGGAGCGTCTTGAACTCCTCCGTCCATATCCCCGGGTTCTCGTCGACTATCGTGTTTATAAGATCGGTGCCGAAGGCGAGGTGTATGGACTCGTCGCGGAGTATGAACTGGAACTGCTCCCCGAGCCCGGCCATCTTGTTCTGCCGGAGGAGGGACAGTATCATGGCGAAGCCCGCGTAGAAGAATATGCCCTCCATGATGACGTAGAATCCGACGAGGTCGTGAACGAAGCTCCGTATGTTGTCTTCGGTGTTCGTCGTGAAGCCGGGATCGAGGACGTTCTTCGTGAGCCTGACGACGAAATCGTCCTTCTCCTTTATGGTTGGATTGTTTATGTACATGTTGTAGACCTCGTCGGGGTCGAGACCGAGGGTGTCGCAGCAGTAGATGAACGTGTCAGTGTGAATGGCCTCCTCGAACGCCTGGCGGAGGAGGTACTGCCTGCATTCGGGGTTGGTGATGTTACGGTAAATCGACAGAACTATGTTGTTGGCCGTGAGGCTCTCGGCCGTCGAGAAGAATCCGAGGTTGTAAATTATCATCCTACGCTCTCCTTCCGAGAGGGCGGTCGGGTCTTTCCACATCTCGACGTCCTTCTGCATGTTTACCTCGTCGGGCACCCAGTTGTTGGCGACGCCGACCTTGTAATACTCCCGGGCCCACTTGTACTTGATGGGGAGTATCTTGTTCGGGTCGGTTACAGAACAGTTGATTATGCGCTTGTGGTCGCCGCTCTTTCCGGGGCTCCCGTCGACCTTGCCGTGATTTCCGTTGCCGTTTTCTTTTATTGACACGATTCGCATCCCTCCTCGAGACTGCACGCGTTTAAAGTTTCCTCGGCCTGGCGGTCGCTGCCGGTCGTTATGTGGCTCCTTGCCTCGATGGTGCTCTTCTCGACGCCGGACGCCCCGAGAGAGCGGAGGTAATAGGTCGTTTTCAGGCCGGATTTCCACGCGTTGAGGTACGTCTCGGATATGCGCTCGCCGGATACGGTATCGACGAATATGTTCACCGACTGGCTCTGGTCTATCCACTTCGACCTGTAGGCCGCGTGGAGTATCACCCACGAGGGGTCGATCTCGAACGCGCCCTTGTACTTCTCCCTGAGCTCCTCTGGGAAGTCCTTTACGCCGACGATGCTCCCGTCCGTCTGCTTCAGTTTTTCGAGCATTGACTTGTCCCAGAGGCCGATTTTCTTGAGGTCGTCGATGAGGAACTGGTTGACTATGGTGAACTCGCCGCTCAGATTCGACTTGACGTAGAGGTTCTTGTATATCGGCTCTATGGACGGGTAGCAGCCCGCGATGTTGGCAATCGTCGCCGTCGGTGCGATGGCGAGGCAGTTCGAGTTTCTGAGCCCCTGTTTTTTTACCTTCTCCCTGACCGCACTCCAGTCGAGCTGGGAATCCATCCTTACGGACGTCGGGACGCCCCGCTCCTCTTCGAGCATCTTCATCGTGTCGAGCGGGAAGAGTCCCCTGTCCCACTTCGACCCTTCGTAGGAAGAGTATCTGCCGCGCTCGGCCGCTAGGTCCGAGGAGGCCGATATGGCGTGGAAGGAGACTGTCTCCATGACGAGGTCTGAAAATTCCACGGCTTCATTACTCGCGAAATTGAGGCCGACCTGGTAGAGGGCGTCCTGGAATCCCATGACGCCGAGCCCTATGGGGCGGTGTGCGAGGTTCGAGCGGCGGGTTTCCTCCGTGGGGTAGAAGTTGAGGTCGATTGAGTTGTCGAGCATACGGACTGCAGTTTTTATCGTCTCCGCGAGTGCCGGCTCGTCGAGCGCCCCGTCCTTTATATGAAGCGAGAGATTGACGGAGCCGAGGTTACAAACGGCGAACTCGTCGCGGGAGGTGTTGAGCGTTATCTCAGTGCAGAGGTTAGAGCTGTTGACGACGCCCTGGTGGTCCTGCGGGGAGCGTACGTTGCAGGGGTCCTTGAACGTGAGCCACGGGTGGCCCGTTTCGTAGAGCATCGTTATTATCTTGCGCCAGAGCTTCTGCGCCGGGACGCGCTTCGAGAGGCGTATACCGCCCCTGTCTGCCGCTCGCTCGTATTCTTCATAACGACGCTCGAAGGCTTTGCCGTAGAGGCTGTGAAGGTCGGGGGTTTCGTCCGGGGAGAAGAAAGTCCAGTCGCCCCTTTCGATGACGCGCTTTACGAAAAGGTCGGGCACCCAGGCCGCGATGTTGAGGTCGTGCGTCCGCCGCCTCTCGTCGCCCGTGTTCTTTCTTAGCTCTATGAAGTCCTCGAAGTCGTAGTGCCACGCTTCGAGGTAGGCGCACGTCGCGCCCCGCCGCTTCCCGCTACGGTTAATGGCGGAGGTCGTCGAATCGAGTATCTTGAGGAACGGGATCACCCCCTGGCTGTTGACGTTCGTGCTCCGTATCATCGCGCCGGTGCCGCGTATCGTCGTCCAGTCTATGCCTATGCCGCCCGACCACTTCGCGAGCCGGGCGACGTCGCCCATCGTCTTGAATATGTTGTCGAGCTGGTCGGCGCACGTGAGGAGATAGCACGAGCTCATTTGAGAATTGACCGTCCCCGAGTGGAAGAGGGTGGGTGTCGAGGGGACGTACCTCATCGCGGAGATCGTGTCGTAGAACTCTATCGCCTTTCGCTCTTTGTCGTCTTCGCTTAAGGCGAGGCCCATGGCGACACGCATCCAGAAATACTGCGGCACTTCGAGTATGTTCTGCCCGTAGTCCTTCATCAGGTAGCGGTCGTAGAGGGTCTGGAGGCCTAGGTATTTGAGGAGGCCGTCGCGGGACGGGTCGAGCGCGCGGGAGACGGCGTCGAGATCGTACCCGGCGAGCCCTTCGGAGTACCGGCCCTCCGCAACTCCGGCGGCGATGCTTTTCCTGAACGTCTCGCGGTACGCGGCTTCGAAGCCGTCCTCGTACTCGTAGCGGCCTATGACGTCTTTGTAGAGGTCGTTGAGCAGAACCCTCGCCGCGAGGTAGGAATAGGTGAGGTCGGTCTCTATACGTGAGCGGCACACCATTACGACCGCCTGGTTTATGTCCCGCGTCGTTATGCCGTCGTACATCAGCGACTTGGCCTCGTCTATGATCTCGTCCACCATCGCCGGCTCTTCGGCCCCGCTGCAGCACGACCTTATGAACCTCTCTATCTCGTTCGCATTGAACGGCTTTACCGCGCCGCTCCTCTTGCGGACGTTTATAAGGCCCTTGTCGACCTTGTCTATGAGCTCGCGCTTTTTGTCGAGGCGCTTCTTCTTGTGGTCCTCGCGGTAGAGGATGTACGCGGTCGCTACCCGGAGATACCCGTGGCCGGCGATCTTCTGCTCGACGAGGTCCTGTATGTTTTCGACGCCGGGGACTCTCTCGGCGAAAAGCGCCTCGATATCTTCGAGCACGTCGTCGGTTATAGACCTCATCAGCTTTCCGTCCGACTTGCCCAGGGTCGCGGCGAAAGCCTTCGAAATGGCGGCCTCGATGCGCACCCTGTCGAACTCGACGATGCGCCCGTCACGCTTTTTTATAAGATTAATCATGCCGTTAAACCTCCTGTGTACGCCTCTGGGTGGCGTGTTGATTTTCGGTATGGAGGCGGCCAGTGAAAAATCAGCCGCGGGCAGGGGGCGACGCGAGGAACCGCGAAACAGAGCGGTCCCGTCTGCGGCCTTTGTTCGGTTCTGTAAGTGAGCTTGCTGCGTGAACGGACACGAGGCCCCCCCTGCAATACATCTCACAGGGCTCCCCTCGCATAGATGGATAAACTTCGGCGAGACTATTGTGTCCGATACCAATTCGCGAGTAACCGAACACGGGAAGATCTGGCTTATGCAGGAGATAAAGCCCCCTGCAATCACAGTTGCGCGACAGCGCGGGATTCTAACCCGCTTCCTCCCTGTGGATTAACTTAAGCTATCACAAAGAGCTCACCATATCAAGACGGCGGTTTGAACCCGAGGGAAAAGAAGGCTCCCGGAGATGCTCGGGCCGGGAGCCGATAACAATCGAAAAGATTAAATCCCCCCTGTTTTACTTTGATTCTGATTAATCGCGGTACTGGATGGGCTCCGAGGATTTAAGCGAGGGTGTCCAATTCCTCACTCGTTCGGAATTGTTCCCCCTTTTTCTAAGGGGGGATGAAAAGATAGATTTCTCACTGTTTTAATTTGAGGTATTTCCGAGCAGTACCAGATATGCTTTCTTGCAATCGGCTCAGGGCGTCCGATTCCTCGCTCACTCGAAATCGTTGTTCGAAATGACGGATGAAGACTGGATTCCCGATACAAGCATTCGGGAATGACAAAGTGAAAAGACTAAAGACGAGATCCTGAACAGATCCCGGATCGAGTCCGGGACTTCGGTTCAGGATGACGGAAGGGAAGTGATTCCTCGCGCGCTCGGAATCGTTGGGAATGACAGAATAAAGGTAACCCCCATCCTGACATTCCCCCGCGAATAACCCGTTCAGGCGCCGGCGGCTCTCCGTCTCCTGACGGCGTAAAGCGCCCCGGCAAATCCGAGACCGGCCGCCGCGGCGAACATTCCCCATTCGGAAAGGGTAGGAATCGACGCGATCGAGCTGCCTTCGGGCACGTTGACGAATGTGCACGTACCGCCTCCTCCCGCCTGCAGACACTGCACGAAAATACCATTCGGAATACCCGAGATGATCAGGTCGTCCGCTTCGCAATCGATGTCGGCCAGCTCCCAGCCTTCCGTCGGTCTCTCTGTCACAGACAAATCGAGCGTGGGATCGAGACCCAGTATAAGACACACCGATTCGGCGGTGAGCTCGAAATCGAAGCTGTCGCCGGGCCTTTCACCATCGAATACGAAAGGGGTGTCTCCGGCGCCTTCGGCCGATTTGCATATCGCTATGCTGCAGCTCTGGGCCCGGGCTTCATCCCCGGGGGAAGGAATTAACAGGAAAGCGGATACGGCAAGGACAAACAGGGAAAGGCTGAATGCAGTGGATGTCGGTGCTCTCATTTCATCCTCCAGGATTCATGTATTAATGAGATTATGGAATATTTACCAAGGAATTTCAACGGACTTGTTTGTGATTTGGGGAGATAGAATAAGATTTCTCGCGTGCGCTCAAAATGACAGATAAAAGAATGGATTCCCGCCTGCGCGGGAATGACAATGCTGGCTGAGTCTTATGAAGCTGCGGAAGACCGGAATTAATTCATCAGACGCACGGCTGGTGATTAATGCAGAAAAGCAGCTACGTCGTATGCGAGCGGAGGCTCTCCGTTAGAGCCCCCAGGCGCCGCTGACGATGATGTTCGTGCCGTTGACGTAGGAAGCCTCGTCCGAGAGGAGGTAGAGGACGGCCGACACGGCGTCTTTCGTCTCGCCGACATATCCGGCGGGGATTGTTTTCGTGACGTCGGTGAGCTCGTCGAGGACACCGCTGCCCGTGTCTATGAATCCCGGAGAGACGGCGTTTACCGTGATGCCGTCTCTGGCGAGAACGCGGGCGAGAGAGCGGGTCAGCATGAGAACCCCGGCCTTTGCGATGTAGTGTGCCGTAATCTCCGTTCTGGCGGCGAGCCTGTCGGCACCGGCGACGGAGAAATTTATGATTCTCCCCCATTTCCGTGACTTCATTCCCGGCGCTACAGCCCGGCTCATGTAAAAGACGTGATGGAGGTTATTGTCGAACATTCCGCGCCATCCCTCCGGCGTTTCTTCAAGAAGATTAATTTTATGATAGGGCCCCGCGCAGTTTATGAGCGCGTCTATGCGCCCCCATTCCCCTTCGACGTTCTTGACGAGCCTGAAGGCCGCGTCGGGGTCGGAGACGTCGGCCTTGAAGTGAAGACCTTCCGCGCCAAGCGCCTCTATAGCTTTTACGGTCTCAACCGCATCGTCCTTGCTCGTCCTGTAGCATATCGCCACCGCCCAGCCTGCACCGGCCAGCGCAAGGGCGGTGTCCCTTCCTATTCCCCTGGCTCCGCCCGTGATCAACGCGACCCTGTCGGGCATGGCTTTTCCTCCGTGCGCACTTTCCTTATTATCATATACGGGACCGGTTTGCCGTCACGAATATCTTCGCATGTGCAACGGCCTAGCCGGCGCATATCGGCGGGCGGGAGTTGTTCGCCGAGACACGGCTTCCCCATTCGAGTAGCTCCTTGCTGCAGTCGTCCCTGTCTATGATTACCTCTATCAGGCTGAGTCCGTCGTGGGCCAGGGCCTTTTCTATCGCCGCATCGAGATCGCCTTCCGTCCTGACCTTCGCCGACCAGCCGTTCCCTTCGCCGGCGTTGAATACGTCGACGAGACCGGCATAGTCCCAGTTCTTGATGTTGTTGTAGGGGCCGTCGTGTATCTCGACCTCTATCGTATAGCCGCCGTTGTTGATGAGGAATATTATCGGGGAGACGCCGTAGCGTATCATCGTCGAGACCTCCTGCGCAGTGAGCTGGAACGAGCCGTCGCCTATAAACGCGACGACCCTCTTTTTCCCGCCGCTCCCGAGGCTGTAGCCAAGCGTGGCCCCAACCGACCAGCCTATCGAGCCGTACTGCATCTGAATCTCGTATCCACACCCGTCGGGGAGCCTCATCTTCATCGTGTTGAACCAGGAGTCGCCCGTTTCGGCGACGACGGTCATTTCAGGGGTCAGAATCTTTTCGACCCTCTCGAAGAGCCTCCGCGTCGTTATCGGCGCGGCTTTTACAGGAGAATGCGCCGGAGCGAGCTCGAGCTTTATGCGCTCGTATGCGACGAGCGAGGCGTCGTTGGGCTTTATTTTCTTCGAGAGCTCTTCCAGAAATTCAGAAAGCTCTATGCCGTCGTAAATCGCGTCCGGGAGCTTTACGAACCCGGGCCCGGCGTGGATGAGCCTCGAGGGATTTATAAGGGCGGAGTAACCGCATGTCGTGTAATCAGTGAAGACGGCCCCGGCGAAAAGGTACATGTTGGCGGACTCGACTATCTCCGCCGTGCACGGGCTGCTGACGGGCCCCCAGTAGGTGCCTATATAATAAGGATGGCTTTCGGGGATTATGCCCTTGGCGACCGGCATGGACGCCGCCGCATATTTCGAGGCGTCGACGAGCTTCATGAACGCCTCCACCGCGCCGAAGGATTTCAGCCTGCCGCCTGCGACGAGGACGGGCTTCGCCGCGCCCGAAAGGAGCTCGACTGTCCTGTCCACGGCTTCGCTTAATGTTTCTTCGTGGCTCCGGGTCTTTCTCGCGAAGCTCCTTTTTCGCGGTGCCGGGACCATATGCCCGGCGAGATTGCAGGGGACTTCGATGTAAACCGGCTTTCGCGACGCGAGGCACTTTTCGATTGTCCTGTCTATAAGGAACGGCGCGTCTTCGAGGTGCTTCAGGACGACGGACGCAGCCGTTACGTGTGAGAATATATCCCTCTGGTAGCCGTAGCGCACCTCGCCGCAGGTATGGTGAAGTACCTGGTTCTCGACCCCGGAATTCGTGTTGGGGCCGCCGGAGATTATCACGACGGGGAGGTCTTCGGCGTAGGCCCCGGCTATTGCATTAAGCGCGGAGAGGCCGCCCACGGAGAACGTTACGACCTGTGCCGCTATGCCCCGCGCCCGCGCGTACCCGTCCGCAGCGTAGCCGGCGTTGAGCTCGTTGCAGCAGCTTATCATCTCCAGCGACGGGTTCTTCAGCAGCTCGTCCAGAAGTGCGAGGTTGTAGTCACCCGGCACGGCGAAGTAGTGGTTTAAACCGATCTCCGAGAGCCGGGCCGCGATGTAAGCCCCGACAGTAACCTTTTTATCGTCCATGGAATAAAAGCCTCCGCTATATCTTCGATTGGGCGGCAAGCCCGCAGCGCCGCTCAGCTAAACATATCATCAAATAATCCCGGATATCATGCCGCTCTTGAAGAATAGCCCGCCATGATTAATACACCCCCGTCCGTTGCGGTATAATGGCAGGATAAGGGCGCGGCGCACAAATGCCGGCTGACGGGGGCATGCGGGAGGGATTAATCAGTACATGCGGGAGGGATTAATCAATGCATGCGGAGGAAAAGACATGACGAAGATATACGACGCGATAATAATCGGGACGGGGCAGGCCGGGCCGCCGCTCGCGGGAAGGCTCTCGGATGCGGGGATGAAGGTTGCGATACTCGAACGCGATCTCTTCGGCGGGACGTGTGTCAACACGGGCTGCACGCCGACGAAGACCCTGATCGCCTCGGCACGCGCGGCGCACGTCGCGAGGACGGCCGGGAGATTGGGAGCCATAGTAAACGGCGATGTGAGCGTCGACATGAAGAAGGTCAAAGCGAGGAAGGATGAGGTTGCGGGCGCTTCCGAGAAGGGCATCGAGGACTGGCTCGCAGGCATGAAAAACGTTACCGTTTACCGCGGGCACGGGCGTTTCGAATCGCCGCGTACAGTGAGCGTAAACGGCGAGCTTCTCGAAGCCGGCAAGATATTCGTGAACACGGGCGGGAGGGCATTCGTTCCCCCGGACGGGGAGGAAGACGGGACGCCGTGCTTCACCAACTCTTCCATAATGCACGTCGATTTTCTGCCGCGGCATCTGATCGTGATCGGCGGGAGTTACGTCGGCCTCGAATTCGCGCAGATGTACAGGCGCTTCGGGAGCGAGGTGACAGTGATAGAAAAAGGCCCGAGGCTCGCGGGCAGGGAGGACGAAGACGTCTCCGATGTACTCAGAACAATTATGGAGAAGGAGGGGATCAACGTCGTGACGGGGGCGAGATGCATCTACGCCCGGAAGCATCCCGAGGGCGCGGAGGTGGCGACGGAGTGCGAGACAGGGGAGGAGACTGTTTCGGGCTCGCACGTCCTCTGGGCCGTCGGGCGCGTGCCCAACACGGACGACCTCGGGCTCGAGAAGGCTGGAGTCGCCACGGACGAAAGGGGGTTTATAAAGGTCGACGACCGTCTCGAGACGAACGTCCCCGGGATATGGGCCCTCGGGGACTGCAACGGAAAGGGGGCGTTCACACATACGTCGTATAACGACTTCGAGATCGTCGCCGCGAACCTGCTCGACGGGGACGACAGGAAGGTGAGCGACAGAATCACTGCCTACGCGCTCTACACCGACCCGCCCCTCGGAAGGGCCGGAATGACGGAGAGGGAAGTCAGGCAGTCGGGGAGGAAGGCGCTCGTCGGGAAGAGGGAAATGGAGCGCGTCAGCCGCGCGAGGGAGCGCGGGGAGACCGACGGGTTTATAAAGGTTCTAGCCGACGCCGACACCGGGGAGATACTCGGCGCGGCGATAATCGGCATCGAGGGCGACGAGGCCATACACTCCATACTCGACGTCATGTACGCGAAAAAGCCCTACGCATTGATACAGAGAGCGGTGCACATACATCCGACGGTATCGGAGCTCATACCGACGGTATTCGGCGAAATGAAGCCTCTGGATTGAGGGCTCGCCGGGGGCGGCTGAATCCAAAATCTGTTATATTTAATCCAAGACTGAGAGGTGTCTTATGATAGAAGAGCTCCAGAAGAGGATTGAAGAGCAGAGGATGCTGATGGCCGGCATTTGCTGCCCCGCGCGGAACATCAACACGGCGACTCTCGAGAGCGTCCTCAGCCTCGGCATCGAGATCGCGCGCGAGGGAAGGGAAGGGCGGAAGATAGGGACGATGTTCATAATCTCGGACACCGAGGAGACGCTCAGGCATTCGCGCCCGCTCATACTCGACCCGCTCTACGGCCACCCCGATTCGCTCAAGAGGGTGGAAGATCCGAACATGCGGGAGACCGTTAAGGAGCTCGCCCAGATGGACGGCGCGTTTATAGTTTCGGACGACGGTATCTTCGTTTCGGCATGCAGGTACATATTTCCCGCTTCGGAAGACATAGACCTCCCGCTCGGTTTCGGGAGCAGGCACCTCGCCGGGGCCTCCATAACGAAAAAGACAAATTCGGTGGCAGTGGTGGTTTCGGAGAGCTCGATGGTGAGGGTCTTTGACAACGGGAAGGTTGTAGGTGAAATTATCCCCGAGCTGTGGTTCCTCCGGGAATACTCGTCGGAGAAAAACCTTTCGCTGGCGAGCGCGCGGGGCGGCGCCACGGTGTCGTAAAGAGGCTGCGAACGATTATGATAATAGTTTCCATCGTAGACATTCACGGAAATTCCGCACCCATAGATTTGCTGAAAGAACCCCTGTCGTCGGCCGACCTCGTATTGATCGGCGGAGATATAACGCACTTCGGCGGAGAGGACAAGGCGCGCGAGGTTATAGATAAAGTGAGGTGGTATAACCCTAATGTCCTCGCCGTGACAGGGAACTGCGACACGAGGGAAGTCGACGACTATCTTTACCGCGAGAACATAAACCTGCACGCCAGGAGCTTCAGGCAGAACGGCGTATGCATCGTCGGCGCGGGAGGCTCACTCCCGGCGCCGAGCCCGACGCCGAACGTCTATTCCGAGGAAGAATACGAGGCGATTTTCGACAGGGCGCTCGAAGGGTGCGACATGACGGTGCCTATGATACTCGTTTCGCACCAGCCGCCGGTAGGCACGCTCAACGATACCCTATCCAGCGGGGCGCATGTCGGCAGCACTGCAGTGAGAACCTTTATCGAGCAGTACCATCCGCTCGTCTGTTTCACGGGGCACATACATGAGGCCCCGGGCATAGACAAAATAGCCGGGAGCAAGATCGTGAATCCGGGCCCGCTAGGGACGCGGTCTTACGCGTATCTCGACGTTACGGACACCGTCCGGACGCTCGAAATAAGGAAGTTCTGAACCCGCGCACAGGGCAGCTTCACATATATTACGGGAGAGTTTCTACGGCGGGCGCAGGGCCTGCTGCACTGTTTCTTGTCGTACACGCACCCTGCGTCCTCCGAAACAGGACGGCTTTCCGGCAGCCGTCGTACACTGTACGGCATGCGCCGCGTCTCCGCACAGCCCGTGCCCAGGATATATACTTTATATCGAATATATACTGAAACGGGCAAATCTCGACTATATCAATAGATAATTAACAGGAAATTGACTTTTCATGAACGTTAGTTATATA
>CAZUDM010000001.1:184415-188162 GCA_964618635.1 uncultured Spirochaetia bacterium
CTATATCAATAGATAATTAACAGGAAATTGACTTTTCATGAACGTTAGTTATATAATTTTTACGTTAGAAGGTTTTTCCCGGAGAAGGCAGGCAAGATAGCGGTCCGGCGTGAGCCGGGTCAGAATACTCTGGAGGGGATACCATGAGGATAGTCCTATCTTTGTCCGTGCCTGTCTTTCTATTTTTTCTTTCAGTTTTAACTTCCTATGCAGCGATATTCGAAGTCACCAACCTGGACGACGCGGGCGTCGGCTCTCTAAGGCAGGCCATACTCGACGCCAACACGAATCCCGGACCCGACGAGATAGTATTCGATCTGCCCTCTCTTCCGGCCACCATAACTCTCACAACCGGGCAGATGTTCATAACCGACGACCTCACGATAGCGGGGCCGGGGGCGGCTCAGCTGACCATAAGCGGCAATAACTCGTCCCGGATTTTCAACGTCAACAACGGAATTGCGGACGCGATCAGCCTGTCTATAAGCGGCCTCGGGTTCGCCGACGGATTTGTGGTCAGTAACGGCGGAGCCATATTGAACTCGGAAAATCTCACGATAGAGGACTCCGATTTCACAGGGAACGACGCCGACCTCGGGGGAGCCATATTCAACGACGGAACGGTAGTGGGCATAACCGACTCCACGTTCACCCAAAACGGCGCCACGTCGGGTGGAGCGGTATTCAACAACGGCACGCTGACGGCCGTTACCGGCTCGACGTTCACTGAGAATACGGCGAGCAGTAACGGCGGCGGTATTTTCAACGGCAGCGCGAGCATCGGGAGCATAACGGGCTCGACGTTCACCGGGAACAGCGCCGTTCTTAACGGCGGGGCCATACATAACTCTTCTCCCGGAAGCACGATCAGCGATATAACGGACTCCGTTTTCACCGGGAACAGCGCAGACACGGGCTTCGGGGGCTTTCTCTTCGACAACGGCACCATAACGACAATCACGGGCTGCACGTTCAGCGGCAACTCCGCGGGCCAGGCGGGAGGGGCTATATACAAGAGCCAGGGCACCATACAAAACCTTACGAACTCGACGTTCACGGGAAATACCGCCGTCACGGACGGCGGGGCGATAGACGCCTTCGCCAACATACTGAGCATAACGGGCTGCACGTTCACGGGAAACGAGGCGGACAACGGCGGGGCGATTTCGTACGGCGGCTCACAGGCTACGACCATATCGAGCTCCACCTTTTCGGGGAATATCGCGGCTACCAACGGCGGGGCGATTTTCAGCGACTTTTTCTTCGTGAACCTGTCGTTCGTGACTATAGTGAACAACGAGGCGGGAGCGGCGGGGGGCGGTATCTACAGAACGGGGACATTCTTTCCCCCGTTCCTCGGCATCAGCGCCGCCAATTCCATCGTGGCGTTCAATTCCCCCGAGAACTGTGCAGGCGACAATACGCCCGAAGACCTCGGGGGCAACTTTTCAGACGACGACTCCTGCGCCTTCGGAGGGGACGGAGCGGCCTTCACGACAGTGGACATAACCAAAATAGTCATACCTACCGGCCAGGCGGGGGCATATTCCTTCACTTCGTCAGGGTTCACGTCGGGCGACTGCGGCATTACGGATGAATTCACGCTCGGGGGCGGAGAGTCGCTGAGCTGCATCGTTCCCGACGGAGACTACACGATAACCGAAGAGATCCCGGAAGACCAGATACTGAATATATTCTGCCCCTTTCTGCCGGAGACTTCCGCTATAGACAGCCTTGCGGGCACGCTCGAATTCACGATAACGGGGGCCGATACGCCGGTCGGCTGCTTCTTTATAAACTCTGCGGCGGAGACGCTCGTGAACGCCTCCGCCGAGCCCCCGGGAGCCAACTGCGAGCTCGGAGGGGTGAAGATAGAAACAGGAAGGGACATCAATCAAAATGGTGTGCTCGACCCGGATGAGGTGGAAGAGACATATTACGTATGTAACGGCGAAGACGGCATACCCGGGCCGCCGGGGCCCCCAGGGCCTCCGGGAGAACCCGGTGAACCTGGACAGCCCGGCCCCCCCGGATCGCCAGGACCCCCAGGGCAGCCTGGTGAGCCAGGAGAGCCCGGGCCTCCGGGACCTCCGGGAACACCGGGAACTGTGCTCGATATATCGGACGAGCCCCCCGGACCGAACTGCGAGTTCGGAGGTACGAAGATCGAGTACGGCCTCGACAGTAACGGGAACGGAGAGCTCGACCCCGATGAAGTGGAGGGAACGGATTACGTCTGCAACGGCGCTCCGGGACCGGAAGGGCCGAGAGGGCCTAACGGCTCCGGCGGGTGCGCCGTAGCCGGAGAAGCCGGCCCGAGGGACGCGGGGGCCGCGGTGCTGCTCTTCCTGATACCCCTTGCGGCCTTTCTGAGAAGAAGACTTCGAATATCCTGACTATAGGGGACGGTTCCCGCCCGGGGCCGTCCCTTTTTCATCTCCGATGTTCCACAACATAGTGTTGAAAATTTCTAGATAGTGGTGATATAGTATGGCTATTAAGAAAGAAAGATATGTCGGTAAATTGAAAATTATGTAGTAGGATGTACACCCCGCAGCTATTATCAAAGACCAATCGAAAGTCGTAATGCTTAAACATTTCACAACAAAGCTCATCGAAGGGGATAAAAGGATGAAGAGTATAAGCACTTGCAGGTATTTTATTTGTTGCCTTCTTTTCACGGCTATCATGTTTTCGGCCGCATTATCTTCCGCACAGCCCATAGAAGTGACCAATCTCGACGACGCGGGACCGGGCTCGCTACGGCAGGCCGTGCTCGACGCCAATACAAATCCCGGCCCGGACGATATAGTCTTTCAGGAGGGCCTCTCGGGAACCATAACGCTGTCTACAGGGGAAATGCTCATAACCGACAATCTCACGATCACGGGTCCCGGGCCGGACGTTATAGCCATAGACGCAAACAATTCGTCGCGCATATTCAATGTGACCAACAGCAGCAACAGCATTTTATCCATAAGCGGCCTTTCACTGGTTAACGGATTCGCTTCGATCGGCGGCGCCATATCGAACGGTGGAACCCTCACCGTTTCGGACTGCAATTTCTCCGGGAATGCGGCGAGCGGTCTCGGCGGAGCTGTCTTAAACCAGATGACCGGAACCATAACGGGCATAACGAACTCGACTTTCACCAATAATTCGACCAATAGTCTCGGCGGAGCAATCGTTAATCTGGCGAGTATAGAAGGCATAACCGGCTCGACATTCTCGGGGAACGAGTCGAGGGTGCACGGCGGGGCTATTTATAATACGGGGGCCAGTATCGATAATATATCGAGCTCGACCTTTTCAAGGAATACGGCAGGATCTCAGGGCGGGGCGATTTACAATACGACAAGCACCGTAGGCAGCATAACCAACTCGACCTTTTCCGGAAATACCTGCGGTATATCCGGCGGGGCGATTTCGAACGCCGCCAACAGCGTTATACGGAGCATAACGAACTCGACCTTCTCAGGGAACTCGGCTTCCGATCTGGGCGGCGCCATATATGTTACGAGCAGCCAGGCCAGAATGAACATATCGTTCACGACAATAGCAGGCAACGAAGCGAGCGGGGGAGGGGCCATTTATAACATACTGGCCGCTACGAGTTTACGGAACTCCGTAGTCGCATTCAACTCCCCCGACAATTGCTCCGGCGATCCGGTAAACGACTCTGAAGGCAACTACTCGGACGACTCCTCCTGCGGCTTCAGCGGGGACAGCTCCGAGATAGAGCTCGGC
>CAZUDM010000002.1:0-141083 GCA_964618635.1 uncultured Spirochaetia bacterium
TGAGCTTTCCCAGGGGATAGAACTTGTATACTTCGTGGCGGTGCCTGCGTTCTATCTTGACGCATTTAACGCCGTGGTCGCGAAGCTTCTCTTCGAGGACGCCGCCCCTTCGAGTGGCGCATACGATAGGCGAATAGACGTCCGACTGCTTCAGCCTTATAGCTATGTTGACCGTCACGTTTTCCGCGCCTTCGGAGTGAAGCACGTCAGTGAGAATGAGCACGCCCTTTTTCATGATTCTGCTGTATAACCTGACTTAATCACAAGAACTTTTTTCGGCGAACCGGCTATTTATCTTTTAGCCGGTCTCCGCTGCGGATTCGTGATTCATAAAATCATCAGTAATTTTATGCCTGATATTCTATAATTGATACAGTCGGCCAAAGAATTTTAATTCCGGGCCGACCGTGGAGACCCGGATGGACCGGTCCTGCTTGTTGCCCTTGGGTAATGATGATATTATTCCTCATTTGGGGAGACAATATGGCGCCGCGGGATAATAAGAAATCAAATATGGCGGAAGGCACCGGCAGAAGCCCGGAGAGGATTAGAGAGCATTATATAATAGAAAAAGAATTAGCCGACAGGTTGAGAAACTCCAGCAGACAGGAGAGGGTTCACTTGTACCCGGATTTGTATGACGAGCTCTTTCGCCGCGTGCCCGACCACCCTCAGTTAACCATAAAAGCCGACAGCACCAAGAATGAGAAGATTCTTCCCGGATTGAATCTTCTTCGAGCTTTTTTAAACAAGGAATCGACCTATCTTGAGATTGGTCCCGGGGACTGCGCACTGGCATTTGAAGTCGCTAAAATCGTAAAGAAAGTATATGCAGTCGATGTGTCCAGTGAGATTACAAAGGGTCTCGTCTGCCCGGACAATTTTGAGCTTATTCTTTCTGACGGATGCAGCATAAGTGTTCCGCCCGGCAGCGTCGACCTGGCTTACAGCGATCAACTGATGGAGCATCTCCATCCCGAGGACGCCATGGAGCAGCTTGGCAATATTTATACGGCGCTCCGGCCCAGGGGCAGGTATATATGCGTCACACCGAACCGGGTTTTCGGACCGCACGATATCTCAAGGTACTTTGATGATGTTGCAACCGGATTTCACATGAAGGAATATACGGTTTTCGAATTGGCGGAGATATTCAAAAAAGCGGGTTTTTCCAAAGTCGAGAGATTTATCAGCTATAAAGGGCGTACGTTCGTGCTGCCTTTATTTCCTGCTGACCTGATGGAAAAAGTGCTTATCGGATTACCGCGAATGACAAGCAAGAAATTGTCTAAGTCGTTGATATGCAGATTGCTTCTTGGCGGATCGAATATAAAACTGATCGCGAGCAAATAACTATCATGAGCGTTCTCGTAATCCCTTTGAGGTGCGGAAGGCTCTTGAGTTGACGAAGTAAGCCATTTTAATCAACCGGTTTCCGAAATATACAGACTACACGGATTTATTTTTATCGATTACTGTTTCAAGGGCGGTTAAATAATCGGTGGCCTTTTTCGATCTGGAAAATTCATCGATTACGAAGCAGCGCCCGTTTTTTCCGAGCTCTTCCTTCAGCTCCGGGTTCTTGTATAGCTTTGTGACCGCTTCGATGAATCCGTCGACGTTTTCAGGCTCAAACCCTATGCCGGCCCTGGCGCGGTTGATGACGAGATCTTCCGTCTCTCCCGGAGCTCCGGCTATTAAAGGCTTTCCGCATGCCATAGGTTCGAACACCTTGGCAAATATGGTTCTTCTCAGAAGGGGCTCGTTCGTCGATAAGACCAGCGATACATCCGAGGAATTAATATAATCCGGTATCTTGTCCTTGGGTTGCTTTCCGGTAAATATCACGTTAGTGAGTCCTTTCTGTCTTGCAATTTTCGAGAGTCGCTCCTTGTCCGACCCGTCGCCTACGAAGAGAAATACCAGGTCGGGCAGTGTTTCTTTGAGTGTCTCTGCGGCTTTTATTACGACCTCAGCGCCGTGGGTATACCCTATCGTTCCGACGTATGAAACTATAAACTTGCCTTTGAGCAGGGGATCGCCCAGCACATCGCGGTTGGGCGGTCCCGGCTTGAAGAAGTCCGTGTCGACGGCGTTTTCTATGACCGTGATTTTTTCGGCAGGAACGCCTCTCTCGTTTATCATCGTTTCCCTGAACGATTCGGTAAGCGCGACGACGAGGTCGCTTTTTTCGTAGAGGAGAGTTGCCGTCCGGTCGAAGACCTTGTAGGTGAGCGAGTTCTTTTCACCGACCCCTACTGCCGAAATAACCTCGGGCCAGAGGTCCCTCACCTCGAACACGAACGGTATACGCCGGAGGCGGGAGTAGAGCAGCGCGGGCAGGCCCATGAAGAGGGGAGGGGACGTGCCTATGACGACGTCGTTCTTTTTTAGAAAGGGGACTGCTATCGACGACGTCAAGAGGGAGGACATGTAGTTGAGCCCCCTTCTCGCGGAGCTCCGGAGGTGAGTAGGATAGGTGAGCAGGCGCACTACGTTAACGCCGTCTATTTTTTCTGTGAGGTAGAGCCTTCTGTGCTTACCGAGATAGCTGCCATATATCTTCCCGTCGGGATAATTGGGAAAGCACGTCAGCACCGTAACTTCGTGGCCGAGGGCCGCCCAGTACCGTGAAATTTCGAATACTCTCGCCGCCGCCGCCCCCATTTCCGGATAGAAGTACTGGGATATGTAGAGGATTTTCATTCTGCAATTAAATACGCGCGGTATTCCGGTCAGTATTTCGCCTGGCCATAGGGCCCATACTGCGGGCGTCCCCGGACGCCATATTCCATCCGTGGCGGACGGGCGCTCTCTGCCGCCTGCTCACGGTGTGCGGCGAGGAAATGGATTCGCGAGATGTTTAATATTACAGCCGAAAGCGTTACGAGTAACCATGTCATTTTGTTGATGTCGAGCGATATGAACATCCCCGCGAGGAGATACGATATGAGCCCCAGTTCTAGCGCTTGTGCGTAGGTCCATAGATAATTCTCGTTCCCCTGTATAGAGGCGTACCTCTCCACTTTGCGCGTTTCCCTCCACGTCATGTAGAGGATTATCATGAACGGGATGAAGCCCACTATGCCCGTGCCCGTAAGGACCTCGATATACGTGTTGTGGGAAATCTGCCCTCTCGGGTTGTGAAGTATGAAGCCCCTGAATCCGACACCGAATATGGGATCTTCGGCGAATATTTTGGGGGCGAGCTCGAAATAGTAGTAGAAGCGCTGATTGAGCGAGCCCTCTCCGCGCAGCGATTCGCGGCTTTCGAGGTGCCTCAGGGTTTCCATTCTGGCGATGAATTCGTCTCCGAACGTGTGGAAGAAAATTACCGAGCCTATTATGAGGATGGGCACCGTTATCGCCAGTATCTTCGCCCTGTTCTTCCCGGTTATGAACTTGAACATGGCGAGGATGATCATGACGCCGAAAGCGAGGTAGCCGCCTCTCGAGTATGTGAGGGCGAGGCCGACTATGAGCATGATCGAGCAGCCCAGGAGGAGCATCTTGACGAGCCCTTTCTTAGTCGTGTAAAAGAGGGCAATCGACAGCGGAATCAGTACGAGCAGCATTGCGGCGAACTCGTTCTGGTCTCCCCAGAGTCCGCCGTAGCGTTTGTCTTCAAGAACGGATCCTATGCCCAAAACCATCGGGCTCAATATCGAGAGAACGCCTCCGATTATAAGACCAATCGTGGCGAGGTGAAGCGTCCTGGAGTTCCTCATCATCATTACGAGAACGAAGTAAAGTATTATGGAGAGCCAGAGCGTTATAAGCGATCCTTTTTCCAGGCGGACGTCGTTCGAGACGAGTAAGGACAATACAGCCGTCCCGCCGAATACGAGCATCCATATACCCTTTTTATTGGTGAACGTGTCGCTTATGTATTTGAGCGACCCTGATGTGACGAGGAGCGCGAAAAGAAGGCCGCCGAAGAGCTTAGTCGTCGAAGCCGTGAGACTTCCCCTGTAGACGTAGAGGTTTTCGAGTGGGATCAGCATGAAGAACATCGCGATGGCTGTCCACGGATATTTTATGAATATGATGATTGCCGGAATGGCCAAAAGTGCCAGGAGCGTTATGGGTGGAGCGCCCTCCTGACTCATTTGCAAGCTTATTACTATGCCCAGTATGACGATTACGGAGATGAGGGCTATCGGTATCAGTCTGGAGTTGTTATTCATCCGGGATATTTCGTTATGTCAGATTGTCTGTCAATCCCCGGCCGCGCTCGGAGCGGCCGTTCGAAGGGCGCTTTCACGGCAGGCGTCCGACGGGCTGGAAAACGCAAACGAAAAGACTTTTGTGAAGCCGGAACAGCGTCCTCGTCTCAATCGATATACTGTAAATATACTGCAATCGGTGCCGATGTTAAAGATTTGTTTTCGCCCGCCGGAACCCGCTTCGGCGTGTTTGCCGTGTGTTTTTCGGAGCTCCGGTTACTTCTTCCCGGCGAGAAAATCCTCGTAGATTTCGATCTCGGTGAGCACTCTCCGGTTGAGCTCGAATTTATCCTCGACCCTTTGCCTGGCTTTTTCTCCCATGGTGACCGTCCGGGCCGTGTCTCTCAGAATCTCTATAAGGGAGGAGGCGAGGGCGGGCGAATCTCCCGGGGGCACGAGGAGCCCTGTCGAGCCATGCACGATCATTTCGGGTATCCCGTCTACGTCGGTTCCGACGACGGCTTTTTTCATGGCCATGGCCTCGAGCACGGCGTTGCCGAGGGGCTCTGCCAGTGAGGGAAGAACGGACGCGTAGGAATCGTTTAGTAGGGCCGGCACGTCGTTCCTGACCCCGAGGAAGTGGACATTCCCGCCGGCGCCGAGGGATTCTGCAAGCTCTGCCAGGTTGTTCTGGAGAGGACCGCCTCCGCAGAAAACGAAATTCGTATCCGGGTACAGGCTTAGAACGTCCGGTATCGCCCTGATCAAGTATTCGAGGCCCTTCTCCGGCCTGGCCTGGGCTATGGTGAGGATTATTCTCCGGTCTTCGGAAATGCCCAATTCCCTGTGTAGGGAGAAAGCCGTCTCCCGGGGGGTGTACCTGTCAAGATTTATTCCATTGTGAAGGACGGTTATGTGCTTTCCGGATATGTGAAGATTCTCGATAAGGTCTTTTCTCACCGCTTCGGAAACGGCGAAGAATTTCTGGGACAAGAGGGAGCTGATTGTATTTTTAAGTATGGTAGTCGGTTTTACCGATTGTCCGCTTTGATTAGTTGTCGAATGTATCGTGACGAACGAGGGCTTACCTGTGAGAAAGCCGGCCAGCGCCGCGTAGTGAGAATGAGGAAGGAACTGGCCCTGTATGATGTCGACCTTATGCTCCTTTATTATTCCGCTCAGGCGGCGGAGGAATGAAATGAACCCCCCGGCCCCGGCGGGATTGTCCTGAACGAAATATTTGCAGCCGGCGGCCTCCAGGGCTTCGAGGACGACAGGATGGGGCTCGCTTCCGAATACGAAGATGGAGGTATGCCCCCTTTCGCTCATATTCCGGGCGAAGAAGGCGATATAATCCTCGAAGCTGCCGTGCTTGAAGGGGTGAATCGCGAGTACCTGAAGAACCGTCATTATGTCTTTCGGCGCTCCCGTGGCCGGATGCGTTTTTTGGTGCGGGGCATAGGATTTATCAGCTCCGGCCAATGTAATTTTGAACCGTCTGTATAAGATTATGTTTGAGCCTCTTGATGTTTCTGTACATTCCCGGACCTATCAGGGTCAGGGCTAGATTATAATACAGTCTTAAGTCGAGGGGCCGAGCTTTTATAGCGTCTGCAAATGCCTTTCTGCCTTCGCTCAGATTGCCGTCGTAGCAATAAGCCGTCCCCATCATAAGCAGATAATTGCTGAGCCCTTTTTTGTTCGAGGCGAATAATGCCGAATGTTTATCGAGTATACGTCTGACATTGACTGCCACTTTTTTATTGTTGGCGGTCGTGGTTTGCGGGTGATCCTTATGTATGAGGAGCGGGTCCCGAATATAATCGATCAGGAACTCGGTCGAAATTCTTATCCAGAGATCGAAGTCTTCGCCATATGAGAGATTCTCGTCAAACAATCCGATTTTGGTGAAACATTCCCTTCTTACCAGGACGGAGGAAGTCGGTATGAAGTTCAGGACTGCGAGATCGTTCAGCACGTTGCCCTTGTATCTAGGTATCGTGGTTTCAATAAGACTGCCCGTGGCTAAGTCCACTGACAGGGAACCCGTATACACCAGTCCCAGATTCGAAGGGCCGTTGTCCAGAATATCGACCTGTCTTTCGAGCTTCCCCGGGAGCCATTCGTCGTCGTCGTCGAGAAAAGCGATATATTCTCCGGCGGAATTCGTGATCCCGATATTCCTTACCGCCGAGACGCCCTTGTTAACACTGTTCCTGAAATATTTTATGCGACATTCGCCGAGGGCCTTTATCCTCTCTTCGGTGTCGTCCTTCGAGCCGTCGTCAACTATGACTATCTCGAAATCGGAATAGCTCTGGTCGAGGACGCTCGAAACAGCGCTCATGAGAAGATTCGCCCTGTTGTAGGTTGGGATTACTACGCTCACCTTCGGCATTGGTGAAATTATACAACGGATTGGGGTTTATTGTGCGGAGGCGAGGCGCCGGGCGATTCTTTCCCGTAGGAGGCTCACGACAGCGTTCCTGTCGTAAACTGCTGCGGCCTTCTCCCGCGCCGCCAGCCCCATGCGTTCGCAGAGCGAAGCACCGGACAGGAGCTCGACGCAGGCAGCGGCAAACCCTTTCGGGTCGTCCCGGACCACGATTTCGGTGCCCGGGGCGAGGTCTATGCCTTCCATGCCCACTGTCGTGGATACGACCGGCCTTCCGTAGGCCGCAGCCTCGATTATCTTGAAGCGGGTCCCCCCGCCGACCAGTATCGGCGATACGACGGCGCGGCTCCCGGCGTAAAGTCCGTCGAGGTTTTCGACGAAACCGGGGACTTCGATGCCGGGGATGTCGTGGACGTCGCGGCCTAGCATGCCCTTCGATATGCCCGCTATAATCAGCCTTGCCGAGGGCATTGCCTCTCGCACGTACGGCCAGATCCGTCTCGCCATGTAGTCGGCCGCCTCGAGGTTGGCTCCGTAGTCGGAGCCGAGGAAAAGAAGGACCGGGTCGGGCGAGGGCGGCGTATACTCCGGAATCGATACGGAATTGGGAACGACCGCGACGTTACTCGCACCGAATTCCCTTTCGAGGAGCAGCCTGTCTTTCTCCGAGCAAATGTAGGTCTCGGCGGAAAGCCTGACCGCTTTTTTTTCTCCCGAAACCAGAGCCGGGAGGAGGAGGTTAAGGAGCTTGCTCCTGGTTTTTGTCTGCTGTGCGATATAACGGGAGAGGACTATGTGCTCGATGTCGTCCATGTCGAAGAAAACGGGAGGCAGCTTTTTTCCGGAAAGTAGAACGGGGCACATCGCCGATAGCCTGTGAGCGAAGAGAGCAGCGTGATTACGGCCCAGGAGCTCGTTTAAATATCCGACCTGTTTTTCGCCGCTCACTTCGTAATAGCCGAGCTGCTCGAAGATACTGAATATGCCCTTCCAGAAAGACGTCATTTTACCTGCGGGCGTGCGGTTGCCGTATTCTCTCATCGGGCAGAGGAAGAGGCTCACGTCGGCCTGCCAGTAGTCCCTGAGACGGGTTTCGAGCTCCTTTGTCCGGGAAGGGGAACAGTCCGTTCCGGGCGGAGTGTAAAACAGCACGTCGAGCGGCGCTATTTCCCTAAGCGCCTCTATGAAGGTTCCCATGCGTTTGTAGACTCCGTGTACCTTCGTTTTCGGGTCGTCGATGAAGTATCTCGAAATGAAGAGGATGCGCATGTTATCGCGTGGCAAAAGCCCGTATCAAATCCGGAATCTTTCTAGTCGGCAGTTTAAATTCGTTCATTTCTGCGGAGAATCTGAAGACGATTCACACACGACCGGCCTGTAAATATTGATTATATATTTCGGTGACGTTCTTTACCATTCTTGAGGAAGAAAACTCCCTGGATACGAGCGATTTTCCCTCGGCCGCGATCTCCTTCGCCATATCAGGATTCGACAGCAGCTCCCTTATGGCTTTTGCCAGGGATTCCACATCGGCCGGAGGTACCAGCACTGCATTTACGCCGCCGGTTAAATTTTTCCTTATGCCTTCGACTTCGGTCGCTATTACGGGTTTGCCGGCGGCCATGGCTTCCATTATGGATATCGCGACGCCTCCTTCGAAAATCGAGGGATGAACGTAAACGTCGCAGCCGACGAGAAGCTCGGGGATGTCCGTCCTCTCTCCCAGAAATACCACCCTGTCGCCGAGGCCTAGCTCATGCGACTCTTTCTCGAGATTCTTTCTCTCGGGACCGTCCCCTGCGAAAACGAAAAGCGCATCGGGAATTTTCGCCGCGGCTTTAAGCAGATATGTATGGCCTTTCTGTTTGGCGAGGCGGGCAACGGTGAGCATGATGGGCAGATTTTTTTCTCTTAATGACGCGTATACGTTATTCGTTTCGCTGCCGGGCTCGACGTTGAAGCGCTCGAAATCTATACCGTTTTGCACCACCCGTATTTTATACGAGGGTACTGATTGCCCGAGCTCATTTGCAAGATCGGCCGATACTGCTATGTAGCGATTCACCAGGAGCGAAATGAGGAATTGAAAAACGCGGAGGTGCCTCGATTCTATTTTTTCGTACAGATGCTGGGTTCCGATGATGGCGGGAACCCGGGCCACGTACGCCGCGATGATGCCGTTCGAGCAAGACAGCGGCCAGTTGATGTTGGCGTGAAAGATGCGGGGCCGGATGGTTTTCAGCCTGGACGAAAATTCCCGAATCCCCTTTATATCCCTGTAGCCTTCGATTCGTGGAGTCGCCAGTGTTTCTATTCCCAGCTGTTCTACAGAGGTTATGAAGGGCGCAATGCCGGCGTTCGGGTGGTAAGTGAGAACCGGATGCCACGCGCTCCTGTCGAGTCCTCGGAGAAGCGTATAAAGAACCTGCTCGGCCCCTCCGAACCCGTCGCTGTCGAGATAATAAACGATTTTATGAGGCATGAGAATCGTATCTGTACGATTTTATTCTGGGGATGAGGGGCTCGTACTCCCTGTTTTTTCTAACTTCGGACCAGACGCCGAGCCAGAAGAAATAATCCATTGCCATAGCGTAGAGCTTTGCCCGGGTTTTGTCGGAGGAGCTCTCGAATAATTTTAAGAAGGATATGATGAGGCGTTTTGTCGGAGGGACGAGCAGGGCGGCCCATATGAGGGTAAAGCGCAGCCAGCGCCATTTCCATCCCTGGACGTTGTATTCTCTTAACTTGAGCTCGCCGAAAAGCTCGGGATGTATGCTGACCAGGAGAACGACTCGTTCTCCGGAGTGTACGGTTTTCTTAAGGAGCCCTTCGAGGGTTTCGTCATAGTACTGCGTGCAGACAGCGGCGGGGTTGAATATTATCTTCACACCCGACTTGATGAGGCGCCGGGCGAGCTCCATATCTTCGTATCCATAGGTTTTGAAGGATTCGTCGAAGAGGCCCACTTCGAGGAGCGTCTTTCTTCTTATGGAGAAAGTCCCTCCATAAAAATCCCATATCCTGAACTTATAATCGTGGCGCGCCATTTTTTTCTGCCGTGCGTTGAATTCAGAAGCTATATACTTCGTTGCGAACGTCGAGGAATCGTCGACGTGTATCGGGGCTGCGCCGATTACACCCAGCTTCCCGCCGGAGGAATGAGACAGGTAATGAGCCTCTATGAATTCAGGCAACGGTTCCATATCGTCGTCGAGGATTATCAATATTTCTCCGGATGCGTTTTCGATTCCATTGTTGCAGGCCTTGACCCTGCCCGAATTGGGTCGCCATATTGAGTGAATCGTGAACGGGGCGTCGAAATTCTCGACCATTTCCCTGGTTCCGTCCTCCGAGCCGTCTATGGAAACCACGACCTCGAAATCGGAGGGCGGGAATGTCTGTGCCTTAAGAGCGTTCAGGAGACGCTCCATGGAGCCGGCGCGATTGTATGTGGGTATCACTACGCTTACCTTCATCATAACAGCCTAGCTTGTCTTTCTGCCGATGACGTATTTTTTCACCAAGCGGCGGAGCGGCCCGGGGACCCTGGCGTAAATTTCTTCCGGCGTATACTTCGTGGTATGTATGCGTATCAGGAAATCCAGCAGCGTTTCCTCCATGCCGATATTGAGCCGCGGCAGTGAAAACATGTTGTCGTTTATGTTTGCTATGTATGGCTCCGTGGTGCAGGCAGTGTGGTATCCCGTTTCGCCGGCTATGATTTTTACCGTCTCGTTGTGCGCACCGAAAGGATAGGCTATGTGCCTCACCTCGTGGCCCAAAAAATCTTCGAGTCTTTTCCGCGATCCTTCGAGCTCCTTGTAGCACTCCTCGGGCGTTATGCGGTTCAGCCAGGGATGGTTCATGGTGTGGGACCCGATTTGGAAGCCGCGCGAGTCGAGCTCCCTGACCACGGGCCAGTCGACTATCTGGAATTCGGCGTTAATCTCCGGCACCATCCAGCCGCTTTTGATCCCCATGTAGTTCGTGGGCATGTAGTAAACTGCCGTGAAGCCCAGCCTTTCGAGAATCGGGACAGAATATTCTATCGACTCCGTGAGGCCGTCGTCGAACGTTACTATCACGGGTTTTCGGGGGAGCTTCCCTCTACCTTCCCTGTAAGCCGTCAGCTGATCGAAAGTAATGGTTTTAAACCCGAGCATCTTCAGTGTTTTCATCTGGGATTCGAACGCTTTCGGGGTGACTGTATATTCGAGAAAGCTCGGATGCGGGTTTGGGCTTACCTGGTGGTACATCAGTATGGGTATATTTTTATTCATGTCCTCCGCCTGACATCAATCGGGTTTGAAAGCCCTTATTCCAATAATCAACTCGTATCTCTCGTCGAAATAGTCCAGCTCTTCGCGTTTCAGATCTTCTGCCGCAAGTCCGTGAAGAATACTTACTGCGGCCAGGGGGTTTCCGAAACACTCTGCGTTTACATTCCCGGGCGGGAACTTTTGCTCGAAGAGCCTTCGCGCCGATAAGGAGGTGAAATTCCAGTACCAGTCGGACTTCCCGCTCGACGGGGGACGCACACCCGGCATGGCCGCGAGTATTACTCCACCTGGTTTCAGAATCCCGTAAAGTGTTTCGATCGCCCGGGACAGGTCGTACATGAACTCGAGCGTCCGTGTAATTATAATGCAGTCGCAGCCGCCGCGGGGAATATCCGGCGGCAATACGATGTCAACCGGGCCGGATTCGGCGGATATTTTAATTACGCCGCCCTTTATTACGTTTTCTTTGCCGTATCTGTAGGCGTATAAATCGCTTCCTGACTCGAGGACCATGCCCTTTATATATTTTGAATTCGCCTTTAGAAATTTGTCTACGTAATATCCGTCAATGGGGCTTCCTTTCCTCTCACCCAAGGATTCGCTCACGGGAGCAACTTTTCTCAGCTCCCCGAAATCGACCCATCCGAAGGGCCTCCTGCGGCTGTATTTCGAAATTACGGCTTTTCCCACCGAGCGCGGCAGCAGCTTCGGGGCCAGTGTCTTGACGGTGTCTTTAGTCTTTTGCAGGACGGAGTGCCTGAGCTCGTTCAGCGACGGATTCCTGAAATTCCAGAGTCTGTTATAGAGCGCATCCCTGACTCCGGGATCTCCGATACCCTTTTCTCCCAGGTACCTTTCCAGCCAATTCAGGTAAAAGAGCTCGGCCGATTCCTGCTTTCCCTTCTTTCCGGCGACCTGGTGGCAGGATTCCCTGTGCTGCCTGTAGAGGTCCCAGCACGAGGCGGATACGAATACGGGGGAGCCAAGGTAAATCTTCGCCAGAAAGGCCTGGTCCTCGTGCATGCCTGTGAAGGCGTCCTCGAACCTGCCCACTCCTTCTATGGTTTCTCTCCTGAGCATGATGTTGGACATGGATACGGGATCGAACTGTCCGTTCAGCGTAAGAATCAAGAGCAGCGGGGGATCGACCAGCGTGTTCAGTATGGGTGCGGCGGAGTTTATGTTATCGTGCATGTAGCGGTCGAGGGAGATATCGTTTGGATCGCCTGTCCAGCTATACCAGTACTTCGTATTCCCGCAGACCATTCCCGCTTCCGGATATGCTTGAAGTATTTCCGTCTGCTGCTCGAGCTTGTATTTCGTCCAGGCGTCGTCGGCGTCGAGCATTGCGATGTAATTCCCCCGGGAGCTGCGAAACCCCAGGTTCCTGGAGGCGCTTATACCCTTGTTCAAGTGCCCTTCGTGCTCTGTGTAAACGACTTTCCCACCGCACCGGTTTTTATAATCGAGGGCGATTTGCGTGCTGCTGTCTGTAGAGCCGTCGTCGACCAGGATGAGCTCCCAGTCTGTAAAGGTCTGGGCCAGCACGCTCTCTATAGCCTCTTCGAAGTACTTTTCCGCGTTCAGGAAGGGGATTATGACTGAGACAAGGGGATGTTCGTTCATATCACCAATTTTACAGCTAATTTAAAGCCGACAGTTTTTAACCTGTTTCTATTATTATATAAACAGCCCGAAGGTTTCAATAGTTATTGATTACTTTATTTATTTGGATGCTTTTACGGTTATGAGCATTTGATATCTGGGGTCGTAATAATCGAGCTCCCGCTCGGAGAATTCATGGGCGGACAGTCCTTCCAGAAAACCGATAGCCGCGAGCACGTTACCGTGAGGACCGACCTCCACTTTGCCCGCCGTGAACTGTTCCTCAAAAATCCTGGCTGCGGACGAAGCCGTGAACAGCCAGTACCAGTCACTTTCGGACGGCCCTTCACCGTATGTGTTTCCTATAGCCCCCAATGTCGCAAGGAGAACGCCTCCCGGTTTCAGTATCCTCTGGAGCGTGCTTATCGCCGAGCGGAAGTCGTATATAAACTGAAGGGTTTGTGTGAAGATGATGCAGTCGTAGGTGTCTGAAGGTATATGGGGGGCCGAGGACAGGTCGGCTTCGATTGTCGTCCTGGAATTAAAGCCCTTATCGTAGTTTAGAATATCGCTTTTCTCTACCTTGTCTTTTCCGAATTTCCTCGTGTATTCGTCGTCTCCGATTTCGAGCACGTGCCCTGCGATACAGGTGCTGTTCCGGGAGAGGAAATTTTCGATGTAGTACCTGTCTACGGGTGTGCCGCGCTCGTACCCTTCGAGCTCGCTTATCGGTTTCAGGCGTCTTAAGTCTCCGAAGTCGACGAGCTCGAGAGGAGGGATGTAGGTTTCACCCCTGATCCCTGCACGCGCCTGGCTGTAGGTTCTGTGCATCCACCTGTATAGAGGAGAAGGGAGAAGCTTTAATGCGCTTTTTATCTGACTCTTCATGCGGCCTTCGCGTCGTAATTCTTCCGGACAAGACTTGTAAAGTCCGTGAATGAATGGAATGACAATATCGAGTATGTCACTCGGTATGCCACTCGTATTTCAAGAGAGAAACGGATTCGTCGCGAGTCGGTATTTTCCCTGTTCCGTAGACGTTTTCTGTCTCTATGTCGAAGTATCCTGCGTGCTCTATTTTGTCGGCTGTGACCATTCCTCTCTTTAATTCCAAATCGATTACGCAGCGGCCCGGCGTGAGGAAAAGCTCGCCGGTGCTGCAGATTATTGTCCCCCTGGCCGGCAATAGCTCCGGCAGCCCCAGTTGTATTTCGCTGTCGAGGCGCGCCAGATTTACCCGGGTTCTGAAGTCTCTTATTTTCACTATAATTCTGGGATATTTGATCGGCTTGTCGCTGACGTATTCGAATTTGATATTGATTCTGCTGCTCGGTTGTATCGGCTTCCCCGCTTCGGCATTTTCCACCTTGAGCGAAACTATTGTAACGCTTTCGTCTCCGACATGGTCGGTTCGCTGATCGAGCGGTATCTCGTATGTCGAGCTCATCGACTGAAGGTACTTCTGTACTATATCGTCCGTATGCCCTTCCGCTATTAAATGCCCCTGTTCGAGCATGATCGCTCTTTGGCATAGAGAAAGAATTGCAGTCATGTCGTGGCTGACGAAGAGCACTGTCCTCCCTTCGGAGGTGGCGACGTTGTTGAGCTTTCCCAGGCATTTTTTCTGAAACGCTGCGTCGCCGACCGCCAGTACTTCGTCTATGAGGAGTATTTCCGGCTCAAGATGCGCGGCGACTGAAAATCCGAGCCTGACTCTCATGCCGGACGAATAATACTTCACGGGGGTGTCTATGAACTGCTCGACCTCGGAAAACTCCAGTATCTCGTCGAATTTCCTGTCGATTTCGCTTTTCCTCATGCCCAGTATCGCGCCGTTGAGGTAGATGTTTTCGCGCCCTGTGAGCTCGAGGTGAAATCCGGTGCCGACTTCGAGCAGGGAAGCTATTCTGCCGTAGATGTCTATTCTTCCTTCGCTCGGCTCCGTTATGCCTGTTATTATTTTCAAAAGGGTGCTTTTCCCGGCGCCGTTGCGGCCGATAATGCCGATGATTTCCCCCTTGCAGACATTGAACGAGATGTCTTTCAAAGACCAGAACATGTTATCACCGGAGGCTTTCTTTGCCGCAGGATCGTTGCCATTGCGGCTTTTGCCAAAGCCCGAGACGAGCTTCTTAACGCCTCCGGAGACGAGCCGGGTTATATTCTCCCTCATCGTCTGAAACTCGTTGGTTTCTCCGATCTTGTACTCTTTTCCTATGTCTCTTACTTTTATCGTGATTTCACTCATGTCAGACCACGTCTGCGAATCTCTTCTCCATCTGTCTGAAATAAACGAGCCCGCCTGCGAGGAGCACCAGAACCACTATCGAAGATACTATAACGAGTGTCCAGTCCTGGTCGGATTTTCCCAGAAGAGCCCAACGGAAACCCTCGACCACCCCGGACATCGGATTAAGACCATAGAGTATGCGCCACTTTTCGGGGACCAGACTGCTCGGGTATGCGATCGGCGTCAAAAAAAGCCAGAACTGGGTCATGAAAGGTATCGTGTAGCGGACGTCCCTGTATATAACGTTGAGAGCCGAGAGCCAGAGGCTTATGGCAAGCGCCGTCGCGATCGCAAGAATCACGAAAAGGGGAAGCGTCAATATGGCAACTGTCGGAACGATGCCGTAGTAAAGCATCATGAGCAGGAGCACGACGAACGCTATGAAAAAATCGAGGAGGCCGCCAAGTATCGAGGAGAGCGGTATGATGAGCCTCGGGAAATATACCTTTGTAATCAGGTCACGGCTGTTGACGAGGCTGTTACTGGAGTTGGAAAGCGCGTTGGCAAAGAGCTGCCAGGGTACCAGCGCCGCGAAAGAGAAGAGAGGGTAAGGCACGCCGTCCGACGGTATTTTGGCGAGGTTCCCAAAGAATATCGTGAAGACGCCCATTGTCAAAAGCGGCTGAAGCACTACCCATATTACGCCTAGCGCCGTCTGCTTGTATCTGACCTTGATGTCTCTCCAGATAAGGAAATATATCAGCTCATGGTATTCGTAGAGCTCTCTTAACTGAAGAGAAATTCCGGACTGCGGTTTCCGTATGGCGAACGGCTTGCGGAAATCGCCTCCTGAATCATTTGCGGTGTCACGCGCCGCAGCGGGCTTGTTCTGACCGTCGATTTTAAATGAAGATTCTGTTTTCTGCATAAGAAATGCGTCTAAGCGCTATGGTAAAACCTTGACCTTGGCAGCTTTGAATTCGATATCACCAATTATAATGTCAAAACGCGGATTATAAAGCTTTATCACAAAATCGATTTCGATTCCCTTTTATGGGCGAGGGGTTTAGCGTTCTTTAAAATTACTGTCCATGATAATCAAGGCATAAATGAATTATATGCAAATAACTAAAGAACACACTTTTGCCGCGGCGCGGAAAGAAGGCCGGAATTTGCAGGGGGAGTGAGCGCGGGGGGGTTGGTCTTTAATGAAATCCGGCCCGGAAGAGGCATGCGGTGATATTTTATCATCTGCATGAATAGTCGAGACATTCGAAGTATTGTGATGTAAACTTCTGGTTAATAGTACGGGAAATGGAGGGAGTAGGCGGGTTCCGTGTGTCGGCACGGTCTTAGGGGGTTGACGTTCCAGGGGTCCCATTTTCTCGAGTGTAAAGCTGACTTAACAGCCTTTGGCCTCTAAGAGTAACAAAAATTGTCCCGCTACCAGCCTCCGATTGACAAGTCTCGTTTGTGTATAAGTATGCTTTAGACTATTATCATGTGTCTCAGGGGGGTTAGGATGTATGTGCTAAATGGCATGAACATTGCACCTACAAGATCTCGAGGGGTCGGCTTAATATCCTGTTAAGGGATTTGCCTGTAATCTCAATCTCTTTAATATTAATAGTAGCGAGAAAAGCATGAAGATTTTCAAAAGCTTCAACGGTACACTAAACAAGATAGGCGGGAATTATTCTTTGGTGGAGTATCCATCAAACCCTGTCAAGGAGCCTTTTCTGAAAAGACCCTTCGACGTGCTGTTTTCGTTTCTGGGGCTTGTCTTGCTGTTTCCCGTAGGCGTGCTCGTTGCAATCACAATATATATAGAGGATGGATTTCCTATACTTTTCTCGCAGGTGAGGCTCGGGGAGAACGGACGGAAGTTCAAGATTTACAAGTTCCGCTCAATGATAAAGAACGCCGAGCAGAATACCGGGCCCGTATGGGCGTATAAAAAGGATCACAGGATTACGAAGGTCGGGGATTTTTTAAGAAGGACCAAGCTCGACGAGCTCCCGCAGCTCTTTAACATCCTGAGAGGGGACATGAGCTTTGTCGGCCCACGCGCCGAGAGGCCCGAGCTCGTTTCCGAGTTCGGGAAAATGATCCCGGGGTTCGACTACAGGCTCAGGGTGAAGCCCGGGCTGACCGGCATAGCGCAGGTTTACGGGAACTACAACACGCATCCCCGGAACAAGCTTCGCTACGACACGATCTACATAAACAACGAAAGCTTCTGGCTCGACATGAAGCTCATATTCGCGACTATCTGGTACACGATCGCTTACAGGTGGGAAAGTAAGGACAGGCGCATCGACAAGCTGATAGGGCAGGTGATACTGGAATCGGGCGTAATCACAGAGGAGCAGCTTCAGGAGGCGCTGGCTCATCAGGAAAAGTGGGGCGGCAAGATTGGCGAGATATTGATCGAGAAAGGATATATAACCGAGCAGAAACTGAGTGACTTTCTCAATCTCCAGGTGTCCGTGAATTCCGCGGCGACCTGGATGGCCCCGAGGAGGAAGGAATATCTCCTCGGCGACATCATGCTCGCCGCCAAGGTCATAAACAAGAAGCAGCTCGAGGAAGCGCTCGATTACCAGAAGGATACCGGCGCGAAACTGGGCAGCATACTCATCGAGAAGGGATACATATCCGAGCAGGCATTAAAGGACTGCCTCGACAGGCAGGTCGTCGCGAGAAACGGCGGCCACTGAATCCCGGCCGGATCGCCTTGCAGCCGGCATCGGATTCCCTATAACACTAACCTGATCTTTCCCTTTCGGAAACGCGGTTCACGATGCTCGCCGTCAGGGCCAGCATGAACGTGAAATAGTAGGCGTTGGCCGGAATCTGGAATGTAAATTCCGTTATCGTGTGAACGAACATCCCGAACATTCCGCTCACGAGCCCTATAGTTATATAATAGGAAAAGGGGTCTTTCTCCGATGAAAAATACTTTTCGTTCCTGTATACGTTTCTGAAAAACGCTATGAGCGCCCAGAACACGAGTGCGAAGCCCGCTATACCCGTTTCCGTCGCCAGCTCTATATAATCGTTGTGTGCGTGGTCGTATACGTGAGGCCAGTATGCGTTTTTTTTGTAGAGTGTATAGGCTAGACTGAAGTTGCCGAGCCCGACGCCGAGGACCGGAAAATCCTTCAGCATGTTCATGCTGTCTTTCCATATGTAGGTACGGTTCGGAAGCTCTCTCGTCGTCTTCGTCATCTTGTCGAGAACCGGGTCGAGCCCTATCCATAGCGAGTACACCAGGATTATCGCGAAGAATCCCCCGATGAGCCATTTGTTGGATCTGTTTTTTTTGTCCCGGGACATCATCATGTAGAAAAAGAATATCGACGCGCAGAAGGAGAGTATCGCTCCCCTCGATTGAGCGAGTATAAGGGTTATGGCCATTATGCACGTCGCGAAGAACATCACGAAGTGGCTCGACACGGGAAGCTTTACCTTGTTCCCCCACCTGCCTATTACTACCCCGTGCCTCGTATAAAGATAAAGGAGGTACCCGAGGATGAACGGTATTACGAGGACGAGAAGACCGGCGAAGTGATTCGGGTTCACGTATGTGCCGGCGGCCGGTACCCTGGAGCCGCTCGCAATATACTGCATGAGCCCGATGAGGGATTCGATGAGGCAGACAGTGAATATTATCCAGAAGAATCTTCTTACCTGCCGGCTCGAGCGTATATAGTCGAGCGCCACGATGAAGAAGGCGGCGTAGGAGAGATAGAGGAGAAACTTCTGATTGGTGACGAAGGGGTAGATGCTTATGGTATGGGAAAGATCGACGTTCTCGCCGAATATGAATTTGAGCGCTTCGGCCTTATCCTGAAGGAGAGAGGAGCCATGAGGCGAGAGTATACCCAGAAGGAATTCCGGAAGCTCGACTGTCTGGAAGAATATCAGGACGAAGAAGAGCCCCATCGGGAGATAGAGAGGCGACTTGGGGACGCGTATTCTGCCCTTGAGAATTTTTCCGGCAAGCCATACGCCGAACGTCAGGAACGAAATGATTTCGAAAAGGGAAACCGACCACGTCTCGACGTTTCCGAAGGGCAGGGGGGAAAGCAGTATCAGCGCCAGCCCCACGTTTATAAGTATCGGAATTATTTTTTCGATGATAAATGGTATCATCCGCTAACTATCCTTTTTGAGACCGACGTCGTCTATCCAGAGCACTCCGGAGAAAGGGGCGCCGGTATCGGTCTTGAATCTTCTTAGTCGTATAACGGCCGATGTGCACCCAGGCGGGGTTGTGAAGGAGAGCCCGACCTTGTGCCAGTCGGTCGTGCCGTATGTCTGCCCGGATCTTTGGTAGAGGTCGTCGCTGTGAAGGCAGTAGACCTCCCAGAAAATTCCGTTCGTTGTCGTAAGATTCTCGCTTTTTATGTCTGAGGTGAGCGTGTATCTCGTATTCTCTTCGACAGGCACGACCTGTCTGAAATGATAAAAATCGTAATTGCTGTTTCCGTCGAATTCTATTTTGAGGGAGCTGCCTTTCTCCTCGGAATCCTCCGGCGTCGTTATTTTTATCCCTTCGAGATTGCTTATCGTCCAGTCAAAGCCGTTATTATTTATAGTTTTTTCGAATTTTCCGTTCCAGACGCCGTCCCACGCTCCCATACGGTCCGTCCAGGCGTTTTTGGCGAAGTCGATGCTGTTCTGGTATATGAGAAAATTCATCATGAGCATGAAGAGGTTGTAATCGACGAGGTCTTTGTGGTCTGACCATATGTCGTAAGTTTCCGGCACCCTTTTGGTCTTTATGAGAAATTTCATATAGTCGGGCACTGCTTCCTCGGGGAGGACTTCTCTTATATCGTCGCCCTTCCTGAGCGTCTGCCAGAGAATGGTGAATGCCTTCTGTCTCCTGTCGGCGTCGTAGGCCATCACGGGAATGAGGTTGTCGAGAAGGGCCTCTTTATCCCCGAGCTTGGATGCAAGCATCCCGGCCGCCCACCTCAGGGAAACGACGCCGGGGGAGAGCTCCGTAGACTGGTCCAGGGCGTAGACCGCTTTATCTTTTTCGCCCTGCCGCGAAAGAAATTCCGCGAGATAGAACCAGTAATTATAGTTCAGGGGGTTTAATTCCAGGGCCCTTTTGTAAAGCCTGGAGACATCCGTTCTCGGTACCGTGAAGTCGTAATTGTCGTAATACTGTGCGAGGAGGAAGTAGAATTCAGAGTTGTTCTGCTCGAGAACCATGGCTTCCCTGAGGCCCCTCGGGGGAGGGTCGCCGGCGTATATATAGGAGAGCCAGTTACTGGCCGCCCTGGTTATGAGAATCATTATTATTATTGCGGAAAGAGCGAGGAGGGCATATTGGCGTAGTCTGGAACGGATTACAAGATTCATGTCTTGAACGTATACACCCCGCAGGCTTTCAAAAGGATGATTCTCAATATACCCGCTGGGACTGGGAAGCGACAGATGCCCGGCTGATTAAATTGTTTTGCCTATATCGTCCCGGGCGTTTTTTACCTTGGCTTTGACGGGGGCAATCTTTTTCTTTTCTTCGTTTTCGCCGTAGTAGTAGTTGTATGATTTGTAGTAGTAGCTGTTCTGATTGAGCTCTATGCCGTTAACTATTACCCCGAGGAAATTCGCCCTCAGGTTCCAGAGCTTCTCTATAAGATCCCTGATAGAGGTTCTCGGCGTCTTCCCCGCCCTTACGACGACTGCAACTCCGTCGACAAGGCTGGACAGTATATGGGAATCGACAAAGCCGAGCGCGGGCGGACCGTCTACTATTATGTAATCGTATTCCTGCGTCAGGATATCGATTAACTCCTTCATCTGGCTCGAGCCCAGGAGCTCGGCCGGGTTGATCGGTATCGGCCCTACGGGAAGGACGTACATGTTGGGTATTTCGCCGTGAGTGACTACGTCTTCGAGGCCGGCGTTGCCCGTGAGATAGCTGCTGAGGCCGTATCCGTTGTTCCCGAGCACGTTACCGATCCTCGGCCTTCTGAGGTCGGCCTCGAGGAGGAGCACCTTGCTACCGGCCTGCGCGAACGAAGAGGCGAGGTTTATGGAAACCGTGGTCTTGCCCTCGGCAGGGAAGCAGCTCGTTATGAGTATCGACCTCGGGGGCTTTCCAGGCGTGGAAAGAAGAAGCGAGGTTCGTATAGTCCTGAAAGCTTCGGCGATATGGGACCGCGGGTCCATGAGGAAGGTCTTTTCGACAGGGGCCGCCAGGCTGTCGGCCTGCTTCGCCTCGAAAACCCCGCCAAGAACCGGGAACTTCATCTTGTCCCTTATCTCTTCCGGCGACTTTATCGTGTTGTCGAAGTATTCGATTATGAATGCTATGAGCACCCCGCCCCCGAGGCCTATGATACAGGCGAAGAGGAGGTTGAGGGTTACGTTGGGCTTAAATGGAAAGAGGGGTATCTGCGCATAGTCGACGACCTGTATGTTGCTCGCCTTTATAGCGGATGAAACCTCCGTCTCCTTGAGCCTCTGGAGAAGCGTGTTGTAAATCGTTTCGTTGGATTCGACTTCACGCTTGAGGATGTTGTATTCGATAGACTTGTCGTTCAGGGCGGAGGCGAGTACTTTCTGCTTCTCGTAGCTCTCCCTCAAGCTTTCTTCCTTCTTTTGCGCGGCCTCGTAGTCGGACTTTACGGAATTTGCAATGCTGCCCTGGGCCTCGTCTATTTTTCTTTGAAGCTCGGCTACCTTTGCTCCGACCTCTTTTAGTTTCGGATAGCCGGATTTGAAAGTCGCGCTCATCTGGCTGTATTCGGACTTGGCCATGGCGTGCTCGGCCTTAAGATTCTGTATGTAGGGATCGTTCACGACGAGCGGGAGCGAGCTCACGTTGCCGGCCATTACGTGCTTGTAGAGCGATTCCTTTGCTATTCTCTCCGTTTCCGCCTTGGCGAGCGCGTCGTTCAGCTCGGCGAAGGTGTGGTAGGTGATGTTCATCTTCTGGTCGAGGGAGACGATATCGTTACTTTTCGCGAATTCGTTCAGCCTGGCCTCGGACTGTTCGAGGTTGGACTGGGCCTGCTCTATCTGTTTCTTGAGAAAATCCCTTCCCTGCTTCGTGGCGTCGAGCTTTCTGTTCATGAGCCACTCGATGAAGGTATCGGCGAGGGTGTTGACCGCGTCGGCGGCGAGCTTCCTGTCGTGCGATTCAAAGCTTATATCTACGAGACGGGAGTTGCCGACGGGGCTAATTGTGAGCCCCCCGACAAAGGCGTTCACGAGATTGTCCTGCTTTGTCATCTCGCCGATATATACATCCTCCTGCCCGGACGCGGATTCGGCTTCAGGCCTGATGAAAAGGTTCTTTACCCCGCCTATGGCGCTGCTTATAGTGCCGAATATCGCATATTTTATACGGTCGATAATGCCCGGGGTCTGTTCTTCAGGGTTGTATTCCGGGTGTTGGCCGAGGTTCAGCTTCTCCACTACCTGTTTCGCGAGAGCCTTGCTCTTAAGGAGGAGATACTGCGTTTCGTAGAATTCGGCCGATTGGGTTTCGAGCTCGACAACCTGGTCGAAATTTACCACCTTCGGATTTTCGAGGGATATCTCGACCTTGGCCGTAGCCTTATAAACAGGCTCCGTCGATACCGTGCCTATGAGAGTGGTTACCAGGACAATCGCAAAGAAGGCTATGATGACCTTCTTTCTCCGAAGCACCACGTCTATATATCTGTGAATCGGGTTTTCTTCGTCGACCGGGTAGGTCCTTATGATGTCCGGGGCGGGGGAATAAGCCCTTAGGGACCTTTCCTCGCTGCTCGGTACGAGACTGTGCCCGGTGTTCTCGTCCCCTTTTCTGTCGTTGCCGTTGTATTCCATATTCTTGTTTGAATCTCCCCCTAGTTTACTGAACCCCCATGCTGAACGGCGGGAAGAATAGACCGAGCTTTATAGCGTCGAAGAAGCTCTTTATCGCACTCTTGCCCACAACCACAACATCCTGGTCCTGAAGTATCATGTCGGGTATCTCCCCGTCCTTAATCGCTTCGAGATTGACAGGAAGCACCTCGACCTGCCCGCCTCTGTTCCTTAAGAGTCTGACATCGGACGCCTTCGCGGTTTTGTCCATGCCGCCCGCGGCCGTTACGGCCTGGCTTACTGTCATGTCGTCGGTTATCGGGTAGGTGCCCGGTTTTACGACGGCTCCGTCGACGTAGACTACTCCGGCTTCGGGCACGTACACAACGTCGCCCATGTTTATCGGGACGTTCAGACTGGCGTCGCCCTTATCGAGAAGGTCGTCGAGGTCAACCTGTACGGACTTCTCGCCGCCGTCGCTGGTTTTCCTGGTAACGTAGACTATATCACTCGCGTTTTCCCCAAGGCCGCCTGCGAGCGCCAGGGCGTCGAGCAGGGTGCCCTTGCCGAGGAGCTCGTAAGTCCCCGGATTTTTTACGCTCCCTATTACCGCAACACGCTGGCTCCTGTATTCCTTCACGGAGACGATTACATGCGGGTTATGCATGTAATTTTCCGCCAGCATTTCGGCAATCCTGCTTTCGGCTTCCTGCGGGGTGTATCCGGCCACGTCGACTTTACCGATAAGCGGGAAAGTGATGGAATTCTGGCTGTTGACCCTCGCTTCGGTGTTGAGGTCGGGGGCTTCGAGCACCTGTATGGCCAGAAGGTCGCCTGGGCCTATTCTGTAGTCGACGGAAGATGTGGTGGAAAAGGTTTCCTGTATGAGCTTCCGGTTGAGCTCCTGGTTCTCTTTGTTAACTTCCCTCGTGGCCTGGGGTATCGTGTAGCTCCCGCTATGGGAGGACCCGCCGCCGCAGGCATACATAACCGCAAGGGAGAAAACCACTGCTGATATAACGGTTATTTTCTCGAACATGCAAGCACACCTTTCGTTGAATAACAATTATACACCCCTTATTTCCCAACTTATACAATTGTTATTCTAATCAGCAGAGCAAGTACTGAATTGTCAGTTTATATTGACAATTCTTACTCGTTCGACCTGAGGACGTTGCTTGCGTTGGAGTCGTTGTCGTTGCCGCCGCAGGCCGCTCCGCAAATGACCGCGCCCGTAACCGCTGCGGCGCCTACCGAAGCCGGTATTATGAACGGCGCGACAGGGGCCTTGCAGCACCCGGATTTGCTGTCAAATGCATTCTGCGGATCCTTACCGGACGGAGGATAGGATAGAGCGTCTCCCGGCTCCATGGTCGTTTCGTTAAGGCTTGTCTTGAATACGGAATGACCGTCGAACTGGATAGCCGACGCGGTGTTGTCCCTGTAGTTCGTCCTGCCGTCGACATACTGCGGAGTCCCGGCTTCAAGCGCGCTTTCGCTTTCGGGGATGGTGTCTGCATCCGGCGTGTCTACGAGATATCCGCCCTTCGGATTAAAGCAGTAGCAAACCTCGCCCTCGTCGCCCGGAGTCAGCAAAAGACCCGTAAAACCGTTGCCGATTGACTGTACCTTGAATACGGAATTGGGCTCGATAACGTACTTGCCGCCGTTGACTATAAGGGTAGCCTTGCCGTCGTCAAGCGTATCTATAATCATATCGGGATATATAGGATAGCTTTCATCCTTCAGACTGACTTCGCTGCCATCTACGAGAATGACCTTGATCTCGCCCGATACTTTCATCGTGCCCAGAGAAACTTGGGCATCCACAGAGCTCTGTGCGAACACGGTAAACGGCTGAAATGCCACCATGACTGCAATCAGAACCGCCATCATCAGGTTAATTGTTCTGCTCATCTTTCAATGCCCTCCTTCTCCTAACATAATACTCAATTTGTATTAGATATTATATGGATGCTCATATATGTAGTCAACGAGACTTAAGTAGGTCTTTTAATCTGAATAAAGTATTAATATGCCAATTAAAACCCATACTTTAGTATTATGCCCGGTTAATACCCGATTGTCACTTTGCTTAACTTGCCATTTCTTTTATTCAATTGTTTTAAACTGTTGTCGCCGTTAAGCAGTTTTTTTCGCGAATTTTCGCCATGCCTTACAGTTTTGCCCCCCGCCGCCCTGTCGCCGCGCCAGGCAGGCGCTTATTTGAGGTTTAGCTGCTTTTTTATCTTTGCAACATCGAAATAGGGCTCTCCCCTCTCCAGGGCGCGTGTGTAGTAGCTCTCAAGCTCGCTCAATATATGCAGAAGCGCGGCCTTGTCCCCGGAAGACGCGGCCTCGCGGGGTGTTTTCCCGCCGAGTGTGGGGTGGGGCTGGTCGAGCCATGCGGCATAGAAATCGTCGAGCTCCCTGTCGAGCTCTTTATTGCTCTTCACGCCCGCCGGGAGCTTTCCGGTTTTTTTCGAACCCTTTTTTACGCTTTTGGCTTCTTTGTTGCTTATGAAATTTTCGAGATCTTTAAGGATGTCTTTCCTGTGAGAGACGAGTTTTCCGAGGTCTTTCTCTATACGGGCTTTTGCTCGGCCCAGCATGTCTCTGGAATAGCACTGCACCCTGAGGGCGCCGTTTTCGATCTCCAACGTCCCAGAGGCCGCGTGATCTCCGGCATCCTCGAAGGCAAAGATTTTAATCTCGTCGACTGGGGCGCTCAGTTCTTCGAAGGCTTTGTCGCTTCTTAATTTTTTCAGAACGGCTTCTTCGTCGCCGACCGAGTACAGTGAAGAGGCCAGCACAAGCTCCTCTCCCTCAGGAGAGATGAAGCGGGGATTCCTGGCGAAGTCCTCGAGATAATGACCTATCTGAAAGCCGTAATCCTTCAGATAATCCCTTTTGGTGCTCGTCTTTCCATGCTCGCGCCTGTAGTCCCTGAAGCTCGAGTTGAAAAATTCGAGAATTATTTCCCGGAAAGTCGCCGGATAAACCGATATGACGCCGGAGAAATAGGTGCTGTCTCCCGAGCCGAGCGGACGGGCGCCTATAATATCGGATGCCTGGAGCTTCTTCGAGGAAGAAGTGTCTCTGACGATGTAGTTCTTATTGTCGAAGAGGTTTTTTATGGTGCAGCTTTCGCCGGGGACGACTTCGAGGACCTCGAAAAAGCTGTAGACGTTCTCACGCCACTCTCCTATCATTTTGTCTTCGAGCTCTGTCAGGGTACCGCGCTCATCCTTGTAAAACCGCTCGATAATCCTGTCCCCGTTATCTAGGAGCCTGAAGTCGAAAAGAAACCAGTCGAAGAATTTTTCGAACGTGAGATCGTCGACCTCGTCCTCCGATATGTCGTCGGCCAGAAAATCGGGGTCGTCCTTCCATATATAAAAGGCTTCCCCGAGCTGGGACTGTATCTCCGGGCGCTCTGTGTACTCGACGAGCTTCGTCCGGAGCTCCTGCTCGGCCTGGTCCAGCTTGTACTTGCTCATATCCACGACTGAATCGTTCATAGGTGAAAAGTATATTTTCCGGGAGGTGGGTGTCAATCAGGGGGCGCGTCTTGCAAATCGGTGCGCGCAATTACACTCAAGCCGCGGAGGGTGCGCTGAATCTCCTTTCGACGTAGTCCCGTCTGAACTCGAATATACGGTCGAGGCGCTTTTGAGTGTCGAAGGTGTGAACTATTCTGCCGAGGTGGCCCAGGGGAAGGGCGTAGCTTACGACGTCCTTAACCTCGACGGCTCCGTTCTTCTCCTCAAATATGTGCTCGTGGCGCCAGAGGGCGTAGGGGCCCGTCCTCTGTACGTCGACGAACCTGCTCATTTCCTCGACCTCGGTGATTTCCGTTACCCAGGTTACCGGTATTCGGAGGAGGGGCGAAACTTTATATCTGATGAGCATCCCCTCATGTATTTTCCGGTCGCCTCCGGAGATTACTCTGAAGCCGAGCCAGGGGGGAGTTATGAGGGCGAGGTTTGCGGGATTGGAGAAAAAGTCCCACACCTCTTCCAGCGGGGCCGCGACTTCCTGAGATCTTTTTAGTGTGTATATCTTCACGCGCTGCCTCTCTAGGGGCTGTTTAACAACGGAGCGTTCGATCAGTCCCGGATTCCGGATTAGTGTACCTGACGAGTCGGCCGCCGGTCTGTGGAGATCGGGGGGAGGGAGCGGCGTGCCGGCGACTTTATGTCGCTGTCCGCACTGTGTATAATCCTTCCCATCGTGAAAATCATAGAAATTAAAAGCGGAAATATAGACGAGCAGCTGAAGGGGCTCAGAAGAGGGGAGTCTCTTACCGATCCCGCTCTCGAGTCTTCCGTCCGCGAAATAGTCGAAGACGTGAGGAAAAACGGGGACAAGGCCCTTTTCAAATACACAGCGAAGTACGACAGGGTAAAGCTCACTCCCGAAACTGTGAAGGTCTCGCGGAAGGAGTTCGAAGACGCGAAACTACGCGTTCCGAAGAAGCTCCGGGCCGACCTCGTGAAGGCCGCACGGCGCGTGAGGGACTTTCACAAACGGAAGCTCCCCAGGGGGATGACGTTCAAGGACGGGCTCGGAAACGAGCTCGGCTGGCTCATCCGCCCGATAGAGAAGGCGGGTTTGTACGTCCCAGGCGGGAAAGCGGCCTATCCCTCGACGGTTCTCATGACCGCGATTCCCGCGAAGGTGGCCGGCGTAAAAGAGCTCGCCCTCGTCACGCCGTGCCCGGGCGGAGAGATAAATCCCGCCGTTCTCGTTGCGGCCGAAGTGGCCGGCGTCGATTCCGTTTATAAAGTAGGCGGGGCGCAGGCCGTAGCGGCGCTCGCGTACGGGACGGAATCCTTACCTAAAGTCGACAAGATAGTCGGTCCGGGAAACATATACGTCACGATAGCCAAGAAGCTCGTGTTCGGCGTTGTGGACATAGACATGATAGCGGGGCCGAGCGAGGTGCTGATAATAGCCGACGGTAGCTCGCCGGCGGCATGGGTCGCTGCCGACCTCCTCGCGCAGGCGGAGCACGACGAGATGGCCGTCCCACTGGTGGTAACGCAGTCTGTGCGGTTCGCCCGCGAAGTGGCCGCCGAGGTCGAGGCCCAGCTCGAAAGGCTCAATCGGAAGGAGATAGCCGGGGAGGCCGTTAAAAACCAGGGCACGATATTCACAGTGAAAACCATAGACAGGGCCGTGGACGTCGCGAACGCCCTCGCTCCGGAGCATCTGGAGCTCTGCGTGAAAGAGCCGAAGAAAATTCTCGAAGACATAAAGCACGCTGGCGCGATATTCGTGGGCTCGATGTCGACGGAAGCATTCGGCGATTACGTCGCCGGCCCGAGCCACGTCCTCCCGACGGGGGGCGCTGCGAGATTCTCGTCGCCCTTAAGCGTTTACGATTTCCTCAGGATGCCGAGCGTGATCTCGATCTCCGAGAAGGGATTCAAGTCGCTTGCGGGCTCCGTTATGAATCTTGCATACAGCGAGGAGCTTGAAGCGCACGCGCTTTCGGTCGGCGTGAGGGTGAAGGGTAGATAGTAGAATCTCGGCTGATGCATAGCCGGGCCTTCGGTGCCTGAGATAATTCCATGAAATCCCAGGATAAGGACAGGAAAAAGACGGTCGAGAGCGTTCTTGAGTCGAGGCTGAGCGGGCGCGTGAGGGGGCTCTCGGCTTACTCCGTTCCGCACCGCGACTGCTCCGTCAAGCTCGACGGGAACGAGAGCCCGTTCCCGCTTCCGCCGGAGGTCGCCGCGAGGATCGCCGAGGAAACGAGCCGTTTGGAGCTCAACAGGTACCCCGACCCCGAAGCGCACGATCTGAGGACGCTCATATCCGAGATCAGCGGCTTCCCGAGAGGGGGAATAATACTCGGGAACGGCTCGGACGAGATCATCGGAATGCTCGTTACTGCCTTTGCCGGCGGCACCGGGAAGGTGGTCTGTCCCGCCCCGACGTTTTCGATGTACAGGCTGAGCGGGCTCGCGCTCGGCGCTACGATTCTGGAACCCGGGCTCGACGAAAAATTCGACCTCGATATGGCGCGCATGCGTGCCGTCATAGAAGAGAAGGATCCGGACATAATCTTTCTTGCATCGCCGAATAATCCGACCGGGAACGCTTACTCCGAAGACAGGATACTGGAGGTAATAGAGCTCTCGGGCGGGCTTGTCGTCGTTGACGAGGCGTACGCCGATTTCTCCGGTCAAAACTTCCTGCCTCTCGTCAAAACACACGGGAATCTCGTGGTGATGAGGACTCTCTCCAAGATCGGCTTCGCCGCGCTCAGGCTCGGAATGCTTTTCGCGGGGGAGGGGATAGCGCACGAGGTCAATAAAGTCAGGTACCCCTACAACATCAACTCCCTAAGCCAGTCGGCGGCGCGAGTGGTGCTGGAGAGGCGGGAGTTTATCGCCGAGAACGTTCAGCTAATCGTGAGAGAGCGGGAGAGGGTCTTTGGCGCGCTTTCGGAGATCTCCAACGTCGAGGCATTTCGGAGCGACGCGAATTTTATACTGTTCAGGGTGAAGGACGCCGATTCCGTATTCGAGGGACTCATAGAAAGAGACGTCCTTATAAGGAATTTCAACAGGCCCGGGCGGCTCGAAAACTGCCTCCGCGTAACCATAGGCACCCCCGGCGAGAACGACGCCTTCCTTGCCGCGCTACGCGGCGCGCTTTCCCTTTAAAAGAAATATCCCGCCGAAAACAATCCAGAAAACGAGGCACGCCGCGGGGAATACGTCTCCCGTTTTGGTGTAGAAAGTGTTTTCGCCGTTCATGAGGCCGACCTCACCTTCGAGGTTCATCCTTTCGAACGTCGGCGTTTCGGCGACGACCCTGCCCACGGGGTCGATTATCGCGCTTATCCCCGTGTTTGTAGACCTGAGGAGATATTTCCTCGTTTCTATGGACCTCGGTATAGAGACGAAGAGGTGCTGGTAGGGGGCGATCGTTCTTCCGAACCAGGCGTCGTTGGTGATGTTGATTATGAGGTTGGCTCCCTTCTCGGCGAATTTTCTGCTGAAGGGGGGGAGTATGTCTTCGTAGCATATGATCGGCCCGATCCTCGCGCCCTTTTCTTCTATGACGAAGAGGTCGAACTCGTCTCCGGGTGTGAAGTCGCCCGACGCCGGGCTTATTTTCTTTATCGCCGGGAAGTATTTCGAGAACGGGAGGTATTCGCCGAAGAGGAGGAGCTTGTTCTTGTGATAGCGCGAAAGTATCCTGCCCTCTGAATCCGTCAGAAATGCGGTGTTGTACTGTATGACGTTCTCGTTCGTTATTACTTCGATATTCTCTTCCTTCGGCGTGAAGGACATCCCGCCGACGATGAAGTACTTCCCGTCCATATAGGGCACGCCGGGGGCGTCGCGGATCAAGAGGTAATTGGTATCTGTCGGGAACCACGCCTGTATCGCCGTTTCGGGCCAGATTATGAGGTCGGCGTCCTTTAGGGCGAGTGACATCTCCTTGTGCTTTTCCGTGACGACGTCTTCCTTGCTCTCGGATTTTTCGAGGAAGTCGAAGTTGGCCTGAACCATGCCGATCTTGAGCTTCGGGGCGGCGGCGATCTCTGCGTCCACCTTGCCTATTCTCACGTAACCGTATGCGAGAGAGGCGGCGACGAGCGCTGCCGAGAGAGCAATTTCTTTGACAGGGAAGGGGGCATGTCCACCCTGCCGTAGAATAGCTCTCGTAATCGCGACGTTAACGAGGACGATGATGAAGCTGAGCCCGTAGACGCCGAATATGTCGAATATCTGGACGACGGGAAGGTAATCTGCCTGCGAGTTTCCTATACCGTAAGGGAAGAGGAACGGGAAGAAGTATTCGATCGAGGTCCAGACGGCGGCTATGAGTAAAGCGGATACCAGACCCGGCTGTTTCGTAAATCCGAGCCGCGTTACGATGTAAGAAAATATGGCGTAGGAAAGCCCGGAAAAGGCGCCCAGTATGATTATGAAAACGACGCTTACGGGTATCGGGAAGCCGCCGAACCTGCTGAGGGTGCCTATGAGCCAGTATGTCCCGATGAAATTCGAAAGCGTCCCCGCGAGAAGGCCGAGCCTGAAGGCGTTCTTTGGGGTTTTGCCGGATATGGCGGAAAAGAGCGGAACGAGGAGAACCCACGACAATATGCCGGCATACGGGATCATGAACGTGACGGGATAAAGGATGCCTGTGAGCGCGGCGAGGACGAGGTCGAGTCTCTTGATGCCTTTCATCGTGCATAAAAGATACCCAAGCCGGGTATTATGGGAAGGACTCGTTTAAGACGCTTGAAAGGCGGTGGAAAATACCGTCAGGCCCGGGCGCGTTTCTTCCTGCCGGGCTGCTTCTGGGGGCTTTCGGGAGCCGGGACATTTTCTCCCGCGCCGCGGAGGGAATAGAGCTTGACGGCGCCGATTATGATTATTGCGACCGCCATCACCTGCGCGAGCGAGAGGCCGGGTACAGGGCTCGGGGTGGTGCTCCGGAGGAATTCGATGAAGAATCTCTCGAGCCCGGCCAGTATCAGGTAAATCGAAAAAAGCCATCCGGCTGGCTTCATACGCTTCCGTAGCTTCCATATTATAGCGAAGACGATGAGTATGAGCCCGATCTCGTAGAGCTGGGTCGGATGGACGGGTATGTCTGTCGGCGGAAGGCCCTTCGGGAACGCCATCGCCCAGGGAACGTCGGAAGGGACGCCGTAATCGTCGCCTACGAGGAAACAGCCGAGGCGCCCGATTGCATAGGCCAGGGCGAGGGACGGGGAGGCGAGGTCGCCCACTGTCCACATGCTGATTTTGTTTCGCCGCGCTATGAGCCAGACGAGGAACAGCGCTCCGAAGAATCCGCCGTAAAAAGTGAGCCCGCCTCTCGAAAGGAGGTTGGCCCCGGGGTTGGCGAGAATCTCGGAGAGGGGGACGTTCTCGAATACGTAAAGAAGCTTTGCGCCGACTATGCCGCCGAACATGGCGGCGAGGAACATGTTGCCGACGACCTTCTGGTCGAGTTTCTTCCGCGCGGCTTCGACGGTTATGAGCCAGTACCCTGCGAGAAAGCAGAGCGCCATCATCGCGCCGAAGCTGGAGATGCTGAAATCTCCTATCCTGATCAGCTCGGGATACATTAACTACCCTTCCGGCCGAGCCTGTTTCCGGCTTCGGATTCGATTTCCTTTTTGAGCTGCCCGTTCCTTGAGACGAAGAGGTACGTCATCACGAAAAGCGCTGCGCATAGGACCAGTTGTATGTAAAATACGACCGACAGTAAGTTCATTCGCGTCTCCGGATAATAATTTGAACGGCGGGGGCGATAAGTCAAGTGTATTCATAGCCACGCATGTGCAAACGATGAAAAAAGCCTTGTTTTAACGGAACTTTAACACTTCTTTACTTGAAGTAACGTTTAAAGAAGGGTAAATTCCTTATACTAAATGCTAACCGCTCCCGTGTTAGTCCTTAATCGTTACTTCGTTCCCGTTACAATAACGAGCGTCAAAAGAGCTTTCGTGATGATGTACAGCGGCGTCGCGAAGGCGGTCGGTACGGATTACGAGACGTTCGACTTCGAGTCGTGGTCCCAGATATCCGCAATGAAATACGACGAGGACGTCGTGAGGACCGTGAGCGCCGCCTTCAGGACCCCGAGGGTGATAGTGCTCGTCAGGTACGAGGGACTCATAAGGAAGGAAGCCAAGTTCAACAGGCTCAACATCTTCAGGCGCGACAGCGGCGTTTGCCAGTACTGCCGGAAGAAGTTCTCCCGCTCGGAGCTTACGATAGATCACGTCGTCCCCCGATCGCAGGGCGGCAGGAGCGTCTGGGATAATGTCGTCTGCTGCTGCGTCGACTGCAACAGAAAGAAGGGCGGAAGGACACCCGAGCAGGCTAGGATGAAGCTCAAGACAAAGCCCAGGAAGCCCGTCTGGGACCCGTTCTCGAACGTCTACATAAAGGCCGTCCGCTATAAGGAATGGGAGCCGTTTCTGAATTTCGTCGACGTCTCTTACTGGAACGTCGAGCTCGAAGAGTAGGGCGGCCCCGGTATTTCGCCCTCGCCCGGAATTACTGTGGCATTTCACTCATCCATAGGCTAAATTTATTCTCAAGATTTCAGTCGACCCAACAGATTGGAGGACCAATATGGTGTTAAGGACTCTTGTAATGATTCTGGCCGTCTTCGTATCCGCGGCCGGAAGCGCGTACGCGCAGATAAAGCTCCCCGACGTGACGGGGCCTACGATTCAGCGCATACCTGTATTTATCCCCGACCTTTCCAGTGTGGGCTCGCCTGACGTTAAAGCCCAGGAATTCGTCGAGGTCCTCCGGAACGACCTTCTCAACGCGGCGCTCTTTGACGTGACCTCGGGGAGCGCCATTTCAGGCGACCCGTCCAGCATAAACTTCCAGTCCATATACGACGCGGGGGCGGATTACATGGTCGCCGGCCAGTACCAGTCGGTCGGGGGGAAGGTGAAGTTCGCCGTCCAGCTCTTTAACGTCCGCGAGCAGAGGCCTATTCTCGGAAGGTCGTACGAGGCCACTCCGGGCAAGGTGCGCGAGGCTGCGCACAGGTTCGCCGATCAGGTGATGAAGCAGATAACGGGCAACGACGGATTCTTTACCTCGAAAATCGCGTTCGTCATGGGAGGCACCCGCGACAGGAACCTCTTTTTGATGGATTACGACGGGGCCAACGTCAGGCAGCTTACGAGGCACGGCTCGCTCGTAATGTCGCCGCACTGCTCGTCTGACGGATCGAAGATAGTCTTCAACTCCGACAAGGTGTGGGACCAGGACCTTTACGTCATCACGCTCGGCTCGTCTATAGAAGAGAAGAGGCTGACCAAGGCATTCAAGCTGGAGCAGAGCGCCGAATGGTCGCCGAGCGGGCAGCAGCTCGCCTTCAGCGCCAACGGCGACATATACGTTTCGGGACCGAACGGGCAGGGCGCTGTTAACATAACCAGGAGCAACGCCATCGACGTTTCGCCGACGTGGTCGCCCGACGGGAGCAAGATTGCATTCGTCTCCGACAGGGGAGGGAATCCCGGCATATACGTCATGAACTCGAACGGAAGCGGTGTGAGAAGGATAAGCGGCGGCGGCTACGGCACCGACCCTTCGTGGTCCACGAACCCCCGGGTTAACAAAATCGCCTTCGTCAAGCTCGAAGGCGGCGGCGCTAATATCTACACTGTAAATCCCGACGGCTCCGACGAAAAGAGGCTCACCGGGGGCGGAAGGAATGAAACCCCGGCGTGGTCGCCCGACGGCTACTACATAGCCTTCAGCTCGACGAGGGGCGGTGCGAAGGATATGTACATCATGTACATGAACGGCGAGAATCAGAGGCGGCTCAGCCAGGGCGGCGGAAAGTCTTTCCCGACCTGGTGCAAGTAGCGGGGCGCTGGCTCCGGCACGGGGCCGTATCAGCGCCTGTGAGAATCGATTGAGACTCTTTATCGCAGGGCTTCTGCCGGGCGAGGTGAAAGCCGCCCTCGGCGGCTACGTCGCTTCGCTCGGGAAAGCAGCCGAGGGCGTGAAGTGGGAGAAGGAAGAGAAGCTCCACATTACGCTCAAGTTCCTCGGCGAAGTGGATGAGAAGACGGCCGAGGCGGTGTCTTTTGTTATGGACACGGCCGCGCGAAAGTACTCTCCTTTTGAAATGACGACCGGCAATCTGGGTGGATTTCCCGACCTTAATCGCCCGCATGTGCTTTACGTCGGCCTCTCCGAAAACCCGGGCCTTTCCGGCCTCCAGCGTGAAATAGATGGGGGGCTTGAGCCCCTTGGATTCGAGAGGGAAAAGCGAAAGTTCGTCCCTCACGTTACAATCGGGAGGGTGAACGGCAGGATGAGGGCGAGGAGCCCGCTGCCCATACCCGAAAAGATCCACTTCACCATCGACGAAATCTCCGTGGTAAAAAGCGTGCCGGGGAAGGCGGGCTCTGTTCACACGCCGCTTCACGTATTCACACTCGGAGGGTGAGCCGGTCTGCAGCCGCTCTTGAATATCGCTTTCGCACGGCCCGGCAAGTCATCCGAAATTCCGGATGTCACTGCGTACGGAATCCTGTACCCTTAAACATGTCTCTAAAGATGTATGCTCTCTTAAGCGGCGGATGGATTTCCGGAGGCGGATATGAAGATATACATAACCGGAGCGACGGGGGTATTGGGTAAGAGGATAGTGAAGGAGCTTTCGGGCCTCGGGCATAATGTCGTCGGCATGGCCAGGAACGCGAAGGGTGAAGAAACGGTCAGGTCCCACGGTGGGGTGCCGTCCCGAGCGGGCCTCTTCGACAAAAGTGCCCTGCTGAAAGACATCGAAGGCTCGGACGTCGTGATACACGCGGCGACGTCCATTCCGGTCAAGACCAGGCTCAGCCAGGAGGACTTCGCGCTCAACGACCGTATACGCCGTGAGGGGACCCGAATCGTCACCGACTGCGCAGTGGAGGCGGGCGCACGCAAGATTATATTCCAGGACGTGATATGGGTCGCCAGGCCCGAGGACGGCTCGTTTTACGACGAGAATTCTCCGGTCGTACCGTCACCCGCGGTACAGTCGGGCATAGAAGGCGAGAATATCGTGCTCGAAGCCGGCAGGGAACACGGGCTCGTCGCGACCGTGCTAAGGTGCGGGTTCTTTTACGGCTCGGACACGGGACACACGAGGTACATGGGCAAGGGGCTCAGGAAGAGGGCGTTTCCAATCGTCGGCAGCGGCGAGACGCTGTGGTCGCTCATACACATAGACGACGCGGCTTCCGCCTTCGTGACTGCGGCGCTCGAAGACCTTCCGGGAATCTGGCACGTCGTCGACGACAAGCCGGTGAAGACGGGAGAGTTTTTCAATTATTTTGCCGGGCAGATAGGTGCGCCGCCTCCTTACCGCTTTCCCGTATGGCTCGCACGGTTTCTCTCCGGAAGCTATGCGGCCGGATTCTTCACTGCGTCGAACGATACGTCGAACAGGAAGCTAAAGAGCGGCTCCGGCTGGTCGCCCAAATATCCGACGTACAGGGAAGGGATCCCGCAGGTCGTCCGCGACTGGAAGGCCGAAGGATTTCTTTAATCTGTCACGGAGCCCGGATACGGAACGCCGGGATTAGCGCCGCGTCGAGGGCTGAGCATCTATTCCGCGTCGTGGAAAATGACGCCCATGGTGAACCGCTCCCCTGAGCGCACGCGGCTGACGCCGTGGCGCATGTCGACCTTGTGAAACCCACTCGCACCTTGCACGGGCCTCTCGCGCACCGGAAATATAACGCCGGTTCCCTGCCTGAGCGGAACGACCTCGACGCTCGACTGCATACGCGGGCGCTCATCTGTGAGAATGAACTCACCGCCAGTGAAATCCCGCCCGGGCTCCGAGAGCAGGAACGCTACCTGGAGCGGGAAGACGTGCTCGCCGTAGATATCCTGATGGAGGCAGTTGTAGTCGCCGGTCTCATACCTGAGGATGAGGGGCGTGGGTTTCGTCTGCCCGGCTTCGCGGCAGCGGGCCTTGAACGATTCGTGGTCTTCGGGGTAGCGCACGTCGATAGACAGCGCTTCGTTCCATCTATTCGCGATCTTCGCGAGGAAAGGGTAGAGGCCCTTCCTCAGCCCCTCCACAATCGGCGGCAGGGGATAGGAATAATACTTGTACTCTCCGCGTCCGTAGCCCTTATCCTCCATGACGACGATTCGGCGATATAGCTTCTCGTCGCCGTATGCGCCTGTCAGCGAGCCGCACTCCTCCGGGGTCAGCAGCGGGCCGATTACCGCGTAGCCGTAATCGTCGAGCCCGGATGCGATTCCGCTCCAGTCGAGCGATGCGATCTCGTTTTGAAGTGCTCCTTCGCCGGGGGCTGTCATGGTTAATCTCCTGGTCCGGATTTATATTCGTACAATTAGAAAATATACAGTTTATGTAACTTCGCCGCACTTCGCTTCTTGCCGGTGAATTCGGATTTGCCCCCGAGCTTGAATTAGCCGCTTAAACCTGAGAGGATATTTTCATGAGCGACGACGGATTCCGCGGTTTTTCGAAAGAGACTTTTCGGTTCCTGAGGAATCTCAAGAAAAATAATAACAAGGAATGGTTCGACGAAAACAGGGGAATTTACGAGGAATACGTTCTTACTCCCGCGCGGTATTTCGTCGTCGAGCTCGGCGCTCGTCTCAAAACCCTTTCGCCGCGCGTGACCGCCATACCCGAGATAGATAAATCCATATTCAGACTGAGGCGCGATACGAGGTTCAGCGAAGACAAGACCCCTTACAAGACTCATCTCGGAATTCTCTTCTGGGAAGGGGCCGGGAAGAAGCTCGACAATCCGAACTATTACGTTCAGCTGAGCGAAGACTCGATTTTCATCGGTGCGGGGGAGTACCGCTTTCCGCCGGGCAGCATAAGGGCGTACAGGGACGCGGTCGTCGATCCGAAAAGAGGCGCGGAGCTCGGGAGGATTCTAAAGGGCATTTGCCGGAATCCCTCGTACAAAATCGGAGGGAGGCATTACAAGAGAATCCCGCCCGGCTACGATCCGGCCCACAGGAATTCGGAGCTACTTTTGCATAACGGCCTCTACACGTACTACGAAGGCCCGGTCCCGGAGGATGCTTATTCCGAACGGTTCGTCGATTTCTGCTTCGGCATGTTGAGCGAAATGTCGCCTCTCTTCCGCTGGAGGTACTCGGAAGCGGTGAAGTTAAAAGCGGCTCGCCTACTTCCAAGCGCGGGTTTTAAGTGATGAATCGTACCGCGCCCGGGCCCTTTCGATGCTCTTTATGTTCCGCGCGCCCCATTGTTCCAGGACATCGAATACCGGCACGAGCGAGCGGCCTAGGTCGGAAAGCGAATAGACAACCTTGGGCGGTATCTCCATGAACTGCTTCCGGTTTATGAGACCGTCTCTTTCGAGCTCGCGTAGCTGCTGCGTCAGCATTCGCTGAGTCACTTTCGGTATCAGCCTCCTGAGCTCATTGAAGCGCCTCGGGGACTGCCTGAGATAATAGATGATGTCGGGCTTCCATTTCCCTCCGAACGAGTCTATCGCGCTCCCTACGGGGCACGCCGTGTCTTTTATTCTGGTCTCCATTCCGCCACCCTGGTATACAAATAGTAACTATATATTAAAAATGTACCCGGTTGAAATAATATACCACGATTATAAACTATACATCGAGTAATATTGAGCTTATAAGGGGGGGCAAAATGACGGACGAGGAAAGAAAATCGATTGCGGCGGAGTATCTGAAGAGCCTCGACTACGGGAGGGATTTTTATCACCTCCTGGCCGAGGACGCGGAGGTGTTCTTCCCGAACTGGGGCGTAGCGAGGGGCGCCGACGAGTATAAGAAGCTCTTCTCCCATCTCGGCACTCTCGTCGAGGACTTCACGCATTTCCACGCCTACATAAACTGGATAATCCAGGGCGACATGGTCGTGGCCGAAGGGTCGAGCAAAGGGAGGCTCAAAACGGGCGAGACCTGGACCGACAGCAAGTGGTGCGACGTGTTCGAGATACGGGACGGCAAGATACAGCGGCTCTACATATATCTCGACCCCGAATATTCGCGCTATTGAGAAATGTTCCTGTCGCGTGTCTGATTTACGGCGCAGCGTCAAACGGAGTTTATTTTCAAAGGTCATCCGATTGGAAGGAGGGGTGTGTGATCATAACGACGGTCTATTCGGACGAGGAAGGAGAGTCCCATTTCGGCGAGCTTGAAATTGAGCTCACGGATGCGGGGGAGCTCGGGCGGCTCTCCGACAGGTTTCCGGCCCGCCATATAATCTTCAGGGAGAGCGACCCCGATTACGATTACGACTGGCACCACGCCCCCGACAGGCAGTACATAATACTCCTCGAAGGGCATATAGAGATAGAGGTAAGCGACGGGGAGAAGAGGGCGTTTTCGGGCGGGGACGTGATATTCGTCGAGGACGTTACGGGAAAGGGACATAGAACGAGGACGACGGACGGCAGGCCGCGAAGGTCGATCTTCGTGACGATCGAGTAATCCGAAAAATATCGTAGGGGGCAAACATGCCGGGCAAGATACTTGGTATTCATCACATAACCGCGATAGCGACGAGCGCGAAAAAGAACCACGAATTCTACACTAAAGTGCTTGGACTTCGCCTCGTAAAGAAGACGGTCAATTTCGATGACCCCGGGACGTATCATTTCTATTACGGGAACGAGACGGGCGAGCCGGGGACGCTGCTTACGTTTTTTCCCTGGGAGGGGATAAGGCGCGGGAGGCTGGGGACGGGGCAGGTGACTACTGTTTCCTATTCCGTTCCGAAGGGCTCGATGAAATTCTGGCTCGACAGATTCGGCCGGTACGGCGTGATCTACAACAACCCCTCCGAAAGGCAGGGCGAAGAGGTGCTCGTTTTCGTGGACCCGGACGGCTTAAAGCTGGAGCTGGTCTCCGGCCCTGAAGAGGACGACAGGAAGCCGTGGCTCGCCGACGAGATCCCGGCCGAGCATGCGATAAGGGGTTTTCACAACGCCGCGCTTACGCTCGAAGGATACGAGGCGACGGCGCGGCTCATTACGGAAGAATTCGGATACGTTAAAATCGCAGAGCACGTTAACAGGTTCAGGTTCGAAAATCCCAACGGTAAACACGCAAACAAGTTAGACCTCGTCTGTCTTCCTTCGGGGCAGCGGGGGAGCGTCGCAGGAGGCTCCGTTCATCACATCGCCTTCAGGGTCGCGAATTCCGAGGACCAGCTCGAAATGAGGGAGAGGCTCGTCGGCCTCGGCTACAACGTCACCCCGCGTATGGAGAGGAACTATTTCAAATCGATTTACTTCAGGGAGCCGGGAGGGGTGCTGTTCGAGATCGCGACAGACGCGCCGGGGTTCGCCATCGACGAGGACGTGAGCGAGCTCGGAAGGTCGCTCAAGCTGCCGGAATGGCTCGAGCCCCGGAGGGAAGAGATCGAAAAGGTGCTGCCGGAGATATAGCGGAGAAGTAGATGGCCGAAGATTCAGGATTCATACATAAATACGTTCCTGCATCGAATTCCGAAAGCGAGGAGGCGATCTTCATATTCCACGGCACGGGCGGGGACGAGGAAAGCCTTCTGTCCGTAGCGGACTTCATAATGCCGGGGGCTGCTGTCGTCAGCCCGCGGGGGAAGGTGCTCGAAAACGGTATGCCGCGCTTTTTCAGGCGGTTCGCCGAGGGCGTATTCGATCTCGAAGACCTTCGCTACAGAACGGGGGAGCTCGCGAAATTCATCGAAAGGGCGAAGGCTGAATACAGCCTCGAAAGTAAGAAACTCGCCGCCGCCGGGTATTCGAACGGGGCCAATATCGCGGCGAGTGTTTTATTGACCTACCCGGGGATTTTCTCGAAGGCGGCACTATTTCATCCGATGGTGCCGTTCGTTCCCGAGCGTCTTCCCGACCTTTCTGGCACGGAGGTGCTCATAACCGCCGGCACTAACGATCCCATTGTAGACCCCGAAGGTACGAGAGAGCTTGCGCGTTTGCTCCGGGAATCCGGGGCGCGTGTCGAGCTATTCTGGCACGACAGAGGGCACAGCCTCATACGCGAGGAGCTGGACGCCGCAAGGATCTTCCTTTCCGAAGTCAACGAATAGAGAGAGTTTTTATGTTCCCGCCGTATGGAGTAACCTTATCTCCGTTAGGGAATCCGTTTCACCGAATCGTCAGCACTAAATCAAAGGATTCCCGGGAGAAGTGTAATGATAGATTTCTACACGGCGGGGACTCCGAACGGCAGGAAAATTTCGATCATGCTTGAGGAGACGGGGCTTCCCTACAACCTTATTCACCTCGACCTCGGAAATTTCGACCAGAAGGAAGACTGGTATCTCAAGCTCAATCCAAACGGCAGGATACCGACGATAGTGGACAGGGACAACGACGACTTCGCAGTTTTCGAATCGGGTGCGATTCTGATTTACCTCGCGGAGAAGACGGGGCAGTTCATGCCGGGTGACGTCAAGGGGCGCTCGACCGTGATCCAGTGGCTGATGTTCCAGATGGCGGGGATAGGGCCCATGCAGGGGCAGGCGAACGTCTTTTTCAGGTACGCCCCGGAGAAGATAGAGTACGCCATAAGTCGTTATCAGCGCGAAACGAAGAGACTCTATCAGGTTCTGGACAAGAGGCTCGCCGATAACGAGTACCTGGCCGGGGATTATTCGATCGCCGACATGGCGACATACCCCTGGATTGCGGTGCACAACTGGGCGGGCGTCGGCGTCGAGGACCTTCCTAACCTCAGACGATGGATGAGGGACGTGAGGCTCCGCCCCGGAGTAGCAAGGGGGATGGACATTCCGAAATCGAAAAAAGAGGACAAGGACGAGGCAGCGAAGAGGGGGTCGAAGCTACTCGTATGACGAGGCCGCAGCTCTCGATATTGATTTACTAAGAGGAGCGCATATATGAAGCTTGTTAAGACCGACGTCGCGATCATCGGCGCGGGGACCGCGGGCATGGTCGCCTACGGGAGCGCGTCGAAGCACACGGACAACGCCTTACTGATCGAGAGCGGGCCTTACGGGACGACGTGCGCCCGCGTGGGATGCATGCCGAGTAAGCTCTTCATAGCGGCGGCCGAGGCGGCACACTCTGTCGGAGAAGCGCCGGAATTCGGCGTCTTTCCCGGCGGCGCAGCCAATATAGACGGCCGGAAGGTGATGGAGCGCGTGAAGAGGGAGCGGGACCGCTTCGTCGGGTACGTCCTCAGCTCGATAGAATCCATGCCGGCCGAAAAGAGGCTCGCCGGCCGCGCGCGTTTCCTTGACGACAACACTCTCGACGTCGGCGGACACACGAGGGTCGAAGCGAAGTCAGTCGTCGTAGCCACCGGGTCGAGCCCGTCGATATTGCCCATGTTTAACGGGCTCGGGGACAGGCTGATAGTGAACGACGACGTATTCGAATGGGACGACCTGCCGTCGTCGGTCGCCGTGTTCGGCGCTGGAATAATCGGCCTCGAGCTCGGGCAGGCGCTTCACCGCCTCGGCGTGCGGACGATAATACTCAGCAAGAGCGGGCTCGTCGGTCCGCTCAGCCATCCTGATATAAAAAAGTATGCGGCGGATACGTTCGCCGGGGAATTTTACGTCGACACGGACGCGGAGGTTCTCGGCATTTCGCGGAAGGGGGACGGGGTCGAGGTGCGCTACGTCGGCCTCGACGGCGGTGAACGCACGGAGACCTTCGAGCTCCTCCTCGCCGCTACCGGAAGGACGCCGAACGTGAAAGACCTCGGGCTCGAGAACACGAGCCTCGAGCTCGACGAGAAAGGCGTCCCCGTTTACGACCGCTACACGATGAGGTGCGGCGAAAGCTCCGTATTCATAGCCGGGGATGCCGACAACGAAGTGCCGGTGCTTCACGAGGCGGCTGACGAGGGACGCATAGCGGGCGAGAATGCAGTGCTTTATCCCGAGGTAAAAGCGGGGCGCAGGAAGGCGAAGCTCAATATAGTTTTCACGGACCCCCAGATCGCGATAGCTGGGCAGGGCTACGACGAGCTCAAGAATACGGGCGGACTCTGCTTCGTTACCGGCTCGGTCTCTTTCGAAAACCAGGGCAGGAGCAGGGTCATGCTGAAAAATAGGGGCATCCTTCACGTCTACGCGGAGTACGGGACGGGGGTTTTCCTCGGGGCCGAGATGTTCGGGCCGCGGGCGGAGCACATAGGGCACCTACTCGCGTGGGCTGCGGAAAAGAGGATGACTATCCCCGAGATGCTGGCCATGCCCTACTATCATCCGGTTATAGAAGAGGCTGTCAGGACTGCGCTCAGCGGGGCCAATGAGAGGCTCCACAAGGGGCGCGCGCTCAGTCAGGAGAGCGTCGAGTGCGGCCCCGGAATCTGAAGTGTCTCCGCTCCGCGGCCATTACGCCGGTCCTCGCCCGTCCCGCCATTGTTTCCTTTCATTGAAATAAGTAGACTTTCCCCAAACATCGTAAGGAGGTCTGCGAGAGATGAGACTCGAAGGCAAGACTGCGCTTATAACCGGGGGCGGCGAGGGAATAGGAAGGGCGACCGCGCTTTTGTTCGCGAAGGAGGGGGCCAGGGTCGGAATAATGGGAAGGACTAAATCCAAGCTGGAGCAGGTCGTAAAAGAGGCCGAAGGGCCGGGCGAGATCACGGCATTCGAGGGCGACGTTTCCTCGGAGAAAGACGCCAAGAGGGTCGTCGAGGACTTCTACAAAAAATACGGACGCATAGACATACTCTTTAACAACGCCGGCATACTCGAAGGCGGGACAGTCGTCACGACGACGATGGACGTTTGGGACAGGACTATCAATATAAACGTGAAGGGCGTTTTTCTCATGAGCAAGCACGCAGTTCCCCTCATGGCGAAGCACGGCGGGGGCTCTGTCATAAATAACTCCTCCGTTCTCGGGATCGTCGGCATGGAAAACTGCGTCGCCTACAATGCTTCGAAGGGCGCTGTGCGACAGATAACGCGGAGTATGGCGCTCGACCACGCGAAGGAAAACATACGCGTGAACTCGATTTGCCCCGGCTATATCAAGACGAAGATGGACGTCGAGTTCATGGGGAACCCGCCGGACGCCGAGGAGCAGCTCGACAAAATCGCCGCCGGTATGATACCGCTCGTGAGGCGCGCCGAGGCTGTCGAAGTAGGGCACGCTGTGCTCTATCTCGCGAGCGACGATTCGAAGTACGTTACGGGCTCCGATCTCGTGATCGACGGCGGCTGGACGACGCTCTAGCCGAGAGTCCTTATACTTTACCCCAGGATGCGAACATGGACCCGTTAAGCCAGGGGTTAGTCGGAGCCGTTTTGCCCGGGAGCGTTTCCGGCAGGAAAGAGGTGCGCCTGGCGTCCCTCGTCGGATTCCTGTCGGGGATGCTGGCCGACGTCGACATTCTTATCCGCTCTTCAGAAGACCCGCTCCTCGTCCTCGACTATCACAGGCAGTTCACACATTCGCTGGTTTTTATCCCCGTGGGCGGGCTCATAGCCGCGGGTATTCTTCGTATCTTTCTCGGGCGGAGGCTCGGCTTCGGGAAGCTTTATCTCTACGCAACCCTCGGCTATGCTACTGCCGGCCTACTGGACGCATGCACGAATTACGGCACGCAGCTCCTCTGGCCGTTTTCCGACGCGAGGATAGCGTGGAATATCATATCCATAATCGACCCGGTGTTTACGCTCACACTGGCCATCCTGGTTATCTTAGCAGTCGTCAGGAAATCTCCCGCCGCCGCGAGAGTAGGGTTTGCATTCGCCGTCCTTTATCTCCTTCTCGGGTTTTATCAGAGGGAGAGGGCGGAGGAGGTATTGAAAACTGTATTGGAGAAAAGAGGGCATGTTATGGAGAGGACGCTCGTATTTCCTTCGTTCGGGAATCTCGTACTCTGGCGCGGAGTTTACGAGTCGGGCGGCAAATATTATACGAACGCTGTCCGCGTCGGGTTCTTTGCGCCGCCGAAGGTCTACGAAGGGGGTTCTGTAAATAAGTTCGATCCCGGAAGGGATCTGCCCGGTCTCGATCCTGAATCCGTTCTCTACCGCGACATACGGAGGTTCAATCATTTTTCAGACGGCTACCTGGCCGTTCACCCGGATTATCCCGGCGTCGTCGGAGACATGAGATATTCGATGCTGCCTGACGGCATTACGCCCCTCTGGGGAATAGTTGTAGATACGGATAATCCGGACAGCCACGTGAGAATGTTCGATTACGACAGGGCTGTGACGGCCGATAAGTGGCGCGATTTCTCGGCCATGCTTCGGGGTAAAGAGCCGGGTCGGGACGCTCCCGAAGAATCGGAATGACACTTTTGGCCGTGGAGCCCGGGGTTTTAGATTTCGCGTTTTTCCGAGATATAATAATGAAAGGAATAGGGGAAGCGCACATGCCGATTTACGAGTTCTTCTGCAAAAAGTGCAATACCGTTTTCAGGTTCTACTCCCGAACGATCGACACCACAACGATACCGAAGTGCCCGAAATGTAAACGTGTGAAGCTCGAAAGGATGTTTTCTTCCTTCGCTACCCTCGGCAAGAGCGGGAAGGGCGGAGAAGACGCGGGCGCGCCGGACATCGACGCATCGAAGCTCGAAAGCGCTCTCTCGATGCTCGAACGGGACGCCGAGAGCGTGGACGCCGACGATCCCAGGCAGGCGGCCGATTTCATGAGGAAGCTCACCGACGCAGCCGGCATCTCCATGGGGGAGGGGATGGAGGAAGCGCTCGCCCGATTGGAGAAGGGCGAGGACCCGGACAAAATAGAGGCGGAGATGGGGCGGCTTTTAGAGGAGGACTCTTTCGAATTCAGCTCGAAGAAAAAAAATGCCCGGAAGAAAACGGACGACAAGCCGGAAATCGACGAAACCCTCTACGAGCTTTGAAGCCCGATTGTTGAAAGCGTATTAACATTTGAAGACGTATTAACATTCTGGGGCCCTTGGTGTATTGTCTATTTCGATGCCGCGATTTCTACTGCCCCTCACGCTCCCCCTTCTTTTAATACTGCTCTCATTCGGATGCACCGGCGGGAAGTCAAAAACTGCCGCGCACAAATCCAGGACGCCGTCCACACCCCCGATTTACGTAGACATATCGGGGTTCGAGAAGCCGGACTGCACGACGCCTGACGTGCGGACGAAGAACGGCCTTCTGTGCGGGAACCAGAGAGGCACGTCTGACGGGAAGGCGGTGAACGCGTATCTCGGCATACCGTTTGCGGAATCCACGGCCGGCCAGAACAGGTGGCGCGCTCCCGTGCCCAAGGCCGCGTGGGGGGACGTTCTCAGGGCGACGAGGACGGGCCCCGCATGCCCGCAGTCCGGCGAGACGACTTATCCGCAGAGCGAGGACTGTCTTTTTCTCAACGTGTGGGCCCCGGCGGAAGCTTCGAAGGGGCCGAGGGCTGTCATGGTGTTCATATACGGCGGGGCATTCGTATACGGCTACGACGCCTTGCCTCTTTACGACGGCGCGTACACGGCGGGAAACGGGGACGTTATAGTCGTCAATATTAATTACCGCGTTGGTGCGCTCGGGTTCCTCTCGGGCGTTAAGGACGCGAAGACCGGCGAGGCGGTGAACGGCAACTTCGGCATACTCGACCAGATAGCCGCCCTGGAGTGGGTGAGGGACAACATCGCCGCGTTCGGCGGCGATCCGGATAAAGTGACGATATATGGCGAGAGCGCGGGGGCCATGAGCGTCGGCATCCATCTCGTTTCATCGCCGCGATCTGAAAACCTTTTCAGGGCGGCGATAATGGAGAGTAACCCGCTGGGCCTGCCGTATAAGAACCTGAAACAGTCGCGCGCCATAGCGAGGGAGTTCGCCTCCAATCTCGGCTGCGGAGCCGAAGACCTCGCCTGCATGAGGGCGCAGCCGGCGGAAGTCGTCCTCGACGCGCAGCTACAGATGGATATGGCGCTCCCCGCGCTCATACACGGCATAAGGGACATGCTCGCGTGGTCGCCCGTCGTCGACGGAGATGTCGTCGTGCAGCAGCCGATAAGGGCGGTAGAAGACGGGAAGCTCACGAAGCCCGTGATACTCGGCACCAACCGGAACGAGGGGCTGGTGTTCGTCGAGGTCGTAAAATCGGGGCTCGGGTGGAAGACCGTTTCGGACTTCGACTATCACCTCGCCATCGACTTCTTCTTCCGGAATGCGGCACTCAGGAAGAAGATTTACGCGCACTATCCGGCTAACGGACACGACAACACCATGCTAATATCGAGCGTGTTTACGGAATATCTCTTTACGTGCGCGAATCTCTACGCGGCGGGCAAAGGTTCCCCGAGCACATGGTCATACATTTTTAACCACGTGCCGTCTCACAATTCCTGGCCTGCGTACCCCGCCTGCGGGGAGAACGTGTGCCACGGCGCGGAGCTCAGGTTCGTGTTCCACTCCGCGGAAAGCTCGGGGTGGGAGTTCACGCCGGATGAGGAGCGGCTCTCGGAGCTCATGGTTTCTTACTGGACGAATTTCACGAAGTATCTGAACCCCGTTCGGGCGGACGACGCGTGGCCGGCGTATAGCCGTGACTCGGAAAGCCTCTCGTTCGTCACGCCCATTGAAGATATAAAGGCGGTCACTCCGCCTGCCGCCTGCGCATTCTGGGACGGCGTAGGGTACGACCTCGGCAACTCCTTCTGGGGTCTCTTTTAGTCCCGCGCGCGGCTACGTATCCTCCTGGGTTTTGATTGCTGATTGTTTACACAGGACTGTTAAGGGTAGTAGAATTTGCTATCCGAATCATTCACGGGCGAATATACTTGCCGAGTCTTATTCTGACATTGCTGATATTCCTTTTCGCCATCACGGCGTTTTCACAGGCACGCGCCGGCGAAACGCTTTCGTCGAGGCAATACCTTACCGGCGACTGGGGCGGCGCGCGGCAGAGGCTAACGGACTGGGGGCTTACGCCGTCGGCTACCTATTCGGCGGATATACAGGGTAACCCGGCCGGGGGATTCAGGAAGAGAATAGAATACGCCGGGCTCCTGAATATTTACCTCGATTTCGATCTCGAAAAGATATTCGGTCTTAAGCGGACGAAGCTCGTAGTATCGGGATTCTGGGCGCTGGGAAACGACCTCAGCAAGAGCGCTCTCGGCAACTACTTCACAGTTGCCGACGATTTTAACGGCGATTACGGGGGCCTCTATCAGCTTTACCTGGAGACGAGCTTCTCGGAAGAGAGGCTCGTGCTTGCTCTCGGGCGTATGGGCATAGGTGACGATTTCGCGACTGTGGCGGCTTCCGGGAGCTATGTGAACGACGCGATGAACCCGAACCCGGACAGCCTCGGCTACAACATACCGGCGTTCCTCAGTAACCCGGACGCCGCGCTCGGGGCACGGCTCAGCGTCAGGCCAGTGGAGACTTTTTACCTGGCCGGAGGGGTCTATAACGCAGACCCCGACTCGACGAGGATCTCCAGGTTCAATTCCAATATAGATTTCAAGTTCGACGAGGGTGTTCTCCTCATCGCCGAGGCCGGGTTCACGCCCGCCGGCAATGAGGCGACCGATGCTTACAAGATAGGCGCGTACTACGATACGGGCAAATTCGATCACCTTTCGAAAGAGGGAAAGGAGCGGAACGGGAATTACGGATTTTACGCCCTGGCCCAGCAGACGGTGTATAGCGAGCCGGGGAACGGCGACGAAGGGCTGACGCTGTGGGCCGGCGCAACGCTCGCGCCGGACGAGGACATAAACACATTTCCCTACTTTCTCTCTGGCGGCCTTCTTTACGAAGGGCTCATACCCGGCCGCGGGGAGGACGTCGCCGCTTTCGGCGCGGCGTACGGCGGCCTCAGCTCCGAGCTCGAAGGCCAGGACTTCGAAATCGTTCTCGAATGGACATATGCCTGCCAGGTTTTTCCGTGGCTCGCCCTACAGCCGGACCTGCAATGGATCATAAACCCGGGCGGGACGGGAGACATTCCCGATGCGCTCGTGGCCGGGGTTCAAATATCGCTCAACCTGTAGGCATACCCGCCGGAAGCACCCTGCGAATCGGTGGAGGCGCCTCGAAATCAGTTGCCGCTTTGGCTCTGGCTAAAAACTTCCTTCAGGAACTCTTCCATTTCCGCCCAGGATTCCTTGTCGGCCTTTTCGTTGTACGCTACCGGGAGATTGAATTTCTTCCCAACCTCGTCGGCAGCGGGGTTGGTGAAGCTGTGGGTGGCTCCGGGATAGACTATGACCTCGTAATCGGCCCCGGCCGCGTCCATCTCCTTCCGGAATTCCTCAACCTGTTCCGGCTTGATGTAAGGGTCGTCTGCTCCGGTCAGGACGAGGATTTTCGCCTTTATTCTGCCGGGCGAAGCCTTTTGCTTGGAGGCGAGGCTCCCGTGGAAGCTGGCTATCCCGTCGAGGTCGACGCCCGTGCGCGCCATGTGGAGAAGGACGCCGCCTCCGAAGCAATACCCTATGGCGGCTATCTCGTCGGGATCGACGGTGGGCTGCTTTTTCAGAAATTCGAGCGCGGCGTCGAACCTTCCCTCCGCCACAGCCATGTTGCTCATCGTCTCGGATGTGAATTTCTGGGCGTCCGAGGGATGGTCTGCCGTTTTCCCCTCGCCGAACATGTCGAGGGCGAGCGCGGTATATCCTAACTTCGCGAGCATGTCGGCCCTCTTTTTCGCGTAGTCGTCGAGCCCCCACCATTCGTGCACGACGAGGACTCCGGGGCGCTTGCCCTCAATGCTGTCGTCGTACGCCAGATAACCCTTCAGCGTGGTGCCGTTCGACGTATATTCGACCGTCTCGCCCTTTATCTTCGCGAAAGACGGAGCCGCTAACAGTAAAAACAATGCGGCGACTAATACGGACTTGGACTTCATGCTATTTCCCTCCCGGTATGTTATTTTAAGTTGATAAATGATTGATAGAGGGATGTCAATCGGATTATCCGCAGTTGCCGGGTCCGTTTACCTTGCGCCCGAAGGAGGCTGGAATGACCGGTAAGCTCATACTTACATTTATTGCAATGGGCATCGGCGTTATGGTGATAGCGGTCGACATCGCCGCCATAAATGTTGCCCTTCCGTCTGTCGAAAAGGATTTCCGGACAACTATAGGAACTGTCGAATGGGTTGTGAACGGGTACGTCCTGGCGTGGGCCGTTTTGATGGTTACGTGCGGCCGGCTCGCCGACATGTTCGGCCGGAGGAAAATTTTTTTCATCGGCCTCGTGGTATTCGGCGCGGCTTCCCTCGCGGGCGCCTTGGCGCATGATTCGGGTGTGTTGATCGCGGCGCGTGTAGTGCAGGGCACAGGGGCGGCGCTCCTCTGGCCCGCGATACTCGGCATCGTATATTCCTCGGTGTCAGACGCGCAGAAGGGGCTTGCCGTAGGGCTTATACTGGGCGCCGCGGGAATCGGGAACGCGGCGGGGCCGCTTCTCGGCGGTTTTCTCACGGAGCTTTTTTCCTGGCGGGCCGTCCTTTACTTCAATATCCCTTTCGCCTTCGTGGCCGGCCTTATCACGTATTTCGTGGTGGAAGAAAAGGAATCCGGAGAAACTGAAAAGAATATAGATTACCTCGGCATACTGACCGTTTCGCTGTCGCTCGTTTCGCTGCTCTATGCCGTGAATCAGTCTACGTCGTGGGGATGGACGTCGGGCAGGACGCTCGGGCTGATTGTGCTCTTCATTATTTTTCTCGTGGTTTTCATCGTGCACGAAAGAAGGACACCCGGGGCGCTTATACCGGAGGATGTCATGAACAACAGGAAGTTCATGATAACGGGGGCCATGATGCCGCTCGCTGTCCCCGCCTTCTTTTCGATTCTCCTGTTCGTCCCGCAGTATCTCGAAAAATTTCACGGGTACACCCCGGTCGGCTCTGGAGCGGGGCTCGTCCCGATGCTCCTTTCGTTCGCGCTGACGGCGCCTGTGTCGGGAACGATCTATAACCGTCTCGGTCCCAGGTGGTCTATTTTCACGGGTATGGCGCTGCTCTCCATCGGTACTGTGCTGATACTGCTTTTCGGGTTCGGGGACTCTTATGCGGGTATGGTCCCGGGGCTTGTCATATTCGGCATCGGCGTAGGTTTTTCCATTCCGTCGATTACGACGGCCGCGGTCGGCGCAGTCAACGAGGCGAGGGCGAGCCTCGCAGGTGGTATAATATATATGTTCGAGCTTGCGGGTGGGGCGCTGGGGCTTGCCGTAATAACCACTATTTTCACGGACGCCGTCAGGAAAGACGTTGACTTGAAGCTGGCCGGGCTCGGATTCGACCTTACCGGCGGAGAGAAAGCGGGCCTTCTCGATTTCATACTCGGGAGCGGGAGCCGGGAGGCGCTCGTAAACGAGCTCGGGCCGGATAAGGTGAATACGGTTTTCCTTCACGTGAGGGAGTCGTTCGTCTCGGGACTTCAGGAGGGGCTCGGGGTGGCTACCGTGGTCCTCGTCCTGGGAGCTGTCCTCACCCTCATCTTTATCGAGGGGAAGAAGAGCTGACGTCCCAGGCACTGGAATCGCTCGTGAAACGTGCAAAAAATGATTGAATACCAGCTTCTTCTGAGTTAAACTTAATAATCTGATTTATATATAGGAATCCTTTAGTCCGCTCCCGTTTCGGGTGGAACGAAGGCAGGGTAGGGTCTTAATTGAGAACTTTTAAGAGAGCTTCAGTCTGGATGATGTCGGGCTTTGCGGTGATAGTTGTGCTCGTGTCACTATCCCTGCTCCTGGCCCAAAAGTACATCAGCCGTGAGCACGTAAAAAAAGAGATACTCGATTACTTATCGGCCAGGATCGGCGGAAAGTTCGAATTCGAAGCCATAGATTTTCAGTTTTTTCATAGGCCCCGCGTCGAAATCAGGCGCGGAAGCTTTTCGATACCCGGTGAGGCGGAGGGCACTTTCGAGACCCTGATCGTATATCCCAAGGTGCTGCCACTACTTACAGGCCACGTTGACATATCCTTCATAGAAATCGTAAAGCCGGTTATCAGGCTCGCCATTCCTGAAGCAGCCGAGCCGGAAGCCGTCGAAGAGGAACGCAGCACCATAGCACTGATTAAAAATTATATTTCCTCGGCGCTCGGGTATTTCAACGAGGGCGACAGGGGGCTCGAGGCAGTCATAAAGAACGGGATTCTCGTTCTCGTCCAGCCCGGATACGAAGACATGACCTTCGACGGTTTAAACGTAAGCGCCGAGCTTCCGGACGACAGGCTGGAAATAAAGGTTACCGGACAGGGCAGCCTATGGAAAAGGCTATCCCTGAGCGCTTCGGCGAGCACGTCGGCCAAAAATATCTACGGCAGCCTGGCGGTAGAGGGATTAAAGCCTCACCTCCTTTCTCGCTATTTCCCCGAGGCCCTCCGGATAATAAAAGATTCGAATGTAAATCTCGCCGTCGATTTTTCGACCGAAAAGCTGGATTCGCTCAGCCTTAAGGTAAATGCTTCGATACCGGGGCTCACGCTCTCCAGAAACGGAGAAGATTTCACCGCACGCCTGAAGAGTCTTGATGCCGAGGCCCGGTTTATGGACGGAAAATCGTCGGTCGTCCTCAACCGTGTGGAGCTTACAAACCCGCCTGCGGTTATCTCCGGGTCGTACGAGATGGAAAAGTCTCCCGCTTCGGGGAAGCTCCATCTCGAAGGCACAAACGTGGACGCCGGCGCGGCCCGGGAGGCGACTCTTATCGCGGCCGGCGGGAACGACGTCGTCGATAAGATATTCGAGGTCGTAAGGGGCGGGAGCGTGCCGAAGATTACGCTCGACGCGGCCGGGCCGACGTTCAGGGAGTTCTGGAGAAAGGATAATTTCACGCTTAAGGGCAGCATGGTGAACGGCAGGATACACATTCCTGTCGTCGAGTACGACATCGAGGACGCGAGCGGAGACGCCTTGATAGGTAACGACATGCTTCAGGGGACGAACCTCAGCGGAAGGCTCGGAAGCTCGATAGGATACGACGGCACGCTGGTTCTGGGCTTCGACGGAGACGATGCGCCGCTAAGCCTCGACATAGCCGTCGATGCAGAGCCGTCGGAGATACCACCCGTGATCAGCCGGTTCGTCGACGACGAGACCGTAAAGCACGAGCTCTCGCTCCTCTCGAACGTAAAGGGAAAGGTGACGGGCAGACTCAGGCTCGGAGACAAGAAGAAAGACCCCGAGCCGGTGATAGACGCTGACGGAATCGACTTCACGGCGGACTACGGCCGGTTCCCATATCCGCTTCATGTAAAAGGCGGCACGTTCTCGTTTGCGGAAAAGGTCATGACGCTGAAGGGCATCTCCGTATCCGGCGGTAACAGCTCGCTCTCGGATGTATCGGGCGTTATCGAGCTCGAGGACAAGGACCGTCTCGACATAAAGACGGGGGCAGCTTCGTTCGACCTCGGCCGGATATATTCCTGGCTCGGGGAATTCGAGGGATTCGGAACGCATCTTAAAAACGTCGGCAGCGTCGCGGGTACGGCCGATTTCCCGTCCGTTTCCATAACGGGGCCGATCTCGATTGTTAAGGACTGGACTATTACAGCCGAGGGCAGGGTGACTGGGGTTAACATAGACCTCTCCGCGCGCGGGGACAGGCTTACCATAGCCGGCGCAGACATCGCATCCTCGGACGGGAGGATCGAGCTTTCGAATGCCGTCCTCTCTCACGGCGAGACTTCCGTCAATCTCGACATGGTGCTCAGCGATTACTTTGCCAGGCTCTTTTCTCTGAAGATGGATTTCAACGGGACCGTCGACCCCTCCGGCATGACTATATTGACGAATTATGTGCCCCTTCCCGAGGAGCTCGTCTTTTCGGGGCCGCTGTCGGTCGGGGATTCGAGCCTCGAGCTCCGGGGCGGCGGGGGAAAGAATCCCGGGCAGAACGGGAAACCTCGGGGCGGACAGGCTTCCGACGGCGGGCATGAATGGGACGTCGACGTGAACGTTCACGCTGATGCGCTCGAATGGAGGGAAGCCGAAGCTGCCCCGGAGGAACCAGTCAACCCCGCGCAGCCCGAAGTGGAAGAGTGGAAGTCTCCCGTGAGCGGGAACGTTAAAATAGAGTCGGCGAGCTTTAAGTTCAAGAAGCTTAACTGGGATTCCGTCCATGCAATGGTCTCGTTCATGGAAAACGGTGTCGATATAGATGTAAGCAAGGCGGACCTCTGCGGCATTTCGACGCCGGGGATTGTGAGCGTCGTGCCGCCCGGCGTCAAATTCGAATTCAGGCCGAACACGAACGACGAGAGCCTGGAAGTCGTCATAAAATGTCTTCTCGACAAGGCGGGCATTATTACGGGAGATCTGAATTTAAACGCCGTCCTCACGTCGAACGGCGTCGAGGGGAACATATTCAGTATGCTTCACGGCAACATCGAATTAACCTCGACCGACGGCTGGGTCGAGAAGTACGGAAGCCTCGCGAGGTTCTTCGCGATGCTCAACTTCGGCGACCTGTTCAGGGGGCAGGGACCCGATTTCGGGAAGGAGGGCTTCAGGTATGACAAGCTCACCGCCAGGGCCGACGTGGGCGAGGGCAAGGTGAACATAACGGAGGCCGTTATGGAGGGCCCGTCGATGAAGGTGGTGGCGGAGGGGTTCGTCGACCTCGTGAATAACAAGATCGACATCGAGTTCGTGGTCATACCGGTTATGGCGGTGGATTCGGTGATAGAGAAGATACCGCTCATAAATTTCCTGCTCGGGAGCAGCGCCGTTTCGATCCCGATAAAGGTAACCGGAGACCTGTCGAATCCCACGGTCTCCCCGATGTCGCCCTCGGCGATCAGGTTCGGGCTCCTCGGGCTCGTTAAGCAAACCCTGAACATACCGGCTACGATAATAAGGCCGATGAACAGGGCCGAGAAAGGACACGAAGATTCTGACGGCGCACCGCCGCCGACGTCTTCCGCCGCCAATGGCACGAGCGAAGCCATGCCGGGCCTGCCGAATAATAAGTAGGCCGCGGATTTCGGTAATACACTTCCCGGGATTACCTGCTCTTCAGTATGTCCCTTATTTCCGTCAGGAGCTTTTCCTCGTTGGGCGGCTCCGCCGGGGGCGGGGGAGGCGTTTCTCTCTTAAGACGGTTTATGTTCTTCACGAGCAGGAACACAGCGAAGGCCACTATCAGGAAGCTGATGACCGTGTTCAGGAACGCGCCGTAATTTATCGATACAGCGCCTGCCGTTTTGGCGTCGGTGAGGGCGGGGTAGGGGCCGGGGGGCGTCCCTTCCTTAAGCACGATAAAGAGGTTCGAGAAGTCGACGTTTCCCAGCATCAGGCCTATCGGAGGCATTATGACGTCGTTTACGAGGGACTGCACTATCGTGCCGAAAGCGGCGCCGATGATGATACCGACGGCCATATCGACGACGTTACCTTTTATTGCAAATTCCCTGAATTCTTTTAGCATCGTTAGCCTCCTTTAAGTAGGGATACTGCTAATTTATCACACATTGCCCGCCGATAGCAATAATGCCCGGCTTCGGTGTAGACTGCCGCGGCGTCGGCTGATAAAATACCCTTTCGGAACTATTTTAATGACGGAGACGAAAAGTCAAAACAGGGTCGAGATAAAGTACTGCCGGCAGTGCCGCTGGCTTTTGCGCGCATCGTGGATGGCGCAGGAGCTTTTGACGACGTTCAGCGAGGAGCTGGGAGAGGTCGCCCTCGTTCCCGGAACGGGCGGCGTGTTCGAGGTCAGGGTTTCGGACGAGCTGGTGTGGTCGAGGAAGGAGAAAGGGCGCTTTCCCGATATAAAGGAACTTAAGCAGCTCGTCAGGGACCGCATCGCCCCCGGCATGGACCTCGGACATTCCGACTCCTGAACCGAGAGCCTGCTCCGGCGGGGTTTTATATCTTGGTCTTCCCGAATCCCGGTTTAGTATAATATTCGCCTTATGCCTGTTTATCTCCTGGACAGCTCGCTTATATTTCCGCATCCGAACCTGGCCGAAGAGGACGGCCTTCTCGCCATAGGGGGCGACCTCTCGAAGGAGCGTCTTCTGCTTGCCTACGGGAGCGGCATATTTCCATGGTATTCGGAGGGCTACCCGATAATGTGGTTCTCTCCCGACCCGCGCCTCATAATCGAGCTCGGTGAAGTGCACGCATCGAAGAGGCTCATGAAGACGATAAGGTCGGGGGCGTTCGAGGTGAGGTTCGATACTGCCTTCGAAGAGGTCATGCGGCTCTGCGCCGAGACGGACCGTAGAGGACAGACGGGGACGTGGATAACCGGCGACATGCTCCGGGCGTACGCCGACCTTCACCATGACGGCTACGCGCACTCCGTCGAGACCTACCAGGACGGAGAGCTGGTCGGCGGGCTCTACGGCCTTTCGCTGGGAGGAGTCTTTTTCGGCGAGTCGATGTTTCACATCGTCAGGGATGCGTCGAAAGTTGCGCTCTATCACCTCGAAAGATTTCTCGTCGCGAACGATTTCGATTTCATAGATTCGCAGGTTCCGAACAGCCACATGAGGAGCCTCGGCGGTAGGGAGATTTCGAGGGACGAGTTTTTGTCGCGGCTCGCGAAGTCTCTCGAAAAGAAGACGCTCCGCGGGCGCTGGCGGTATGAACCGGAGCCCTAAAATATAAATCGATTGTTGTCACGACGTGCGGGCAGGGGTTATATTTGGGAAAATTCATAAACGGAGGATTGTTCATGAAAACTGTTTTGTGTTACGGCGATTCCATTACGTGGGGCTTTAAGCCCGAGGACGGAACGAGGTACGGCTACGAGGAGCGCTGGACGGGCGTCTTGCAGTCGGAGCTCGGCCCCGGGTTCAGGGTGGTCGAAGAGGGACTTTCCGGCAGGACGACCTGCTGGGACAGCCCGTACCTTGCCGACAGGAACGGGAAGGCGACGCTCCCTCTCGCGCTGGAAACGCACTCGCCGATAGATATATTTGTCCTGATGCTGGGGACGAACGACCTCTGGACGAGGTTTAATTTCTCGGCGCCTGACATCGCCGCTTCCTGCATGTCGCTCGCCTGGACCGCCCTCAGGAGCATGTGCGGCCCCGGAGCGGGCGCGCCGGAGATAGTTCTCGTAGCCCCGCCGCATCTCGGCGTGCTTTCGCCGTACATGGGGCTCTTCTTCAGCGGGAGGCAGGCCGAATCGAAAAAGCTTGGGGGCGAGCTCGAAAAGATAGCCGGGCTCCTCGGGTGCAAGTTCCTCGACGCGGGGAAGGTCGTGAAGCCGAGCAGGGCCGACGGGGTGCATCTCGACGCCGAGGCGAACAGAAAGCTCGGTCTCGCCGTCGCGGGCCTCATATCGGGGAAGCCCGCCCGGAAGCGAAATTGAAAAATAGCGCCCGGCATGTATACTGAAGTTCCGTTTACCACGCCTTATTTGAACCCGGCAAACATCTAAAAAATTTTGGGCTAACAGAGGAGATTCTAATGAGCGAGTGGAAGTTTGTAAATCACGGCAACCAGGAGATAAAGCCCTCCAAGAGCAGGAGAGCCATCTTCATCGGCAGGTATCAGCCGTATCACATGGGGCACGTCAGCCTAGTCAGGCAGAAGCTGGACAAGGGCGTACCGTGCCTGATAATGGTGAGGGACATCCCGCCGGACCCGCAGAACCCCTTCACGACCGAGCAGACGGTCAGCATGATCGAGAAGTATCACAAGAGCAAGGGCGACGACGTAGTAGTTATGATAATCCCCGACATCGAATCCGTTAACTGGGGCAGGGGAGTCGGATACGAGATGAACGAGTTCTTCCCGCCGGAAGACATTGGCTTCATATCCGCCACCAAGGTCAGGAGCTCCATCACGGAAGGGAACGACGACTGGAGAAAGCTCGTCGACGAGTCGATACAGGAAGACGTCGTAAAGTACCTGAAGGGCGAGTAACCCACTGCAGTACTGTAACCTTACGCCCGGGGTCTCGACCGCCCCGGGTCGTTCCTTTGACTTCCTGCCATATCGCCTGTGCTTGCATCACGAAGCGCGGTTGTGATATTATCGTTTATATACACCTAACGGACGGTGATGTCGCGTGGCCGTTGGTAATAACGAAGGTAATCACGACGGGGAGTTCGGCAGCTTCGCGGAGTTCTATCCCTTTTACCTGAGCGAGCACTCGGAGCCTTTAAACAGGCGGCTCCACTTCGCCGGGTGCGTCCTCGTGATAGCCGCAGTAGTTTATGCCCTGGTCTCCCGCGAATGGCTTTTCCTCCTTCTCGCACCGGTATTCGGTTACGGCTTTGCGTGGATCGGCCACTTCTTCATCGAGAAGAACAGGCCCGCGACTTTCACTCACCCGCTCTGGAGCCTCATGGGCGACTGGAAAATGTTCGGGGAGATAATATCGGGGAAGATAAAGCTCTGACCGTTTCCCGCCATTATTTTCTCTCCGTACACTTTATACAGGAACGGATTACCGGGTAAAATCTAGAATACTTTTAATCCTGCATTCGAAATCCGAAGGGAAACTTTAACCCTATGCCGAAGCTTCTCGTATTTCAGCACGTGGCGCACGAAATACTGGGCACGCTGGACCCGCTCTTAAGGGGATCCGGCTTCAGGATAAAGTACGTTAACTTCGAGAGGTATCCCGATTACGTCCCGACGCTGGACGGGTACGACGGGCTCATAGTCCTCGGCGGCCCGATGAACGTCGACGAGACGAGCCGGTATCCCTTTCTCAAGACTGAGGTGCGCGTAATAGAAAAGGCGATAGAGCTGGACATGCCGGTCCTCGGCATATGCCTCGGCTCGCAGCTTATCGCCAAGACCCTCGGGGCCAAGGTCGGGAAGAACCGCGAGAAGGAAATCGGCTGGTACGACGTCGCCCCGAATACGGAGGGCGCGGCGGACCCGCTACTTTCACATTTTTCCGAAACGGAGAAGATATTCCAGTGGCACGGGGATACGTTCGACATTCCCGAGGGAGCGACTCTCCTGGCTTCGTCCGAGCGCTGCGAGAACCAGGCGTTCAGGTATGGCGATAACGTCTACGGGTTTCAGTTCCACATGGAAGTCGACGAGAGGATGGTCGAGAGGTGGCTCGGCATTCCCGAGAACCGGAAAGAGATAGAAGAATCCGGTACTATAGACCCCGAGAGGATAAAAAAGGATACCCCGGTTCACATCTCGCGGCTCAAGGAGCTGAGCGACGCGTCCTTCGCCGGGTTCGTGAACCTCTTCGGATTTTCGAAGAAACGCCTGACCCTGCCTTCGAGATAACCCCCGTTATTTCTCCAAGTTCTCCGCAGGCTTTCTCGCAGGCTGCTGCCTTCCGAATTTTCTGTAGTCCTCGGCGAATTCTCTCAGCTTCTTGTCGACGAGGTAGTTTATGGTCCCCCTCTTGAACTTTCCGCTGTCGCCGCGCCTTCCTGCTTCCTTGCCCGTCATCGTCTCTGCCGCCTGCTCGATGGTCTCGACGGGGTATATGTGAAACTTCCCGGCCTTTACGGCTTCGACGACACTCTTTTTGAGCATGAGGTTTTTTACGTTCTGAAACGGTATGACGACGCCCTGCTCGCCGGTGAGCCCCTTGGCCTTACACACCTCGAAGAACCCCTCGATCTTTTCGTTAACGCCGCCTATGGGCTGTATCTGGCCCTTCTGGTTGACGGAGCCCGTTATCGCGAGGCTCTGCTTTACGGGTACGCCCGAGAGGCTCGAGAAGAGGACTATCAATTCCGCGGCCGAGGCGCTGTCGCCGTCTATCATCTCGTACGTCTGCTCGAAGCCGATGCTCGCCGAAAGGCTGAGGGGCACCTTCTGCGCGTAGTTGGAGCCTATGTAGCCGCTCAGTATGAGGACGCCCTTGTCGTGTATGTTGCCGCTCATGCGGGCGCGCCGCTCTATGTTGACGAGTCCCTCCGTGCCCATATAGGTTTCACACGTGATGCGGGACGGCTTTCCGAAGGCGTAGTCGCCCATGTTGTAGACTGCGAGGCCGTTTATCTGACCCGTCACCATGCCCTCGGTGTCGACCATGATGACGCCCTTGGCTATGGACTCCTGAATCTTCTCCTCGACCATGTTGGACCTGTAAATCTTTTCCTCTACGGCCTTCTCGACGTGCTCCCGGCGAGTGAAGCCGTCGCCGCTTTCGAGCCTCGACCAGTAGTCGGCCTCTTTCAGAATCTTCGTTATGGAGCCGAGCTGGACGGAGAGCTTGTTCTGGTCTCCGGAGAGCCTCGACGAATATTCGATTACGCGCTCGATGCCGCTCCTGTCGAAGGACTTGAGCCTGTCCCTGTCGCAAATGGTTCTTATGAAGCACGCGTACTGCGAAATCGTCTCGTCGTTCCTTTCGACGACGGAATCGAAATCGGCCTTTACCTTGAACAGCTTTCTGAAATCCTCGTCGTAGGAGTAGAGCATCTGGTATATGTAGGAGTTCCCTGCGAGTATTACCTTGACGTCGAGCTTTATCGGCTCGGGCCTTATGCCTACCGGGCCCGAGAAGCCGTATTGCTGGTAGACGTCCTCGATGCGAAGCTCCTCGTTTTCTATCGCCTTCTTGAGCGCGTCCCATACGAAGGGGAACTTGAACATGTCGAGTATCTCGAGGACTATGTAGCCGCCGTTGGCCTTGGCCAGGGAGCCCGCGCGGATCATAGTGAAATCAGTAAACAGCGCTCCGAACCTCACCTCCTTTTCTATGGAGCCGAAGAGGTTCGTGTATGTCGGGTTCGTCTCGAATATGACCGGCGCGCCTTCCGTGAGAGAGTTGTCTATGACGACGTTTACCTTGTATTCAGTAAACTGCGGCGACTGCTGCTGGGGCCCCCTCATCATGAAGGGCATCCCCCCCTGCGGTACGTTCTTTTCGGGAAGGAATATCTCTATGTTTTCGAGTATGTGCTTCTGCATCTGGTCGAGATAATCTATGACCTTGGGGAAGGCCGTGTATTTCTCCCTGAGCGTCTCGATTATCTGCCCGACGGAAAACAGGGCGACCCTCTTTTCGAGCTCCTTCAGCCTCTCGCCGGCGTCGTTCTCGATCTTCCTCGCCGTCTTGAGGGCGTCGGCGACGAGGTTGTCGATTTTCTCCTTTCTCTCCTGTATCGCCTCTTTGGTCGCGTCGTCGAGGGCGTTGTAGTTATCCTGCGTCACCGGTTTTCCTTCAACGAGGGGAATGGTGATTATGCCGGTCGGGGAGAACTGTATCTGTATCTGGTTTTCGGCCCCCTTTTTCTGGAGCTCCTCGAAGAGGTTGTTCTTCTTCCTCTGGAATTCGTTCATTATGTTCTGCCGCTGCTCTTCGAATTCCTTGCTCTCGAACGCCCTCGGTATGTCCGTTTTAAGCACCTGGAGGAATTCGTCCATATCCTTCTTGAAGAGCTTTCCCCTGCCTGTCGGAAGCTCTATGGCCTTGGGCTCGTTCGGGTCCTGGAAGTTGTAGACGTAGCACCAGTCCCCGGGGGTGGGCCTGTCCTTCGCAACCCTGGCCAGTATGGTTTCTATGGTGGTGGATTTCCCGACGCCGGTCGGTCCGGCGAGATAGATATTATACTCGCCGTACTCCATGCCGAGCCCAAACGTTATTGCGTCGACGGCCCTTTTCTGGCCTATGAAGTCCTCGCAGGGCCTGAGGTCGTCCGTGGAGCTCATGTTTTGGGAGCTCAAATCACAGACACGGTAGACCTGGGAAGCCTTCAGCTCCTGAACCTTTCGCATTTCATCCCCCCTTTTTGAACCTTGTTATTTACGTATTTTACCTCTACGGGTCAAAATCAACTATACCCAATCCTCACTGCCGGAAAAACCCCTGAGAAGCATTGCCCGGTCTTGCGAAGGGCGGGTGATAAAAAGTGTCTCCGGAGGATGGAACTCTTCGGAAGCGCTCCGAAGCCTTGACTTTTTTCGCCTTACGTGTTGGAATAACTGTGACGTTTTCCGGACCATCACGATAAAGATTACGACGCCGGAGGAGCTATCAAAGGGGCGGTTGCCCGCGGGGGTTTTATCGCATAATCACGCAGGCTGCCCGCGCTTATCGGGGGGGATGAAAGGCGATTTGCCTGTTCTATTGAATCAGCGCCTTCACCGCTCCGGGCGGGATGAGGCCGATTCATCTGCCATGATCAATATGAAGAGCTTTATCCTGCTTGCCTCGCTTATCCTGCTTTTCGTTTTTCAGTCCTGTGCGTCACCGAAGCCCTCCGACTATACAGGCACTTCGGGAACCGGGGCTCTCTTTCCCGTCGAGCGGGATTTCGAGTGGGGGTTTATTAACCGTTCGGGCGAGCTCATAATCCCGTATAAATACGAGGGGGCCGTCGATTTCTCCGAGGGAAGGGCGCTCGTGAAGAAGGACGGCAAGTGGGGTTATATAAACGAGTTCGACATAATGGTTATAACTCCGCAGTTCGAGGAGGCGCACAAGTTTTCGGAGGGCCTCGCGCACGTTAAGATCGACGGCAGGTACGGCTACATAGACAAGGTCGGGAAGATCGTCGCCGAGCCGGAGTACGAGAAGGCCGAGCCCTTTTCCGAGGGGCTTGCGAGCGTCAAGATAAACGGCAGGTGGGGATACATAGACAAGTCCGGGCAGATGAAGATAGAGCCGGGCTACGAGAGGGCGTTCAGCTTTTCCGACGGGCTCGCGCTTATAGTCGAGGACGGAAAGGGCGGCTTCATAAAAAAGAGCGGCGAAACGTTCATAAAGCCCAAATACGACTGGGCGGAAGGCTTCTCCGAGGGGCTCGCGTGCGTTTCATCCGGCGGGAAATATGTCTACATAGACAAGTTCGGCGAGGTTAAGCTGAAGACGGACTTCGAAGGCGCGAGGCACTTCAAGGAAGACGCCGCCGCCGTTACCAGAAGGGGGAAGCAGGGCTTCATAAACAAGAGCGGGCTGATAATAGTCCCCATAGAATACGACCAGGTCGGTGATTTTTCCGAAGGGTACGCCAGTATGAGAGTGGGCCCCGCGTGGGGATTCGTGAACAAGAGGGGGGAGGTGGTTATTGAGCCCAGGTTTCAAACCGCAGTGAGTTTTTCGGGAGGGCTCGCCATAGTGGAGCTCGGGAACGGCGAGTGGGCTTACATCGACAGGAAGGGCGAATTCGTCTGGAGATCGGACGCCGCCGAATAAAGCCTCGCTAACCTGTCTCTACTCCTCTTATCTCTTCCTTATTCACTTCATTTACTTCCTCTACGGCCTTCCTCCGGGCAGGCGGCTTTATGAGCCAGGCGGTCGAGCCCAGGATCAGGGTTATTCCAAGAAGGGTTACGAGCTCGATCGCGTACCGGAATACGAGAAGGTCGTATCCCGCCGAAAACCCCACCTTTACGAATCCCGCCGCGGAAACCCCGGGCGCCTCGCCCATAGCGAAAGCTTTCGTCATGGCTAATTGCCCTACGGTACCGAAAAGGCCGACGCCCGCGAGCATGAGAAGGTTCTTCGTCTCCGAGAGAAACGAGAGATCGAACTCCTTACCGAGGGCGAAAATGAGGACGAGGCAGGTGAGTGACGCCGTCCCCGCGAAGTGCGTTACGATGACGCGCGGATCGAGCCCCCGGAGCTTCCGGAGGATTATCATTACGACAGCGCCGGCGAGCGCCCCGTAAAGAGCGGCGAGCCCCGCGAGGCTGCCGTTCCCGATGTGTGCGTGCTCTACGAGCACGACGCCCGTCATGCCCATGATAATCGAAACCCATATTCTCTTTCCCGCGGCCTCGCCGAGGAGATAGCCAGCCAGGAGCGCAACCCATATGGGCTTCGTCTCCGTTATGACGGCGACGTCCGAAATGGGAAGCCGCGTGAGGGCATAAAACGTCGCCACCATTGCGGAGCAGCCGATGAAGCTCCTTAGCCACAGAAGCGGCACGTCGAGAACTATCGGCGCGAGGCCCGCCCGCACTGCGAGGATGAGTGAGAAGATGAACGAGAGGAACATGCGGAGGAACGCCAGTATGAGCCAGTCGCACTCCTTTCCGAGCGCGTGTATCAGCGCGGCCATAGTCGCGAAATCGAAGCCCCCGAGGACCATCCAGAGTATGGCCTTATTGTTCGGCGAGCTCATGAACCCTGCAAATCTCCTTCTCGTGGGCAGGTTCATTCGGCTCAGGCTCTTTTAAATGTAGAAAATGTAAAGGGTCTCAAGGCGTTAATTGATATTTTACCAGATGTGAAACCGTATGATGAAAAAGGAGCGCTCTCCCCCGGAAACGGGCTCTTCCGGCGTGAGGGTTACTTATCGCCCTTTAGGAGGCCGTCGTGTTTTTTAAGGAATTCGAGCGCTATCCCGTTAAACTCGTCCGGCTTTTCGATAGGCGCGGCGTGACCGCAGTCCTTGAGTATGACGAGGGTCGAGCCCTCTATTTTTTCCCGGAGGTCCCTGGCGTACTTCATCGGGATCAGGATGTCTTCTTCGCCGTGTATGATGAGGGTCGGGGCCTTTATGCCCGATACCTTGTCTCCGAGGTTGTGGGCGGCGCTCGCACGGGAGAGGCTTACGAGCGTTCTTACGGGGTTGTTGACGATGTTTGTTTCCCTCATGGTGAGGAGCCTTTCGAGGTTCTTCTCGGTAAAGGATTCCGAGAACAGGTAGGGCAGGGCGACGTCGTACCTGAGCGCGCTTCCGCCCGCCTCGGCCGACTTTATCCACGACTCGATCGTGAGCCGGAGGAGCGGCTTTACGTGAGAGGACGTGTCTGTCAGAACGAGTGCGCCGAGCTTCCCGGGATAGAGGAGCGCGAAGTGCTGGGCTATCATCCCGCCGTTGGAGAGGCCTATGACGTGCGCCTTCCCGATTCCGAGGACGTCCATGAGCCTTGCGAGGTCTTCGGCGTGCATTTCCTGGGAATACGGCCCGTCCGGCTTGTCCGAAGCCCCCTGGCCCCTGCAGTCGTATCTTAAGAGAGTGTAGCGCCTGGCGAAGGGGGCCACCTGTAAGAGCCACCCGTTAAGGTCCATCGTGAGCCCGTTTATGAAGACGACTACCGGCCCCGAGCCCGAGAGCTCGTAATTCAGGCTTATGGAATTTATTTTTACCCTGGGCATTTCGAATTCAGGACTCGGAGACGTCGGCGTAAAGATCCCTGAGGTCGTTTATCACGTAGTCGGGTTTAACGTCGGAGGCGTCGATGTCCTCTCTTTTAGTCGAGCCCGTAAGCGTCAATATCGTTACAATGCCCGCTTTCCTGCCGCCCGTGATGTCGGTATCCAGCCTGTCGCCTATCATGGCGAGCCGTTTCCTGTCTTTATGAAGGTGCTCGGCGAGGGCGACCTCGAACATTATCGACTCGGGCTTTCCGACGGTGACGGCAGTTTTGCCGGATGCGACTTCAATGCACGCGAGTATTGCCCCCGTCGCCGGGATGAGCCCTTCCGAGCTGGGATAGAAAGGGTCTCTGTTGGTCGCGAAAAAGTGTGCGCCGTTTCTTATCGCCAGCGTGGCGATCTTCATTTCATCGTAATGGAAATCCGGATGCCCGCCGACTATCACGAAGTCCGCGTGCTTCGCCTCCTCGCCCTCGACGACTTTGAGGCCCGTGAGGCCGATCTCTTCTTTCAGCGATTTGCTGCCGACAACGTACGCCTTCAGGCCGTCGACGTCGCCGTGTGTCGATTTTATATGATAGGCGAGCGCCATCCCGGACGTTATGACATCTTTCGGCGCCGTCTCGACGCCGAGCCCCCTGAGCTTTTCGGAATATCCGGCCGCCGTCCGCTTCGGGTCGTTGGTGACGAATATTACGGTCTTGCCTTCGCCGCGGAGCCTTCTTATGGTTTCACCGGCGCCCGGGGTCGGGGAGCCGCCGACGTAGACGACCCCGTCGAGGTCGAGCAGGAGGCAGTCGAAGAGGTCGGCGAGTTTCATCCGTATGCAAGTGTTCCTGTGGCGGGTGCGGACTGACAGTCGCTCCGGAGATTCGCGGCCGGTCAGCCCCATATGTGCTTCTTGAGCTCTTCCTGCTTGTCGTCCTCGGACGCCTTCCTGAAGAGCGAGATTACCTTGTTGTAGTCGTCCTGGGCTATCTCGACCCCCATGACGTTGAGCACGTCCACAGCCGCCTGCCTGTAGCCCTCGTAGAACTCCTCGCCCTGCCCTGAGGCCCTTACCGTCTGGGCGTCGAGGTGAAGGGCTATGGCTGCGAATTCCATGGGAACGCCCTTGTCTATTTCGAGCTCGTATCCTTCGAGCTGACCCTGAAGCAGGTAGCTTTTCCAGGATTCTATTATTTTATCTATCTCTTCTTTTTTCATTGGAAAATCCCGGCCCGTAACTTATTGGTAACCTTAATAAATTATATATCACAGGGAAGTTTTTTCAAATCCGGGCGGGGGAGACGGCCCTGGGGAGGCCGCCGGGCGTGTTACTGGTTTCTATTCTTGAGGAGCTTACTCGCGACGATGATGTTGTCTCTCCCTGCCGCCTCGGCGATCTTGACGGCTTCCATGAGGGTGACTTTGTCCGAGAGCGTGGCGAGCTTGAGGAGCATCGGAAGATTTACGCCCGAAATCACCTCAATGTTGTTTTCGTCGAGGAATGTGAGGCTGATGTTGGACGGCGTGCCCCCGAACATATCCGTTACGAGGAGGATTCCGTCGTTCCCCTTAACCTTCTTTATGGCGCTCTTTATCTCCTGCTTGAAGCTCTCGAACTCCCTGTCGGGATCGAGACAGACCCCCTCCATCTTCACCGAGGGATTCGACGAAAGGACGAAGTTCACGGCTGATATCAATTCCTTGGCGAGCTCTCCATGCGTTACTACGACGATACCGACCATACCGGCGCTCCTTAGTTTTTTGTGATGTCCCTGTGCCTCGTGACCGGCGACAGGTGTTTGAAATGCCGAGACAGCTCATTCGCGAGCGCTACCGACCTGTGCTTCCCCCCCGTGCATCCGAGCGCGATCGTAAGATAGGCCTTGCCTTCCTTTTCGTATCTCGGGATCAGGAATTCGAGGAAGTCGGTCAGCTTCTTCATGTATTCCCTGGTATCCGCCTTACTCAGCACGAAATCCTTTACTTTCTCGTCGAGTCCCGTCAGGTCTTTCAGCTCCTCTACAAAAAACGGATTCGGTAAAAATCTCACGTCGAAGATCATATCCGCATCATAAGGATAGCCGTGTTTGTAACCGAAAGACAAAATATTTATCTGGAGCTTGTTCGAGTCGGACCTGTCGAATCTGCCTTTTATAACCTCCTTTAACTGGTGTACGTTGAAGTCGGAGGTGTCTATCGTGAAGTCGGCGAGGTTCTTCAAATCGCTGAGCATCTTCCTTTCCTTAGCTATTCCCTCGTCTATGCTGCCGTTTACAGAAAGGGGGTGTCTTCGGCGGGTTTCCTTATACCTTTTGTGAAGGACGGCGTCGGAGGAATCGAGGAACAGTATCTCCACGGGATGCCCTTTTTTCCTGAGCTCCATTATCTCCTCAGGCGCGTGGTTGAAGAAGAGACCTTCCCTCACGTCGACCGCAAGGGCGACCTTGTTTATATCTCCCTGGGAGCTCTCGCAGAGCTCGATGAACTTCGGCAAAAGGGCGAGGGGGAGGTTGTCGAGGCAATAATAGCCGAGGTCCTCCAGAACGTTCATGGCCGTACTCTTACCGGAGCCCGAGAGCCCGCTTATTATAACGAGACTGGTCATTCGAATGCCTTGTAGTCAGTAAAAAGACAGCCGCGGGCGTCAGTTATCGAACAATTTAACAGGGCGGCCTCCGCTCTGCTTTAATAATTGATTCCTTGCCGCGACTTCTATGATAGTGGCCGTGTTTCTGCCCGGGCTTACGGGAATAACGAGATGGGGGAGATCGATTCCGAGTATGTTGTAGGTACCCGTTTCAATTCCGAGCCTGTCATATTCGGTTTCGGGATTCCACTGAACGAGCTCAATCACCATATCGATCTCTCTTTTTTCCATAACCGACGTCGTCCCGAACAGGTCTTTTATATTAATTATACCTACACCCCTGATCTCCATGAGGTGCTTGATGCGCTCGGGCCCGTTTCCCACGAGGCGCGAGGACCCGACTTTTCTTATTTCGACTATGTCGTCTGAAATGAGTTTAGAACCTCTTAGTATTAAGTCAAGGGCGCATTCGCTTTTGCCTATGCCGCTTTTCCCGAGGAGGAGAATGCCGAGCCTGTGGACGTCCATGAGCACCCCGTGGGCCGTGGCGAAGGGCGCGAGACGGACTTCGAGTATGTCCTGGAGCATCGAGATGAGCTTCCCGGTGTAGAGCTTTGTCGAGAAGAGAGGGATGCGGTTTTTCTCGCAGGCCTCGATAAGTCTTTTGTCGGGCGTGAGGTCGCGGGTGATTACGAAGCACGGGACCTCCTGTGACATGAGGCTCACGGTGACGCTCTTTTTCTCCGCCGCCCGTAACCTCTCGAAGTAGGCAATCTCGGTCTTTCCCAGAATCTGTATGGTGCCCTTCTCGAGCTTGAGGTGAGGGTCGAGAAGCTTTAACCCCGGCTTCTGTATTCTGTCGGATGTAATCCTGCGCTCGAGGCCTTTTTCGCCGGCAAGGAGCTCTATCTCGAGCTCTTCTCCCCAGCTCCCGAGGAGCTCTTCGACGCGCAGGGGGTTTCCGGTGTCAGAGTTTTGCATCTTCCAGAATTATCATCTCGTATATTTCGTCACGGCTCTCGGATTTCATCAGCCTGGACCTGAGCTCCGCGTTGCGGAATATCTTCGAGATGCGGGCGAGGAGCTGTATGTGCGAGCCCGCCGAGGTTTCCGGTGCTATGAGCGCTATGAAAAGATGTGTCGGCCTGGCGTCGAGGGAATCGAAATCTATTCCTTCGGCGCTCCTTCCGAAAGCGGCTATCGTGCTCGCGAGGCCGCTCAGCTTGGCGTGAGGAATGGCTACTCCCGAATCGACCGCGGTGCTGCAAAGCTTCTCCCGCTCCATGAGAACCTCGATAAGCCTCTCGTCGTTAATATTCGGGTAGACCTCGGATATTGTCTCTGCAAGCTCGCTTATTACATCGGGCTTGGACTTCGACTTAAGGTCGGGTATTACAGCTTTTCTTTCAAGGACGTCAGATAGCTTCATCGCGTCGCTGCCCGCCTCAGGGCTCGACGAGTGTGATTTGCCCGTCGTTTTCCACGTAAAGCACGTTCATGTCGCTCGTTGCGCTGTTACGGAAAGCTACGACGCTTCCCCCCGACGCGCTCAGCTGGAGGAGGGCTTCCTCGACGGTCATAAGCTTTCGCGGGAGCTTCCGCACTTTCACAGCGGATATATCGGCCGGGCTCGGCTCGGGGGATTCGCCCACTGCCGGAGCGCCGTCTATAGATCTGGGCGAAACCCTTCTCTTGGCCGTTATCTTCTTGTCGGTCTCTTTTTTCAGCTTAGCTATGATCGTGTCGATGGCGCCGTCTATAGCGGCGACCATGTCCGTCGTCTCGAACGTACTGGTCGTTTTAAGGACTTTGCTGTTGATCGTGATCTCGGCGTTGTCCCGGAATTTTTCTGTCCAGAGGACGAACTTTACCGTGGATCCTTCGTCGGACTTAAGGTACTTTTCGATTCTTCTGGATTTTTTAAGGGCGTAAGCCTTGAGCTTCTCGGGGTTCAGATTGTCTGATATGTGCCTAGTAGTTACCGTTACTTTCATCTCGCTTTTTTCCCGCTCCTGATCTCGCTGAAGATGAAGGTATTTTAAGTGCTTTTCTGTACTTTGCAACAGTTCTTCTGGCAACCTTTACATTTTTCCTCTCAAGGATTTTGGAGATGTCTTCGTCTGAATAGGGGCTGTCGGGAAGCTCCTCGGCGACTATCTCCCTTATCATGGATTTTACCCTCTCGAATGAAACTTCCTTGCCGTGAGAAGTCTCGATCTTCCTCGAAAAGAGAGACTTGAGCTCGATCGTTCCCTGGGGCGTCTGTATGTAGCGCCTGCTGGTGATGCGGCTCACTGTCGATTCGTGCACGCCGACCGACTGCGCGACGTCTTTCAGTATGAGCGGCTTTATGTAGTCCTTTCCGTGCTCGAAGAAGTCTCTCTGTACGTCGACTATCTTCGAAATTATTTTCTTGACGGCGGCCTCCCTTTCGTCGAGGCATTTCATTATCCTCTGGGCCGCTTCTATCTTTTCCTTTATGAACTGCCTGGCTTCGGGGGGAAGGCTCTTTTCCTTCTTAAGGAGCGACCTGTAGTAGCTGCTTATCCGCACCTTCGGGAAATCCCTGTTGAGCTGAACCTGAAGCTCGTTCCCTATCTTGTACACGTAAAAATCCGGCACGATGTACTTTTCGGTGTCCTTCTTGTAAAAGGGCCTGCCCGGTCTCGGCTCGAGCGACGATATCACGGCCAGCGCGTCCTTCACTTCCGCCGGGGTGCATCCGAGCTCTCCGGCCAGTTTAGAAACGTCGGCGTCCTCGAGCTCTTCGAGATAGCCGTCTATGATCCTGATTTCGAGCCCGTCTTCTTTGTATCCGAGGTCGAGCGCCTGAATCCTGAGGCATTCCTTGAGGCTCCGGGCGCACGTGCCCGTCGGGTCGAACGTGGTCTGGATTATGTGGAGGACTTCCTCTATCTCCCTCCTGAGCTCTCCTTCGTCGAGCGCAGCCTCACCCGGGCTGTCTCCGTTGTTAGACGGCGCGCCTGAAAGGGCGCCGTGCTCCTGGAGGTAGAGCTCCAGGATTTCGTCTACGTCTATTTCGAGGTATCCGTCCTCGTTCGTGTTGCCTATTATGACGGACGCTATCTCCTTCTCCCAGGGCGTGAGGTCGGATACTTCGAGCTGCCATCTGAGGTGGTCGTTGAGGGAATCGGCCGACGTGACCCTGCTTTCCCAGGGCTGCTCGTCCTCGCCGGTGGCGTCGAGCTCCCTCGACGAGTAATGCGGCATGTCGTCGTCCCCGCCTCCGAGAAGCCTCTCGGTGCCGAGGCTCCCGAGATCGAACTCCTCTTCCGAGGACGGGCTTTCCGACTTGTCGGGCGGCTCCTCGTTTTCTTCGAGTGTGGGGTTCTCGATGAGCTGCTCTTCGAGGTAGTCCTTGAGCTCGAGCGTCGTCATCTGGATGAGCTTCAGAAAGAGCTGAAGCTCCTGGGTTAGAATCAGCCGCTGCTGCAGGACCTGTCTTTGCGACGTAGTCTGGCTTAGATTAGTGCTCATGCTTGACTCTGATTGAATAACCCCATTCAAATTCTATGCCAAATGTTTATATTCTACAAGCTTAATATTCATTTGTCTAAAATCGGCGGGGGTTTTCGGACGTTCCGAAGCATCATAAGCAGCTCCGTTTCGGAGTTCCGCGCCCGGCAGGCTATAATTTATAGACTGTAGGCCGTGTGATCGAGATGGAAATTCAGGGCTTGGGAAAAATCGTTATCGTTGCGGGGGTCGTGGTGACAGTCGTCGGCGTCCTCATGCTCCTCGCGCCGAAGCTTCCGTTCATCGGAAAGCTGCCGGGGGACTTTTACTTCAAGAGGGACGGCGTGTCGTTCTACTTCCCGCTCGCGACGTCGATAATCGTGAGCGTAATCCTTTCGCTCGTTATAAGCTTCCTCTTTCGGGGAAAGTAGATGCCGATCAGTGGGGCTGTGAGGGAATAGCCCACGCCCTCTTTTCAGACATCCTCTTCTCGTATTTTTCTATCGCGCTCTCGCTTTTAAGGGTCTGGGCGATGTCGTCGAGTCCTTCGAGAAGGGTTTTCTTTTTGAAGGGGTCGATGTCGAACCTGATGCTGAGCCCGTCGTCGTCGGATATGGTCTGCGTCGGGAGGTCGACTGTCAACCTGTAGCCCTTTTTCGCCGCCGTCTTTTCGAAGAGCTTCCTGACATCCGCCTCGGGGAGGATTATAGGGAGGATCGAATTTTTGAAGCAGTTGTTGTAGAAAATGTCGGCGAAGGACGGCGCGATAATAACCTGAAAGCCGAATTCTCTTAACGCCCACGGGGCGTGCTCGCGGGAGCTTCCGCTTCCGAAGTTATGCCCGGCGACGAGGATATTGGTGCCCGCCAGATGAGGCTGGTTAAGCTCGAAATCGGGGTTGAGCGAGCCGTCTTCGAGGTATCTCCAGTCGAAAAAGAGAAACTCCCCGAAGCCCGTCCTTTCGATCCTTTTCAGGAACTGCTTCGGTATTATCTGGTCCGTATCGACGTTCATCCTGTCGAGCGGTGCTACTATTCCTTCTACCCTTACGAGCGGCTCCATGGCTTTTGCTCCTTTATTTTTTTAATTAAAGCTCCCTGTCGAGGTCCCAGTCTCTTATGTCGACGAAACGGCCCTCTATGGCCGCGGCGGCCGCCATCTGCGGGCTTACGAGGTGGGTCCTTCCGCCTTTACCCTGTCTCCCCTCGAAGTTCCTGTTGGAGGTGCTGGCGCATCTCTCGCCGGGCTCGAGAATGTCGGGGTTCATTCCGAGGCACATGCTGCATCCGGACTCCCTCCATTCGAACCCGGCCTCCTTGAATATCTTGTCGAGGCCGAGCTTCTCCGCCTGGAGCTTCACGAGCTGTGAGCCGGGCACGACCATCGCTTTTACCGTCGGCGCGACCTTCTTTCCCTTTACCACTTTCGCGGCTTCGGTGAGGTCCTGTATGCGGGAGTTGGTGCAGGAGCCTATGAAGACCCTGTCGAGCTTTATGTCTTCTATGGGGGTGCCTGCCTTGAGGCCCATGTATTCGAGGGCGCTTAAGGTTGCCTTCCTGTTGTTCTCGTCGTCCATCGTGTCCGGATCGGGCACGCGTCCAGTTATGTCGATAACCATGCCGGGGTTCGTTCCCCAGCTTACCTGGGGCGCCATCTTGCCGGCGTCGAGGATTATGCTCTTGTCGAACCTCGCGCCTTCGTCTGTTCTGAGCTCTCTCCAGCTTGCGACGGCGTCGTCGAAGTCGCTGCCTTTGGGGGCGTATCTCCGCCCTTTAATGTATTCGAAAGTTTTTTCGTCGGGCGCTATCATCCCTGCGCGCGCGCCTGCCTCGATGGACATGTTGCATATCGTCATTCTTTCTTCCATCGTGAGGTCTTCTATGGCCTGCCCCCTGTATTCGACGACCGTTCCCGTGGCCCCCGCCGTGCCGATGTGCCCGATGATGCTGAGGATTATGTCCTTTGCGGTTACGCCGTAGCCCCTCTTGCCTTCTATCCTGACCTCGAACTCCTTGGGCCGGGTCTGCCTGAGACACTGGGTCGCGAGGACGTGCTCCACCTCGCTCGTCCCTATGCCGAAGGCGAGGGCGCCGAATGCGCCGTGTGTGGAGGTGTGGCTGTCGCCGCAGACTATCGTCAATCCCGGCTTAGTGAGGCCGAGCTCGGGGCCTATGACATGCACTATGCCCTGCATCTCGCTGTTTATTTTGAGCCCGAAGAGGGTTACGCCGAAGTCTTCACAGTTCTTGACGAGAACGTCTATCTGCTGGGCGGAAATCGGGTCTTCTATGGGAAGCGCGCGGTTGGTCGTCGGGACGTTGTGGTCCATCGTCGCGTATGTGAGGTCGGGCCTTCTGACCTTCCGCCCGGAGAGCCTTAGCCCCTCGAATGCCTGCGGGGAAGTGACTTCGTGCACCAGATGAAGGTCTATATAAATGAGCGTAGGCTGTCCTTCCTGCTCCTCTACTACGTGCTGCTCCCATATTTTGTCGAATAGCGTTCTCGCTGCCATGTGTTTTCCCTACCTTGGATGATACAGACTAATAATTATACATTTCAAAACCGCACCTGCGTAACTCCCGGGACGCCTGTGCGCGTATAAGATATAAGATAATTCCGTATTGCGCCGTATCAAGCCCCGGCGCTCAGGGCCCTGCGCTTTTATATCTTGAAGGCCTTTCTTCCGGGGAATACCGCCTCTTTTCCGAGCTCCTCTTCTATCCTGAGAAGCTGGTTATACTTCGCTATACGGTCGCTTCGCGAAGCCGAGCCCGTCTTTATCTGACCGGAGTTGGTCGCGACAGCGATGTCGGCAATCGTCGAGTCTTCGGTCTCTCCCGACCTGTGGGATATTATGTATGTGTAGCCGGCCTTATCCGCCATGCGTATGGCTTCGAGGGTTTCGGTGAGAGAGCCTATCTGGTTCACCTTGACGAGTATGGAGTTCCCGACGCCCTCCCTGATGCCCCTTTCGAGCCGCTTCGTGTTGGTTACGAAGAGGTCGTCCCCGACGAGCTGTACCTTCCCTCCGAGCTCGTCCGTGATCATCTTCCAGCCCTCCCAGTCGTCCTCGGCGAGCGGGTCTTCGATGGATATGATCGGGTACTTCGAAATCCATGCGGCGTAAAGCGCTACGAGCTTGTCCTTTGTCAGCTTCTTGCCCTCGACGTTGTACTTACCGTCTTCGAGGAATTCGCTGGATGCAACGTCGAGCGCTATGGCCACGTCCCTCCCGAGCTTGTAGCCCGATTTGGAGACGGCCTCGGATATGCACTCGACTCCTTCTTCGTTCGATTTAAGGTTGGGTGCGAAGCCTCCCTCGTCGCCGACGGATGTCGAGTAACCCTTTTTCTTTAATATGGCCTTTAAGTTATGGAATATCTCGACTCCCGCCCTTATGGCGTCGGAGAAGCTGCCGAAGCCGACGGGCACGATCATGAATTCCTGAAAGTCGAGGTTGTTGTCGGCGTGGGCGCCGCCGTTGATTATGTTCATAAGCGGCACCGGAAGCGTATTGGCCGATATGCCGCCAAGGTATCTGTATAGAGGGATGCCGAGAGAGTCGGCCGCCGCCCGCGCGGCTGCGAGCGACACGCCGAGTATCGCATTCGCGCCGAGCTTTGACTTATTTGCCGTGCCGTCGAGCTCTATCATCAGGCGGTCTATCTCGCCCTGGGAGGAGGCGTCGAGTCCTGTGAGCCTGGGAGCTATTTTCTTATTTACATTATTTACGGCCTTTTGCACGCCCTTTCCGAGGTATCTGTCTTTCGCCCCGTCCCTGAGCTCCACGGCTTCGTGCTCGCCCGTGGACGCCCCGGAGGGTACGGCGGCCCTGCCGAAGGACCCGTCGCCGCATCTTACGTCCACTTCTATGGTTGGATTCCCCCTCGAATCCAGTATCTCTCTTGCCCTGACAGAAGATATGGTAGCCAAGTCTCAAGTCCTCCGGGTGATGTAATTTTGGATAAGGGAAATTACCACAGGAGTTTACGCCTATCAAATCGGTTAAAATTATAGGTAGTTAAAGGATGGACCTATCGGCGGCGGGTGAATTTATACGAGCGGTACGGGGCTTCCTTCGCCCACGACCCTGATTCTGCAGTTTCTGTTGGAAATGATAAGTGGGTTCGGTAAAATTCATGCTTTAAAATCTCGAGGTTGAGGGAAAGCTAAATGGGATTCATATCCGGACTTAAAAGAAGGTGCCGCGCTTCGGTTCTGGTTGCGGTTTTATTTGTAGTTGGATGCGCGGTGGGTGACGAAAATCATCCCGGGACCATAGACGACCTCAGCTCCAACACGCTTGCGAGACTGCTCCAATGGACGGCGCCGGGCGACAACGGGAACAGCGGGAGGGCCACCATATACTTCCCGAGATACCTCGAAACGGAGCAGATAGAGGAGATACTCGGGGTACCGTCGCTGGACGGCGTTCCTTTCATCGAAATAGAAGAGACAGTAAGAAATAATTTCGACATAGCGACCCAGGTGCCGGATTTCGATCAGCCCCAGCGCGCGGGCTCGCCGGAGAGCTTCCTCGTGCCGAGGATAGATATAACCGGGTCGACCGAATACTACTTTTCTGTCCGCACGAACGACGAGGTCGGGAGCTCCTCCCAGCCGTCTAACGTCGCATCCATAACGACCGGTATCCAGAACGTAAGATACGTAAGCTCCGACCCCGGAAGCTGCCTCGGCACCGGGCTTTCCGCCGGCAACTACAACGGCGACAGGACCACGAACGAGCAGGGGGTTAACGTGAGCCTTAACGACTACGCCATAGGCGACCCTTGCCTCGGGCGCGTGTATATCTTCTACGGACAGAATAACCTTACGCAGAACGGGACCGGGGTGATAGACGTATCCACAGCGGACGTCACCATCATCGGCCCGCCGAACGAGAATTTCGGCTATGCGCTTGCGACGGCGTCGGACTTCCATGGCGACCCGCGGGCGCTCGAGCTCGTCATAGGGGCGCCCGCTTTCGACAGCGGCAGGGGCAAGATTTACGTCGTCTTCGGGAGCCTAGAGTTCCCGAGCGTCATAAACCTCACCGACGGGAGCACCGAGCATATAGAGGTAGAAGGAGAAAACCAGGGTGACAACTTCGGAATAACGCTCCAGGACGGCGCGGGAATAATGAACGGCAGGGGAGTCATGATGGTGGCGTCGCCGTTTTTCAACGCTTCTACCGGAAAGGTTTACGTCTTCAAGGGCCCCGACCTTAGCAGGACTTCCGTGAACCAGGCTGCGTCCGTTGCGCACGCCACGTTCACCGGGCAGCAGGCAGGCGGATTCTTCGGGTTCTCGATGGCCGTTCTCGGAAGGATAGATTCCAGCAGCTTCGACGAGTTCGGGATCGGCGCTCCGGGAATCGGAATGGCTTACGTATTCAAGGGCAGAAATAATCTCAACAGCATAAACCTCGCGGTCGATATCCAGGACACGCTAATACTGGAAGGCAATGCGGCCGACAGCTTCGGGTTCAGCATTTCGGGCGACGGGGACGTCGACGGGTTCTTCAACGAGGACGGCGAGGTCAACAATGGCAGGCCCGACGTCGTGGTCGGCGCTCCGGGGGCCAACGGTGATACCGGGGCCGCTTTTCTCTACTCGGGGCAGGTGCTGAGAGATGCATACGACAACGGCACCCCGATTACGGTAGAAACCGAGCTCTCGGGCTCTATTCCGGGAGAACAGTTCGGCTCCGCCGTATCTATACTGCCTAATCTCACGCCCACGCCTGAAATCAGGGACAGAGTTACGGCGAACGTGCTGATATTCGAGGAGAGTAACGCCGACATAGCCGTCGGCGCGCCGGGAAGCGGGAATGTTTACGTTTTCTTCGGACAGGAAAACATGCCGCCCTTTTTATCGTCAAACGAAGCTAACCTGACGATACCGGGATCCGAGGGAGTTTCCGAATTCGGCTCGCTGGTTTTAGAGCTTTTCGACGTCAACGGCGACGAGATAGACGACATGGGCGTCGGAAGCGCGGGTTCTGTAAGCATTTACTACTGAGGCCGGAAAGGCCGAAGCGGTAAGGCGCGGGGTCGAGGACTCCCGCAGGATTATTCGTATCTCAAGGCCTCGATTGGGTCGAGCTTCGAGGCCTTTCTCGCCGGGTATATACCGAAGAATATTCCTATAAGCGCCGCAAATCCGAAAGATAAAAGAACCGACTCGGGAGAGATCACGGTCTCCCATCCCGTGATGGACGACGCTATCTTCGAGCCCGCGATACCGGCTGCGATTCCTATCACACCGCCCGTGAGCGACAGCAGAACGGCCTCTATCAGGAACTGAACCATTATGTCTTTAGGCTTGGCTCCGACCGCCATGCGGATTCCTATTTCCCTCGTCCTCTCGCCGACGGATACGAGCATGATATTCATGATGCCTATGCCGCCCACGATGAGGGATATGGACGCTATGCTCCCGAGGAGGACTGTCATGATGTCGGAGATGTTGAATATCCTCTGTATGATCCCGAACTGTGATCTAAGATAAAAATTGTCTTCGGCTTCGGGGCGGAGGTTCTGCCTTTCCCTGAGGAGGGACGTTATCTGCGATTCGGCGAGCGGTATGTCGCCGGGGGCGTTCACCGATACCGAAATCGTTTCGAGGCTGTTCGTGCCGAGTATCCTCTTTTGAAACGTCGTGTACGGTATTATCACGACGTCGTCCTGGTCGCGCCCTCCCGTCGTCTGGCCGAGGGACTCCATAACTCCTATAACCTTGAACGAGTTCTTTCCGATTCTGACCGTCTCTCCGACGGGGTCCCTGTAGCCGAAGAGGTTCGAGACGACAGTGGCCCCGAGTACGCAGACGTTTTCGGAGGCGGCGACGTCTTCCCTGTTGAAGAAGACCCCGTTTTCCGGGTACCAGTCGTTTATGAATACGAATTCGGGGGAAGTTCCGACGACCATCGTGAACCAGTCCCTGTTGCCCCATACTATCTGCTCGGGGTTGTCTATCATCGGGGCGACGTGGGTTACTATAGGGAGGCTGGCTATGGCTTCGGCGTCGTCTGTCGTCAGGGTTATGGCGCTTTCCTGGACTCCGACGCCCCTTTTCCCCGGGTTTACGATGAGGGACTTTCCGCCGAGGCTCGTCAGCTGCTGCTCTATCATGAGGTTTGCGCCCTGGGTCAAAGCGACGAGGGAGATGACGGCCGCGACGCCGATTATGATGCCGAGGGTCGTGAGTATGGAGCGGACCTTGTTCGTCCTTATAGCCCTCGACGATACCCTAAGCGCTGCCGTAATGTTCATGGTCTTTCTTCAGGCCGGGTCGCTCCGGCTGTTTATTTCCTGCTGTCGTTCAGTCTTTCCTCGCAGACGTTTCCGTCCTTGAACACTATTGTGCGGGCCGCGTAGGCCGCTATGTCGCTTTCGTGCGTTATCGTGATTATGGTTTTTCCCCGGGAGTTGAGCGAGACGAAGATTTCCATTATCTCGGCGCTCATTTCCGTGTCGAGGTTTCCAGTCGGCTCGTCGGCGAGGATTATGCTTGGGTCGTTCACCATCGCACGCGCTATGGCCACCCTCTGCTGCTGTCCGCCCGAGAGCTGGGAGGGGAGGTGCTTTTCACGGCCGCCGAGCCCGACCATCGCCAGCGCGGCGAGGGCCCTCTCCCGCCTCTTTTTCTGCGGCGTGTTGTTATAGACCATCGGGAGCTCCACGTTTTCGAGCGCCGTCGTCCGCCCGAGGAGGTTAAAGCTCTGAAAGACGAAGCCTATTTTCTTGTTCCTGATTTCGGCCAGCTCGTCGCGGGAGAGAGTCGAAACCTCCTGCCCGTCGAGGAAATACCGGCCGGCCGTCGGCTTGTCGAGGCAGCCTATTATATTCATGAACGTGCTCTTCCCGGAGCCCGAAGCGCCCATTATGGAGACGAACTCGCCCCCGGCTATGTCTATCGATACGCCCCTGAGCGCCTTTACCTCTATGTCTCCGAGGTAGTAGGTTTTGTGTATGTCGCGCGTGACGATGACGTTACCGTTCCCGCTCATCCTCAGAATCTCCTGGGCTGGGGGAGGAGGGAGGAGCCGGTGTCGGATTTCCCTTTCGCGAGGGCCTCGACTATGACCTTTTGTCCTTCTTTTACGTCGCCCTCTAGTATCTCTGTGTAAACGCCGTCGCTCGCTCCCGGCTTTACGGGGACGGCCCCTATCCGGCCGCCGTCGAGCTCTATCCATACGTAAGAGGCGTCCGTGAGCTGGTCGGGCATTTCTCTGACAGGCGCGTTGGAAGGCGGTATGAATCTAAGCGCGGCCGTCGGCACGCGAAGGACGTCCTTCCTGTCGGATACTACGATCTTCACCTCGGCGGACATTCCGGGCTTTAGCTTCATGGAATCGTTCTTCGTCATGACGACGACGTTGTACGTGACGACGTTGTTGGTTACGACGGGCTCGTTTCTAACCTGAGTGACGGTGCCGCTGAACGTGTCGTTCGGATAGGCGTCCACCCTGAAATTCGCGCTCTGTCCGGCAGAGACCTTGCCGATGTCGGCCTCGCTGACCCTCGTATCTATCTTCATCTCGTCGAGGGGGCTCGATATGACGAAGAGGGGCTTGCCGTCGGCCGTCACCGATTCCCCCGGGTCGACGTTTCTCGAAAGGACAATGCCGTCGATCGGGGCCTTTATGACCGAGCTTTCCATGTTGGTTTTAGCCACATCCAGCGCGACTTTCGTCTGCTCGTATGCGGCGAGGGCGGAAGTGTACTTCGACTCGGAATCGTCGAACTCTTCTTTAGGGATGAGCCGCTTCGCGTAGAGCTCCTTGTTGCTCTTGTAGAGAGAGCTCGCCATGTTGAACTCGGCCTGCGTCTTTTTCGTGTCCGCCTCGGCCTTCCTGAGCTCCGTTTTAAGGAGTGAAGGGTCTATCTCGGCGAGCGGGTCGCCCGCGGATACAGGGTCGTTAAAATCGACGTTGACGGCCGAAACCGTGCCCGCGACACGGGAGGAAACGTCTATCGTCAAGAGGGGGTTCACGGTGCCGTTCGACGCTACGAGGGAGACTATGTCGCCCCTGTCTACCGCCGCGGTCCTATAGGTTATTTGCGAATCGTTCCCCCCGAAGAACCTCGAGACTATAAACGCGCCGGCGGCGAGAATAACGACGAGAACGATTAAGGTTTTTTTATTGATCAAGGTCACCGCCTCCGCCTACGGCCCTTTCAAGCCTCGCAGCTGTAATCCTGTAGTCGTATATGGCCTGTTTGTAGGCGGCGTTCGCGGTGGAATAGATAGATTGAGCCTCGGCCAGCTCAACCTCGGAAGCCCTTTCGAGCCTGTACCTCTCGCGGGCGAGGGCGAGAGTTTCTTCGGAGGATTTTCTCGTCTCTTCCGTTACGGCTATATTCTCTTCGGCGAGCCGGAGGTCTCTATGAAGCTTCCGTATCTCGGACTCTACCTCCGTCTTCTTCGTTTCGATCTCCGCCTGGGAGCGCCTGAGCTGCGCCCGCGCGCCCTGTATATCCGCGTTCTTCTTGAAGCCGTCGAATATGTTGAGCTCGAGCCCGACGCCCGCGATGAACCCCGGCGTTTCCGCCCCCTCGCCCTTGAACCTGTAGGCCGTCCTTCCGAATATAACCGGGAAGTACTCCTTCTGCGCGGCCGAAAGGTCGGCATTCATGGCCGCCTCTTTGGCCTTTAAGCTCTTCAGTTCGGGCCTGTTGTCGAGAGCCGTGTCTATGGATTTTTCTATGTTCATGTCTACTTTGTCGTATGACTCCTCGTCGACGAGCGTGTAGTTAAACGGGCCGTCTATTCCCATGGCGTCAAGGAGGCTCGCTTTTGCGGCTTCGAGCTCGTTTTCCGCCGTGTTGAGATCGAGCCGGGCGTTGCCGAGGTCGACCTCGGCCTTCGTGACGTCTGCTTTGCCTGCCCGTCCCGCTTCGTAAAATGCTTCCCTGACCTCGAGCCGCCTCTCGAATTCCTCGACCTTCCTCTTCCGGGCGTCGGCCGCGTACTGCCATGATAACACATTATAGTAGCTAACGGTCGTATCGAGTATGAGATCCTCCTTTGCCGTTTCGCCGTCGAACCTTGTCCCGCTGAGCTGGGCCTTACTCGACTTTACGCGGTTGGACGTGCGCCCGAAGTCCCAGATCATCTGGTCCAGGAAAAATCCCGATTCCCTGCCTATGAAGGGGAATATGAGCCGTGTGTATATCTCGGGATACCAGGCGGACTGCGCGGCCCTTACCTGCGACTGCGAAATTTCTATTGCAGCGTCGGCGACCGTCATTCCGGGGTTTTCACCGAGCGCTGTCGCTATGGCCTCGTCGAGGGTCAGAACCCTCGCTTCCTCCGCAGCCGAGGAGGCCGCGAGGCAAATTACGAAGCACAATATAAGGCACAATCTTGGGCCGTCTAATCTCATTTTGTTTAGATTATCCAATAATATGACCCTAAAACAAAGCCGTTGCAACACCTTCGACGCTCCCGTACAATACCGTAATGGCGTTCGGCGTTTACATTCACATACCTTACTGCGTTACGAAATGCCCCTACTGCGACTTCAATTCCCACGGCACGGGGGGGCGTTTCCCGGAGCGCGACTATACCGGCGCCCTTCTCCGCGAGCTTGAGCTGTACGAGGACGTGCCCGGGAGGGGCGGGCTGACGTCCATATTCTTCGGGGGCGGCACGCCGTCACTTTTCGCCCCGGACTCCATTGAAAGGGTTATCTCCGCCATATTCGAAAGGACGCGCTCTTCGGGGGAAGGGATAGAAGTGTCGCTCGAAGTCAATCCGAAGACGGCCGACCTCGAAAAGTTAAAGGGCCTCCGACGCGCCGGGGTGAACAGGATAAGCGTCGGCGTTCAGTCCTTCACGCGCCGCAAGCTCGACTTTCTCGGGAGGATAAACGATCCCGGGGATTCCGTGAGAATCCTTGAGGAAGTGCCCGCAGCCGGGTTTACGAACTACAGCTTCGATTTGATGTACGGGACGAGCGGCGAGACGATGGACGAGTGGGAGGGCGATCTCACGCGAGCGGTTTCGTTCCCTTCGGCGCACATTTCCGCATACTGCCTGACGATAGAAAGCGGGACGGAGTTCGGAAAGCTCTACAGGGCCGGAAAGCTCATACTGCCGCCGGAGGATTCGCTTTCGGAGTTTATAAGCTACACGACCGCCTTTCTGGAATCGGCCGGCTACGGGCAGTACGAAATCTCGAACTACGCCAGGCCCGGATACGAGTGCAGGCACAACCTCCTTTACTGGAGGGGAGGGGACTATCTCGGCATCGGCGCCGGCGCCCACTCCCATATCGGCGGCTCCGGGGACAGCGGCTGGGGCAGGAGGTGGGCCAACGTCAGGAATCCGAATTCCTACATCAAGGCCGTGTCCGAAGGTAAAAAGCCCGTCGATTTCTCGGAAGAGCTCGGAAGGGAAGAGGCCGTCGAGGACGAAATACTGATGAGCTTCAGGCTGAGCGAGGGGCTCGACATACCGGCGCTCAGGCGGAAGTACGGCGTCTCGCCCGACATTTCGAGGATAGGCTATCTCAGTGACGACGGTTTTATAGAAATTTCCGGGGACAGGCTCAGGCTCACGAAGAAGGGGGCTCTACTTTCGGACGAGATAATCGTGAGGCTCGTGAGCTCGCTAGGATAGAAAATCTCACTCGCTCTTTATGAGGTGCTTTACCCCGCGCTCCTCTATAAAATATTCGAGGCCTATTTCCTCGGCGTGCTTCATCAGCTCGTAGTAGGCAGGCCTCGAAAACCTGGCGTCGAATTTCCCGCCCTTGACCTTTATATACGGGACGTTCCTGTCGTCGATGCGAAAGTTCTTAAGGTCGAGCTTCTCTTCGGTTTCGTCGTTCAGCCTCACGTAAAAATCCCCGCCTCTGAAGTCGGCCATCTTCACGACGAAAGGCGTGTCTTCAACCTTTACATATAAGCGCCCGCTGCCCTCGTCGACGAAATATCTTCCCTCGTCGTCCCTGTCGAGTAGCTTCTGGTTGTAGAGGTATGTCAGCCTGTGGCGGACCCTTATCCCGTCCTGAAACCAGTTGCCGTCCTTGTCTATCAGGAACCTGTAAACCGTTTCGGGGGCTGATTCGTTTTCGTTTCCGCTCATAGTGTTCTAGTATATCGAATTTGGGTAGCGGGCCCTATTCGCCGATTATCTTGACGACGACCCTCTTTTTCCGCATGCCGTCGAACTCGGCGTAAAAGACGCGCTGCCAGGGGCCGAGGTCGAGCTCGCCGCCTGTCACGGGGAGTATGACCTGATGGTGCATGACGAGGTTTTTAAGGTGGGCGTCGCCGTTGTCCTCGCCCGTCCTGTGGTGCCTGTAATCGTCTCTCCGGGGGGCGATGCCTTCGAGCCACTCCCATATATCTTCGATGAGGCCGTCCTCGAGGTCGTTCACGTAAACGGCCGCCGTTATATGCATGGCCGAAACGAGCGCGAATCCCTCCTTTATGCCGCTCTTTTTGAGTATGCTCCTGACGGTGTCTGTTATGTGCACCATCTCGCGCCTCTGCTCCGTCCTGAACCAGAGATATTCGGTGTGGCTTTTCATGGTTCCTCCCACGGGCTCCCGGCGCCCGTATAAAAGAGATTAGCCCGTACGGAACGTTATGTAAAAACCGAATACCGGTGTGGTATCATCGATTGAGTCTTTTTCTGGAGAGATAAATGATAATAGAGCTGAGCGTCATACCGATAGGAAAGGGCGTATCGCTTTCGGAATACGTCGCGGATGTGATGAAGGTTATTGAATCGAGCGGGTTTCCCTACGAATCGCATTCGATGGGGACGAATATAGAGTGCGGCTGGGAGGACATAACTGCGCTCGTCAGAAAATGCCACGACGCGCTCAAGGCGAAGGACGTCGAGCGCATAAGCACGACAGTCCGCATAAGCGAGAGGACGGACAAACCCTACACGATGGCGGGCAAGATGGAGAGCCTGGCTGGAAGAATGAAGGGTGATAAATAAACCGCCTCGTCCCGCAGCCCGTCGGTCCTGATTATACGGTGTTTCTTTTCTTGACTGCGCCCCGGATTTAGGGTTATTAATTCTCGGTCATGGACGGAGACGCGAGATACTGGATAGCCCTCGGGCTCGCAAGCGGGATCGGGCACGCGGCGATTAAAATCCTGAGCGCCAGGTACGGTAGCGCCGAAGAGATATTCCGCGCCCCGGAACGCGAGCTTGCCTCGATAGAAGGCGTTACGCCGCGCGCCGTGGAGGCGATAAAGTCGTTTTCCGAGTGGGACAAGGCGGACGCCGAGCTCGAAAAACTGGAAAAGTCCCGCTTCGGATTTCTGCCTCTTAACGACCCAAGCTATCCCCCACAGCTTTACGACATCTATAATCCGCCGCCATATCTCTTCAGCCTTGGAAAGGTCCTTCCCGCGGACGAAGCTGCGATAGCCATAGTGGGATCGCGTCTGCCGGACAGGTACGGCCGCACAGTTACTGAGACACTGGCCGGAGAGCTCGCGGCCCTCGGGGTTACGGTAGTGAGCGGCATGGCGCGCGGCATAGATTCCATCGCGCAGGAGGAGGCCGTAAAAAGGGGAGGGCGCACTATAGCCGTCCTCGGCTCAGGCATAGACATTATCTACCCGCCCGAGAACAAAGGGCTCTACGAATCTATTTCAGAAAACGGGGCCGTACTTTCCGAGTTTTTTCTGGGCACGCCGCCCCAGCCCCAGAATTTCCCGAGACGGAACAGGATCGTGAGTGGTATCTCCCTCGGCGTCGTCGTGGTTCAGGCCTCCGAAAAGAGCGGCTCACTCATAAGCGCCTCGTTCGCCCTCGACCAGAACAGGGAGGTCTTCGCCGTCCCGGGCAACGTGGACAGGAAGCTCTCGTGGGGACCCAACTGGCTGATTAAAAGGGGCGCCAAGCTCGTCCATACGGTCGACGACATACTTGGCGAAATAAATGCGCTCAGGCACTTGCGCAAGAGCGGTCTCAAGGACAGTCTCGGGGAGGCCGCCGTCGGGGTCCCACATTCGATTTCCGGGCAGGAGAGGGCAGTCTTCGAGGCCCTCGGGCGGGACCCTGTTCACATAGACGAGATCATAAGGCTCACGGGTCTCGAGACCTCGAGCGTCCTTTCAGTCCTCCTTTCGCTCGAGCTCGGCGGACACGCCCTCCAGCACCCGGGTAAGTTCTTTAGCAGAAGGTTTTAGAGGAACGCCTTACTTTAGTCCTACGCCTTTTCTAACCAAAGTATGTTGACATTTTAAGACTTTGGTATTGTAATTAGTCTAGATATACATATAAATAATTGAATTGGTGTATATCCTGTTTCCCGCTCGCCGCGGGGAGCCCACGGAAGGGCGGAACTTCAAATGTCTCAGGAAAAGAACAGCAACGGTGAATCCATAAAAACTGTAGTAGCCTGTCATTTCCCTCTCCTCCGGGAAGGTATATCTAAAATCCTCGAAGACGACGGCGGGATCGGTGTCGTGGCGAAGGTCTCGAACCTGATAGACCTCATACAGTCGTGCGAGGAATTCGAATTCGACATACTACTCCTCGACGTCGAGCTAAGGGGGCTCAATCTCACCCGTATACTCAACCTCATGAAAAAGAACAAGGGTGCGAAGGTCATTCTGATAATCGACAACGATTACAACGAAAACCTTCTCATAAACGCCATAAGGTCGGGCGTCAGGGGGTACCTCGTGAAGGATACGGATTCGAAGCACCTCGTAAAATCCGTGAACGCCGTTTACAACGGGGAGCTCTGGGTCGAGAGGAAGCTCATGGGGAAGGTGCTCGACGGGACGGCGTATCCGACCAAGACCGTCAGGAGCAAGGGGGAGATTTACGACCTTACCGAGACCGAGATCAAAATAATAAAGCTGGTTCTCAACGGCTACACGAACAAGGACGTTGCGGACGAGCTCTATATAAGCGAAAAGACTGTCAAATTCCACCTCTATAAGGTTTTCAAAAAGCTCAAGGTCAAGAACAGGTCGGAGCTGATACTGTTCGGCTTCCGCCACGGGCTGGTAAACTGATGCGGTGGGATGGAAGAGATTGTGCGACCGCACTAATTACCGCTTGATTTAACGCCGGACGGGTCTAAATTTAATGTGAAATTATTTAACGCTGACCTTCCGTGGGGAGAGAATTTTATTTGTTTGGGCAGTTCTAAAGGACACGAATAAAGGAGCATCCTGTATGAAAGTATGTGTGATCGGCACGGGGTATGTAGGTCTCGTTACGGGCGCTTGCCTTTCGGGGAGCGGAAATAACGTCATCTGCGTCGATATAGACGAGAACAAGATACGGAGCCTTCAGGAAGGGCACGTTCCATTCTACGAGCCCGGGCTCGAGGACATTGTGAAAAAGAACCTGAAGGAAGGCCGCCTTCATTTCACGAGCGACATCGCATACGGCGTGGAAAATTCCCTCATCATACTCATCGCCGTCGGCACTCCGCCCAACGAAGACGGCTCGGCCGACATGCGCTACGTCGTTTCCGCCGCCCGTTCGATAGGCGAGCATATGAACGACTACAAGATAGTCGTAACCAAGAGCACCGTCCCCGTCGGCACTACCGAAATGGTCAGGGAGGAGATTAAAAATATAACGGACGTGGAGTTCGACGTCGCGTCGAACCCCGAGTTCTTGAAGGAAGGCGCGGCGGTCGACGACTTCATGAAGCCCGACAGGGTTATAATCGGCGTCGACAAGCCGTCCGTCGGCGAGATACTGAGGGAGCTCTACTCTTCCTTCATGCGCTCGGGCGACAGGGCGATAGTGGTATCGATAAGGTCTTCCGAGCTCGCCAAATACACAGCCAACGCCATGCTCGCCACCAGGATCTCGTTCATGAACGAGATAGCCAACCTCTGCGAGCTCGTCGGGGCCGACATCTCGGACGTGAGAAAGGCTGTCGGGTCGGACACCCGTATCGGGAGGCATTTTCTTTTCCCCGGCATCGGATACGGCGGCTCCTGTTTCCCGAAGGACGTGAAGGCGCTCATAAATACGGCTTCGGGCCTCGGTTACGAGCTTAAGCTCTGCGGGGCGACGGACGACGTCAACCACAACCAGAGGGAGCTCTTCTGGAAGAAGATAGAGAGGCACTTCGGAGGGAATCTCGCCGGCAGGAGGGTAGGGGTATGGGGCATATCCTTCAAGCCCGAAACGGACGACATCAGGGAGGCGCCGTCGCTCTACGTGATCGACAGGCTCGTTTCGGGCGGCGCGGAGGTAGTGGCGCACGACCCTGTCGCGCTCGAGAACGCGAAGAGGCACCTCGGGGAAAAGGTTTATTACGGCGAATCCAACTACGACGCGTGCAAGGATGCCGACGCGCTCGTCATATGCACCGAATGGAACGAGTACCGCCAGCCCGATTTTCAGATGATGAAAGAGATGATGAAGGGGCACGTCATATTCGACGGCAGGAACCTTTACGATCCTAAAAGACTCTCACGCGAGGGGTTTAAGTACTACGGCATTGGCATAGGGAATTAAGCCTCGGCGTCTCCGTCCATCATATTCCTCTTACCGTAGACCATGAGCTGGTAACGGTTGTCGAGGCCGAGCTTCTCGAATATGCTCGTGATGTGAGCCTTGACGGTCTTTTCGCTGCTTCCGAGCTTCCGCGCGATTTCACGGTTGCTCTCCCCGGCGGCGATGAGCTGTATGATCCTGAATTCGGTCCGGGTGATTTTTTTGAAGTCGGGGTTCTTCATGCCCGGATTGATTGCGGGCTGTTTCCTGATTCCGCTGTTCCTGATTATGTTCACGAGCTCGCTCGTGGTGGTTTCGAAGTTGACGTGAATGACCTTATCCGTGTCGGGCTCGCTCCCTCCGGACTGTGTGAAGAGTATGGCCTTCGATTTAAATCCGTCCCCGGCGACAAGGCCGTCGACGTCGAACTCCCTCTCCCTGTTGTCGACAAAAATGAAATCCGGCGCGTTGTTGCGCACCATGTCCCCGAGGGTTTTCGGGTCCGATACTTCGGCCGCAACCTCGATGTCGGCCTCGAACTCCATAATTTTCCTGAGGCCGTCTAAAAAGAGCTTCGAGCTGGATACGAGCGCTATCCTGTATGTTTTCGCCATTCTTTTTCCTTGCCTGTAAGTGGCAATAACTGTGCCGAAAGGTTCAATACAAGATGTTTTCATGGACATCCTCCGAAGCAGCCTCAATAACCGAGTATTTGTATATAGTTACGGATGGACAACCGGAAACGGATTTAGCACCTGAAGAATGTAAAAAGGGTCGTTCCTGGGCACCAGCTGTCAAAAGACGGCAGAGGCAGATGGTTCAGCGACAAAATACGTCACATTTTCCGGTGTCGATGGCCGGTTAAGCGGGTTGGGATACTCCAAAGAGCCTTTCCCGAGCCTAAAACGGAAACGTTAACATCTAAACATTTGAATAATTATTAATTCAGGTAAAATGCCACACGACCCGGCCGAATAAATTTGACAGCGGAAGGGTTGTGATTAGATTTAACAGTAACGCATTCGAGGGAAGCAGGAGGTTGAATGGCAAAGTCTCTTATTATCGTCGAGTCACCTGCTAAGGCGAAGACCATAAAGAAGTTCATGGGCAGGAATTTTGACGTGGAAGCGTCCTCGGGTCATCTCGTGGACCTTCCAAGCAGCAAGCTCGGCGTCGACATTGAAAACAACTTTAATCCGCAGTACGTGGTGATAAAGGGAAAATCGAAGTACCTGAACCAGCTGAAGAAGGCGGCGAAGGGGGCGGAAAGGGTGTACCTCGCGTCAGACCCCGACCGCGAAGGCGAGGCCATAGCCTGGCACATCGCCGACAAGCTCGACATCCGCGACAAGTCGCTCCGCGTTCTCATACACGAGATAACGGAGAAGGCCGTTAAGGAATCGATAGAGCATCCGACGACGCTCAGCCAGGACAGGTTCGAGGCCCAGCAGGCGAGGCGAATCCTCGACAGGCTGGTCGGCTACCAGGTGAGCCCAATACTCTGGAAGAAGGTCAGAAAGGGGCTCAGCGCCGGAAGGGTGCAGAGCGTCGCGCTCCGTCTCGTCGTCGAAAGGGAAAGGGAGATAGAGGCCTTCAAGACGGAAGAGTACTGGACTATCGAGTCTCTCCTCAAGAAGCACGAGGACTCGCCCGAGAGCGCCTTCACAGCTATCCTCTCGACATATGAAGGAAAGAAGGTAAGCGTCGATAACGGCGCGGACGCGAAGTCCATCGTCGATTCCGTCAGAAACGAAAAATTCACAGTCACCTCGATCGAGAGGAAGGAGAGGAAAAAGAACGCGCTTCCTCCCTTCATAACGAGCACGCTTCAGCAGGAGGCCTCGAGAAAGCTCAGGTTTCCTGTGAAGAAGACCATGTCGATAGCGCAGAAGCTCTACGAGGGCGTAGACCTCGGGAGCGAGGGACCCGTCGGTCTCATCACTTACATGAGGACTGACTCCGTCAGGATATCCGACAACGCGCTTGTCGAGGCGAGGGAGCTTATACAGCAAACCTACGGGGGCGCGTACCTCCCGGAGAAGGCGAACACGTACAAAGTCAAGAAATCGGCGCAGGACGCGCATGAGGCCATAAGGCCGACTTACGTGAGCAAGCTGCCCGACTCCGTGAAGCAGTATCTCTCGGACGACGAGTATCAGCTCTACAAGCTCGTATGGCAGAGGTTCGTCGCTTCGCAGATGCAGCCCATAGTCTACGACCAGACGACTCTCGAGATAACGGCGGGGAAGGGCGTATTCAGGGCTACAGGATCTATCGTGAAATTCCCCGGGTTCTCGGCCGTCTACCTCGAAGGCAAGGAAGACGAGGAAGAGGAGAAGGAAAAGGAAGAGATGCGGAAGCTCCCGGACGTCGCCAGGGGCGAAGAGCTCGATCTTCTTAACCTCGAAGGGAAGCAGCACTTCACGCAGCCGCCGCCGAGATTCACCGAAAGCTCGCTCGTGAAGGAGCTAGAAGAAAAGGGCATAGGCCGCCCCTCGACCTACGCGACGATACTCTCGACGATTCAGGAGCGGCAGTACGTCACGATGGAGAAGAAGAAGCTTAAACCGACGCTTCTCGGGTGCTCGGTGAACGACCTTCTCATACAGGGGTTCCCCGAGATCATGGACGTTCAGTTCACGGCCGAGATGGAGGATAAGCTCGATAACGTCGAAGAGGGAAGCGTCAACTGGGTCGAGCTCTTAAACGCTTTCTACAGCGGCTTCTCCGAGAGGCTCGACAACGCGCAGGACTCGATGAAGAGCCTTAAGCGCGACGGCCTGCCGACGGATATAAAGTGTGACAAGTGCGGCGCCGACATGATAATCAAGTGGGGCAAGAAAGGGGAGTTCCTCTCCTGCTCGAAATATCCCGAGTGTAAAAACGCGAAGGCGTTCGAATACGACCCCGACGGCAACATTAAAGTCATCGAGCAGGCCGAGCCTGTCCTCCGGGAAGACATAAAGTGCGAGAAGTGCGGGAAACCCATGCTCATAAAGAGGAGCCGCCGCGGCGAGTTCCTCGCGTGCTCCGGGTATCCCGACTGCAAGAACGCAAAGGCCTTCGAGCTCGACCCAGAGGGCAACATCAAGATCATCGAGAAAGAAGAGCCTGTCCTCAGGGAAGACATAAAGTGCGAGAAGTGCGGGAAGCCGATGGCTGAGAGGAAGGGGCGCTACGGGAAGTTCCTCGGGTGTACGGGTTATCCGAAGTGCCGGAATATAAAGGGCCTCGACGAGAACGGGAACCCCGTAGAAGCCAAGGCCAACGGAAAACCGGGCGGAAAGAAAAAGGGCGGAGACCAGGCTGCAGCCGCCGGCTGAAGCGGAGGTTAATTTTGAATTAACCGGCCCTCGCGGATTGTTGACACCGAAAAAATATCAACTAAGCTTGATAGTGTTTTAACCCGATATGGAAAGGAATTCGAGGCAGATAAATCTGGGCGGCGTAAAGGTGGGCGGCGGAGCCCCCGTGACGGTTCAGTCGATGACGAAGACCGACACGAGGGACGTCACCGCGACAGTCCTTCAGATAAGGGGCCTCGAAAAGGCGGGCTGCGATATAGTGCGCCTCGCGGTCCCCGACATGGAGGCCGCAAAGGCCCTCGGAAGCATTAAGAAGCAGGTCAGAATTCCCATAGTTTCCGACATACACTTCGATTACAAGCTCGCCCTCGAAGCCGTGAAGCAGGGCGTCGACGGCATGAGGATAAACCCCGGCAACATCGGCGCGAAGTACAGGATAAAGGCCGTCGTCGACGCCGTTAAGGAGAGGGGAATTCCGATAAGGATCGGGGTCAATTCCGGCTCGCTCGAAAAGGACATACTTAAAAAGCACGGCTCGCCTACTGCCGAAGCCCTCGCCGAGAGCGCCATGAGGCACGTTTCCATACTCGAAGACTTCGACTTCAGGGACATAAAGATTTCAGTGAAATCGACCGACGTTAAGAAGATGATCGCCGCCTACAGGCTCCTTGCGGAGAGGACGGATTACCCGCTTCACCTGGGCGTTACGGAAGCCGGCACTTACGAGCTCGGGACTATAAAGTCTTCCATCGGCATCGGCACGCTGCTGGCCGACGGGATAGGAGATACTATAAGGGTTTCGCTCACGGGCGATCCCAGGGACGAGATAGCTGTGGGGCTTAACATCCTGAAATCCCTCGGGCTCAGGAAGAACGGCATAGAGCTCATATCCTGCCCCGGCTGCGGCAGGCTCGAAATCGACCTCATGAAGCTGGTGAAGGACGTCGAGGGAAGGATAGTGGGCCTCGATCTTCCGAGGCCGATAAAGGTCGCCATACTCGGCTGCGTCGTGAACGGGCCGGGGGAGGCGTCCGAGGCTGATATAGGCATAGCCGGCGGGCGCGGGAAGGGGATGCTCTATAAGGACGGGAAGCTCGTAAGGTCGTTCAAGGAAGGGGATATAGTGGACGAGCTCGTAAAGGAGCTCGAAACCTTTTCTGTTCCGGCTGAGTGATTCCTGCTTTTCTCATTTCAAATCTTCACTTCTTGACCGCTTTTCTTATTCCTAGAACTGAGTCTATTTAATACATGTCATTCCCAACGATTTCGAGCGGGCGAGGAATCGGACGCCGTTACCATACCGCATGAACGTTTATCCAGTACTGCTCGCAACTTACTTTCTTTAGCAACAAGCATTAATCGGGGATCCAGCTCAATCCACAGTCGCAGCGTTCTGCCGCGACTCCACACTTCTGTCATCCCGGACTCGATCCGGGATCTAAGTTTTTAGAAGACTTAACAGCAAAGGCAAACTACTTCTACTTTTGCTTGACCAAAAGTAGCAAAAGTCACGGGACGGGGCGAAATTGTGCTAAAAATCATCGTGTCCTCGCTAAATCTTGCACCCACCCCATCCCCTGGCAAGATTTTTAACGCTCATCCACTCGATTTTTTTAACGCCAATTTCGACGTCCCGGAAGTGTATTGCTTCGCCGATTACTCGGCTCGCAATATAATGAATTTCGTAGGAAAGCCCATGGTTCTGGAACAATGGTCGTGCGAACGGCGCGTTGAATCTCATACCTTCCTACGTCGCTGAATCCTACAAATTCGCCCATACCCAACACTGTGCGCCTCGTTTACACTTTTTAATATGAGATGGATTTTAGGGTGCGGAGGGGTTTTGCGGTGAGCAGTGAGAGCGTGACGATAAAGGGCCGGGGCTCGGCGGAAAATCCTGCAAACAGGTTCGAGAAGATAGAGTTCACTCCCTCCGAAGAAGAGATATCGGAGGGGCTTTCTCCTAAGACCACCTTCTACAAGGATGCTACGAAATCCATCATATCTTACAACGACAGCCCGGACGTCGGGTTCAACGCCGGCATAAATCCCTACAGGGGCTGCGAGCACGGCTGCATATACTGCTACGCGAGGCCGACGCACGAGTATTTCGGCCTTTCGCTCGGGCTCGACTTCGAGACGAAGATATTCGTGAAGGAAGACGCGCCGGCGCTCCTACGAAAGGAGCTCTCTTCGAGAAAATACGTACCCGAGACGATAGTCGTAAGCGGGAATACGGATTGCTATCAGCCCGCCGAGAGGCGCTTTAAGCTGACGCGGGCATGCCTCGAAGTCCTTCTCGAATTCCGGAACCCGGCAGGGATAATCACCAAGAACTACCTCGTCACGCGGGACATCGATCTTCTGAGACAGTTCGCCGAGTGGGACGGCATAATGGTCGCCGTATCCGTCACGTCGCTCGACCCGGAGATAAAGAGGGTCATGGAGCCGCGGACTTCCGAGCCGCGCCTCCGGCTCCGTGCCATAAAGGAGCTCTCGAAGGCGGGAGTGCCCGTAATCGTCATGGTCGCGCCTGTCGTTCCGGGGCTGACCGATCACGAAATCCCCGCGATCATAAAGAGCGCTGCCGACGCGGGGGCTGTGAGCGCGGGATTCGTCATGCTGAGGCTCCCCTACGGAGTCTCAGACATATTCCAGGCGTGGCTCGGTAGGCATTTTCCGGACAGGAAGGATAAGGTGCTGAACAGAATTCGCGCGATGCGGGGCGGTAAGCTCAACAGCCCCGATTTTTACAGCCGCATGCGCGGCGAGGGTATCTACGCCGAGCAGGCCAGGGATATGTTTACGCTAGCGTGTAAAAAAGCCGGCTTCGATAGTAACAGGATAAGACTCTCGACGGAGCATTTCAGGAAGCCGGGCGGGCCGCAGCTCGAGCTCTTTAAACCCTAGCAAAATGCCGCTTCCCCCCAGGTCCCGAATCGGGACCTTTTACTGAGAAGCCTCGCCGTATCAGCGCTGGCTGAACGGCACAGCCGTTACGACGTCTATCCTGACTTCCTGCGGTATGGCGTTCAGATATCCCGCCTTTATATTCCTGAAAGTCTTTCGGCTGTCCCCCGGAAGGACGTCGTTTATAACGGCCCTGTTGGAGAACATAGGCGCCTCGGAGCCGAATGAATAGAATTCGATTATGAGCTCGATACGGGTGTAGGTGATGGTGCTTATGTTCCTGAGCGTGATTTCGTCTATCATGCCTATGGTGCCTGTGACGCCGCCGCCCCATTTGAAATTCTCGACGACGATGTCTTCGGCGGGTATCGGCACTTCTTCCTCGTACTCGTATTCCTCATCGCCGGTTTCTTCCTCGTCACCGGTCTCTTCCTCTTCGGCAGTCGTCGTCTCTTCTTCCTCGCCCGGGGCGGTCTCGCCAGCCGTTTCGCCGGATGGTGCGCTTCCCGGCTCTCCTGCCGCGACCTCGGGCGCCGGGCTTCCTTCGGGAGGAGCTATGCCCTGCTCTTCGGCAAGCTTTCTCTTGTATCTTTCGGAGAGCGAAAGGCTCTTGTCGTCGCTCGAAGGCGCGGTGCCCGCAGCCTCTCCGGCCGAGGGCGCTGTCCCGTCAGCCGGGGCCGTTTTCTTTTTCTTCTTGCGTACCGCTTTCTTCCCTTCCTTCTTCGCGGTTTTGATCTTCACTTCCTTCTCGGAGATCGGCTTTGCACTCATGACGCTTATGTCTTCCGTCTTGGCGTCGGGGTGCCTGAATCCCATATTGATATTGTAGAAGGTCTTTTCGCTCCTGGCGGGAAGGACGTCGTGTATGACGGCCCTGCTCGTAAATCCCCTTACGCCGACCTTAGGCCCGGCGATTCCGAGATAGTCGACCCTTATCTTTATATCCTTCCAGTTCTCTGAGCTCTTGTTGACGAGGGTTATCTGTTTTAAGATGCCTTCCGTGCCGTACTGCCCGCCGCTCCATTCCCAGTTCTTGACGAGTATGAGGTCTTTCGCCTGCGTCGGGGCGCCTTTTTCGATGATGTCGGCGTTTGCGACCCTCGCAATTGAATTCTGAAGCTCGGCGCTCATTATACCGAAGTTGAGGTTGTAGAATGTCTTTTCGGTCCCTGCCGGGAGAACGTCTCTTATTGTCGCTCTCATGGAGCCCTGCGGAATGTCGTTGTGGGTGTAAAAGTCGACTTCGATGTCGATGTTGTGAAAATCAGATTTGCCCTTGTTCTGGAGGGTTATCTCCTTCATTATGCCGGGCCTGCCCATGCCGGCGGATGCCCACTTGTAATCCTTGACGACGATGACGTTCTTTCCGGACTCCAGCTTGGTTTCGTCGGCGCGGGCCGGGAGCGAAGAACACATGAAAACAATCTGAAGTATGGCGAGCGTAAAAAAGGTGTTCCTGGCTACGGCGCTGAATGAAGCGCTTACTTTCTTTACTGGCATGAGGCGCATCGTTTCTCCTTCCTGCTCTTTCGGTCCCCCGTCGGGATTAGCATAAGATTATACATAATCGGAGTCGAAATAGTAGCGTATAAGGTAAGGATAATGCCGCTTTCCCGGGGCGTGGAATTCCATGTTCGGAGAGGGGGAGTGGACGGGATTCGCGCACGGGTTCCGAGAGGATATTTGCCCATTCGGCTGTAATTCCCGGCGCGATAGTGTAGATTAGTATCAAGGTGGCGGCATGCTGAAAGAATACAAGAGGATACTCAAGGCTCACGCGGACGACGTTTACGGCGTAGGCGCCAAACAGACGCTTTCCTTTTATACCGTCCTTTCGATAGCGTGCGTCGTCGTGCCCACGGTTTTCTTCGTTGTGCTTCTCGTCCTTAAGCTCTTCTGAACCCTGCGCCGTCCCGGATTCAGGCCCTCTTTGCGGTGTACGCGGCGCCCTTCCTTCTTTGACTGCAACTACGCTTTTATGTAAACTGGCACTTACCAGATGGGAAAGATAAGGGTGTTATCCGATAATCTCGTCTCCAAAATTGCGGCCGGGGAGATAGTGGAAAGGCCCGCATCCGTGGTAAAAGAGCTCGTAGAAAATTCCATAGACGCCGGAAGCACATCGATCGAAATCGAGCTCGAATCGGGAGGAAGGAGGCTCATCAGGGTGTCAGACGACGGCGAGGGAATGACCCGCGACGAGGCTCTCCTTTCCCTGGAGCGCCACGCCACAAGCAAGATTAAGGATATAAAGGACCTCTTCTCTCTCACGTCGCTCGGCTTCAGGGGCGAGGCCGTGCCCAGCATAGCGAGCGTCTCCAGATTCCGCATGATCACTAAGACCCACTCCGACATGATAGGCACTCTGCTTAAAGTCGACGGCGGGGTACTCCGGGGCGTCGAGGAAGCCGGTGCTCCCCCGGGGACGGACATAGAGGTCAAGGACCTCTTCTTCAACACTCCCCCGAGGCTTAAATTCATGAAACGCCCCGAGACCGAGCTTTCGAATGTCGTCGATATCGTCGAAAGGGAAGCCATACCGCGGCCGGGCGTCGCCTTCGAGCTGAGGAGCGACGGCAGGGTGCTCCTCCGTTTCCCGGCGCGGGATACCGTTCACGAAAGGATAGAGAGCGTCTATCCCGGAACGCGGCTTTTTCCCGTCGAAGCCGGAGAAGGCGCGGTGCGCGTGTCCGGATTTTTCGGAAGCCCGCTCGAAGGAAGGTCCACCGTGCGCAAGCTCTACACATACGTTAACGGAAGGGCGGTCAAGGACAGGTTTCTGACCCGCTCGGTCATAGGGGCGTACGGCAAGATGCTCGAAAGGGGGAAGTTCCCCGAGGGCGTCTTGTTCGTCGAGCTTCCGCCCGCGGACGTCGACGTCAACGTCCATCCCACCAAAAACGAGGTCAGGTTCAAAAATCCGGGGCTCATAGCCGGTCTCGTTTCGTCTGCCATAGGACGCATGCTCGGAAACGCGCCGTGGCTCGCGAGCTACGGGAGGCCCTCGGGATACGTATCCCCCGGGCAGTCGCCGCTGACGAGGGAGCGGACTTCGCCGTATGCGGCGCCGTGGGGAGGTTCCACAGGCGGCCCCACCCCAAGCGTGCACGCCTTTAACTATGCGCATGAAGAATCCCCCGAAGCGGCGTCGTCCGAGATGCCGAGGGATTCTCACCCGAGCGCCGTCGCGACGCCGGATGCCGCGCCCCCGGGCCGCCTTTTCTCATCCGGCGGGACTTACTCCGATCTCAAGATCGTAGGCCAGATAGGCGATCTTTATATAGTATGCGCTTCCGAAAACGGCATGGTCATAATCGACCAGCACGCGGCTCACGAAAGGATAAATTACGAAAGGATAAAAAACGCGTACGAAAAAGAGGGCCGCGCCCCCTCGCAGGAGCTTTTGATGCCGAAGGTCATGGAGCTTTCGCCGTACGAAGCGGAGCTCCTTTCGGGGCACCTCGCCTCGCTTTCGGCGCTCGGGCTCCGGATGGAGCCTTTCGGAGAAGGGACTTATGTAGTAAGGTCTATACCTGCCGTACTCGGAAACGCCGACCCGGAGACTATAGTTCGGGACATAGTGGGCGAGATCGCAGAAGGCGACAAAGAGGAGAGCCTTTCCGGGAAGATAGACAGGGTTATTTCCACAATGGCGTGCCATTCTTCGATAAGGGCGAGCTTTCAGCTCGGCCATGAGGAGATGAAGGCGCTCCTCGTCGAGCTCGACAGGGCGGAATTCCCGCACGCCTGCCCCCACGGCAGGCCCGTCGCGCGCGAGCTCTCGTTCGGCGAGATAGAGAGGATGTTCAAGAGGACATAAGATATGAAAGAGCTTATTATCTCGAGACTCAGGGAAAGCGCCGACATCAAGCTGAGATTCGCCAAGGAGTCGGTTTCCGAGGTCGAAAAGGCCGCTTCGCTTCTCATAAAGGCGCTTAAGGCTGGCGGGAAGATAATGATATTGGGGAACGGGGGGAGCGCCGCCGACGCCCAGCACGTCGCGGCCGAGTTCGTGAACCGCTACGCCGTCGAAAGGAAGGCGCTCGCAGCGCTTGCGCTTTCGACGGATTCTTCTCTTCTCACCTCGATACCGAACGACGGCTCTTTCGAGAACGTCTATTCCAGGCAGATAGAGGCCCTCGGGAACAAGGGCGACGTCGTGTGGGGGTTCACGACGAGCGGGAAGTCGCCGAACGTCGTAAAGGCGTTTCAGACCGCCAAGTCGCAGGGGCTCAAGTGCATAGCCTTCACCGGGCAGGACGTGAGCAAAATCGATAAGCTCGTCGACTGCTGCGTCAGCGTTCCCTCGAAATCCACCCCGAGGATACAGGAGCTTCACATCACGCTCGCACATATAGTCTGCGAGCTCGTCGAGGAATCCGTCACGGTCAAAAAGAGACCCGTTAGAAAGGAATCCCGGGGCCCCGAATCCTGACAGATTTCTTCCCGCGATTTTAGCCGCATCCTTGCATTGTCCGGCTGCTCTGAAATAATTTTCATTATGAAGGTAAAATGTCCGAAGTGCAGAAAGGAATGCGAATGGGAAAATAACGAGTGGAGGCCGTTCTGCTCCGAGAGGTGCAAGATGGTCGACCTCGGCGCCTGGGTTTCGGAATCGTACAGTATCCCGGGCGAGGACTCGCTCGACGCCGAAGACCCGGACGACGCCGGGGAAGACGCCTCGCCGAAGCACTGATTACCGTTAAAAATATCAGGAGGTATTTATATGGGAGTTGTCGAAACCAACCAGTTTCACCGCGGGCTCAAGATAGAGTTCGAGGGCGAGATATGGGAGATAATCGAGTACAGGCATTCCAAGATGGCACAGAGAAGCGCGGTCATGAAGACCAAGATAAGAAACGTAGCCACGGGCGCCGTTCAGGAAAAGAACTTCAGATCCGGCGATTCCTTCAGGGTGCCCGATACCGAGAGAAAGTCGATGCAGTTCCTCTACAAAGACGAGATAGGATTTCACTTCATGGACACGGACACCTACGAGCAGCACAGCCTTTCCGCCAGCGAAGTGGGCGAGGCGGCCGACTTCATCAAGGAGCAGCTGGAGATCACAGTGCTTTATTTCAACGGTAAGCCCATGGGCGTCGAACTTCCGACAGCCGTCGAATTTGAAATAGTCGAGACCGAGCCCGGAATGAAGGGAGACACGGTAACCGGTGCGATGAAGCCCGCCGTTCTCGAGTCGGGCGCTACTATTCAGGTCCCGCTTTTCATCGACAAGGGCGACGTGATAAAGGTCGATACAAGGTCGGGCGAGTACCTTGAAAGGATAAAAAAGAAATAGAATAAGGTGGATTTCGTGCATTCGAGAGCACGGCCGGCTTGAAAGCTTCCCGGAATCGGTGGGCTGCTCAGGCCGGAAAGGCTCAAATCGGCAGGGTGCGGTTACAGCCTCGCACCCGGGCTCCCCGCTTCCACATGGGCTCGTCACAGAGTCCGCGCATATTATTTCAGCGCTAGCTTGAGCCGGGGGGTCACGTTCGCGCTGCCGGGCGGCCGAATGGAGCCGTGTGTGCGGACAGGTGAAAAAAACATAAAATACAGCAGCTTAGAATCGTGGCCACGAAATCACGCGGCAGATTCCGGCAGCGTATTCAGGTTTACAGGTTATACTTTTATGCTCGTGCCCGGGGTTCGGCGACGGATTGTCCCCACTGCTACGGTTATCCGGCCCGGCGCCGGCGATATTCATAAGTGATTACAGTGTGTAACTTTTTCCGGATTTCGGGGTTTGTACTATTAAAGACTGTATGGCGTCTACATGGATAGTGACATAGAGCTCATGCTGAGGACGAAGTCTGGGGACGACGGTGCGTTCAGCGAGCTCATGAGGAGGCATTATAAAGGGGTGGTAAATTACATATACCGCTTTACCAATCTGAGAGATAATTCGGAGGACCTTGCTCAGGAGGTCTTTCTCCGGATTTACAGGTCGGCCGGACAGTACAGGCCGGAGGCCAAATTCTCGACCTGGCTTTATAAAATCGCCACCAACGTCAGCCTGACCTACGTCAAGAAGAAAAGTAACAATAATGTGAGTCTCGACGAGATAGACGACGGCGGCGACGCCACGGGAAACCCCGACCTCGACATTGCGGACGACATAATCTACAGAAAGGAAATGATGAACGTCATATTCGAGGCGATGGAGTCTTTGCCTGAGCGGGAAAAGGTTGCTATTATGCTGTGTAAATACGAGGGGTTATCATACGAGGAGGTTGCCCAGGTGCTCGAATGCACTGTGGGCGCAGTGAAGGCTTACGTCCACAGGGGAAGGATGAAGCTTATCGAGAGACTTAAGCCCTATCTGTCCGAAGGAGGGGATTATGGAGTGTAAAGATCTGAGGGAGCTCGTGGTTCGGCATTCCTCCGGCGACCTGTCCGGGGACGAGCGGGCGCTTGTCGAATCTCACCTTCCAGGCTGCGGCGAGTGCTCGGAGCTCTTTTCGCATTCAAACGCCGTCTGGATGCTGCTCGACGAATGGAAGGAGATCGAGCCGCGGAACGACTACATATCCGAATTCTGGAGCAGGGTCGAGAAGGAAGAGTCACGTGCGGGGTTCTGGGGCTCGCTCTTTAAATCGAGGCCGAGGTGGAAGCTCGCGGGGGCCCTCGCATCCGTGCTTGTAGTCGGCGTCTTCTCGCTGTTCGTATTCACCGGCGACCCGGGCGGCAAAGTCCTCGCCGAGAACGACATGAAGGACGACATGCTTTTACTCGAGCTCGACAGCGCCACCTCCAGGGACACGGCGGCCGCGCTTGAAATATACGGCCCGTGGGACGGCGGCATAGACGTCGTCAACATAAACGGAAATGGAGGGTTCAATTGAGGGCGTCGATACTATTCCTGACTCTGCCTTTCCTCATGACCGCGAGCGCGTACGGATACTTCGGCGGGGAGATTTACTACAAATGGTGGAAGAACCCCAAGATCGCCGCCGAGATGAAGCTCACCGAAGAGCAGGCGGACGAAATAGAAGATATATTCACATCCTACAAGGAAGAGATAATCGTACACCAGAAGGAGCTCAGGAAGAGGGAAGACGAGCTCCTCTCGAAGCTCCGGGAGCCCCAGTGCTCGAGGGACGAAGTTATGGTGATGACGGACGACATCGAGAACATCAAGGCGGCCCTTACGAGGATAAAGGTCGACATGTTCCTCAAGATTAAAAACATCCTCACCCCGGATCAGGAAGAGGCGCTCCATAACATAAGGGCGAGATACAGGGAAAAGAAGATAAAAGAGATGCAGGAGCTCATGGAAAAAAAGCAGAGCGAATCGACACAGTAATTTTTTCTCTCTTTCCCGGCTATCCATTTTGTTTACACGAAAACCGGTAGGGTATAAAATTCGTTTCGGGGAGCACCGAAGCGGAGCCGGTATTTCCTTTTAAATCTTTGATACATCTTCCGGGTACAGATGAAGATATCTCGCGCCCTTTCGGTATTCACCCATCTCATGGCCCTCGTCGGCTTCCTCTCCGTCTTTATGTCGGGCGGCGTCGGGGCGGCGTCGGCTGTCGTTTTCTTTATCGCGCTCGCGGCCAGCTTCGTAAGCGAGCTCTACGGCAAAAACTACTACGTCGGGGACAGGGTAGGGGCGGTTCTCGCCGTGCTTCTCGTCGCGTACTCGGCCGCCGGAATAATAGTCTTCAGGTTCGAGCCGTTCAGGGTAATACTCGACTTTCTCATATTCACTCAGGTGCTGAAGCTCCTCGGAAGAAAGAGGATGCGGGACGTCGTCCAGATATTTCTCCTGAGCTTTTTTCAGTTCCTCGCCGGCGCGATTATAACGGTGAGCTTTTCCTTCGCGGTCGCCTTCGTGCTTTACATAGCCGCCGCGATCTGGGCGCTCATGGCTTACGAGATGAGAAAGGGCTCTCTCGACTCGGGGGCCTCCGGGAGGGACGGCGACCCGGGCGTCGTGACGCCGATGTTCTTAAGCACGACCTTTCTCCTGAGCTTCGGGATATTCCTCCTCGCTGCGCTCATATTCGTTACCGTCCCGAGGATGAGGGGGAATTATCTCAGAACGGATTTCATGAGGTCGGGCGAGCTAAGGAGCGGCTTTTCGGACGAGGTCAAACTGGGAAAGGTAGGCGAGATCAAGCTCGACAGCTCGCCCGTCATGATGGTGAGGATACTTAACAGGGCTGTGGATACGCTCCCCGCGCCCCTTTACTGGCGGGGCATAGCGCTCGACGAGTTCGACGGCTCGTCGTGGAGGGCTACGGGCGGCGGAAGGTACGGCGGCCCCGAGTCCGCCACGTACAGGCGCGCGCCTGAGGGCAGGGGGAGGGAAGGGCACCTCGCGCAGGAGGTGATAACGGAGTCACTCGATACGGACGTTCTCTTCGCGGCCAACTTTCCCGTGTCCTACAGCTCCGTGCCCGGCGGACGGGTCGCGCAGGTGAACGATTCTTTCATCCTTCCCGGGAGGATTTCGGGGAGGATAAAATACGTCGCATACTCGAACGTCTACCCGCCGGAGGCGGACGACCTCAGGGCCGCCGGGGACGACTATTCGGGAATAGACTCCGAGAGATACCTTCAGCTCCCGCCTCTCGCACCCGGGGTTTCGGAGCTCGCGCTCGAAATAACGTCGTCTGACAGAAACGCCTACGACAAGGCCCTCGCCATAAAGCGCCATCTACTCATGAATTACGCCTACACACGGACCCTCGAAGGGGGGAAGGGCGATTTCCCGCTCGAGGAGTTCCTCTTCGGCGTCAAGGAAGGGCACTGCGAGTATTTCTCGACGGCGATGGTCGTTTTGCTGCGGGAGGCGGGCATCCCCGCCCGCGTCGTTAACGGTTTCATCGGCGGCGAATGGAACGAGCACGGGCAGTTCTTTTTGGTGAGGGAAAGCGACGCCCATTCCTGGGCCGAGGCATATTTCCCCGAGTACGGATGGGTTACGTTCGACGCCACCCCTGAAGGCGGAACGGGCGGCATCGCCTCGTCATCGTTCATAGCCTCCTACATCGATTATTTAAGGTATAGGTGGAACAGGTACGTCATAGACTTCAGCCAGAGGGACCAGATACGCCTCTTTAACGACATCAGGGACAGGTGGAACTGGCAGCAGGGTAAGCTCTCCGGCCCGCGCGGGATTCTCGCCCGGCCCGATAGCTCGGTCGTCGCGGTGATTACACTCTCCGGAATCGCGATATGGATACTCCTCAGGAGGCCGTCGCTGAGGGCGTTTTTCCGGCCGGGCAGGGGCGGCGGCGCTCCCGGGAAGGCGACGGTTATATACGGCAACGCCCTTAAGGTTCTCTCCAGAAGGGGCTTCACGAGGCCGGCCTGGATGACGCCGAGGGAGTTCTCCGAGCACCTGAAACGCTCGCCGTATCCCGGCGCAAGCGTCATGGACGAGCTTACGGACAAGTACCTTTCCATAAGGTTCGGAGGCGCGGCCGACGCACGGGAAATAACAACCCTCAAAGCCCTTTACAGGAAGCTCAGGGCCGTAAAATCCGGGGGCCTGGCCTCCCGCCGGACGCCGTAACGTTCTTGCTCTATCCCCTTCGGTAGGGTACTATTTAACGTCGAAAAGCGGGTAAACCCCGCTTTTTTAGTTGGAAGAGCCGGACTGGATAAATCCCGGCGTCAGGGTCTTTCATATAATGTCCCGGGATCTTTTATATAATGTCAGACGATATTTTATATAATGTTAAGGAGTTACTCGATCCTCTCCTCAGGGGAAAGGGCCTCGAGCTCTTTGACGTCGAATATAAAAGCTCGGGCAAGAGAGGCGTTTTAAGGGTATTTATAGACAGGGAAGAGGGCGTTACGGTGGATGACTGCGCGCTCGTGAGCAGGGAATTAGGCACGCTGCTGGACGTGCACGACGTCATACCCGTGTCGTACACGCTCGAGGTGTCGTCGCCGGGGCTTACGAGGCCTCTCAGGAACCCGGCCGACTACGTGAGGTTTACAGGCAAGAAAGTGAAGATAAAGACGAGCTCTGAAATAGAGAAAAGGAAGGTGTTCATAGGCACGCTGGCTGGTTTTGAGGACGGCCTCGTGACTGTCGACGCCGACGGCGCCCGTTTCGAGATACCGTACGGGTCGATAGAGAAAGCGAATTTGGAGCTGGATTTCTAAGGGGGCAAAACTAAGATGGCGACCATGACTGAGCTTAGCAGGGTAATGGATTCTGTCTGCAAGGATAAGGGGATAGACAAGAACGAGATAGTTAGCGCTGTCGAGGAAGCGGTTCTTTCCGCGGCCCAGAAACTTTTCCGCATGCAGGATAAGGACAAGGAGCTCGAAGTGCATTTCAACGAGGACGACGGCGACGTCGAGCTCTTCGAGTTCAAGACAGTTGTCGAGGACATAGAAGACCCCGATACCCAGATCACTCTCGAAGAGGCGCATGGGCTCGATCCCGACGCCGAGCTCGGGGACGAAATCGGGGTGAAGATCAATCCCGACTTCACCAGGATCGCGATTCAGAATGCGAAGCAGAAAATCCTACAGAGCATAAAGGAAGCCGAGGGGAAGGTCATATACGAAGAGTTCAAAAGCAGGAGAGGCGAGCTCATAAGCGGCATCGTGAGGCGCGTCGAGAGGAAAAACATAATCGTCGACCTCGGAAGGACCGAAGCGATCCTCCCCCCCGAGCACCAGGTGCCGAGGGAATATTACAAGCCCAAGGAAAGGCTCCGCGCGATACTCTTCGAGATCAAGGAAACGAAACGCGGGCCGCAGCTCATACTGTCCCGCTCTCATAAAGATTTCGTCAAGAAGCTCTTCGAGTCCGAGGTGCCCGAGATCGGCGACCAGATAGTTACGATAAAGGCCATATCACGCGACCCGGGCGGCCGCACGAAAATAGCCGTGTCCTCGAGCGACAGCGACGTCGACCCGGTCGGCGCGTGCGTCGGCATGAGGGGCTCCCGCGTTCAGAACGTGATACAGGAGCTTAAGGGCGAAAAGATAGACATCGTGCCGTGGTCTTCCGACCCTGCGCGCTTCGCCTGTAACGCCCTCTCTCCGGCGCGCGTGAGCAAGGTGATAATCGACGACGACAACAAGTCGATGGAGATAATCGTCGACGACGATCAGCTTTCCCTCGCCATCGGCAGGCGCGGGCAGAACGTAAGGCTCGCCTCGCAGCTTACCGAGTGGAGAATAGATATCAAGACCGAATCGCAGGTCAAGCGCGAGCAGCACGACGTCGTCCATCTACTGATGAGTCTTCCCAACGTGAAGGAAGTAACTGCCAACCTCCTCTACGGAGAAGGGTTTCACAAGCTCGAGGACATAGCGTTCTCCGATCCCGAAACACTCGCCAAGTCGGCCGGGCTCAAGAGCGAGGAAGACGCCGTAAAGCTTCAGACGGCTGCGAGAATCGCGCTCAAGGACAAGCTCGAGCAGATGTCCGTCGCGGAAGAAACGACGGAACCCGCACCGGCCCCCGTAGAGGAAGAGATATTCCCGGAGCAGGAATAGGGGACGTCCCGCAGAAATTTTTGTAAGCGACTAATGCCCGAAAGGGCCGTTTAAGGCCGGTTTACGGCTGCATAAGTATTATTGTATCCAGTGGTTTTTTTGCATAGTAAGGTAAATTTTGGTACTCTACTTCGGATAACCGTATGATCATTAAAAAGCGGAGGTATTTCAGCACCCGGTGCGCTCGATATGTCCAATGTTAGAATTTACGAACTGTCTAAAGATTTGAACAAGTCCAATAGAGAGATCCTTAACGTCGCCAAGGGACTCGGCATCTCCGTGAAGAGCCACGCGAGCTCTATCTCGGACGAAGAAGCCCAGAAGATAAGGGACAGGATTGTCTCGTCCCACGGTGGAGAAGTCTCCTCACAGAAGCCCGTCGACGACACGGAAAAGGTGAGGGTGTTCCGCTCCGATAAAGGCGAGGAAGTGGTCGAAAGGAGACAGGGCGAACGGGTCGTTATAAGAAGGAAGAAGAAGCTGGAAGAGCCCGCGGAGGAAGAGCAGGCACCGGCGCCGGCTGAAACGGCTGAAGCGTCCCCGGTAGAGGGTGCGCCGGCAGGCGAGCCTTCGGAGCATGAAGAAGCTCCCGGCGGCGGGGAAGTTCCGGAAGAAGTGGAGGACGAATTCGCATTCGAGGAAGAGGCCGGGCTGTCGGCATCCGGTGAAGGAGCGGTTTCCGAGGAAACGAACGGCGCTGCGGTTAACGGTGCCGGAGCCGAGGCGGGCGCCCCGGAAACCAGGGGAGAAGCGAAGCCCGGAGATAAAGACGAAACCGACGAGGCGGCCAAGAAAGCCAAGAAGAAGGTCCGCGGAAGCCGCGTCAAGCCGAAGAGAGAAGAAATAATAGACGAGGATACACTGGAAGAATTAAGAAAAGCGTTCCGGACGAAGCTCCCCGGAAGAAAAAGGGAGTATCTCGTCGAGGACAGACGGGCGAAGGCCAAGGCGCCGGTTCATAATTTCCAGAGGGAGAGGACCTTCGACAAGGGCGGAAGGGACCATCACAGCCCGAGGGAGCAGCGTGCGGGCGGAGCTGCCATCGACGAAGCGTCGAGTGTCATTCCGTTCCCGGGAAAACCGTCGCGCCGCACCGTTAAAATCGGCGAATCGATCAACCTCGGCGAGCTTGCCAGGATGATGGGCATAAAGGCCGGCGAGCTTATAAAGAAGCTTATAACCATGGGTATGAGGGCGACTGTGAACCAGACGCTCGACCACGAGACGGCGGCCCTCCTGGCGGAGGAGTTCGATTTCGACGTGTCGGTAGATATATTCGAGGAGAAGGATCTTCTTTTGCAAGAATTCGACGTGGAAGAGAACAGGGAGCTCACTCCCCGTCCCCCGGTGGTGACTGTCATGGGACACGTAGACCACGGGAAGACGACACTTCTCGATTCCATAAGACAGACTAATGTAGTCGAAGGCGAGGCCGGCGGCATAACGCAGCACATCGGCGCCTATTCCGTCGACGTAGACGGACGAAAGGTTTCGTTCGTCGATACCCCGGGCCACGAGGCGTTCACTGCAATGCGCGCGAGGGGCGCCAGGGTTACGGACGTCGTAATACTCGTCGTCGCTGCAGACGACGGCGTCATGCCGCAGACGGTCGAGGCCGTGAACCACGCGCGCGCTGCGGAAGTGCCGATAATAGTGGCTATAAACAAGATAGACAAGCCGGAAGCTAACCTCGACAGACTGAAACGCCAGCTCGCGGACATAGGGCTTATTTCGGAGGAGTGGGGCGGCGATACTCTCTTCGCAGAGGTTTCCGCAAAACAGAAAACAGGGATAAAAGAGCTTCTCGAGCTCGTCCTCCTTCAGGCGGACATTCTAGAGCTCAAGGCCGACAGCTCGAAGAGGGCGAACGGCTTCGTTATAGAGGCCGTCCTCGACAAGGGCAGGGGCCCCGTCGCGACTGTAATAGTCAAGGAAGGGACGCTCAAGATCGGGGACTATATAGTTACAGGTACGACGATCGGGAAGGTGAGGGCCCTCATGGACGACAAGGGCAAGAGGGTTACAGAAGCCGGTCCATCGATGCCGGTCGAAATCATGGGCCTTTCGGGAGTGCCCGAAGCCGGAGACCGCTTCTACGTGGTCAAGGACGAGAAGTCGGCCCGCGACGTCGTCTCACACAGGGAAACGAAGATACGCGAAACGGCGGCAGCCAAGGAAAGAAAGCCCACGCTCGAAAATCTCTTCGAGTCTTTAGAGCAGGACGAGGCCAAGGAGCTTCCGCTCATAGTGAAGGCCGACACGCAGGGCTCGGTCGAGGCCGTATCTGAATCCATCGGAAAGCTCGGCACCGAAAAATGCCAGGTGAAGATAGTGCACTCCGGCGTCGGAGGGATAACCGAGACGGACGTCGTTCTGGCGAGCGCTTCGAACGCCATAATCGTCGGCTTTAACGTGAGGCCCGACGCCAAGGCCCTCGAAATCGCCGAAAGGGAAGGGGTTTCACTCGAGCTCCATTCCATAATATATAAGCTCATCGACAGGGTAAGGAGCGCCATGGAAGGACTCCTCGACCCGATAATAAAGGAAAAGATCACCGCCCACGCGGAAATCAGGGAAACGTTCAGCATATCCAGGATCGGGACCATCGCCGGATGCATGGTTACGGATGGGAAGATAACGAGAGACAACAGCGTCAGAGTCGTCAGGGACGGCGTCACGGTTTTCGAAGGGAAGCTCGCGTCGCTCAAGCGTTTCAAGGACGACGTGAGAGAAGTCAATGCGGGCTACGAATGCGGTATAGGCATCGAGAGATTTAACGATATAAAGGTAGGGGACGTACTGGAGTTCTACACACACGAGGAGTTCAAGCAAGAGCTTTAGCACGCAAGCAATAGATGGTAATAGGCATAGTTCGCATTGACCTGTACATGAATGACAACAGATCGCTCAAGGCTAAAAGGCAGACGATAAAGGGCCTTATTCACAGAGTACAATCCCGATTCACAAACGTCTCCATATCCGAGGTGGACTCGCTCGACCTGTGGCAAAAGGCCACGATAGGCATAGCTTTCGTCGGCAATGAAAGCCGTTTCGTGAACTCGGTTCTCGACCAGGTGACCGACTTCATGGGGTCCACGGGGCTTGTCGAGATGGGCCAGAGAGAGCTCGAATTAATACATTACTAGGAGATTCAGGCCGGGCAGATGGCTATAAGGTCAAGCAGGGTAGGCGACCAGATTTTGAAGGAAGTATCGGGGATGCTGGTCAGGGGTGAAATAAAGGACCCGCGGGTGAGCGCAGTATCCGTGACGGGAGTCAGGATGACGGATAACCTCGGCATGGCCGAGATTTATTTCACCCTCCCAGGCGGAGAGGCCGGGAAGGACGAAGCCCTTTCGGGGCTCGAAAGGGCCAAAGGATTTATAAGAGGCAGACTGGCATCGAAGCTGAGAATGAGGAAGGTTCCCGACATAAAATTCGTATTCGACACCGCGCTCGAAAAAGGCTACAGAATCGACGAGATACTCAGGGAGATTTCCGGTGAATGAAGAGATGAAGGCCGTAATCGAGGCCATCCATAAATCGAAAAGGATTCTCGTTACCTCCCATGAGAACCCGGATGGCGACGCCCTCGGCTCGACTCTCGGGCTCGGGCTAGGGCTCGAAAGACTCGGCAAAGAGGTCTTCTTTTACAACAAGGACGGCGTGCCGGAGCTTTTGAACTTTCTTCCGCGCTCGGAGAGGATCGCAAGGTCTCTCGAAGGGACGGGCCGTTTCGACCTCGCATTCGCCGTTGACTGCACTGGAACGAACCGGGCGGGGAAAGAATTCGAGGAATTCGTCGAAGAGGGAAACGTCGATGTGGTTGTCATAATAGACCATCATCAGACCAACAGCAGCTCGGCCGACATACAGCTCCTCGATCCGGGATCATCCTCGACGGGAGAGATCGTATATCTCCTTCTAAAGACGATGTCGGTCGATATAGACGAAGACATAGCGAAGAATCTCTATACAACGATAGTCAGCGACACGGGATCGTTCAGGTATTCGAACACGAATCCGGTTACATTCAGGGACGCGTCCGAGCTCGTCGAGCACGGGGCCGACCCGGCGGAAATATCCGAAGCTCTCTTTGAGAGCGAGCCGCTCAGGAAGCTCCGGCTCATGGCGTTCGTCCTCCCGACGCTCAGCGTTTCAGACAGTGACAAAGTCGCTTCGATAGTTATAGACAGAAGCATGTTCGAAAAGACGGGCGCACGGAGAGAGGACACCGAGGGGCTCATCAACATCCCGAGGAGCATCAAGGGCGTCGAGGTCGCGGTCGCGTTCAGGGAGGAAGAGGGGAACGGCTCACAGCTCTGGAAGATAAGCTTCAGGTCGAAGGGCGACGTCGACGTCGCCAGGATCGCCGAGCGCTTCGGGGGCGGCGGGCACAAAAAGGCCGCCGGCTGCTCTGTTGCCGGGAGCCTCGGCGAGGTGAAATCCAGGGTGTTCGGGTATATAAGCGAGGAGCTCGCATGAACGGGGTTATCGTCCTCGATAAGCCCGAAGGCATAACCTCGCGGGCGGCGGTAAATGCCGTAAACAGGCTTCTTAAAATAAAAAAATCGGGCCACACGGGTACGCTCGACCCCTTCGCCACGGGCGTTTTGCCCATCTGCATAAACGACGCAACGAAAATAATTCCTTTCATGAACAGCGGTTACAAGAAATACGAGGCGCTTATAAGGCTCGGCGTGAGGACCGACACCATGGACGTTACGGGAAAAATCCTTTCCGAGGAGCCGTTGCCATCCATCGATAAATTAGCGCTTCAAGGTGTATTTTCTAAATTTATAGGTAAAATTAATCAGATTCCCCCAATGTTTTCGGCATTGAAGAGGGGCGGGGTAAGGCTCTACGACTATGCGCGAAAGGGGGTCGAAGTGGAAAGGGCTCCGAGAAGTGTAACGATAAAGGAAATTGAGCTCCTGGATTTAAATCCGCCCTTTATCAGGATTATGGTAAAATGCTCCCGCGGGACATACGTACGGGTGCTGGCATCCGATATAGCCGACGAGCTCGGATGCGGCGGGCATCTTGCGGAGCTGAGAAGGATAGAAAGCGACGGCTTCGGGCTCGAGCGCGCCGTGACGATAGACGATATAACGAAAGGACTCGTCAGGCTAATGCCTCTCGAGGAGGCGCTGTCGCATATGGCGCGGATCGACGCGGGGCATGGGCTTGCGGCCGAGATAAGAGAAGGTAAGCAGATACGAAAGACGAGTTTGAAAAACATAGTCATCCCCGATTTCAAGACAGGTGACAAAGTGGGCGTATACGAGGACGGAAAGCTCGTTTCCGTGACGGAGGCGCTCATGGATGCGTCGGGCATCGGCGACGCTGGCGACGGCGATGTCGTGCTCAGGCTGCTCAGGGTTCTCAATTGAAACGGCGGGTGTTTTTATATATCTTAGCGAGGAGGGCATTAAATGCCTATAGATAAGGAAGAGAAATCACAGATAATAAGCGAATTCGCTCATCATCCGAAAGACGTCGGCTCGTCCGAGGTCCAGGTGGCTATACTTAGCCGCCGCATAAAGGACCTTTCGGTTCATGCCGAGAGGGCGCCCAAGGATTTTCATTCGAGGCGTGGGCTTGTATCGCTGGTTGCGAAGAGAAGAAGGCTTCTCAACTATATTAAAAGACATAAACCGGAGACCTATCCGGAACTCATACAGAAACTCGGACTGCGAAAGTAGGGTTTAAGGAGGTTTAGTTTTGAGCAATCAACCAAAGAAAGTCGAAACCCAGATTTTCGGGAAACGATACGAGCTCGATACGGGCTCGCTGGCGCGTCAGGCCAGCGGGGCGGTATTCGCGCGTAACGAGGATACGGCGGTCCTGGCCACCGTAGTCGCGGTGAGCGAAAAGACGGAAGGAGAGGATTTCCTCCCCCTTACCATAAATTACCAGGAAAGGCCCTCGGCCGCCGGAAAAATTCCGGGCGGATACTTCAAGCGCGAAGGCAGGCCGAACGAAAAGGAAGTTCTCACCTCGAGGCTCATAGACAGGCCGATAAGGCCGCTCATCCCGGGCGATTTTACATACCAGACTCAGATCATAGTCACCGTGTTCTCGGCCGACGCCGACTACGACCCGGACGTTCTCTCCATCACGGCCGCTTCCGCGGCGCTCATGGTTTCGGACGTTCCGTTCGCGGGGCCGCTCGCCGCTGTGAGAGTGGGCAGGATCGAAGGGAAATTCGTATGCAACCCGACCAAGAAAGAGCTTTCCGAAAGCGATATGAATATAGTTGTCGCGGGTACGAAGGACGCTATAGTGATGGTCGAAGGCGGGGCGAACGAGGTCCCGGAAGCTGAGATTGTCGACGCGCTCATGTTCGCGCACGAAAGCATCCAGGAATTCGTGAAGCTCCAGGAAGACCTTATCTCCGGGCTCGATATTGAGAAAAGGCAGAGCGAGCCCGCTCCCGAAGATCCGCTCGAAGCCGAGATACTGGCGTTTGCGGGGCAGAGGTTGAAGGAAACCTTCATGTCCGCCTCCAAGGCCGAGAGGCGCGAGCGCATAAAGAGCATAAAGAACGAAACCGAAGAGCACATAGCATCCCTCCATCCGGAGGAAGAGGAAATCAAATTCTCGAAGCCTTTCGAAAAGGTGCTCAAGAACCTCGTCAGGGACCTCATCGTAAAAGACAGGATAAGGCTCGACGGCAGGGGGTACACCGACGTCAGGAATATCTACGGACAGGTGGGCTTCCTTCCCCGCGCCCACGGCTCGGCTCTCTTCACGAGGGGCGAGACACAGGCCGCCGTCACGGCGACGCTCGGAACGAGCTACGACGAGCAGAGGATAGATTCTCTCGAAGGCGACATCACGAAGACATTCATGCTTCACTACAACTTCCCTCCCTACAGCGTCGGCGAAGTCGGGCACAGGCTCGGGCCGGGCAGAAGAGAGATAGGTCACGGCGCACTTGCCGAAAGGGCGATAGTGCCGGTGCTTCCGCCAAAGGATCAATTTCCATATACCGTGAGGGTCGTTTCCGACGTTCTGGAATCGAACGGCTCGTCTTCGATGGCGACGGTATGCGGCGCGGCCCTTTCGCTGATGGACGCGGGCGTTCCGATAAGCGCTCCTGTGGGCGGTATAGCGATGGGCCTCATTAAAGAGGAAGACAACTTCGTCATACTGACGGACATACTCGGCGACGAGGACCACCTCGGCGACATGGACTTTAAAGTCGCCGGAACGAAGGACGGCGTAACCGCGCTCCAGATGGATATCAAGGTGGTCGGCGTTACGAGAGACATACTCTCGACGGCGCTCGAGCATGCGAAGAACGCGAGGATGGTCGTCCTCGACAAGATGTCGCAGATAATCGATCAGCCGAGGGGCGACATATCCCCGTTCGCGCCGAGGATTATCTCCATACAGATAAACCCGGAAAAGATAAAAGACGTCATAGGCTCCGGCGGCAAGACCATAAAGAAGATAGTAGAGGTCACCGGCGCACAGATAGACATCGACGACACCGGCAGGGTCAGCATCGCTTCGCCCGATAGAGAAGCCTGCGACAAGGCCGTCAGGATCGTTCAGGGCATAGTCGAGGATATAGAGGTCGGAAAGATTTACAGGGGTACCGTGAAGCGTATTCTCGATTTCGGCGCTATCGTCGAGCTCGGCTACGGGAAGGACGGGCTCGTTCACATTTCCGAGCTGGCGCCGACAAGGGTCAAGAGCGTTACCGACGTCATTCAGGAAAAGGACGAAATCCTCGTCAAGTGCATCGGCAGGGAAAACGACGGCAAGATAAGGCTCAGCCGTAAGCAGGCCCTTAACGAAAATATAGAGAATTACACCAACAACGCAATCTAGATTTGTCTCGGGACCGGCGAGCCTCACGGTTCTCCGGTCTTAAGTTCCCTTCCACGAAGACCCCAGGTGAAAGAAAAGAAACCGAGACTGCTCGTCATCCTTGGCCCCACGGCGTCCGGCAAGAGCCGGCTGGCGATGGAAATCGCGGGGGCCCTCCGCGGTGAGATAGTAAGCTCGGATTCCCTCCAGGTATATAAATATCTCGACATAGGCACGGCGAAACCCTCCCTCGAAGAAAGGGCCGCGGTTCCGCATCACCTTATCGATATTCTGGAGCCCGATGAAGAGTTTAACGCCGGGACGTTCAGGGGGGAGGCGTCGCGCGTGATAGAGTCGCTCTATGCTGCCGGCAAGAACATCCTCCTCGCCGGCGGGACGTATCTCTACGTAAAGGGCCTCCTCTCCGGCCTTATAGAAGACCTCCCCGCCGACCGCGCTATGAGAGCTGCGCTCAGGAAGGAGAGGGCGGAGCACGGAACGGCGCCGCTCTACGAGAGGCTCCTCTTTATAGACCCGGAATCGGCTTCGAGGATTCATCCCAACGATTACGTGAGGACGGAGCGTGCGCTCGAAGTGTACGAGCTCACCGGTCAGAAGATGTCACTCCTTCAATCCCTCCACGAGTTCGGCGTCCGCGATTACGATTACCTCAAAATCGGCATAAACGTCGAGCGCCAGGAGCTCAGGCGAAGAATAGACGAAAGGGTTGACGGCATGATCTCGGCCGGGCTTGTAGACGAAGTACGAGGCCTCCGTAACATGGGTTACGGTCCCTGGCTCAAGCCCATGCAGTCTATAGGCTATAAAGAGATGAACGCGTATCTCGAAGGTACGCTCGATTTTGACAGGGCAGTCGAGCTGATGAAGCGCGACACGAAACGCTTCGCCAAGCGCCAGATGACGTGGCTCAGGGCGGATAAGGAAATAGAGTGGTTCGAGGTTCCGGGGGATACGGGAAAGGTTATTGAAACCGCAGAAAGGTTCTTCCGGGGCGAATGAGCTTTCGGCCGCGCGTCACTCGTACTTCTTGAGCTCCTCGTCGACCTTCTTCAGGTATTCGCTTTCGGACTCCTCTCCGGGCTCCGCGGGAATGAATTCGACTTCGTCTTCGGGCCGCTTCGATTTATGAAGGAAGAGCGCGATTCCGACGGCGCCTAAAACGACCGCCACTCCGGGCATTATCCAGAGGAGCCAGTTTATGCCCTTCCGCGGCGGCGAGGAGAGGATGGAATCCCCATAGCGCTTGACGAAATAGTCGAGCACTTCTTCGTTGGTTTTTCCTTCTTCGAGCTGCTTTCTTATTATCTGCCTCATGTCGTTCGCGAGGTTCGAGTTCGACTCGGCGACGCTCTGCCCCTGGCACACGGGGCACATGAGGAGGTAGGCAATCTCGTTCACCCTGTCGTCGATGCTCTTTTCAGTGGCAAATGCGGCGGAGGAAAACAGGATAAGAATCGCGAGGGCCGTCGCCACAAAGCCGGAATAGTTTTTCGTGTTCGGTAAAATCATATTTATCGCTCTCCGCCCCGGGGCTATGAATTCTGCTCCTCGGGTTTCATCGCCCTCTCGAGGTAATAGTCTATTATTTCTCTCGTGAGCGGGCCGTTGTACTTATCCCTTATCTTTCCCGTCTCGTCTATGAAATATGTTTCCGGCACGCCGCCTATTCCGAAATTCACCTGTATCTCCTCCTCGGGATCGATGCCGTGGGGATATTCGCCGCCGAATTTTTTCATGTACGTCATGGCGTTCTCGTGGTCGTCCCAGACGTTGACGCCGAGGAATACTACATCCCTGTCCTTATACTTCCGCCACGCCTCTTCGAGCGCCGGGGCTTCCTGGCGGCAGGGCATGCACCACGACGCCCAGAAATTGAGGAGGACCGTCTTTCCCTTGAGCTCTTCTGAGGTAATTCTCTTTCCGTCGTAGAGCTTTATGGTGAAACCGGGTGCTTCCTTTCCGATGAGGGGAGAGACTTTCGTCAGGTCCCTGTCGCCGAAAAGTGCGTATCCGAGTATTGCCAGGATTATAATAATGACAGCTAACACGCCGAATTTGATGATACTATTAACTATTTTCATCTTGCCTGCTTTTCCGGGGGATGGAAGATATTATAGCCAATCCTGCGAATTTTTCATATTCTACAGGATATTAAGGCCGGTTAATGTCTTAAAGCGCGTTTCTTTCAACGCCGGGCGAAATCCCGGGGGCGTTGTGCTATAATAAAGTTTCAGGGTTATGGGTTTTTCCCCGGCAGTATGCACACATGAACAGCGACTACGATAATGTCAGGAACGGCAGCATGAGGTTTCATGACGAAGAGGTGGAGCGTTACAGGGCGCTTCTCGATTACGGGATTCTCGACACCGTGTCGGAAGAGGCCTTCGACGAGTTATCCCGTCTCGCCTCATACGTGTGCAAAACCCCCATATCGCTGATTACCTTCGTAGACGAGAGCCGCGAGTGGTTCAAGTCCGTGACGGGTTTCGAAACGGACATCACGGAAGTCCCCAGGGACAGGTCCTTCGGTACTTACGTGATCAATAACCCGGGGGACTTCCTATCGATATCCAATCCGCTCGAAGACGACAGGACCAGGCACAATCCGCTTCTCAACCGTCTGAAGGACATAAATTTCATAGCCGGGGTGCCGCTTACAGACGACGCGGGTCATAAGCTGGGATCCCTCTGCGTAATGGGGTTCATACCTAAACAGCTGAGCTCGGAGCAGATATCGCTCCTCCACACCATAGCGAGGAAGGTTGTCCTTCAGCTCGAGAAGAGAAAATATGTAGCCGAGAAGAAGGAAAGGCAGGTAGCGGATCTCAGGGTTGCGCCGCCGGCGAGCGAACAGCAAAATAACGGGGTGGTGAAGGAGAGTGTCCGCAGTCCCTTTGTTTCCAGCCTAGACAGCACTGCTTCGGAAACCCGGGACGAGCCCCCGGATTCACGCCCGGAAGCGGACGAAGAGGGCCCCGCCGCTATACGAAACGAGATAAGGGACCGCGTCGGCAATCTCGAAGTCCAGAACAGAAAGCTTCTTATCCTGTGCGAGATGGATGAGCTTTTGCAGGCTTCGAGGACAGAGGAAGAGGTTTATACTATCATAGCTCATTATTCGAAGCTCCTTTTCCCGGAAGGCTCGGGCGGGCTCTACGTTTTCAACGACATACTTACGATACTGGAATGCGTTTCGAGCTGGGGTGAGATCAACAGCCACCGTGAGTTTCTGCCGGATAAGTGCTGGGCCCTCAGGCTTGCGCGGGTGCATATGTCGGGCAGCCCCAGCAGGGAGCTCTACTGCCAGCACCTGAATCACTCGGAAGCGGTGAACTACTTCTGCGCGCCGCTCGTGGCGAGGGGCAAGACGCTCGGCCTCCTTTATCTTCAGCAGGCCGGCACTGCGGCGAACGAGGCAGACGCCCATACGCAGAACACCTACGACGAGCACATAATCGCGACGGCGGCCAAGCTCTCGGCGCTTTCGCTGGCCAATATCAAGCATCACGAGGCACTCAAGAACTATGCGATTTACGACTCGCTCACCGGTCTTTTCAACAGGCGCTACATGGAGGAAACCCTGAAGCGCGAGATAAGCAGGGTGACACGTAACAAGGAACCGCTCGGGCTGATAATGGTCGACATCGATCACTTCAAGCAGTTTAACGACGCCTACGGGCACACCGCGGGCGACATGCTGCTGAAAAGCATAGGGGATTTCTTCAGGGACAGCATCAGGCGCGAGGACATAGCCTGCCGTTACGGGGGAGAGGAATTCGTTCTGATTCTGCCGGGCTCGTCACTCGAAAACACGTTCCGGAGGGCCGAGCAGATTCACGACGACATAAAGCGCGTCCGCGTAAGGCACAGAGGCGGGTTTATAAGCTCTGTCGAGGTTTCAATGGGCGTCGTGGTTTTCTCTGAGCACGGCAATTCCGCCGAGCATCTTCTGGAATCGGCGGACAAAGCCCTCTACAAGGCGAAAACACTTGGCCGGAACAGGATAGTGGTAGCCTGACAGCCGGACCCGGCTCTCAGGCCACGATGTTCTTCTTATGCCCCGCTTCTCAGTTGGCTGAAGCCGGGGCCGCTTTAAAGCTCTTAAGATTCTCGACGCTCTCGAAATAATATACGCCGCCTTCAGGGGTCGCGCCTATGACGGCCACGGCCTTATCCACCTGCTGACCGCTCACCGGATCTACGGCAACCCTGCTTTCGGCGCTCGACTTGAGGCGCGCCTCGCACATCTCGCAGCAGCCGTAATAGGTCTTGTTCTCGACGACGACGGGTATCTGCTCCTTGGGGAAGAGATGGTCTGTCATCATGCATACGTACTTGGACTCGACCTGTACCAGAGAGGGCGAGCTGCTGTCGGCCCTCGATTCAGCGGGCTGAAATCCCAGCGCCGCAACCAGGCAAAGGCCCGCGAAGGCGAGCGCCTTTAATGTGAATATTCTCGTATTCATATCGATTCCTCCTCAGCGTTGAATTCAGAATAAGATTATAAATGACATTTTCTTCGTTAAAAGCATAATTCCGTCAGTGTCCGTTTTCATGCATATGTCCGTCCGCTCTCTCTTTCATGAGATCGTACGACTCTTCGGTCATACCGGGCAGCTTTTCAACAAAGGCGGCTATTGCCCACATCTCGTCGTCGGTGTGGGTCGAGCCGAACTCGGGCATTCCGGTCATCTTTATGCCGTGCTTCACGACCCAGAACGTTTCCCGGGGCACCATCTGTCCGGCCGTTTTCGCAAGCGCCGGGGGAGACGGGTTGAACCCGGCCGCCGGCTCCGTTCCCGGCGAGCCGTGACACCCTGAGCACATATCGTCGTAGAGGGCGAATCCCTTCTCGACGAGCGAAGGGTCGTCGAGAGGCGGCGTCCTTATCTCGCTCGCGTGAAACTCCACCGACTTGTTCTTTACCTCGTTAAGCATCCACTCCACCGGCTTTGTATGCGGTACGCTGGCCGCGACGTTATAACGGCCCGAGTAGACGTAAAGCAGCACCCCGCCGATAAGAACGATCAAAAGAAATACACCTCTCATGTTACCTCCCTCACTTCAGGATTTCATTTCACGCGGAAGCTCCCTACTCTTCCAGAATGAATATACAACTGGAATAAGTATAAGCGTAAGCGCGGTCGAAGTAACGAGCCCCCCTACCATCGGGGCTGCGATCCTTTTTACCATGTCGGCCCCCGTGCCCATGCTCCACATGAGCGGCATGAGGCCGAACACAGTCGTCGCGACAGTCATCATCTTGGGCCTCACCCTCTGTACCGCGCCTTCGATTATCGCGGCGTCGAGGTCTTCCTCCGTTTTCATCCGGCCGTCTCTGACCCTCCTTTCGTAGGCCTCGTCGAGATACATGATCATGACTATACCCGTCCCTGCCGCGAGGCCCGCGAGCGCGATAATACCCACCCACACCGCTATGCTCATGTTGTATCCGAGGAGATAGAGTATCCACACGCTCCCGATGAGGGAGAAGGGGACTGTGAAGAGGACGATGAGCGATTCAGTCACCGAGCTGAAATTCATGTAGAGGAGAAGGAATATTATGAAGATCGTGAGCGGCAGGATGTAGGAAAGCCTCTCCTTCACGCGCTGCAGGTATTCGTATTGCCCGGCCCATTCGAGGTAATAGCCGGGCGGGAGATCGACCTCGTTCCGTATGATCTCCTTTGCCTCGTTCACGTAGCCCTCGTAGTCTTTTCCTTCGACGTCGATGAAGACGTAGCCGACCTTCTGCCCGTCCTCGTTCCTGATCTCGGAAGGGCCGGAGCTGAAGTTTATGTCGGCGAGGAGCGTGACGGGCACCTGCGCCCCGGAAGGCGTCCCGACGAGGACCCTTTCCAGCTTTTCGGGGTCCGTCCTGAAATCCCTCTGGTACCTGACGTTCACGGGGTACCTCTCCTGCCCCTCGACCGTCTGGGATATATTCTTCCCGCCTATGGCCGTTTCTATGACCTCGCCGACGTCCCCGACGGTAAGTCCGTACCGGGCAGCCTTCTCCCTGCTTATGTCGAAGTCGAGGAAGTACCCGCCCGTGATCCTCTCGGCGAAGACGCTCCTCGTCCCGGGCGTTCCGGAGAGGGCGTTTTCTATTTCGACGCCGATTTTCTCTATCGTCTTGAGGTCGGGGCCGAACACCTTTATTCCGAGGTTGCTCCTGAATCCGGACGTGAGCATCTCCGTTCTCGTCTGAATCGGCATCCAGAATATGTTCGCCATGCCGGGGAATTTTACGGACTCGTTCATCTCGGCGATGAGCTTCTCCCATGTCACGCCGTCCCGCCATTCCGATTCGGGCTTGAGAGTGACGACGGTTTCCACCATGCTGAGCGGCGCGGGGTCGGTCGGGGATTCCGAGCGGCCGATTTTGCCAAAGACCCTTTCGACCTCGGGGAACTGCATAAGCATCCTGTCCTGTATCTGGAGTACGCGCGACGCCTCGGTTATAGACATGCCCGGCACGGCGGTAGGCATGTAGAGAATCGTCCCCTCGTTTAAGGGCGGCATGAACTCCGAGCCGAGCTTTAAGAACGGCACGATCGTCAGGAGGAAGAGCACTATCGACGTTATAAGCACCGTCGGCTTCCAGCGGAGGACGAATTTCACGACGGGGTTGTAGAGCCTTATGAAGAACCTGCTTATGGGGTTCTCCTCCTCGGGCTTTATTCTCCCCGTGACGAGGAGCGCTATGAGGGCGGGGGTTATCGTTATCGCGAGGAGGGACGAGAAGAACATGAGAAAGGTCTTCGTGAAGGCGAGCGGCTTGAAGAGCCTCCCTTCCTGGTATTCGAGCGTGAAGACGGGAAGGAACGAAACCGTGATTATGAGGAGGGAGAAGAAGACGGGCCTTCCGACTTCCTTCATGCCCTCCATGACGGCCTGGAACCTGTCGCCCCTCTCGCCTTCCTCCTGCCACTTCTCGAGCTTCTTGTGGACGTTCTCTATGAGCACGATCGAAGCGTCCACCATCTCGCCTATGGCGATGGCTATTCCGCCGAGCGACATGATGTTGGCGTTGAGCCCCATGTAGTACATGGGTATAAACGCCATGAGGACGCCTACGGGTATCGAGATTATGGGGATGACGGCGCTCCTCCAGTGAAGAAGAAACACGATGATGACGAGGCTCACGATTATCATTTCCTCGATGAGAGTCCCGCGGAGGGTTTCTATCGCCCTTTCGATGAGACTCGACCTGTCGTATGTCGTTACGATCTCGACTCCCTCGGGGAGCGACGGCTTCACGTCTTCTATTTTCTGCTTCACCCTCTCTATGACGTCGAGGGCGTTCTCTCCGTAGCGCATGACGACTATACCGCCGACGGTCTCGCCCTTGCCGTCGAGCTCGGCGACGCCCCTTCTCATGTCGGGGCCGAGGTGAACGGAAGCGACGTCCCTTACGAGTACGGGCGTACCGTTTCCGTTCGTGCCGATGGATATGCTCTCTATGTCTTCCGTCGATTCTATATACCCCCGTCCCCTGACGAAGTACTCGGTCGATGCGAGCTCGACGACCCTTCCGCCTACGTCGTTGTTGCTCTTTCTCACGGCTTCGATTACGTCATTTACCGGTATGCCGTACGCCAGGAGCTTGTTTGGGTCTATCTCTATCTGGTACTGCTTTACGAACCCGCCGACGCTCGCGACCTCGGCCACGCCGGGGACGGATTCGAGCCAGTAGCGGAGATACCAGTCCTGGAGCGTCCTCAGCTCAGAGAGGTCCCTCGCTCCGGTCTCATCCGTGAGCGCGTACTGGAAGACCCAGCCCACGCCCGTCGCGTCGGGCCCGAGCGTGGGTGTTACGCCCTCGGGCAGTTTCCCCGCGACCTCGTTCAGGTATTCGAGCACCCTGCTCCTCGCCCAGTATATGTCCGTCCCGTCCTCGAAGATGATGTAGACGAGGGACGTCCCGAACATCGACTGGCCCCTGACGGCGCTCACTCCCGGGGCGGCTATCATGCTGGTGACGATGGGATACGTTATCTGGTCCTCGATGATGTCGGGGCTCCGCCCGTCCCAGTCCGTATAGACGATGACCTGGACGTCCGAGAGGTCGGGTATGGCGTCGAGCGGCGTATTTTTCATCGCCCAGTAGCCCCAGACGGCCATGAAGGCGACTATCGTAATCGTGATGAACCTGTTCTTCGCCGAGTATTCTATGATCTTATCTATCATCGCTGTCTCCGTGCCGCGCCGGTCAGTGGCTGTGGCCCGCGCCCCCCTCTTCCTGCCACGACGCCACCGCGTCCTGTATCCTGCTCTCGGAGTCTATGAGAAACCGCGCGCCGCTGACGACGAGCTCGCCTTCGTATAGGCCGCCCAGGACTTCATAGTATCCGCCCGCCTTGGCGCCGAGCTTCACTCCTCTTATCTCCATCCTGCCGCCGCCCTTGCTGACGAAGACAACGTCGCTCGTTCCAGTCCTGAGGACGGCCGAATCGGGAACGGCCAGCCTTTCGCCTACGGGCACGTCTATGACGACGTCGGCGTACATCTCCGGGAGAAGCTTGAGGTCGGGGTTAGGGAATTCGAGACGCGCCTTGGCTGTCCGCGTCTTCATGTCGAGGTGTGGGGATATGAACGTCACCTTCCCTTCGAACTCCCGGCCGGGGAGGGCGGCGAGCGTCATCGTCGCCTCGTCGCCGACCTTGACGAGGGGAATCTCGTTCTCGTATACGTCCGCTTCGACCCAGACGGTCGAATGGTCGGCGATCGTGTAGAGGACTGTCCCGGGCTCGACGTACGTGTTGGGGAAGACGTTCTTTTCGAGGACGTGGCCCGAGACGGGCGAATATATGACGAGGCTGTCTCTCACCTTTCCCGTCCTCGCGAGCTCGTCTATCTGCCCCTGCGAAATGTCCCAGAGCCTGAGCCTCCTCTCCGCGGCTTTTAAAAGCGTGTCGGAGCTGCCGGATATCTCGGGGTATCCGCTCCCCGAAAGGGCGTCCTTCGAGCGGAGCGCGATCAAATACTCTTCCTGCGTCGCGACGAGCTCGGGGCTGTAAATGGAAAAGAGCGGCTGGCCCTTGTGGACGTGCTCGAACGTGTAGTTGACGTAGAGGTTGTCGACCCATCCGCTGAACCTCGTATGAACGCGCTCGACCTTCGTTTCGTCGAGGACGACTACGCCGACCGTTCTTACCGTCCTGTCGAGTTGGCGCATCGTCACGGGCACGGTCTTTACGCCTATGAGCTGCTGCCTCTCGGGGCTGACGATGAATTCCGTCTTGGGCTTGCCGCCGCTTTCGGCCGGGGCAGGCTCCTCCATTACGTGCCCGCTGTGGTCTTCACCCTGTGGCATCTCCGTTTCTTGAGGTGTGTCGTGCGGCGCGTCGTGGGACTCGTGACTCCCGTCCTTCATCACGGGGGTAAGCTCCATGCCGCATATCGGGCAGGTGCCCGGGTCCTTCATCTTCACGGAGGGATGCATAGGGCAGGTCCAGTAGTCTATCTCTCCCTCGGCGGTCAGCACGGGTCTCAGTGTATGCTCGTGGCTCTTTTGAAAGAATGGAATTTCCCTGAGCCCCGGGACGGCATGTCCGTACCTGTATAATCCGTAGGCTATTACCGCGAGAATAATCAAAACTGCAAATACGGTCATACTGTTTCGTTTCTTCATCTCTCTTCTCCTCCTTCTGCGGCCGCTTCGGCGATTTCTACCCCTGTATACTCCTCTATCCTCGCAAGGGCCTTAAGGTACTCGGCGAGGTTCCTTTCGTATTCGAGCTCGAAGCTGAATACCGTCATGAGGCTGTCGAGAAGTACCGAAAAATCGACGGCTCCCGTCTGGTATCCCGCGATTGCCGATTCGAGCGCCAGCCTCGACTGGGGGATTACCCCCTTCTCGTAAAGGTCCATGAGCTTTTCGGAAGTCCTCGCGCTGAGGTAGCTTTCCTTTACGGAGAACCGGACCTCCCGGTTCGCGTTCCTGTATTCCTCTTCCGCGCCCTTGAGATTGAGCGCCGCCTCTTCCACGCCGAGGCTCTGCTTCCGCCAGAAGTAGAGCGGCACCTTGAGCCCGAGCGACACCTCCCAGACACCGTCCATACCTTTCCCGTCCTTGCCCATGACTCCCGGCGAGAGGCCGACGACGAAGTCCGGGTAAAGCTCTTTTCTGGCGAGTGCGAGAGATTCCTGCCCGGATGTCACCAGGCTCTCTCTCATGGCGAGGGCGGGGGAGTTCTTCTCGGCCAGGACGCCCGCTTCTTCGGGTGAGAAGGGGAGGGGCACCTTTACGGGCTCCTCCGGTCTCCCGAGCGGCGCGTCAGTCGGGCGGTTGAGGAGCGAATTGATCCCGGCCTCGATTATCTCTCTTCTTAATTCGAGCACTTCTATTTGCTCGATGAACTTCGAGGTCTCGACGCCGGCAGTGATCATGTCCTGCTGGGCAGCCTTTCCGACTTCGTACCTGATTTTCGCAATTTCGGTGAATTTTTCGAGGAGCGACTTATTCTTTTGCGTGATCTCTATCGCCTTCAGAGCGAGCTGCCAGTCGTAGTATGCGGACTTGAGATCGGCGACTATTTTTCTTTCACTCGCCCGATACGATTTCCCTTCAGCATCGGCGTCTATAGAGGCTATCTTCTCCTTTAGCGAGAGCTTTCCGGGAAACGGTATCTCCTGGGAGACCGAAAACCTCAGCATGCTGTTAGGGTCTTCGTCGAGCGTTATGCTGTCGAATGTGACGTTCTGCCAGTCGACGCCTATCATCGGGTCGGGCAGGGTACCCTCCTGCTTCGGGCGCTTCTGCGACGCCTCCCACCTCGCCCGGGCCGCCCTCAGCTCCGGGTTATTTTCGAGGGCTTCCACGACGAGCGAGTCGAGGGTGACGACGTCGTCCGCATAGGCAGCGCCCGCACATCCCAATATAACTGCGAGGACGCATAATATATTCTTCATATTCTTACCTCCTTGTTAGAGGTCTATAAATTGTCTGTAGCTTTGGGGCCTTAAAGATTCGAAAAGACGGAGGTTCCCATTGCCGCGATAAAAAACGCGGCACGGCCGCCGGTTTTCAGGATGGATCTATAGCAAAAGGGAGGAGTTGGAGATTTCGAGCCCGGGAGGCGAGTGCTCCTTCGAGATGACGTCTCTTAGCTTTACAGTATAGCTCGTCGCGTGGTCGAGCATCTGTACCGGTATCGTAAATACGGGTGTTCTTGCGACGTTATGGTGGTCTGCCGAAGCGTTGACCAGGCTCTCGTAACAGCAGGACGACGCCGATTCGTGGGACTCCTGCGAAAGTGACGCCTCCGTTTCCGGAGCGCCTTCCTCGGCTTCCTGCGCCATGCCGTGGCAGCCCGGATGTTTCGACTGCGCATTCCCCGGAGCTTCCGCGGGTGATGCGAACGCGTCCGGCCTGAATCCGCTGTAGCAGAACAAGACTAGTAATACAAGAGAGAGGCTCAGGTATCTCTTCATCGCTTCTGATTATAAAATACAACTTAAAAGTCCGAAGTCAACGGCCTTGAAACCGGCCGGTCTGGAGGGTGTCGAATATTCGGCCACGTCCGCACGGGCCTTGAGACAAGGCGCGAAGCGTCGGTTAATCTAGTTAAAGCCAAGACATTACTGCATCCAGGAGGCTACGAAATGGAATATACAAGGATAAGCGGCACTAATATAGAATCTTCGAGGATAGGGCTCGGGAGCTGGGCTATAGGCGGATGGCTCTGGGGAGGGAGCGAGGAGAGGGAATCGGTAGATACAATAATCACGGCGCTCGAAAGGGGTATAACGCTCATCGACACGGCCCCCGTTTACGGTTCGGGGAGATCGGAGGAGATAGTAGGGAAGGCCATATCGGAGTACGGAAACCGGGAGAAGATAGTCCTCGCGACGAAGGTCGGGCTCGACTGGACCTCCGGCAAGGTTTACAGGAACTCGACACGGGACCGCATAATGAAAGAGGTCGAGGATTCTCTCGTGCGCCTCCGGACGGATTACATAGACATCTACCAGATACACTGGCCCGACTACGATACGCCGATAGAAGAGACTGCCAGGGCTATGAACGAGCTCTTTGAAAAGGGTGTCATAAAGGCGATAGGGGTGAGCAACTATTCTACCGAGCAGATGGACGTTTTCAGAAAGAACTCGCCGCTCCACACGTCCCAGCCTCCTTATAATCTCTTCGAGCGCGGAATAGACGACGACATCTTTCCATACTGCGACGATAACAAAATCACTATGCTCCTTTACGGCGCCATATGCAGGGGGCTTCTCAGCGGAAGGATGAACAAGGACACAAAGTTCGAGGGCGACGACATCAGGAAGGCCGATCCCAAGTTCAGGGAGCCGAGGTTCGAACAGTACCTCAAGGCCGTGAGCCTCCTCGACGAATACGCGCAGAAGCACTTCGGGAAGCGAGTGATACACCTTGCTATCAGATGGGTGCTGGACAAGGCCCCGGCGCACATAGCCCTCTGGGGGGCGCGTCGTCCGTCGCAGCTCGACCCCGTGAACGGCATAATGGGCTGGTCGTTAAAAAAAGAGGACTTCGAGGCTATAGACAGGATTCTGGAAGAGACTATAAAAGACCCGGCAGGGCCCGAGTTTATGGCCCCTCCCGAGCACAGGGCGGCTTGAGACCGCTCAAGGCTTTCCGAGCGATTTAATAGTTTCGGGGGTTAACTCATCGAGGCTATCGAGTATGACATCCGCGCTCTTAAACTGCTCCGCGGTCAGCCTCTTGTCGGGAATGGCTATGCAGTACATGCCGGCTCCCTTGGCGGACCTGAGGCCGTTTATCGAGTCTTCTATGGCGACGCATTCGGCAGGCGCTGCGCCGAGCCTCTCAGCGGTATGTATGTAGATGTCCGGATGGGGCTTTCCGTTTCCGACGGACTCGCCCGAGACGACCGCGAGAAAGTGATCGTGGAGTGAAAACATGTCCAGGACGAAGTTTACGACCCTTAAAGGCGAGCTCGACGCGACCGCGAGCCTGTAGCCTTCTTCGCCGAGCCGTTTGAGGAGAGGCACCAGCGCGGGGATCACTTCAAGCTCGTTTTCGTATAGGGACGTGAGTATGGAAATGCGCTCGTTTATGATCTCGTCTACTGTCTCGGCGAGGTTAAACGTATCGACGAGGAGCCTCCCGGAGTCACGCTGGTTCAGCCCCACGATTTTGTCCCTGTAGTCGGGGCTGTAGTCTATGTTTCTTCTGGCCAATAGAATCCTTTCAGTCTTTTCCCAGAGCGGCTCGCTGTCTATCATGACGCCGTCCATGTCGAATATAACCGTGCTTATCATAGAGTGCTGTAGGAACCTCTTTCAGGTAATAGCCGGCGCTGCGCCGTGCCAATGAGACTACCCGGGGAATCACCGGCTACAAAGTAGAGCCGCCCGTAGGCGGGCATCCGCTTTTGGCGGATGCCCTGGAAGAAGGTGTGAGAATTGGTATGACTTCAAACTTCTTTAATCGCGTGCGACGTCGTGTTTAAACTCCAGCGCTCGCTGCTGCATCGGCCGTTAATCGAACGTGATGCCGAAATTCAGATAACCGCCGCTCGAAGGCCCGTAGTAAGACGGTCCGTAGTAAACCGGCGGCGGGGAATATACTACCGGGGGCGGGGCGTAAACTACCGGAGGGGGCGCATAGTATACATAATTGCGCGGCCCGTACGCATAGGGGCGATAATGGTTTTTGTAATGGCCCTTGTGATGGTGCTTATTGTAATAGCCGTGGTGGTGATGCTTATGATGCCTGTGTCCCTTCCTGGCCATACTGTCGTCCGGCATTCCGAACACGAAGGCTATCAAGACCAAAAGGGGTATAAGTATTTTCTTCATGACTCATCTCCTCTTTATTTCGTCCTCTGTGTATATAAACCTGTCAACAAGGGTAAAGGTTGCGGAACTGGAATCAAGTGTTTTTTTCATCACACGCCGACGGCCGGAAAAGGGGAGAGCCCTTGGGAAGAATTCTGTTTGATAGAGATTGGTTACATCGGTATATTGTCCGGGTCGACGTGTATCGTAACCTCGGAGCCGGGGACGTTTTCTTTAATCTCCCTCACTATTTTCTCGGCGATCTCGTGGGACCTGAGGAAGGTCAGTGTATGATCCATGACTACGTGGAACTCCACGAACTTGGCCTGCCCCGCGTTTCTCGTCCGGAGCCTGTGAAAACCCTTGACCTCGGGCTCGTATTTCATTATCGATTTTTCAATCTCGACAATGGTTTCCGGTGGAAGCTCCCTGTCCATGAGGGTGTCTATCGACTGCGTCACAATGTCTTTCGAAGACCAGAATATGAGCGCGGCTATGACTATAGAGATTATGGGATCGATGAAGTAAAATCCCGTGAGCTTCATGATTACGAGCCCGGCGACGACGCCCGTGTTCGTGTAAACGTCGACGCTGTAGTGAAGGCTGTCGGCCCCGAGAACGAGGCTTTCCGTTTCGGCCGCCACCTTTTTTATGTGCCTTGCAAGGAAGAAGCTCACGAAGATGGAAAGGAATATGACGGCGATTCCCCAGTCGACATCTACGAGCTCACCGCCCTCCGTCAGCCTGACGATGGAGAGGTAAACGAGGTAGAGGGCCGAAGACCATATGACGAATGTCTGGAACAGCCCCGCGAGCCCCTCGGCCTTCCCGTGGCCGAACCTGTGCTCGCTGTCTGCGGGCTTCTCGGATTTTCGTATGGAGAAGAGGTTTACGGAGGACGTGATAATGTCGAGGAATGAATCGACCGCCGAGGCCAGTATGCTGATGGAGTTCGTCAGTATGCCGACCACGACCTTGATCACTATAAGGGTGAAGGATACAGCTATGGAGAGGACGGCGGTGCGGAGCTTCTTGTCGCTTATGTGATTCCGGCTGCTCGAAGACAATGGTCCGTATCTCGTGCGGCCTTGTTCAGAGACGGGCTCCCGGTAGAAGCCCGTCTTCCAACCGCCTAAGGGATTGTTTAATGAGACAGCGTTTTATGTCCTGCAGCTTTCGCGTCAGGCGCTCCATCTCTTGAGCTTTTCGTCGACCTTTCTCGAAAGGCTCTCCCTGTACTCTTCTATATCGATCCGGATCCTCGATGCGCCCGTGTGCATGGCCGCCTGCGCGACGGCGACGGACTCCCATACGAGCACCCTCGGATCGAACGGGCTCGGGACGATATAGTCCGGGCCGAATTCGAAGTGCTTCTTGCCGTAAGCCTTTGCGACGCTTTCGTCGGCCCCGGTCTTGGCGAGGTTTGCCAGCGAATACGCGGCAGCCACTTTCATTTCTTCGTTGATAGCCTTGGCCCTTACGTCGAGCGCGCCCCTGAATATGAACGGGAATCCGAGCACGTTGTTTACCTGGTTCGGGTAGTCGGACCTTCCCGTCGCCATTATGACGTCCTTCCTCGCGGCCTTTGCCTCGGGATAGGAGATTTCAGGGTCCGGGTTGGCCATTGCGAATATTATGGGCTTGTCGGCCATGGTCTTGACCATCTCCTGGGTGACCATTCCGCCCTCGCTCAGCCCGACGAATACGTCCGCCCCCTTCATGGCTTCCTGGAGGGTTCTTGCGCTGGTGTCGACGGCGAATTTCTCCTTCTGGGGATTCATTCCCGCTTCCCTTCCCTTGTAAATTACGCCGCGGCTGTCGCACATCGTGATGTTGTCGCGCTTGGCCCCGAGCTGGATGAAGAACTCGGCGCACGCTATGGCCGAAGCACCCGCGCCGTTGAAGGTCATCCTGAGCTCGCTGATGTCTTTGCCGACGAGCTCGCAGGCGTTGAGAAGCCCCGCGCCGGAGATGATGGCCGTTCCGTGCTGGTCGTCGTGGAATACCGGGATGTCGGTTTGTTTTCTGAGCTCGTCCTCGATGTAGAAACACTCCGGCGCCTTTATATCTTCGAGGTTGATTCCGCCGAAGGTCGGCTCGAGGTATTTTACTGTCTTTATGATTTCGTCGGGGTCTTCGGTGTTTAATTCTATGTCGAATGCGTCGATGCCGGCGAATCTCTTGAAGAGAACGCTTTTGCCTTCCATAACCGGCTTTCCGGCGAGAGCGCCGATCTTTCCGAGCCCGAGAACCGCCGTGCCGTTCGACACGACTCCCACGAGATTGCCCTTGTTGGTGTATTCGTACGCGAGGTCAGGGTCCCTGTAAATTTCCATGCAGGGCACGGCCACGCCGGGTGAATAGGCCAGAGAGAGGTCCCACTGTGTAAGGCACGGCTTTGTCGGGACTACCTCTATCTTGCCTTTTCTCCCCACGCTGTGATATTCGAGGGCCGCCTGCTTTATATCCTTGTCTCTTTCTTGCTCGTTCTCGTTCTCATTCTCTGCCGAATTCGACATGTAATTAAAATCCTCCGTTTTGGTTCAGGGTTGTTCTGCCCATGTATTTTTGTCGAGTTTGTATGCTAGCTTCTCACACCGCATCCGCAGCCGGAATGCATGCATCCGCTTCCGCCGGCGCTTGGCGAGGGTGTTTGTGTTTCACTTTGGGATTTGACACCGAAAGAGGAAAACTGTTTTTCGATGTTGGAGCCGTGACATGAAGAACACGAAACTTCGTCGTCTTTATTCAGCAACAGCGCTTCAAATTCCTCGCTGCAATCGAGGCACCTGTATTCGTATATCGGCACGACTAGATTCCTCCGCACCTAAAAACTTGCAAGCATTATAGAATTATCTAAACACTAGTCAACCGGCGGTGCTTCCGGCGCGAGGGAAACCCCTCGTTTGTAGAAGGGTGATATTATAACAGGAATAAATCAAGGTGTTAAGAAAGGATTTTAAGGCTGGCGAAGACCGGACGGGAATTCGAATCTCCGAACCCGCGGTGCTTCGCCTTCAACCGCGACGGCCGCGACGTAACCTTCGAATGCGTCTATGCCGACAAGAGACCACGATCCTCCGACGCTCACCGGGTTTACCGGATCGTGCAGCCATGAGCTCGGCGGCGCTCCGGGGATTACGAGCCCTTTGTCTTTCGTGAATACGCCTCGCCCGCTTGCCTTGACTGAAGCCTCCCTGAAAGTCCAGAGCCTGAAGAAGGCTTCCAGCCTGAGCTCCTCGGGGCGGGAGCGAAAGAACTCTCTTTCCGCCTCCGAGAAGAAGCGCCTTATGACGTCTTCGGGTTTTCTGACATCCCTCAGGCGCTCGACGTCTATGCCGACCTCTCTCCCGGCCGCGAAGGCGTACATTGCCACCTCGTGGGAGTGCGAGAGATTGAATGATATCGGCGGGGTGATTTCCGTCCCCCTGACGAAGGGCTTTCCGCCTTTCCCGTAACCGAATTCTATATCCCCGGGCTCTTTTCCGAGATAAATAGAGAGTATCCGCCTCAGTATGCCGCGGGTGGCTACGAACATGTCCCTTCCGGGGCCGGGCCTCAGCCTCTCGGCCCTCCCGGACTCGTCCCGGGAGAGGGTGCGCCGGAGCTGCTCCATCTCGTCGCCCTCGTGCGAGAGCGGGCGGGCGGTCCACACGTGGATCTCGTCCTTGCCGAGCGCGGCGTGCGTGCGGGCATCTGTGGCGTCGTGATTACTGTTCACGGTGAAAATCATACAACACCCGGAAAATATTTCTCAACATGGATTGAAGCACTCGATGGCCGGAGAGCTCTTTTTCAGAAGGATTTCCAGAAGTCTATGCCAAGCGAGTCGAGAACCCTCTGGCCGTAAATGTTGAGGTAAAAGAGGTTGTTCGTGACCATGAGGAGCCCGACGGCGACGAGCGTGCCTCCGACGACGATTTTATAGACGTTATAGTGCTTCTTGATCCAGCTGAATGCCGTTAGCGCTTTCGAGAGCGCGAGCCCCGTGATTATGAACGGAAGCCCGAGGCCGAGCGAGTAGACAAACAACAGAAGAGCACCCTTTCCCGCGCCTTCCGCTGTGCTCGCGTAAAGAAGTATAGACGCGAGAATCGGGCCGACGCACGGGGTCCAGCCGAAGCCGAACGCTATTCCCAAGAGGAATATGCCCGCGTTCCCCATGTTGCCTCCGCCGATATTGAGCCTCCTCTCTCTGTAGAGGAAAGGGACCTTGAGGAGGTCCATAGTAAAGAGCCCGAAGATTATTATTATCACCCCGGATATTCGGAGGAGAAGGACTTTGTTCTGATGAAGGAAGGTTCCGAGGAACGACGCCCCGGCGCCCAGCGAAATGAATACGCACGAGAAACCGAGCACGAAGAGGAGGCTCGGGACGAGTATCTTCGTCGTCTTTCCTACGGTGGCTCCGCCCGTGAGCTCCTCGAACGACATCCTCGACACCATCGAGACGTAGCCCGGGATGAGAGGAAGGACGCAGGGGGATAGAAACGATATGAGCCCCGCGAGGAACGCTATGGCCCAGCTTACCTGTACTTCCGCCGGATTCATTTCGTTATCTCCGCCAGGTGCTCTTTAAATTTTTTCTCCCCGTCCTCACCTACGAACGGCCCGTAGTTCTGGTGGACTATCCTTCCGTCCCTGTCGATGAAGAAGGTGGCCGGGAGCGCGACCACGCCGTACTTGCCTGAGGCGTCGCCCGAGGGGTCGTGAAGGTTTATGTACGTCACGCCTTCGGCCTCTACGTACTTTTCGGCGTTCTTCCTGTCGTCCATAACGTCGACCCCGATGAATACGACGCCCTTGTCCTTATATTCCTTCCACGTGCTTTCGAAGAGTGGAATCTCTTCCTTACACGGGGCGCACCAGGTCGCCCAGAAGTTGAGCACGACGGGCTTGCCGCTGAAGTCGGAAAGGCTCATCTTTTTGCTTCCGTCAACGGTGTTGAGCGTGAAATCTGCGGCCTTTGGAAGCTGTGAATCGGAAATCGGCTCTCCGTCCTTTTCGCACGAGACGAGCGCCGCGGCCAGAAGAACGGCGGGCAAGAGCGGCAGGAACAGTTTTTTCATTTTGTCTCCTCGGTAATATCCGCGCAGTATCGGGCGGGGTTAGAATAATATACCCATTCAATATTATTTTTGAGCCGGAATTTGAGAAATTGACGCGAATATACGTTATATATTACCCGGCCGGTGCGCCCTGGAGGCTTCGGGATTCGTTAAAGCCGAAGGAGCGTTTATACTAAACGCGGATTTCCGATTGACTTAAACCCCGGCTTCCGGCCGGCCAGATTAAAATAAAGAGGTGTTTATTTTATCATGCTGAGGGCTGTGATCTTCGACTTCGACGGCGTTATCGCGAATACCGAGCACATTCACCTCGGGGCGTTTCAGAAAACGCTCGCCGTGGAGGGTCTCGAGCTTACCGAGGAGGATTATTACGCCAATTACCTCGCCTACGACGACAAGACCCTGTTCATGAAGCTCTACGAGAACAGGGGGCTCGAGTTGGGCGACGCCTTACTCTCGGCCCTTATGGACAGGAAGTCGCTCCACTACGACGAGATGATCGAGGGGAATATAGAGCTCCTCCCCGGGGCGGTCGATTTTATAAAAAGCCTCGAAGGACAGTACAGGCTCGCGATAGGCTCCGGGGCCCTCGAAGCGGAGATCGTGCGCGTGCTCGACTTCGCCGGAGTGAGGGGGAGCTTCGAGGTTATAGTTGGGGCCGACAATATCGAAAACTGTAAACCAGCGCCAGACGTTTATATCGAGGCCCTCAGGCGTCTCAACGTTAAGATTGACGATGGAGAGATAGTCCCCGCCGAATGCCTAGTGATAGAAGATTCGATCTCGGGGATAAGGGCCGCGCTGGCCGCCGGGATGAAGTGCCTCGCCGTGACGAACTCTTATTCCGAGGCCGAGCTTTCAGAGGCTCACGCGGTAAAGCCCGGGCTTAAAGACCTCGACCTCGGCGCCCTCGGGCATCTCTTCTAATCGGGCTGCGCTTACCGTTAACTCCTGCCTCTCTCCTCCCGAAGGGTCGATTTCAGGCCCCCGGATTGAGAATTCCCCCGACTACTATTACTATTAACCGGGTGGATATATACGCGTTAATAATGGCGGGCGGGGAGGGGAGGAGATTCTGGCCCCTCAGCAGCCGCGAAAAGCCGAAGCAGTTCCTCACGCTCACGGGAAGTAAATCCCTCATACGGGAAACCGTGGACAGGGTCCTCCCGCTCATACCTATAGAAAGGATATTCGTCGTCACCGTCGAGAGGTACAGGGACGAAACGTTGAAGCACATACCGGAGCTTCCGGAAGAGAACCTCGTCCTCGAGCCCGAGGGTAAGAACACCGCTCCATGCATCGCCTACGGCACGCTCAGGATAGAGAAGAGGGCGGGCGAGGCCGTGGTCGTCGTGCTCCCGGCGGACCATGCCGTCGGCGACGACGAGGGGTTCAGGGATTCCATAAGGTTCGCGGCGCAAACGGCGTGCACCCGGCTCGCGGACGGAAAATTTCCGATAATCACACTCGGCGTTACGCCGACTTCTCCCGAGACCGGGTACGGCTACATAAAGGCCGGGAAGGATGTCCTGGAATCCTCGGGGCGCTTCAAGGCCTTTAACGTCGAGAGATTCAGCGAGAAGCCCGACTTCGAAACGGCGCTCGGGTTTTTAAAGGAAGGCGGGTACTACTGGAACTCGGGTGTATTCGTATGGAAGACGTCGTCGATATTATCGGAATTCGCGGAGATAATCCCCGAGTGGCACGGGAGATTCGAGGAGCTCGCACAGTGGCTCTACGGCTCCTCCGAGAAGGCCGCGGCGGAAGGATTTTACAGGTCGATTAAGTCAGGCTCCATAGACAAGCTGATTTTAGAGCACTCGTCGCACACGGCGGTCGTTCCCGTGAGCTTCCCCTGGAGCGACGTCGGGAGCTGGAAGGCGCTCGACGAATATTTGAGGGATGGAGATGAGGGCAATGTCACGCGCGGGGACGTTGTTTTGGTCGATTCCTCGGGGTGCCTCGCCATAGGCGGCGAGAGGGTTATAGCCATGGTCGGGCTTAAGAATATAGTCGTCGTCGACTCCGGGGATGCTATCCTCGTCCTCGACAAGGAAAAGTCGCAGGACGTGAGGCTCGTCTCTGAAGCGCTCGAAAAGCGGCTTAAAGATTCATAGGCCGCATCTGCCGATAGTTGATAAATCACTTTAACTATCCTACAATTAAGGACAGTCAGGGAATAAATTAAGAACGGATAAAAGAGAGAATGAGAGAGGGAATTCTGTTTATAGTTTCGGGCCCGTCCGGGGGAGGCAAGACTTCACTCGTGAAGGAAGCCCTCAAGAGCATCAGGAACCTGAGCTTCTCGGTTTCAGTCACGACCAGAAAGCCGAGGGAGGGGGAGGTCGACGGGAAGGATTACACGTTCGTCTCTGAGGCCGCGTTCAGGGAGATGATAAAAGAGGGGAAGTTCGCCGAATATGCGAGCGTTCACGGGCACTTATACGGCACCCCGCTCGGGGCGCTGGAAAACGCCCGGAAGTCGGGCGTGGACATGATATTCGACATAGACATACAGGGCGCGAGGCAGATAAAGGAGAAGTACGGCGCCGGGGTCTTTTGCTTCGTTCTCCCGTCGTCCTTTGAGATTTTAAAGAAGAGGCTCATCGAAAGGGGGAGCGAGAAGTCCGGAGACCTCGAGAAGCGGCTCTCCGAGGCGAGAAGGGAGATGGAAGAGATAAACAACTATGATTATATTATTATCAATGACTCGTTTAACGAGGCCTTCGACTGCCTTTCGGCGGTCATAAAGTCGGCAAGGTGCGAGTATTCGAGGGCGGCGGAGAGGATAGGGAAAGACTACTTCGCCTGACGAAAATGATAAGGCTTAACGACATAATAGAGCGGGTTAACGCCTACCTTTACCTGAGCGACGCGGACGTCGAGCTCCTGAAAAAGGCGTACGTCTACTCGGCGAAGGTCCATGCAGGGCAGACCCGGAGCTCGGGAGAGCCTTATCTCAGTCACCCGCTTGAAGTGAGCTGGATACTCGCCGAGATGAAGCTCGACGTGTCGTCTATAATCACGGGACTTCTCCACGATACGGTCGAAGACACGCTCGCCACGCCTGAAGAAATTGAAACCCTGTTCGGCAGTGAAATCGCCTTTCTCGTGGACGGCGTTACGAAGATAAGCCAGCTGCCCTACACGACCAAGATCGAGCGGCAGGCCGAGGGGTTCAGAAAGCTCATACTCGCGACGGCCAAGGATATAAGGGTCGTTCTCATAAAGCTCGCCGACAGGCTCCACAACATGCGGACGCTCGAATACCTCCCCGAGGACAGGCAGAAGAGCATAGCCAAGGAGACGTTCGACATATACGCCCCCCTCGCCCACAGGCTCGGCATAAGCTGGGTGACCCAGGAACTAGAAGACCTTTCCTTTAAATTCCTCAACCCCGGCGAACATCAGAAGCTGTCGAAGCTCATAGCCGACAGGAAGGAGGAGTGGGAGCAGCACGTAGACGAGATAAAGGCCCTTATCGCGGGCAAGCTCGCCGAGTTCGACATAAACGCCGAAGTTACCGGAAGGTTCAAGCACATTTACGGCATATACAGAAAGATGCAGACGCAGAACCTGGAGTTCGACAGCGTCTACGACGTAATCGCGTTCAGGATCATCACGGGCTCGCTAAGGGAATGCTACGAGGCGCTCGGCGCCGTGCACTCGGCCTGGAAGCCTGTCCCCGGGAGGTTCAAGGACTACATAGCCCTCCCCAAGGGGAACGGCTATCAGTCGCTTCATACTACAGTTATCGGCCCCTTCGGGGAGAGGATGGAGATCCAGATAAGGACGAGGGAGATGCATAATGTCGCCGAGTACGGCGTGGCATCCCACTGGAAATATAAAGAAGGGCGGCTCGACGGCGGCGGCACGGAGATTTACACGACGCTCAGGCACCTCCTCGAATGGAAGGACATAAAGGACCCGACGGAGTACATGGAGGCCATAAAGGGCGAGCTTATCTCGGACGTCGTATACGTCTTCACGCCGAGGGGCGACCTCATGGAGCTCCCGAGCGGCGCGACGCCTGTGGACTTCGCCTACGCCGTTCACACCGAGGTCGGCAACAGGTGTATGAGGGCTATTGTGAGCGGAAAGCTCGTGCCCCTGAGCCATCAGCTGAAAACGGGCGACACCGTGGAGATCGTTACGGCCAACGACAAGCACCCGAACAGGGACTGGCTCAAGTTCGTCGTCACCTCGCGTGCGAAGACGAAGATACGCGCGTGGCTCAGGAACGAGGAGAGGACGCAGTCCGAGATCGTCGGGAAGTCGATCTGCGAGAGGAAGTTCAAGCAGCACGGGCTCGATTTTAACGCCATGCTGAAAAACGGCGAGCTCGCGGACGCCCTGGCGGAGTTCAGGTTCAAGGACGAAAAGGAGCTTTACCTCGCGGTCGGGTACGGGAAGATTTCGGCCAACGATTTCCTGAGGAGGGTTCTGCCCACGGACAAGCTGGAAACGGCCCCCGAGAAGGAATCGAGGATCGAGAAGATAATCAGGACCATAACCGGCACGTCCGAAAGCGGCGTCCTGATAAACGGCTACAGTGACGTCATGATAAGGTTCGCCAACTGCTGCTCGCCGCTTCCGGGTGAGCCGATTACGGGTTACATAACGAGGGGCAAGGGCATCACCATACACAAGAGCGACTGCCCGCGTCTCCTGGACGTGGACGACGCCCGGAGGATAGAGGTCGAATGGGACACCAACTTCAAGGGCCAGCGTCCGGCGAGGATCGTCGTTCAGTGCGTCGACCGCCCGGGAATCCTGTCGAACATAACGAGCTCGTTCTCCTCTTCCGACATTAACATATCCAAGGCCGAAATCCATTCGACGGACGTAGATACAGCGGTGGGGACGTTCGACGTCGTCGTCACAGACCTCGCCCAGCTGGAAAACGTCATGAAGTCGATAAAGCAGGTCGAGGGCGTCCGCTCCGTCGAGCGAATGCTCCAGTGGGAAAGGCAGTAAATACGGCCCGCCGCGCACCGCTGCGGCAGGGGGCTGCCGTATCTCGCCGTTTATATTGAAAGACCCCTTTTCACCATTTATACTCAAACCTCAATTATGCTCGGTCTATGGTCACGGGACACGAAAATCAGAAATAAAGCGAAGCAGTCTCTCTCACAAAACAAGGCGTTATTGAACAAGAACAGATCGAAGATAAATCCCGAAGCCGCGGCGGTCGTAGAAAGCAGGATCACGGCCCTCGAAGCGGCGCTCGCCGGCGGGAGCACAGAGGAGATAAGGCGGAAGACCGACGAGCTCGAAGGTGCGTCGCACGACTATCTTTCGAAGTTCGCGAAGTCTAAGCTCCGGCAGAACCTGGAGGCGCTCGTCCTGGCTGTAGGGCTTGCGCTTATAATAAGGACATTTCTTTTCCAGCCGTTCAAGATACCGTCGGGCTCGATGATCCCGACTCTGCTCGTCGGAGATCATCTCCTCGTGAACAAGTTCATTTACGGAACGCGGATTCCATTTACGGACGTAAGGGTCATGCCGTTCGAGGAGATAAAGAGGGGCGACGTCATTGTCTTCACATATCCCAACCCCGAGAAAGACCCGTCCAAGAACGATATGTACTATATCAAGCGCGTCGTCGGAATCCCCGGGGACAGCATAGACATAAACGGAAGGCAGCTCGTAATAAACGGCCGGCCGGTGCCGCTCGAATTCAAGGGCGAGTATCTCGACGAAAGGAGCGGCGAGGAGCTCGACGATTACGTCGAAGACCTCTCCGGTCACAAGCACGACGCGATATTCAGGCAGGGAAAGGAAACGACCAACAAGGGAAGCTTTATACCGGTCGGGGAGGTTCCCGAGGGGCACGTCTTCGTCATGGGCGACAACAGGGACAACAGCCAGGACAGCAGGTTCTGGGGTTTCGTGCCTTTCGGGGACATAGCCGGTAAGGCCATACTCATTCACTGGTCGTGGGACTTCCAGAACCCCGAAATTCTCAATAAAGTAAGATGGGACAGGATTCTCCAGGGAATAGAATAAAAGCATTTTGAATCGATCTGGACGCAGGGGAGGCGCAAAACATGAAAAGCTTGTCTTCCGTTATCTGGATACTGATACTCGTTCTTTTATTCTACGTGGGGTTCAAGGTTGTCCCGATATATTACAGGGGCGTTATCGGAATCAGGGGAATCTGCAAGGAAAACGCCGACCTGTATCATAAGTACAGGGGAAGCAACTTCATCCAGAACGAGATATCCGAGAAGCTTCAGAGGGTCGGCATACCGAAGGATAAAAGCGAATTCACGATCGAGCACACTAAGGACAGCGTGGTCATATCGATCTACTACGCCGACGAGGCCACGTTCTTCGACCGCTACACGAAGGAGTTCGAGTTCGAGACGGAGTGCGAGGGCGTTCTGAAGTCGGTATATTAGGGAGAGGGGAGAAAGAAAATGGCTGACAAAGTAGCAATGGATTCCGATTCCGTGAACCGCACCATATCGAGGATAGTGAACCAGATTCTCGAAAGGAACAACGGTGCTGCCGACGTCGTCATAATCGGCATAAGGACGAGAGGGGTGCACATCGCCACCCGCATCGCCAACGAGATAGAGAAGCTCGAAGGCATAAGGCCCGAGATGGGGACTCTCGACATCACGCTCTACAGGGACGACCTCAGGCAGAAGACGGAGTGGCCCAAGGTGGAGAGGACCGAGGTGCCCTTCGACCTCGACGACAAGAAGGTGATACTCGTCGACGACGTCATCTTCACCGGGAGGACGACCAGGGCCGCGATCGAGGCGATAATGGATTTCGGCAGGCCGTCTTCTATCCAGGTTGTCACGCTCATAGACAGGGGGCACAGGGAGCTTCCGATTCAGCCGGACTACACCGGGCTCAAGCTCAATACGCTGAGCTCCGAAACCGTGAGGGTTCATTTAAAGGAGGCCGACGGAAAGGACGAAGTCGTCGTGGTGAAACAATAAATGGCATTCGAGCGAAAACACATACTGGGGCTTGAGGAACTGACAGCCGAGGAAATAACGCTCGTGCTCGACACGGCGGAATCCATGAGAGAGGTTTCGGACAGGGACGTGAAGAAAGTCCCGGCTCTCCGGGGCGTCACTGTATGCAACCTCTTCTTCGAGCCGAGCACGAGGACGCGCTCGTCGTTCGAGATAGCCGAAAAGAGGCTGAGCGCGGACGTCCTTAACTTCACGACGATTCACAGCAGCGTCGTGAAGGGCGAAACGCTCCTCGACACGGCGCGAAACCTCGAAGCCATGGGCGCGAGCATGATAGTCATAAGGCACCCGATGTCGGGAGCGCCGTGGCTCCTCGCGAAGGAGCTTAACTCCTCGATCATAAACGCCGGGGACGGGTGGCACGAGCATCCGAGCCAGGGCCTTCTCGACCTCTTCACCATCAGGCGGCTCAAGGGAAGGATAGAAGGGCTGAAAATCGCGATAGTCGGCGACATACTTCACAGCCGCGTCGCAAGGTCGGACATTTGGGGGTTCACCAAATTGGGAGCCGAAGTGAGGGTTGTCGGCCCGCCTACGCTCATACCTAAATATATAGAGGACATTAACGTCAAGCCTTACTACAACCTCGAAAACGCGATAGAGGGCGCGGACGTCGTAATAATGCTCCGCATACAGAAGGAGAGGCAGGACTCCGAGTTCTTCCCCTCGCTGAGGGAATATTCGAGATTCTACGGCCTTACGCGGGAGAAGCTCCGGGGCGCGGCGAAAGACGTCACCGTCATGCATCCCGGGCCGATAAACAGGGGAGTCGAGCTTTCGTCCGACATAGCCGACGGGGCCGAGGCCGTTATCCTGGAGCAGGTGTCGAACGGCATAGCCGTCAGAATGGCGATGTTTTATCTCGTCGCTTCCGCAAGGAGGACTTCGTGAAGTTACTGATCAAGGGCGGGCGCGTCATAGACCCGGCGTCCGGTAAAGATAAAAAGGGAAACGTATACATCGAGGACGGAAAAATAAAATCTCACCCGGCCGATACTAAAAAAATCGAAAGCGAGAAGGGCGTCGAAATTATAGACGCCAGGGGGAAGATAGTCGCCCCGGGGCTTATCGACATACACGTTCACCTGAGAGAGCCCGGGTTCGAATATAAGGAGACGATAAAGACCGGCTGCGAGTCGGCGGCGGCGGGCGGATTCACGTCGATCGTATGCATGCCGAATACGAACCCGATCAACGACAACGCCTCCGTCACGGAATACATAATGTTAAAGGCGCGGACGGAGGGGATCGTGAACGTCTTCCCGATCGGGGCGATAACCAAAGGTGAAAAAGGGGAGACGCTGGCGCAGATAGGGGAGATGTACGAGGCCGGGTGCGTCGGCATATCGGACGACGGGATGCCCGTCATGAACTCAAAGGTCATGCGGCACGCGATGGAGTACGTGAAGGCGTTCGGCATTCCCGTGCTCACCCATGCGGAGGACAAGGACCTCTCGGGCCATGGAGTGATGAACGAGGGGGACACCTCGACGCTCCTCGGGCTCGGCGGAATACCGTCGGCTTCGGAAGATATAATGGTCTCACGCGACATAACGCTCGCCGAGCTTACCGGGACTCACCTTCACGTTTGCCACGTTTCGACTGCGGGCTCCGTCAGGCTCATACGCGCGGCAAAGAAGAGGGGTGTTAGAGTTACGGCCGAGGCCGCGCCGCATCACTTTTCGCTCACGGATAGAGCCGTCGCCGAGTACGACACCAACGCAAAGATGAACCCGCCTCTCCGGAGAGAGGAGGACAGGCTGGCTTTGATCGAGGGCCTCAGGGACGGCACGATAGACGTTATCGCGACCGACCACGCGCCACACAGCGAGGACGAGAAGAAGGTTGAGTTCGACCTCGCGCCCTTCGGAATAGTGGGACTCGAAACGTCGCTTCCGCTTTCCTTGAAGCTTGTCGAGGACGGCATACTCACGCTGCCCGAGATGATCGAGAAGATGACATCGATACCTTCCCGGATACTCAACCTCGGAAGGGGAACTCTGGAGCCCGGAGCACCCGCCGACGTCGTCATATTCGACGCCGATGCGCCAGTGAAGATAGACAGGGCGAAGTTCCGCTCGAAGAGCAAGAACACTCCGTTTGACGGCTGGGATTTAAAGGGCAGGGTGCTTTACACGATTGTCGGGGGAAAGGTGGTTTACAGCGCCTGAGGATCAGGCGGCTTTATTCTTCCCCCACAAAACACACTTCGGGGTATTTTCTTCCTACGGATTTCCAGAATTGGGTAGTCGTCTCGTCGAGCTTGTATTTCGGGTTCACTTCGACGAGCCCTGTGTCGAGGTCGATCTCGACCATCGTTTCGTCCTTCTCGGTTAAAAGGGCGAACTTCCTCGGGCCGATTATTTTATAGTTCGAAACTATCTTCTGCTCGTCGCCTATGTTGAGGCCGACAGTCGGCTCCATGTGCACCTCGGGCTCGTCCGAAGGAATCTCCTCGACGTCGCCGCTTACGACGCTGCTGCCATTTTCGGGAAGGTCCCCGCTTTCCGCTTTCGGAGCCGGAGCAGGCTGCGGCGGAGCGGACGTCTCTCTTACGACTATACGCTCCGTGACGGGCGCTCCGTCCCTGCCGAGGTCTATCGTTACATTCTTGTTCGTGTAAAGGAGATAACTCGAAATAAGAAGAAGGACGGCGAGAACCAGAATCAGAATATTGCGGAACATTGTCTACCCCTCTCGGGCGAAGGCCCGTAGTTTCATCCTCTGACAAAGTATAACCTGCGGGCGGCCGATTTTTATTATTAATTTTTGTTGTATAAGCTTATCCCCGCCGGACGCGAAATGAGCGACTCAATCCCCAGAGACAGGCCCCTTTTCAACAGGGATTTTAACCTCGTAACCCTCTTTATCTTCATATTCTTTTTCAACTATCACGCCTTCATACTCCTGCCGCTCAGGATCGAGGAGCTCGGCGGGAGCGAATCCATCATAGGCTTCATTATGGGAGCCGCGTCCATGGCGACAATACTGACGACGCCTTCCGTCGGCATCCTCATAGACAAATGGGGGAGAAAGCCGTTCCTGATAGCGGGCGGGCTCCTCATATCACTGGCGACGATTCCGTTCGCATTCCTGGATAAGATCGATTTTCTCTTTCCGCTCCTCCGTGTTCTCCACGGGGCCGCGCTTTCGCTTAGCTTCGTAGCCGCGGGGACGCTTATCGCGGACGTATCCTCCCCCGGAAAGAGGAGCCGCGCCATAGGCATATTCGGCATGTTCAGCGTCATGAACT
>CAZUDM010000003.1:0-138629 GCA_964618635.1 uncultured Spirochaetia bacterium
CTTCAGTCATCGACCGAAGCTCGGTCGCATAACCAAACATCTCCGAGAGCGGAACCTCGGCCTTGATGGCCTGCATGCCGCCCCTGAGCTCCGTACCCATAATCTTGCCGCGCCTCGAGCTCAAATTACCCATGACCGAACCCATAAAATCTTCCGGCACCACCACCTCGACCTTCATCTGAGGCTCGAGAATTATCGGCTTCGCACGAAGAACCGCATCCTTGAACGCCATCGAACCCGCGATCTTGAACGCAATTTCCGAGCTGTCTACCTCGTGGAAGGAGCCGTCGTACAGCTTGACGACGACGTCTATGACCGGATACCCGGCGACGACGCCCGTCTCAGAAGCTTCCTTAATACCCTTTTCAACGGCGGGGATGTATTCCCTGGGAATAGTTCCGCCCTTTATTTCGTCTATGAATGTAACGCCGGAGCCCTCTTCGCCCGGCTCCATCTTTATCTTCACGTGACCATACTGACCGCGGCCGCCCGTCTGCCTGATGAACTTCGACTCGACGTCCGAATTCTTCGTAATCGTTTCCCTGTACGCGACCTGCGGCTTTCCGACGTTGGCGTCGACGTTGAATTCCCTCTTCAAGCGGTCGACTATAATTTCGAGGTGAAGCTCGCCCATACCGGATATGATCGTCTGACCCGTCTCCTCGTCGAACTTGACTTTGAACGTCGGGTCTTCGAGGGATATCTTGTTGAGTGATATGCCGAGCTTTTCCTGGTCCGACTTCGTCTTCGGCTCGATCGCAATGGATATAACCGGCTCTGCGAAATAGAGGCTTTCGAGTATTATCGGCTTCGATTCATCGCAGAGCGTGTCGCCGGTCGTGCTCGACTTGAGGCCGACCGCGGCAACGATGCCACCGGCGCCTATCTCCTTAATATCCTCGCGCTTGTTGGAATGCATCCTTACGAGCCTTCCGATCTTCTCCCTCTTATCTTTCGTAGAGTTGTAGACAGTAGTACCGGAGACGAGCTTTCCGGAATAAACCCTGAGGTAAGTCAGCTGGCCGACGAACGGGTCCGTCATGATCTTGAACGCAAGCGCCGAAAACGGCTCTGCATCGTTCGGACGCCTTACGTCGACGTCGTCGGTGCCAGGGATCACGCCCTCTACCGGCGGGAGGTCGAGCGGGGAAGGCAGGTAATCGACTATTGCATCCAAAAGGAGCTGAACGCCCTTGTTCTTGAATGCAGTACCCAGAATGACCGGCACTATTTCGAGGGCTATGGTCGATTTCCTGATGCCCTTCATGAGCTCCTCTTCGGAAATCTCCTGCCCGTCGAGGTACTTCTCCATTATTGCTTCGTTAAAATCGGCCACCGATTCCACGAGCTTTTCCCTCGCGGCGACGGCTTCTTCTTTCACGCTCTCGGGAATGTCGACGAGCTCGTACTTGAGCCCGAGCGATTCCTCGTCCCAGAGAGCGAGCTTCATTTTTACGAGGTCTACTATTGCCTTGAAGTTGTCACCTTCGAAATAGGGAAGGTGAAGGGGAACGGGGTTCGAGTTCAGCCTGTCCTTAATCTGGGACACGACCTTTGCAAAATCGGCACCCACCTTGTCCATCTTGTTTACGAATGCGATCCTGGGCACCCTGTACCTGTCGGCCTGCCTCCAGACCGTCTCCGACTGGGGCTCGACGCCGCCAACGGAGTCGAAAACGACGGCAGCGCCGTCTAAAACCTTGAGAGACCTTTCAACCTCTATAGTGAAGTCTACGTGTCCCGGTGTATCGATAAGATTAATCCTGTGATCTTTCCAGAAGCAGGTCGTCGTAGCGGAGGTGATGGTGATTCCGCGCTCCCTCTCCTGCTCCATCCAGTCCATCGTGGCCGTGCCTTCGTGGACCTCGCCTATCTTGTAGGTGATTCCCGTATAATAAAGTATGCGTTCGGAGGTAGTAGTCTTCCCTGCGTCGATGTGAGCGACGATCCCAAGGTTTCTGACTCTATTTATTGGTATAGCCTTTTCCACAATAACTCTCCCTGAGTATTACCACCTGTAATGCGCAAACGCCCTGTTGGCGTCCGCCATTTTATGGGTGTCTTCCCTCTTCTTTATCGAGCCGCCCCTTCCTTCGGAGGCGTCGATAAGCTCTGCCGCTAATTTGTCGATCATCGACTTTCCGTCCCGCTTCCTCGTGGACGAGAGTATCCACCTTATCGCCAGCGACTGGCGGCGGAACGAGCTCACTTCCATCGGAACCTGATACGTCGCGCCGCCTACCCTGCGCGGCCTGACTTCTATACCCGGCTTCACATTATCCATCGCCGCGGTGAAAACCTCTATCGGGTTCTTCCCCGTCTTGGCGGCCATCACTTCGAGCGCGCCGTAGAATATCTTTTCGGCCTTACTCTTCTTGCCGTCGTACATAAGCGAGTTTATGAATTTCGTTACCGTCAAATCACCATGCTTGGGATCGACGGGAATCTTTCTCTTGGAAACTGATCCCTTTCTAGGCATATCGTTTATCCCTTTGGATTATTTAGGCTTCTTGGCCCCGTACTTGGAGCGGCTCTGTCTTCTGTTGGCGACACCGGTGGAGTCGAGAGTACCTCTTACTATGTGGTACCTTACCCCCGGCAGGTCTTTCACCCTGCCGCCCCTTACCAGGATAACGGAGTGCTCCTGAAGCGTATGACCCTCTCCGGGTATGTAACCCGTTACCTCTATACCGTTGGTAAGCCTTATACGAGCGACTTTCCTGAGCGCGGAATTGGGCTTTTTCGGAGTGGTCGTGTAGACCCTTACGCAGACCCCTCTTCTCTGCGGACAGTTCTGCAGTGCGGGGGCCTTGCTCTTCTTCTTGGCCTTTTTTCTCCCTTCTTTCACAAGCTGACTAATCGTAGGCACGAATACTTATCTCCATAAAAAAGGTAATCCAATTAATATATCCAGACTTAGGCTCCGGTGTCAAGACGAAATGACCCGTTATTTCGGTTTTTTTCTAACATTTTTTTCGAACCCGACTATCGTAAGCGCCGACCTGTACCACCCCGGCTTCCACCCCTTGTCCTCGTACCCGGAAACGTCGTCTTCGCCCGCCCTGAGCATGACGTATATGTAGCCGCTTTCGTCTACGAGCGGGTTCCCGGTTTTAAGGCTGGGCACTTCGTCCGGCGCGGATTCCCACTTCTCCGGCGTTACAGCAAGAAGCTCTACACATTCGGCAAAAGAGGCGGTATGTCTGGGCTCGAGTCCTTCCAGCGTTTCAGTCCCGATGCCAAGGTACCATATTTCAGCCATGTTAGCACCCCCTTATTCGAGTATCGCGAAAATTATAGATAAATATAAACAATATCTATATGTATTGAAGCGCTTTCCGCCCTATGTCGGTCCTGTAGTAAAGCTGCTCGCAGTCCACTTTCCCGACAGCCCTGTACGCATGCCTTATGGCGTCCTGAATGTTGTCCCCGAGGGCGGTAACCCCCAGCACCCTCCCGCCGTCAGTCACCACCTCCCCCCCGTCGAGTGCAGTGCCCGAATGGAAGGCGACGACGCCGTCCATATCTTCTATTTCATCGAGGCCGCCTATGGGGGCCCCTTTCTTGTAATCCCCCGGATAGCCTTTCGATGCCATGACAACACACACCGCGGCCTCGTCCTTCCATTCGACCGTCTCGCGCGATATGCCCCTTCCCGCGACAGCGCGGAGAACCGGAACGATATCCGACTTGAGCCTCATCATCAGGGGCTGCGTCTCAGGGTCCCCGAACCTGCAGTTAAATTCGAGCACTTTAGGATTCCCGTCCTCTATCATAAGCCCGGCGTAGAGAACGCCCTTATATTCCCTGCCCTCTTCCCTCATAGCCTTAACCGTCGGCAGCATTATTTTGGACATCACCAGCTCCGCCATGCGCGGGGTTACTACCGGTGCGGGGGAATAAGCCCCCATACCGCCGGTATTGGGCCCCTGGTCGCCGTCGAGAAGCGCCTTATGGTCCTGACAGGCTTCTAACTGTATGACGTTCGTCCCGTCCGTCAGCGCGAAGAACGACGCCTCCTCGCCGTGTAAAAACTCTTCTACAACGACAGTATCGCCCGAGTCGCCGAATATCTTCTTCCTCATAACGTCGTCGAGGGCCTGTATCGCCTCCTCTTCGGTCTGGCAGACGAAAACCCCTTTTCCTGCCGCGAGCCCGTCGGCCTTTATGACGAGCGGGGGTTTCACTTCCCTCACCCACGCGACCGCCTCTTCGTAATCGCTGAACACAGAGAAAAATGCGGTCGGAATATCGTATTTTTTCATGAGGTATTTCGAGAAGGCTTTGCTAGTCTCTATTTCCGCGGCGGCCTTCGTGGGCCCGAAAATATGAAGCCCCTCTTCGTTAAACCTGTCGACGATACCGAGAGACAGCGGAAACTCGGGGCCGACGACGGTGAGGTCTATTTCGTTAGACCTCGCGAACCGGAGATACCCGTCGATGTCGTGCGTCTTTATATCGACGCACTTCGCATTCTTCGCTATACCCGGGTTCCCTGGCGCGCAGTAGAGCGTGCTTACGAGCGGGCTTTGAGCGATTTTCCAGCACAATGCGTGTTCCCTGCCGCCGCTCCCGACGACGAGTACTTTCATCGTAATAGGTCCTCTTGGGCTTTGGGTAGTTACTGCAAGAAGCCCAATAATTTACCAGATTATTTTCGGTTTGAAAATGATGGACGGAAATATGAAATTCTCACAGAATTTCAGCGGAGAAAACCGGCTTCTCGTAGAGGTCTCCGGAGGGTTATTCGACCGTGACGACCTTGGCCAGGTTCCTCGGCTGGTCGACGTCAGTGCCCTTGAAGTTCGCGATGTGATACGCCAGGAGCTGAAGCGGAATGACGGATATTATAGGGCTCAGAAGATTGCTGCTCTCGGGGATTACTACCACCCTATCGGCCGCGTCCCCCAGCTCCTCGGCCGCGCTGCTGGAAGTAATGAATATAACCTTCCCGCGGCGCGCCCTTATCTCCTGGAGGTTCCCGAGTATCTTCTTGAACGTTATACCGTCGTTAGGCGCGATGAGAACTACGGGCATCTCCTCGTCTATGAGCGCTATCGGGCCGTGCTTCATCTCGCCCGCGGCGTATCCCTCGGCGTGGATGTAAGACACTTCCTTCAGCTTGAGCGCCCCTTCATATGCGACTGGGTGGCTTATGCCCCTGCCTAAATAAAGGAAGTTCCTGTAATGGAAAAAGTCCTGCGCAAGCTCTTTTACTGCATCGTCGAGCCCGAGCGTAATCTGTATGAGCTGGGGAATCCTTATCGCGTCCTTAAGGAGCGCGCGCGACTCCTCTTTCCCTATCGTCTTCTTTATCCGCCCGAGGTAGAGCGCGAGGAAATAGAACACTATGAGCTGCGTCGTAAAGGCCTTCGTCGAGGCGACCCCTATTTCCGGCCCAGCGTGCGTGTATATCACGCCGTCAGCGTCCCTCGCGATCTTGCTCATGAGAACGTTCGTTATCGCCAGCGTCTCCGCCCCTTTGGATTTCGCCTCGGTGAGAGCTTCGGACGTATCCGCCGTCTCCCCCGACTGCGACACCGCGATGGCCAGCGTGTCGTTGTCGATTATGGGATTCCTGTACCTGAATTCCGAAGCTATCTCCACCTGTACCGGAATATGCGCCAGGGTCTCTATCATGTACTTGCCGATGAGCGACGCGTGGAACGACGTCCCGCAGGCGAGTATGACTATCCTCTCTATGTTCTTGTAATTCGAGCTGTCGAGCCCGTCGAAAAATATCTCGCCGGTCTCCTCCGAAAACCTTCCCCGCATCGTGTCGAGGACAGCCTGGGGCTGCTCGTGTATCTCTTTCAGCATGTAATGGCGGTAGCCGCATTTCTCGACGGAAACCGGGTCCCAGTTGATCCTGTCGATCTTCCTGTCGACGGGGCCGCCCTGAAGGTCCGTAACGGCTATCGAATCCTTCCCGAGAATGACAACGTCCCCGTCTTCGAGGAATATCACGTCCTTACAGAACGGCAGGACAGCAGGGACGTCGGACGCGAGAAAATTCTCGTGCTCCCCGCACGCAACTATGAGCGGGGAAAATTTTCTCGTCGCTATAACCTTGTCCGGCTCCCTCTCGGAAATGGCGGCGACGGCGTAAGAGCCCTCTATCCTCAAAAACGCCGCCCTGAACGCCTCCTCGAAGGTAAGTCCCTGGTTTGAAAAATCCTCTATGAGGTGAGCTATGATTTCTGTATCCGTATCGGAAGAGAATTTGTAACCCTTGGCTGAAAGCTCTTCCTTGAGCTCGGAGTAGTTTTCTATTATTCCATTGTGAACGACCGACGTGCCGCCGGAGGTGTGGGGGTGTGCGTTATTTTCCGTGGCGCCGCCGTGCGTGGCCCACCTCGTGTGCCCTATGCCCAGCGTGCCGCAAAGCGCATGGTCCCCGAGCTTCTTTCTCAGGTTCTCGAGTTTCCCCGTGCTCCTGAAAACCCTCGGGTGCCCGTTCTCCATGAGGGCTATTCCTGCGGAATCGTAGCCTCTATACTCGAGCCGCGAGAGCCCTTCCATGAGCACGTTGACCGTTTTACTTTCGTCCCCTACGTATCCGACTATTCCGCACATATTATTTACTCTTCTTTTCCCTGGGCTTTCTGGCCCAGTCGTCTATGTTCGTCTGCCTGGCCCGCCCTATGGCGAGCGCCCCTTCCGGGACGTCCTTCGTAATCGTCGAGCCCGCGCCTGTCGTCGCCCCCTTCCCTACCCTGACGGGCGCCACCAGCATCGTATCGCTCCCTATGAATACATTATCCCCTATAATCGTCTCGTATTTATTAAATCCGTCATAATTGCACGTAATCGTGCCCGCGCCTATATTGACGCCGGTTCCGAGAACGGCGTCGCCGACGTACGAGAGATGCGGCACTTTCGACCCGCGCCCGACAGTGGATTTCTTTATCTCGACGAAGTTCCCTATCTTCGCCCCGTCCATTATCTTCGCCCCCGGCCGGAGGTGCGCGAACGGGCCGACCGATACACCGCTGCCTATATCCGCCCCGGTAATGTAGGACGACATTTTGACCGTGACCCCGTCGCCGATACGCGAGTCTTCTATCCAGACGCCCGGCCCCACGAAAGAACCCTCGCCGATCACGGTATCGCCGTAGATATACGTCCCCGGATAAATGATGGTGTCGGGACCTATTTTCACCCCGGGGGAGATGTATGTATTCGCCGGGTCGACGAGCGTAACGCCGCCCGCCATGAGCGCCCCGTTTATCCTGTCCCTGAGAAGCCCTTCGGCGTCGGCGAGCTGCGCCCTATCGTTGACACCGATGACTTCGTTCGGGTCTTTTACAGGCACGCCGGACACTTTAAGCGATTTATCCCTCGCGATGCCGACGATGTCGGTGAGATAGTATTCCTTCTGGCTGTTCCCGGGGGTGAGTGCGGAAAGGGCTTTCCATAAGAAAGTCGATCTTACGCAGTAAGTCCCCGAATTTATTTCATTTATCTTTCTTTCATCGGGAGACGCGTCTTTTTCCTCGACAATCCGGTCCACATTCCCGCGCCCGTCGCGGGCCACCCTTCCGTAGCCGTGCGGGTCGCCTAGGAACGCAGTCAGGAACGAGACGTCTGCCTCGTCCTTCCGACGTTTTTTTATGAACGATTTCAGCGTCTTGGCTGTAACGAGCGGAAAATCGCCGTTGAGTATGAGCACGTCGCCCCTAAAATTCTTGAGGGCATTACGGGCGCAGTTCGCGGCATGCCCGGTGCCGAGCTGCTCTTCCTGCCTCGCGTACGATAACCCGGTCCCCTCGCCAATCGCTTTCACGACCTCTTCCCCGCCCTTTCCGATAACGACCACCGTCCTCTCCGGCGAAAGCCCGGCGACGGCGTCCAGAACATATGCCAGCATGGGGCGTCCGAGGACCGGATGAAGCACCTTCGGCAATTTGGACTTCATCCTCTTACCCATACCGGCGGCAAGAACGACAACCGCTAAAGCCATTTCGTTTCCTTAAACCCTTCCGTATTTGTCTTCAAGCCTTATAACGTCCTCGACCTCCGGTGTCGAAACCTCTATAACCTCGCATTCCTCTATCGCCGTCATCCTGTGCTTGGTATAAGGCGTAATCCGGAGCGACTCCCCCGGCGTCAGCGTCAATACTTCCTTCTTCCCGCCGGGCTCCTCTATTTCGAGGGCCATCTTGCCGCTGTAAAGAAGAAGCGATTCGTCCTTTACCTCGTGGTATTGATAGCTCAGGCTCTGGCCCTTGTTGATATGAAGGATCTTGCCGACGTATCTGTCCGTCCGGGCCCACCAGAGCTCGTATCCCCACGGTTTTTCAACCCTTTTTATCTCGGTCAGCTTCATGTTCAAGTAGATGCAGACGCCGTTATTTTAAGGCCCGCAGAAGCCTGCTTGTTCAGTGTATAACCCGGTTCAGAACGGTATGTCGTCGTCGGAGCCGAAGGAGTCTTCGTCGATGTCGAAATCGTCGGACGCGCGGTCGTCTCGTCCGCCCTCACGCTCCTGCCTTCCGCCGGCGGGGCTCAGCATCTGCATACCCCTCGCTATGATCTCGGTCGTATACCTCGTCTTTCCTTCCTTGTCTTCCCACGAGCGGGTCCTGATCGACCCCTCTATGTAGACCATCTTCCCCTTCGACAGGTACTCGCCGCATATCTCCGCGAGCCGTCCCCACGCCACCACCCTGTGCCACTCGGTAACTTCCTGCTTTTCACCGCTCTTGGTCGTATAATTTTCCGTAGTAGCCACCGTAAAATTCGCAACCGCCTGCCCGCCCGTCGTGTATCTCATCTCCGGGTCGCGGCCGAGATTTCCTATCAAAATTACCTTGTTTACACCCCTCATTTCAGCTCCCTTTAAGTATAATCCTTTTCCCTCAATTCTATCACCCGGGGTAGTGAAAATCCAGAAATTTAACAAATCTGGGCAGTTATGGAGAGGAAACTGTGGACTATTCTGCCCGTCATGCCCCATATCAGGTAAGGCCCGTAATTATAGGTGTAATCCTCGACAAGCCTGCCGTCCCTCTCCCTCATTCTCACTTTAAAATTCCTCACGTCCCGGAGATGCTCCATCGGCACCCAGACCGCCTCTTCCACCTCTCGCCTGTCGAGCTCGAGCGGCACTTCCACTGTGAGAAAGGAGAGGTAAGGGGTTACGATATACCCCCTCGCGCGCGGGTTATTGGGATTAACATCATCGAGCTCGCCGAGGATCCTCCCGTGGGCGCTTAGGTTCACCCCTATTTCCTCCTGCGTCTCCCTGATGGCGGTTTCGAGCTTGCTCGCGTCCCCCTCCCTCATCCTCCCGCCCGGAAACGCCATGTGGCCTGAAAACGGGTCCCATTCGGCTTCGGGCCGTTTGATGAAGAGCATCGAGAACTCTTCCTCGGTTTCTTTTAGTATCATCATCACGGCGGCGTGCACGAGGTCCGGCTCGCCCCCGATCTTACTCGGGTTTCTCTCCTTCAAAAGCCGCTCAAGCGCGGCGATCTTCTCACTCTCGCTCAATATTGCCATCGAATCAATCTTCTCTTTTCTCTTCACGCACGAGACGTTCTTCGAGGGCCGCCCGAAAAATCCTTTCGCTTTCCTCGTCGAAGAGAACGAAATAAACCTTTTCGAGGCCGGGAGCGAACTCGGCCGCATGATCGATCACTGCGTCCAGCATGATCTCCGCGCATTCCTTCACGGGGAATCCTCCCACACCTGTGCCTATCGCGGGGAAGGCCATCGTCGCGACGCCGGCCTCGCCGGCCCTTTTGAGGCTGTTCAAAGTGGCGCTGAGGAGGGATTCCGCGCTCACGCCGCCGCCGAGATGCATCGCCGCAGCGTGTATCACGTACCGCGCCTTCAGATCACCTCCGCTGGTTATCGCAGCTTCGCCTAGCGGCACCGGCGACTTTCCGTCGCACTCGGCCTGTATCCCGGGGCCGCCCTTTCTCCTTATCGCCCCCGCGACGCCCGAGCCGAGGATCAGATCCGTGTTCGCGGCGTTGACTATAGCGTCCGCATCGACGTCAGTTATGTCGCCTCTAAGTATCGCTATTTCCGGGATGCTCACAATAAAGCCCTTCCGCTTGACTTTTCGGGCGCAAAATTACTAATGTAATCTATATCGCCCGAAGTAACAACGCAGATGGACATACGAACCCCGGTACTCAAAGCCGCATACAGCCTCTTCCCTTTTTCGCTTAAAGGCGACGCCGATGTCGGCGATGCGCGGCCCGGATGCGAAGTCTCCTGCGTCATAAACTTCTACAAGAGAACGGACCTCCTCCGCGTCATACTCGCCTGCCTCTCCGAGCAGGACATGGGCCGCGAGAGATTCGAGGTGGTGCTCGTCGAGGACAGGGGCGGTACGCCGGAAGGAAAAGCGGCTGCGGACGAATTCTCCAGCGCTCTCGATATAAAGTACCACACGCTCGAAGAGAACTTCGGCGTGATGGGTTATTCCCGGAACTACGGGCTTTCCAAAACGGGCGGCAGGTACGTGCTCTTTTTAGACGACGATACCGTCATACTCGACCGCGGGTTTTTATCGGCGCTCGTCCGCGAATTCGAAGAGGCGAAGGCCGACGCCATAATGCCGCGCGGAAGCGCCAGCTATTCGATCATAGAAGGAAGGTACAGCTTCCACGACCCCTACTTCCCGACGAACCGCTGCATGGCGTACAGGAGAGAAACCCTCCGAGACCTCGGAGGCTTCGTCTCCGAGATCGTAGGCCAGGAAGACGTCGAGTTTGCCGTAAGGCTCGCAGCCTCGGGAAAGAACGCCCTAAGGTCGGAGAGGCTTTCGTACATGCACCCGCCCCTCGTTACGACGGGCACGGGAAAGGCGGCGGCGGTCGGCCTCTCGTTCGCGAAGCTGAGAGGGAGGTACCCCCTTCCCGTCTGGCTGATGCTCCTCGCGAACGGCTCCCGTTACCTTCCCCTTCTTGCCGTGCCCTTCAACACCAGGTGCAGAATGCAGGGGATGTTCAGCCTCGGATTTCTGAAAGGCGTCTGGTACTCGTTTACCGGAAGGAAAATAGACTATAATTAGTATTCGCCCGGCCAGTGAAGGGCACTAATCACATGCTCAAGCGCATTCTACCCTATAAAGACCTCTTCCTCGTCTACGTCTGGCGCGAATTCAGCATCCGCTACCGCCAGTCGATCATAGGTGTCCTCTGGGCCATTATCCAGCCCCTCAGCATGATGCTCCTCTTCACCTTCGTTTTTACTTATATAATCAAAGTACAGGTATCGGACTCCCCGAGGGCGGTGTTCTTTTACGCGGGGCTCCTCCCGTGGACGTTCTTCGCGTCCTCGGCCAACTACTCCCTGACGAGCCTAACAGGGAACTACACGCTCATAACCAAGATATATTTCCCGCGCGAGATTCTGCCCCTCGCGGGCGTCGTGCTCGCCTTCGCGGACTATCTCATCGCGTCGGTCATATTCTTCATAATGCTCGCGGCCTACGGCATAGGGCTTACCGTTAACGCACTCTGGATATTTCCGCTCCTTCTGCTTTTATTCGTTTTCACGGTCTCCGTCTGCCTTATCCTTTCGAGCCTTAACGTCTACTACCGCGACGTAAAGCTCGCGACGGGATTTTTTATACAGCTCCTCTTCTTCGCTTCACCTGTCATATACTCCATCGACAACCTCTCCCTCAAGCTGAAGCTGATACTGTTCCTCAACCCCCTCACCTTCATAATCGAGAATATGAGAAGGTGCCTCGTAGAAGGCCGCGGCGTAGTGCTCTGGCAGTTCGTTCTCGTCGCCGCGATCGTGGCCGCGTTTTATTATCTTTCCTGCAGATTCTTTGTTAAGACCGAGAGGGATTTTGCCGATGTCATCTGACGCCATGATAAGGCTTTCAGACGTGTGGAAAAAATACTCGACGAAGGACATCTTCCACAAATCGCTCCGCGAAGAGCTCTCCCAGACCTTCAGGAAAAAAGACGCCGGAGGGCTCGGCGAGAGCGAGTTCTGGGCGCTTAAGGGTATTGACATCGAGATCGCAAAGGGGGAATGCGTCGGGCTTTTCGGGCACAACGGAGCGGGGAAAACGACAATACTCAAGCTCATCGCGTCCGTGACGTACCCCAACCTCGGCACAGTGGAAGTGAACGGAAGGGTCGCACCTCTCATCTCCGTCGGGGCCGGATTTCATCCCGACCTCACTGGCAGGGAGAACATATACACGAACGGCACGATAATCGGCATGACTATAAAAGAGGTGAGGGAGAATATAGAAAAAATAATCGAGTTCTCCGACATCGAGAGAAAATTCCTCGATATGCCGGTCAAGAAATATTCCGACGGTATGAGCGCCCGGCTCGGATTCTCGATCGCGGTTCACAGCAGCGCCGACATCATACTCATAGACGAAATACTGGCGGTCGGCGACGAGGCCTTTCAGGAAAAGTGCCTCTCGAAAATAAAGGAGCTCTCCTCCCACGGCAAGACCGTGCTCATAGTCTCCCACAACCGCACCCGAATGGAGGAGCTTACGGACAGGATAATATTCATAAGAAGCGGGGAGGTACTCGAATCTGACACTCCCTAACTTTTTCATAGTAGGTGCGGCAAAGGCCGGCACGACGTCCCTTCACGACTACCTGAGCCGGCACCCGGATATATACCTGTCGAATCCAAAGGAACCCAAGTACCTGTCACTTACCGCCAACAAATTCCCTCACACCGGCCCGCGCGACAACGAAGTTGACGATGCAGTCATCAAAACATGGGAAGACTACACAGCCCTCTTTCGGGACGCGAAGAATGAAAAAATCGTAGGCGAGGCCTCGGCGGACTATCTTTATTTCCACGAGACGGTGATTCCGCTGATAAAGGAGATAAGCCCCGAGGCGAAAATATTAATCCTCCTCAGAAACCCCGTGTACAGGGCCTTCTCGGCATACAGGCACATGCTGAGGGACGGGCGTGAAACCCTCTCTTTCGAAGAGGCCCTCAAAAGAGAACCCGAGAGAATGAATGCGAACTATGAATTCATCTGGTACTACAAAGACGTCGGGTTTTACGAGCGCCAGGTTAGGGCTTACCTCTCCGCATTCGGAGAGGCTGGCGTTAAAGTGTGCCTTCAGGACGACCTCGACGAGAACCCCGCAGAAGTCGTGCGCGACGTCTTCGGATTCCTCGGCGTAGACGAGAACTTCACCCCCGATTTCAGCCGCAGGCTCAACCTCTCGTCCATACCCAAAAGCGAATCCCTCGAGTCCTTCCTGACGGATTACGAGCACCCGGTCAAAAGAATTCTCCGGCCGGTGCTCCTATCCACAATAGGCAAAGAGAACACAGAGAGACTCGTAAATTATTTCAAGAAGAGAAACCGGCTCCGGATGAAATCTAAAACTCGAAAGTACCTCACCGAAACCTACAGGGAAGACATCCTAAAGCTTGAGAAACTCATAAAACGCGACCTCTCGACGTGGCTGAAATAAATCGCGGCCCGTGAGTTTAGTCTTTAGCCCTGTACCTGAAGGAAGCGATATAAAGAAAAGGACACGCCGCAAGCGCAAGAACCTCCCCGACAATCACCGAGACCGGTATCTTCCAGATCGAATACAGATTCTCCCGGCTTTCGTAGAGCGATTCCCTGCCGCGGTCCCAGTCCAGCACCCTTCGGCCCGCGTACGTAAACGGTGACCCCCGCTCGGGATCGGTGTTTATCACGACGTCCGGTTGCTTCGCCATCAGGTTCAGGAAGACACGCGCGTGCTCGATCAAGATGCCCTTCCCCTTGTCGTCGTATCCGAGGACTTCGTCGGCGTCCATCCACTCGAATAAATGCCGCCTGTAGTCCTGCATGATGAGGACGATCTTCGCCCCGGGCGCAGCGGCTCTCACGATCTTCAGAACATTCACGACGTCTTTATCCGTTCCTGACGGCAGTATGGCGACAGTCTGCGCGGAAAGGCTCGTGACCGGCTTTCCCGTCGGTCTGTACGCAGTATCGCTCGCCGCCTCCCTGACCTCCCTCCTCTCTCCCCACCTCCCGGTCGCGAAGTCCCAAAGCGCCTGCATGCTCAGCTTTGCGAGCTTCCCGTACCCACTCAGGAACCTGTAGAGAGCACCCTTCAACACCATGCGCAGCGTTCCGTATATGCACCTGAGTCTCGACAAAGGATCCCCGTATTTGCTCGCGGTGAGGAGCGGCCCCTTTATACCGTAATACGCGTTTATCGCGGCGCTTCTCTTCTCCGTAAAGGCCGGATGACAGACGACAGCCCTCGGCACGGCGACGACCCTGTATCCCTTCCTTTTTATCAGAAGCCCATAGTCCATATCGTCCCAGAGGAAATAATATCTCTCGTCCATTCCGCCCGTCTTCCTGAACGCCTCAGCCCTCACGAGCGAAACTCCGGAGCCGTGATAATCGACATCGATCACGTCGTCCCTTTCGAAATCGGGCTCGTTGCAGAAGAGCGGGAAGACCTTTCCCGCCGCGAGGTCTATCCGGGCTCCGGCCTCGACTATGAGGCCCCTGTCAGCGCTGTTTAAAATCTTGGGGCCGGCTAGCCCTATCTTTTTGTCCAACTCCATAACGTCTACGAGACGAGACAAACTTTTGCTGTCCACTGTCAAATCGGAATCCAGCATCCAGACGTAATCGTATTCCCCCGAGGAGCCCGCGTATTCGAGCCCTGTGTTGAACCCGACAGTCGCCCCATAATTTTTATCCTTTTTCAGAACCCGAACCTCGGGATACATTTCCGGAAGCCATCCGAGCCCGTCCGTCGAGCCGTTATCGACAACTATTACGTCGAAGCTCTTATAGTCGAGCGCGTAGACTGAGCCGAGTAGCACCTTCAGATCGGCGCTCCGGTTATAGACCGGTATCACTATCGCCACCCTTGGCATGCTAACGTGGGATTCTTTGCTCATCGCGATATCCGCGGGATTTCAGGAGAAGTAAAAGGGTCAGCGGAATTGCGGCCAGCTCCCCGGCGAAGGAGGCGAAAAAGACCTTCCACAAATCGCGCCGCTTCCCCTTAAAGCGTATGGCTCCCCTTTCCTCGTCGTAGACGTAGTATTTTTTCGCGGCATAGCCGAAGGGCGAGTCCGCGTTCTTGCTGGGCATCACTGCCGCATCGAAATTCCCCGACAATATTCTGACGAAAGTTCCCGCATGCTCCAGCAGTATGTTCCTCTTCTTGTCATCATATATAATGAAATCGTCTATCGGAAGGGCCTCGAAGAGGTTCTTCCTGTATTCCTGAATCAGAAGCGTCACAGAGCAGTCTCCAATTGTACGTCTCACCCCATCTACGCAGTCCTTTATCGCGGTCAGATTCCCGGTCGGGAGTATGACAACCCGTGCTTTCTCATCCAGCGGCGCGTCTTCACCGCCTCCGGCCGTGTTCTCCGCGGGGGGAGAATCAGCGTGCGCGTACTTCTTCCACCTGCTCCGAAAAAAATCCTCGAGCGAGCGATAAAGAAGACCGCCGAGATACTTATTCCCGGTGAGGTTGTGAAACAGTATCCCCTTGCACGAATAAGAGGCTATCCTGTGGAATATTTTTATCCTCTGCTTCAGGTCGGCGAATTTAGAGAAAGCCAGAAGCGCGTTCCGGTTGTTGTAATAATTGACTAGTATCCAATCCTTCTCGGTCGGGTGATACACGAGAGACCTCGTCACGCCGACAACCCTATATCCAGCCCTGTTAACACTCAGACTCAGATCAGTGTCGTCCCACCAGATGAAATACCTCTCGTCCATGAGACGGGTTTTCCGGAGGGCGTCCGTCCTCACCATCGCGGAGCACGCGGGGACGCAGTCGACCTCGTACACCCCCTCTTTCACGTCCGCAAGCTCGTAATTCTCCATGAACGGCTTCACAATCCCCGTATTCCAGTCGATGTTGAGCCCGACCTCGACTATATGATCCCTGTCGTCGGGGTTGGCTATCATCGACCCCGCTATGCCGACGCCTGCATCCTTCTCCATCACGTTCACGAGCTCGATGAGCGTCGTGCCCGTAACCTCTGCGTCATTGTCGAGGAGCCAGATGTATTTGTAGATACCCTTCCCAAGTGCGCACCTCATTCCGGTATTGAATCCACCGGCGCCGCCAATATTGGCTTCATTGGCTATGAGATGGACGTCAGGGAACGAGCTCTTCAAAAGCTCGCGCGAGCCGTCCGTCGATGCGTTGTCCACCACTATGATATCGTGATTTTTGTACTCAATATCGCTTAAAGACCGGAGCAGCCTGGACAGGTATTCCTTCTTGTTCCAGTTGACTATGACGATTGCTACAAGCGGGAGGTCTTCCATGTTTATATTAAGAAACTGCCTGACAAGAGAATAAAGGAAAATTCCTTGGGCACGAAATACCGCCGGCTCACTTAAACGCCCCGCCGGCGAAGAAGCCGTCTTTTATGGACTCCGCTATCCCCTGGAACGTCCACCTGCCGTAGCGGCCGATCTGGTAGATGCCCCGCTTTTCGAGCTCCTTCATCGCCGTCTCCTTCCACCCGGACCCCGGCGCCGACCACGTATACGCGACGTCTATCCACGTCGGGTCCACCGTTTCGGCCCTGCCTATGAACCCCCACGACCTAAGCTCCTTCACGACTGAATCGGCATACGCTGCTATCTCCTTGTCTCCCGGCTTTTTGCCGTTGGCGTACGCCTTCTCGACGTATATGCTGACGCGCTCCCTTTCTTTCCGGGATGATTTCGGCATGAACGAGGCGTCGACGTTGCTGTAAAACCCGACCCTGTGAAAACGCGACTCGCTGTCGGGAATATAGAGCCAGTGGTCGTCCGGGCACTTTTTCCCGCGCGTTGCCCCTATATTGAGAACGAGGACGGACGTATAGTCCGCCGGCTTCTCATCGAGGCGTACGCCCGCTATCTCTGTGGCCTTGTTTAACGGTAGCGTGGAGACCAGGTTCTCGTATTTAGCCCCGGAGCCGTCGGAGAACAGGACCTCTTTTTTGTCGGCCTTTATCCTCGCGACGCGCTTCCCGTAATTCACGTCGCACCTTTCGGCCATCTTCCGCGAAAGCGAGTTGAGCCCGTTCTTTGGGTAGATATATGTCACGTTGTATCCGACGGCGGGCGGCGACTTGTCTATCGCACCCTTTACTGCGATAGAGAGATTCACGGGCGATTTATAGGAATCCTGGGGCGCTATCTTCGTCCAGAGCCCTGCCGTGTAAAGGTCGTGGAAAGGTGCGAAGAACATCTCCGTCAAAGTCCTTCCGAAGCTCGTTTCGAGCCAGTCGGCCATCGTCCGCGGCGTGCCCGAAGGGGCGTTTATTATCTCGCTTATCGCCTTCGCGGCTATGTCCTTCCCGAGATAGCCGAGGTTATTCTGAATTGGATACGGGACGTATAGCCCAATCTTGCTGAAAAATACCGAGGATTTTCTCTTGTAGGATTTCACGGGGCCGAGGGATTCGATAAACCTCAGCACGACTGAATCGCCGCCGAATATCCAGTGCCCGCCGCCTATCTCGAACCTGTACGCCTCGCCATCCTCCGGCGCTTCGAATAGACGCCTGCCGCTCCCCGGCGCGAGGTAATACGACGAGCATATGCCCCCCGGCACGCTCTCGGCCTCGTACACCGGAAGGCCCGAAGCGATCCCCGCGGCAAGCCCGGTAACGCCCCCACCTATGATGAGATTTCCTGACTTTCCCATTTCAGCACCGCTCCAACGACATGATGCAACTATGTTTACTTCCTTTAGAGCGCCGCGTCAACAAACACTCCGTGCCGTCAAATTGTCGCAAGTATGTTTCCCCACTTATCGACTTCGCACCTGAATCCCGGCGCGACATACAGCGTGGACGTATCCTCGAAGACTATCGCCGGGCCCCGGAACCTGAACCCGGGATAAAAATCCTCCCTCACGTAAGCCATTGCCTTCGTCTCCCGTCCGTCGATTATCACGCTTTCTCTCGAAGCCCGGACGGTCTTTTTACCGGCATCGAGCAGAGGGAGCGCAAGCTTTTTCTTCCTCCGTATCGCTCTTAATCTGAGCGTTACGACCTCCACCTCGTCCCCCGGCATCGAGTATCCGTAGAGCTGCTTATGGGTCTCGTTGAAGCGCCTTACGAAATTCTTTCCGTAAGGAATCGTGATTTCGTGGGCCTGCCTCTTGTAGCGCGCATCCACGTATCTTTCGTATCTCACACCGTCTTTCCCGAAATCGGCGCTCGATTTTTTTACGAGCGCTTCGAATCCACGCTCTATCTCGCCTGCTGCCGTCTTGCCAGCCGACGCGAACACTGTAGCGCTATAGTCCTTGAACGTATCCGCCATCAGCATCCCGAGTGCCGACAGCACGCCCGGCTCCCTCGGGAATATGACTGTCTTTATCTCCATCCCCCGCGCGAGCTCGCAGGCGTGAAGGCCGCCTGCCCCGCCGAAAGAGAGGAGAGCGAATTCGCGAGGATCGTATCCCTTGCCTATGGATATCACCCTGAGAGCCCTCTCCATGTTCGAATTGGCGACCCTGATTATTCCCTCGGCGAGCTCCTCGACGGTGACGCCGAGCTTTCGGGAGAGCTTCCCGAGAGCCGAGACCGACTTCTCCGGGTATATCTTCATCCGTCCCCCGAGGAACCTTTCCGGGTCGATTCTCCTGAGGGTGACGTTCGCGTCCGTAACCGTCGGCACGGTTCCCCTTCCGTAACACGCAGGCCCCGGATCGGCCCCTGCGCTCTCGGGGCCGACTTTGAGCGCTCCGCCCGTGTCTATATATGCTATGGAACCGCCGCCCGCTCCTATGGTCGTCACGTCTATCATCGGCACCTTGAGCGGTATGCCGTCTATATTCGTCTCCGTCGTGAATTTCGGCCCGCCGTCGCAGAGGGCGACGTCCGTCGACGTGCCGCCCATGTCGTATGTGAGCACCTTCTCGTAACCGGCCGCGCTCGCTACGGCGTACGCACCGACGACACCGCCGGCAGGCCCCGAGAGGACTATGCGCACAGGTTCGCTCCCTGCTTCATCAGGAGATATGACGCCCCCGCTCGACTGCATTATCGCTATCCGGTCGCCTCCTCCGTTCCGGGACGAAATATTCTCCGAAAGCGATCTCATGTACGAGCATACCTTCGGGACGAGATAGGAATTCGCTACGACGGTGGAAGTCCTCTCGTACTCCCTGAACTCGGGAAGAATTCTGGATGAGACCGATACGGGCACGCCGAGCGGTTCGAGAAAAGCAGCGACCTTCTCTTCGTTTACAGGATTTTTGTAGGAATGTAAAAAGGAAATCGCGACGCCCTCGGGCTTCAGTTTTTTGAGCCGCCCGAGGACTCTTTTCAAATCGGCGGCGGCTACCTTCCTGAGCACATTCCCTTCGAACGACACCCTCTCCGGGACCCCGAGCCGCATGTCCCTTGCGACCAGAGGACGCGGTGCCTCCCAGAAGATATCGTAGAGGCTCCCCCTGTTCTGTCTCCCTATTTCTATCACATCCTCGAAGCCCTCGGTCGTAACGAGCGCGACCCTGGCCCCTTTCCTTTCGAGAAGGGCGTTCGTGGCGACTGTCGTGCCGTGGACGATTTCGACGTCACGGAATTTGTCCCCGAGAACGTGCGCCAGTCCCGATATTATCGATCTCGAAGGGTCGTTCGGGGTCGAGGGGATTTTATAGGAGTAAAGCCTCTTGCCGTCGTAGAAAACGAAGTCGGTGAACGTGCCCCCGGTGTCTATACCGGCCCGAATCATTCTCCGCACACCCTTTCCGAGAATATATCCGGCTGCATGGCACGTAAATCCGCTTTAAAGCCACCCGGAGCGCGCTACATAGCAGCCGCCCGGCGGCCCGGAATAAATAATGGATGGAATTAAGTCTAGTACTCGTCCTGACCTACGGGATAAACGACCTTGACCTTATCTTCGGCTATTTCCCTTAAAGCGGTCACGACGTCCTTGTTGTCGGTCTCTTCCGAAAGCGGGGCGGCTCCCTTGACGAGCAGCCTGGCCCTCTTCATCGCGGCGACCGAGAGCGCAAACCTGTTTACCACTTTTTCAAGGCAATCTTCTATAGTTACCCTTGCCATATATTCGCCCCCTTGTTATAAAAACCGGTTCAGGCTTATAAATATAAGGGATGAAGACGCTTATGTAAAGCCGAGCGCCCCGGCACTCGGAAAGTGACTCCCGTTTGGTTAATATTATGGTTTCCGGAGGAAACGACATGGACCTGGATCAGGTTAAGTACGACGAAAAGGGACTGGCTGCGGTTATAGTGCAGGACTTTCAGAACGGGCAGGTGCTGATGTTCGCATACGCCAACAGGGAGGCTCTCGAAAAGACGATCGAAACCGGGAAAGCGCATTTCTGGAGCAGGTCCCGGGGGCGGCTCTGGATGAAGGGTGAGGAATCCGGGAACGTTCAGGATGTTAAGGAAATCTATTTCGACTGCGACAGGGACGCCGTGCTCTTGCTCGTGGACCAGAAAGGAGTCGCCTGCCACACAGGGCAGAGGACATGCTTTTTCACGCCTTATGGCGGCGCCGAGCGCACGTCCCCGGCCTTCGGCTCAGGCACAGGCGCGGAAGGTAAAACCCTCCGCGACGTATGGAACGTCGTCGACGACAGGAGGCGAAACCCGCGCGAGGGTTCTTACGTGAGCGGGCTCTTCGAAAAGGGACTCGACAAAATACTGAAGAAGATCACCGAGGAGGCCGGCGAAGTAGTAATAGCAGCCAAGAACGAAAGCCGGAAAGAGGTCGTATACGAAACGGCAGACCTCTGGTTCCATTCCCTCATCGCGCTTTCATATTTCGGCATAACGCCGGAGGATATATTCGAGGAGCTCGGGAGGCGGTTCGGCAAGCCGAGCGAGGCGTACAGGAACCAGGGCGGGTGATCGCGCTGCTTTAACGAGCAGTGCTGAATCGGCGGACTCCCGCTCAGGTGCGGGAGCCCCCGAGGATTTGCAGTTTAATCAGCGGTTCTTCTTCGGCCTGTCCTTCTCTTCTATATACTCGCCGAGAAAAGTCCTGTTCCTGACAGACGGCGGCAGGTTCCCGAGGTCGGGCTTCGGCATGTCCGTCGAGAGATCGCTCGTAAAAGCGAAGCTCGAAACCACCTTTTCCACCTTCTTTGTCTTGCAGAACGGGCAGGTGACCTTCTTCTCGTCTTCCTCGACGTATATAAGCTCCGAGAAGCGGTAGTTTTTCGGCAGGTTCACGAAAACGAGTATCGACCCGTCGTTAAGGTAAAAGTTCAGATCGACGGCGTTCTTGTCCCTCTTTCCGGCCTCGCCCAGCACCTTTTCGTTATCGAGATCGAGCACGCCGATGTGGTTTATGTTGTCGTATTTTTTAACGAGGTCGGACACCAGCTTCTTCGTAGCCTTCTTCTGGATTTCCTTCAAGGAATCCTCGACGTTCTTCCTGCACGGTATGCATTCGTATTCAAAAAGCGGCATTTCTACCCCCTGTCTATAATGGTATTACCTGTTGAAATACTGGTTTAGGTGCTCCTGACCGACCCAGTCGTTCTTCATTTCCTCGTCCTTCTGCTGCTTATACTCGAGGTGCCACCTTAGCTCGTCCTTCGGCCCGGGAGCCCTCTTGCTCTTATCGTCGAATATGGCCTTGAACGTCGAGAAAACCCGCGTCACGTCCTTGTCTCCGCAGAGCGGGCACTTGAGGTCCTTCTCGTCGCCCGGGTCGTATATAAGGTGGCTGAACCTGAAGTTCTTGAGCTCGAGAAAGAGCACCTTGTTCTTTTCGAGCTTGAAGCGAAAACGCCTCGGCCCCCTCGAGTTCGACTTCTCGCCGAGCGCAAAAATCTCCTTCCCCGTCTCGGCGTCCGTGACCTCTATATAAAGAAATCCCGGATTTTCCTTCATTATCCTGGCCGCGTTGGTCTTATTCAGCTTCGGCACAAGGGCGTCTATGTCGCTGTTATACTTGTTGTAGCACTTATCGCACTCGTATTCGAAAAGAGGCATGGCGTCACTCTCCTGGCTTAATAAACTACTAAAGATAACCAATATTTCCGGAATGCTCCAGTTAAGGAACCGGTCCGGGAGCCTTATTTGACAAAGCCTTCGCTCCAGACGATTATTTTTCCGACCTTATTTATTATAATACGGGAATCCATATGACCGAAACCCGGGAGCTCCTCGTAAACGAAAGCGGGGCCGTCTGCACGCTCACCATCAACACTCCGGAAAAGAGAAACGTCGTCACGCCGTCCATGCTGCTCCGGCTGGAAGAAACTTTCGGAAGGCTTACAGAAGAGGACAGGATAAGATGCGTCGTCATGCGCGGCGCGGGGGGAAGCGCCTTTTCCTCGGGCTACGACATAACAGCCATCCGCGAAGACGACATGATACGGAACTTCGAGGGCGACAGCCCCCTCCCGAGGGCCATTCACGCTATCGAGTCCTTCCCCTACCCTGTCATAGCGATGATAAACGGGCACGCCTTCGGCGCGGGGCTCGAAATCGCCGCCACCTGCGATATAAGAATATCCGTCGACAGCTGCCTTTTCGGAATGCCCCCCGCAAAGCTAGGCGTCGTCTATTCCTACAGGGGCGTCAGGAGATTCCTGAATCTCATAGGCCCCGGGTTCACAAAAGAACTGTTTCTCACTGGAAGGCCGGTAAAGCCGGAAAGGGCGGCTGCGATGGGCCTCGTCAATTTCGTAGTCAAGCCTGAGGAGCTCGAAGAATTCACCTACGGCCTCGCCGAGGAGATAGCCGCCAACGCCCCCCTTTCCATGAAGGCGATGAAGGAGATGACGAACGTCTGGCAGAGGAGCCTCGTCATGAGCCCCGAAGACGAGGCCCTTCTTAAGGAGCTGACTCTCGGCGTGCAGCAGAGCGCCGACTACAAGGAAGGCCAGAAGGCTTTCGCCGAGAAGAGAAAGCCCGTTTTCAAAGGCAAATAAAGTCTTTTTTTCACTTTCGCTTTTTTCTCAGCCTGAATAAATCCAGCCTGTGATAGCGGCTCTCGGATATGAAATCGTATTCCGGTGTAAGACCGGCTTTCGTATTCAGCCTGCTCGCGGGATGGGCCTGCATGACGAGCCATACGTCGTGCGTCAGCATGCCCGGATAAGACGGGAACCTGTCCTTTACCGGGACGAGCTCGAGGTCGCCCCTTTCGAGATAATATCCCGCCGTGACGGCCTCGAAGTGCGGAAAAACGAGGACGTAATCTCCGCTTCCGGCATTCGACTCTATCTCCCTTATGGCTTCCCGCCACTGGTTTTTCTCGACTCCGCCATAATACGAATAAAGAGGCGGCGCGGAGAGAATCACGACGGCGGCCATCACGGCGCAGGCTGCAAACCTGTTATTGACGGCGCTCATTCCTGCGGCGGCCAGGAGATATAGCCCGAGGGAAGCGATTATCGTATACCGGAACACAATAACCGGGGCGAGAATAAGGGAAATTAAAAACGGCGCCAGGAGCGGAACCAGAAGCCAGAGGAGAAGAAAATAAATCTTCTCCCCGTAAGTGATCTTAACCCCCGCGGATTCGTCCGCCGCGGTGAGGAGCCCCTTAAAGCCCTTCACGCCTCGGAGCCTTTCCGAATTCGCGACTGCAAGCATGGCGAATGCCGCGAGCAGCGCGAGCACGTAAACAGAGCCTGCATATATGACGAGATAGAGGAGCAAATCCCCCGATCCCGGCTCGGGTATCCAGAACGACTCCCTTACAGACGTGAACCTTCCCGCGAGGAGAATAAACCCGGGGACGTAAAGAGCTCCCAATACAACCTGAACGAGTATCCAGCGCGTAAGCTCGGGCGCGCCGGCGCGGCCCCGCCTGAAGAATATTGTGAAGCAAAATATATTCTGTGCCAGAACAGTGAACAGGCCGAAATAATGCGTATAACAGAGAAGGGCGCTCGACAGGACGTAAACAGCCGCCCAGCGCCTGCTCCACACCGAAATCATCCGAAGGAGCGCATAACCCGAGACGAGCGCCAGGAAAACCATCAGGGTGTATCCCCTCGCTTCCTGTGAGTACCTCACGTGAAAGAAAGAGACGGCGATTACAAGCGCCGCGAAGAGACCGGCTCTTTTACCGAAAAGAATCCTGCCGACGGAATACGTGAGAATAATCGAAAGGACGCCAAATATCGCCGAGGGCAGCCTCGATACAAATTCCGAATCCCCGAAGACGGGTATCCACAGATGGAGCAGCATGTAATAAAACGGGGGATTCCCTTCCTTACTCTGATTGGCTACCCATTTTATCTGCTCTATAAACCCGAGCCTGGATACGTCGATAGATACCGCTTCGTCGAACCAGACGCTCTCGCCGCCGAGGTCGTATATCCTGAGCGCGAGCCCGGCAAGCACGATGAGAAGAAGGAGATAATTCTCTTTCAGAGTGTCGAGGAGCCTTCCTTCGGTCATCTTACGCTTGCGCCGCGGAGTATGTTCAGCTGCCGTAGCCGAAATCCCTTATGAGGTTTTCCCTGTCGGTCCAGTTCTCGCTCACCTTCACCCATAGCTCTAAAAAGACCTTCGAGCCGAGGACCCTCTCTATATCCGCCCTCGCCTGGCTCCCTATCTCCTTCAGCATTTCACCGCCCTTCCCGATGATAATCCCCTTGTGGTTACTCCTCTCGACGTATATCACGGCGGAAATGCGTATAAGCTGTTTTTCGGGAACCTCTTCGAACTCCTCTATCGAAACCGCGATTTTATAGGGTATCTCCTGGTGCGTGAGGTTGAATATCTTCTCCCTTATGAACTCCGCCGCGAGGAACCTCTCCGGCTGGTCCGTAATCATGTCGTCGGGGAAATACTTCGGCCCCGGCGGCAGGTGGTTTCTTATGGCCGCCAGGAGCTCCGGAATCCCGTCGGCCATGGCGGCGGAAATGGGGATGATTTCGAGAAATTTGTCCTGGTACTTCCGCGACTGGTCTATTATTTTCAGAATTTCGCCCTTTTTTATCTTGTCGATTTTATTTATGAGAAGTATCGCCGGTTTCGGCAGGCTCTCGATTATGAAGGTGTCTCCCTTCCCGAAGGGCTCGTTCACCTCGACCACCATCAGTATCACGTCGGCTTCCCTGACGGCGGACATAGCCGCCTGGACCATCACCTTTCCGAGCTTCCCCCTCGCCTTGTGTATGCCGGGCGTATCGAGGAATATGAGCTGGGCGTCGGGCAGGTTTCTTATGCCCAGAATCCTGTTCCGCGTGGTGTTCGGCTTGTCGGAGACGGCGGCGATCTTCTCGCCGACGACGGCGTTCACGAGCGTCGACTTCCCGACGTTCGGCCTTCCGACAACCGATATGAATCCCGAGCGGAAATCCTTTTCCTCATTCATGACAATGCTTCCTTTTTGTTATTAAATGCTGTCGTTAACTATCCGGCGCTCCGGCTACTCCGCTTTCGCCCTGAATTTATAGACGTGGAGCCCCTTGTATTCCGTTTCCGATACGTAATCGAACCGGGACGCCATCTTGAGCTTCATTATATTCTTCTCGAGTCCCCTGTGTTCCGATACGACGAGCCAGACGTTATTGTCGCCGATGCCGGTATAGGTGAAGAGATCCTCCGAGAACTGCCCTAGCCTGAGGTCGTCCCTCTTTAAATAATAGGCCGCCGGCTCCACTTCGAATTTAGGATAGGTCACCACGAAATCTCCCTGCCCTGCCTCTTCCTGTATGTACCTCGCGGCCTCGCGCCAATCGTACTTTTCCGTCTCAACATAGTATCTCTTAAGGCCGGGAAAGGAAAGTCCCGCAATGAGAGCGACCACGAGCACTATGGCGATATTCATCCTGAGGCCGCTGATTCCGCGCGCCGTCAGGATGTAAAACGCCGGGGCCGCCGCTATCGTGTACCTGTAGATGAGCACCGGCGACGATACGTTGGAGACTATAAAAGGTATGAACACGACGGCGAAAATCCATGCCAGGAGAAGATATATCCTGCTCCCGTATGAAATCCCGGGTCCTTCCGGATTATAATCCTCCCGGCCGTAAAACCGCTCCGGTATCTTCATGCGTTTTATAAAATCCGGGCCGGCAACGGCTAGGAGTGTAAAAAATAAGAAGACGCACAGGAGAAAGGCCGTGCCCGCATAGAGCGTAAAGTAGCCGAGTATGTCCCGAAACCCCGGCTCCGTTATCCAGAACCCCTTCTGTATGGCGGCCGTGTTTCTGGCCAGTAGAAAAGAGCACGGCAGGAAGAGAACGACTATCGACACCTGAAGAAGAAGCCACTTTAAAAGCCCGAGTGCCCCCACCCTCCTCTTCCATGCGAGCTCCGTGAAAAACCATATATTCTGCGCAAGCACCACGAGTATGCCGTAGTAGTGTGAATACACGAGGCATACGCTCGAAATAACGTAGGCGGGCGCGTATATCCGGTTCCTCGACATGGTCAGCCGCAGGAGAAAGTAAAAGGACAGGAGCGCCGTGAAGGCCATAAGGCTGTAAGCCCTCGCTTCCTGTGAGAACATGATATTGAAAATGGAAACGGCCAGAATAGATGCCGCGACGAGGCCCGTTTTTTTATCGAAGAGGAGCTTCCCGAGGGCGTATATTACGATTATGGAAAGCGCGCCGAATATGGCGGACAGCATCCTCACGGAGGCCTCGGAGTCGCCGAAAACGGGAATCCACAAATGGAGGAGCGTGTAATAAAGCGGCGGGTTGTTGTCGTCTACTTCGGCGATCCAGCGGAGGTGCTCCACGAATCCGAGCTTCGCCACGGCGACTGATATGGCCTCGTCGTACCATATGCTCTCGGCGCCTATATTATAGATCCGGAGCGCAAACCCTGCGATGAAAATCAGGAAGATTAGATAGTTATCCCGGATGAAAGCCGATGCAGGCGAATTTCTTACAGCCGTCTCTATTTTCGTCATGGGTCCGAATCGGGCCTGTTTGCCCGGAATCTTTACCATGATACTTACCGGCACCGGCAATTTCCATCGCTGGATCGGCACGGCGATAAAACAGGAGCGTAAATATGGGACTTAGCTCTATTCCGGCAAGCCTTCCAGCCGGTAGATTTTAATCTTTCTGAACTCCTTTTCCTGGAGGAGACGGTTTTCCGGAGGAAGGTGCTCCCTTTCGATCATGTCTCCGTGATAGGATGATATTATCCATATATCCCCCGGGCCGTGTAACGGATTGAGCCCGGATCTGTTATTTAGGGTGGTCACTTTCAACTTCTCCTTTCCGAAGTAATAGTTTGCTGATTCTATTTCATGTTTCGGGTAAATAATGACCAGGTCTCCGTCACGGGCATTCGCCTCTACATACCGTGCCGCCCCCCGCCACTCGTGCTTTTCGGGATTCCCGTAATAATGATGAACGCTCACGACCGAAAGAGCTAGAACGAGCGCGGCCACGAATAACTTCGCTTCTCTTCGGCGAATGTTGTCAATTCCTTTGGCTGCGAGCAGATAAAGAGCGATAGAAGCCGGAATGGCGTACTTCGTCTGGTAGAGCGGTTTATAAAAAATCGATAAAACGACAGGCAAGACAATAGGAACGAGTATCAGGAGGGACAACAAATAGACCCTTTCTATATTCGACATGCTAAGTCCCGTCGAATACCCCCTCACAGAGGTGAGCAATTCTCGGAAACCAGCGCCACGTTTCAGCTCACGTGCATTGATTATCGACCAGAGGCACAAAAGAAAAAAGAGAATGAATAGCGGCCATGAACCCGAGAACTCGAGCAGAGAACCCGCAATCATGTTCAGGTTCGGCTTCGGTATCCAGAAATCTCCCGTCAATGCGCTCGATCCCATAAGTAAATAGATCTGCGGTAGAACGGAGCCGACGAGTATCAATTGCATCACGATCCACTTTCGCAGCGGGGGAACCGAAGGCCGCGGACCTATAACGAGCCTGGTCAGATAGTAGGCGTTCTGAGCTACGATTATCAGCACGCCGTAAAAGTGCGTATAAAGCAGGATAATGCCCGACAATAGATACCCGAGGGAGCCCCGAAAGCTGCACCTCTCCATCAGCCTGATAAAAAAGTAATAGGACAGGAGCGCCAGAAAAACCATCGGTATATACGACCTCGCCTCCTGCGAATAATAGATTTGATAGGATGACGTGGCCAGTATGAGTGCAGCGAGAAGTCCCACTGTCCTGTTGAACATCGTTTTACCGATGAGATATATGAGAGGTATGCACAGGGAGCCGGTAAGAGCCGAAAGGAGCCTCAGCGAAAATTCGGAATATCCCAGGATGGACGTCCACAGGTGAAGAATCCAGTAATATACCGGCGGGTGATTTTCGGACTCTGCAACAATGGCCTTCACTATTCCGATGAGTCCCAGACGGGACATCTTGTAAGAATAGGCTTCGTCGAACCACAGGCTTTGTGAATCGAGATTATATATACGGAGCGTCACTCCCAGGAGAAGTATGAGCAGAATGAAAACGTTTTCTTTCAGAAACCTGAGCAATGTCGGCAGTCCAATCCAGAAAAAACATTTAATATATCTAGCAATATAATTATATATGCCATTCAACACAAGTTCGTGTTATTTAATTCGACATAAACGAACACGGCCTCTACTTGCATGATCACGTCCCGGCCCGTATTGCCAAATCGAAAACAAAGGTTAAGATTTTCGCTTCTGAGGAACATCTAGCACAAAGGAGCAGGACAAAAATGCTTGAACATCTGGGAGACTGGACCAGGACCGATTACTGCGGGAAACTGCGCGCGGACGACATCGGCCGCGACGTCGTGCTGATGGGATGGGTGCAGTCTAACAGGGACCACGGAGGCGTCATATTCGTCGACCTCCGCGACAGGGAAGGGCTCGTCCAGGTCGTCTTCAGCCCGCAGGTAAGCGGAGAAGTCCACGACAAGGCCGGAGCGCTCAGGGACGAATGGGTACTGGCCGTCAGGGGCAAGGTTACGAGCCGCTCACCCGAAACCGTGAACAAGAACCTCGCAAGCGGCGAGATCGAAGTCGTCGCGGAGGAAGTCCGGATACTCAACACCTCCAAAGTCCTCCCCTTTCTCATCGAGGACGACATCAACGTCGACGAGCTTTTAAGGCTCAAGCACAGGTATCTCGACCTCAGGCGCCCTTTCATGAGAGACAACATCATAACGCGCCATAAAGCTGTCTCCGCGACCAGGAGTTTTCTCAACGGGGCGGGATTTATTGAGGTGGAGACTCCTTACCTCACACGCTCGACGCCCGAAGGAGCGAGGGACTTTCTCGTTCCGAGCAGGCTCAACCCGGGGCAGTTCTACGCCCTTCCGCAGTCGCCCCAGCTCTTAAAGCAGACACTCATGGTCTCTGGTTTCGACCGCTACTACCAGATAGTGCGCTGCTTCCGCGACGAAGACCTCCGGGCCGACCGCCAGCCCGAGTTCACACAGATAGACCTTGAAATGTCCTTCGTAAGGGAAGACGACATAATGAACGTCGTCGAGGGAATACTCAAGTCCATATTCTCCGAGGCAGCCGGTATCGATATTCAGGTCCCGTTCCCCAGAATGAAATACGACGAGGCCATGCTGAGGTACGGCTCCGACAAGCCCGATACGAGGTTCGGGCTCGAGCTCGAAGACATATCCGAGATATTCAGGGACTCCGAATTCCAGGTATTCAGCGGCGCTCTAAAGAAGGGCGGAATCATAAAGGCGCTCAACCTCAAGGGCCGCGCGGGAGACCTCTCGCGAAAGGAAATCGACGACCTCGGCGAGGCGGCCAAGTCCCTCGGGGCCAAGGGCCTCGCGTGGATACGCGTCTCCGAGGGTGAGTGGCAGTCCCCGATAATTAAATTCTTCAGCGACAAGGAAAGGGAAGACCTTAAAAACGCGCTCCGGCTCGAAAACGGCGACATCGTATTCTTCGCCGCCGACACACCGCACATAGTCAATATGGTGCTCTCTCACATAAGACTTCACCTCGGTGAAAAGCTCGGACTCATAGACCACGGCAAGTTCAATTTCCTCTGGGTCGAGGAGTTTCCGCTGCTCGATTACGACCCGGCCGAAAAGCGCTACGTCGCAATGCACCATCCGTTCACGTCGCCGAAGGAAGAGGACATTCACCTACTCGACGAGGCCGACAAGTTGTCCATACGTTCGAGGGCGTACGACGTCGTCCTGAACGGAGTCGAGATAGGCGGGGGAAGCATAAGGATCTACCGTAAGGACGTGCAGGAGAAGCTCTTCAAGGCCATCGGCCTCACGGACGAAGAGGCCCGCGGGAAGTTCGGCTTTCTTCTCGAAGCGCTCGAATTCGGCGCACCGCCCCACGGCGGCATAGCGCTCGGGCTCGACAGGATAACGATGCTCATTTCCGGCGCGGATTCCATAAGGGACGTAATCGCATTCCCAAAAACCCAGAAAGGCGCGTGCCCGCTGACGGAAGCCCCTTCCCCGGTAGAAACGGCGCAGCTTTTAGAGCTCGGAATAAAGCTCGACTTAAAGGAAAAGAAAAAGTAGGAAACCGCCGCGCTGCTCCGGAAAAGAAGCTCACTTCGGCGCAGCTATCTGGTCGAGATTCTTCGGCAGAATCCCGAAATGCTCTTTTGGAACGGCGTAGACCTCTCCGCCCGAGGACGTCTTGACGTAAAAGTTATCCTCGTCCTTCCTCTTTCCGAAAAAGATCGTCTCGGATATCCCCTCTCCGAAAAACCCCGCCTCCACAGAAGGCTGGTCGAGGCCGTACGCCGCAAGACCCTCCGGCTCGTCGTCGACGAAATCCGAGACTTTCAGGCCTGCGAACGAGCTCAGGAGCTCGTCCACCTTTTTCTGGTCGATGGGACGCGGCGACTCCGCCCCCGACTGCACCCACGTGCCGTTTTCCTTTCTGAGCTCGATGCTGAACATCCCGGCCCTGACGACTATCCTGTCCACGGCGCCCTTGTCGAATGCGGCGAGCTTTCTGTCCCTGAATCCCTCCGGGACCCCGTTCAGAATCCCCCATAGATAGTGGTCCTTGACGAGAATCACCCTTCCCTCCCCGAGGTCGTATATGTAAATACCCGAGCCCACGGGGCTCTTGTCGCCTATGATGACGGGGTAATCCAGATCCCCCGTGGCCATGGAGAACTCCCTTTTGGATTCGACGAATCCGAATTCGTCGAGCCCCGTCTCGTCCGTCGATACGATCCTGTCCGCCTCCATCTCGGTGAGGTCCTTTACGATGTCTTCAACGGCTTCTGAGTCGGCCTTGTATTTCTTCCCGTCCCCGGCGACGTACCACTTCCCGTCCGTCTTTTCGAGTGAGACGGTGTCCTCGGGGTAGGTTATCTTGATGGATAGAATGTCGTCGGGTTTTACTCCGGGGAAAACCTTTTCCGAAGCCGTGGACGACTCTCCGTCCTTTTTCTGAGAATCGTAGTAGAGGACGCCCCCGAGCAGGATTGCGAATATCGCGAGGGCGACGAGCGTGCCGGAAAATTTTCTTAAATACTTTCCCAATTTGACCCTTTCGTTTTCGTTCTCGTTCCGGGCCGAAGAGACCTCCCCTCCGCTACAGCCTCTTTCTCTTCCACCATATAGCTATACCGGAAAAGAATATAACAGCCGGAATCATAATTACAGTGAAAAAGAATATTACGTTCGTCTGCTTGTTCGTGATTGCGAGTTTCCCCACCTTTCCGGCCTTCGGCCTTATGGAGATGAGGTTCTCGTCCCCCGAAACCCAGTTCACGGTATTCAGGAAGAGGTCCCTGTTGCCGGAAAAGTCTATGAAGATATTTGATACGAAGTCGACGCTCCCGAAGACCGCGACCCTGGATTGGTTGTTGCCGTTCTCGACTACCGCCGCAACTCCGAGCGGCCCCGCCGCGTCCCCCTCTTCCTGCTGGGCGACGCCCTGGTCGAAGAGCTCGAAATTCGTCTCAGACCAGCTGTACTGCCCCGTATGCGCGAGGATGTCCGTGCCGAGCCCGTCGGCCTCGGCGGCCGCTATGCTCCGGGAATAAGGGAATATGGTCGCGAACCTGAATCCCTCTGTTATGTCGTGGTGGGCGTACTGCGCGACTATCGGCGCTATGTCGCCCCCGCCTTCGAGCTTCGAGCTCGGATCGACGATAATGTCGTCCCTGATATCGAACCCGTATCCTTTAAGGAGCGAGGCTATCTCCGAGCCCGACCTCGGCTCTATAAGGAATATGGCCTTCCCGCCGCCGTCGAGATAGCTTTTCAGCATGCTTATCTCCTTTAAGGAAAAGGACTGCTTGGGCGCCGCCACGAGAAGAACGGAATTGTCCCCGGGGATGCCGTCCCCGCGGAGGAGCATGAACTCGTTCACCTTATAGCCTTCGTCTTCGAGGGCCTTCCTCAATACCCCTAGTCCTTCCGGCTCTATGTCGTCGTTGACGTCGCGCTCGCCGTGGCCCGTCATGAAATAGACTGTCTTGTTGACCTTCCTGTTGAGCTTGAATATGGCGTTCGTTATGTCTTCCTCCGAGCTTTTCAGTATGCCGCCCGAGAGGTGGTCCGTGAGCCTCAGCTTAATGGTCTGCTCGCCGTCGGCCAGGACTACGGTGCCGTATTCTTTTATGTCGTACTTCTTGGCTACGCCGGGCTCCTTGTCGGGATTCACGTACCTCACCTTTATCTTTCCCGACCGCCTCGTGTATTCCTTTATGAGGTCCTGGAACTCTCCCTTGTCGAGCCCGACATCCTTGAAAAACGCTATTATCTCTATATCTCCGTCAATATTGTCTATGACGGCGGTCGTATGCTCGGAAACCGTATAGAGCTTCGAATCCGTCATGTCGATCCTGATGTCGGTTTTGAAGAAGATGTAATTCACGAGCACGAGTATTCCGCAGACGCTCAATATAGAGACGAGCGCGTTCGTTCCGTAGATGAGCCGCCTTCTCTTCATCTCCACCTCTCCGATTCGAGAGCCGAGTAGGTAAGGAAAAGGCCGAGGAATATGAGCGAGATGTAATAAACGACGTCCTTGAGGTCGATTATCCCCTTTCCGAAATCCTCGTAGTGGTTGATTACCGAAAGATATCCGAGAACGGTGCTTTCCGCATCGGACAGTGCACCGACGAGCCAGAGGAGAAGAAGTATGCCGAAGCTTACGACGGCCGCGATAAGCTGATTGTCCGTAAGGGACGACGCGAATATGCCGATCGAAAGGAAAGAGGCTCCCAAGAGAAAGAGCCCGACGTAGCCCGCGAAAACGGCCCCGAAATCGGGGTTCCCGTGCACCATGAGCACGAACACGTTTATCGAAGAGAGAAGGAGCATGATTATAAGAAGTATCAGCGCGGCGGTGAATTTCCCGAATACTATGGTTCTTATGCGTATCGGCGAGGTGAAAAGAAGCTCCGCCGTGTAGTTTTTCTTTTCGTCGGCCACGAGGCGCATCGTAATCAGCGGCACTATGAGCAGAAGAACGATGCTTATCGTCCCGAAGTAGGGGAGTATCACCAGGTTATTGAGGTTAAGGTCCCCCGTCTGGAGCTGGTAGCCCGGGTCGAGCTGGAACTGGAGAAATCCCTGGAGGTACAGGAAGAAGAATCTTGCCGAAATGATCTGAAAGACAACGAGTATGATATAAGCCAGCGGGGAGGCGAAATACGACCTCAGCTCACGCTTCAGTACAGGATAAAATGCGCTCATTTAATTCTCTTCTGACGATATGACTTTTAGAAATACCTCTTCCAGCGTGTTGGTCACCGGCCTCAGCTCGAGAAGCCCCCAGTCGTTCTCGACGGCGATCCTCGCTATATCTTCCCTGACCTCGGCCCCTTTCTTGGGGACGATTATATACTCGCCGGCCACGCCCGGCTTCACGTTCGATATGCCCCCGAGTGCGAGGACCTTTTCAATAACGCCTTCCCCGTTCTGCCTCGTCCGCATGATTATGCTCTCGGCGTTACTCATATCCTCGGAGAGCTTCTGAAGAGACTCTTCGAGCACGATCTTCCCATGATTGATGATTATAACCTTGCTGCATATCATCGTAACCTCGGGCAGTATGTGAGTGCTCAATATAACAGTTCTTTCGCCCGAGAGGCTCTTTATCAGCTCCCTTATCTCTATTATCTGCCTCGGATCGAGCCCTATCGTAGGCTCGTCCAGTATCAGCACCGAGGGATTGTTCACGAGGGCCTGCGCTATGCCGACGCGCTGCCTGTAGCCCTTGGAGAGGTGGCCGATTATGCGCCGCCTCACCTCCGATATCCCGCACTTCTCCATGACGTAAATAATCCTGCTCTTCCTCTCCTTCCGGCGGACCTGCTTTATGTCGGCGACGAAGGCAAGATATTCCATGACCGTCATGTCGTTATAGAGCGGGGGATTCTCCGGCAGATACCCTATCACGCGCTTTGCCTGGAGCGGCTCGTCGAAGATGTCGACGCCCTCTATGTGGACGGTCCCCTTCGTCGGCGGCATGTAGCCGGTGATGATGCGCATAGTGGTGGTCTTGCCCGCGCCGTTCGGGCCGAGAAAACCCAGCACGTCCCCCCTTTCCAGCTGAAAGGAGAGATTCTCTACAGCGGTCAGGTTGCCGTACCTCTTGGTCAGATTGTGAACGTACACCATACAGGTCAAAATCCCGGGCCCCGAGCCAGCCTCGAAGGGCACACGCTTCTTGGAGACTATAGAATAACCGCCGCCGAAACCTATTCCAAACGCAAATTCCGCCCGCCGTCGCCGCCCCCGGGAAGCAATCGCGCCGCCGGACGAAGGAGATTTTTAAAAACCGGCATTCCCGGGCTTCTACTTCCGAAAGACCAGTATATACTTTAGATAACGGCGGAGATGGCTACGCCTCGGGCTTTTCAAAGGGCGTTGGAACAAGAGGCAAAAGGGCACGATATTCCGGTTTCCCTATCCTTAGCGGCGGGGGATAGCCAAGTGTTCTGCGCTCGGGCGTCCAAAGTCAACACAAAAGCTTAAAATCGCTGTAAATTCAGGCGCGGCTAGATTGCGGCATTTATATTAATATGCTAATATACTATCCGAAATTTCATGTTATAAAGCCAATCCCCGTTTAGAAACAAAACACTATTTGATTGAGTAGGGAAATATATGGATATTTCGCACATTTTTCACGGACCCAACTCGGGTTACGTCCTTGACCTCTACGAGCGTTATCTGAGGGATCCGGATTCCGTCGATTCGACGACAAGAAACATTTTCGACAAGCTGCGCCCCGAGATAGGCGACGGCCGTCAGGCCGCAGCCCCCGGCTTCGACGTCCAGAAGGTCGTTGGAGCCGTCAACCTCGCACAGGCTATCCGGGCATTCGGCCATCTGGCCGCGGGTATCGACCCGCTCGGAAGCACGCCAACCGGCGACCCGGCTCTCGATCCTGCGACCCACGGGATCACGGAAGACGAGCTGAGAAGCCTTCCCGCAAGCATCATCGGCGGTCCTATCGCCGACAGGGCAGCCAACGCGCTCGATGCCATACAGGAGCTGCGCTCGGTATACTCCTCGGCCATAGGATTCGACTACTACCACATAAACTCGCTCGAAGAGAGAAAGTGGCTGAGAGAAGCGGCCGAAACCGGCTCGTTCAGGCCGCCTAAAGACCCGATAAACGAAAAACGGCTCCTCGAAAGCCTGACTCAGGTAGAGGTTCTCGAGCGCTTCCTCCACCGCATATTCCCCGGCAAGTTCCGCTTTTCGATAGAGGGCGTCGACATGCTGGTGCCCATGCTCAACGAAATAGTAGGCCTTTCGGCCGAATCCGGCATACATAACATCCTTCTCGGCATGGCGCACAGGGGCAGGCTCAACGTGATGCACCATGTGCTCAACAAGGGCTATAAGGGCACGCTCATAAAGTTCAAGGACCCGGTACTCCAGAGGGACTTCCGCGACTTCATGGGATGGACGGGAGACGTAAAATACCACGAAGGCGCCCGCCACGCCGTCAGGAACGGGAGGGCCATAGACATGCAGATCATACTGTCGCCTAACCCGAGCCACCTCGAATCCGTAAATCCCGTGGTCGAGGGGATGGCGAGAGCCGCCGGAACGTCCGTCGACAAGCCGGGGAATCCGGTATTCGATCCGAACACGTCCCTGCCCGTTCTCGTTCACGGCGACGCGGCGTTTCCAGGGCAGGGCATCGTGGCCGAAACGCTCAACCTCTGCGGCCTTCAGGGATACCACACGGGCGGAACCATACACGTAATAACGAACAACCAGCTCGGATATACGGCCCTTCCCGAAAACAGCAGGAGCACGATATATTCGAGCGACCTTGCGAAGGGCTTCGACATTCCGGTGGTTCACGTAAACGCGGACGACCCCGAGGCATGCATCGAATGCGCACGGCTCGCGTTCGCCTACAAGACCCGCTTCCACAAGGACTTCGTCATAGACCTCGTGGGCTACAGGCGCCACGGACACAACGAGGCCGACGAGCCCGCGTTCACGCAGCCCCAGATGTACAAGATAATCGACAACCACCCGACGGTCAGGGAGGTCTGGGCGTCCAGGCTGGCCGAAAGAAAGACTCTGACAGCTGACGAAGCCGAAGAGCTCGTTAACAAATACAACGAAGCGCTTCACAGCGATTTCGAGTCCCTCACTCCGGACGACATACCGGAAGAGGCGCTCGCGGTGAAGCCTCCGGCAGGTGCGGCGCAGAAAATAAAAACGGCCGTCCCGATTGAAGAGCTCCGGGGCATAAACTCGGCGCTTCTCAAGCTCCCCGAGGATTTTACGATCAACTCGAAGCTCAGGCGCGGGAGAGAAAGAAGAGAAACCGCGTTCGACAACATCGACGAAAAGACTATAGACTGGTCGGCGGCCGAGGATCTGGCTCTCGCGACGATCCTTGCCGACGGCACGGCCATACGTTTTACCGGACAGGACAGCGAGCGCGGAACCTTCAGCCACAGGCACGCCGTGCTTTACGACTTCGAAAAGGGCACCTCCTACACGCCGCTTCAGAGTTTCCCGCAGTCCCGGGCGGCATTCGAAATATATAACAGCCCTCTTACCGAAAACGCCTGCATAGGCTTCGAATACGGCTACAACATACAGGAGCCGGCAAGGCTCGTCATATGGGAAGCCCAGTACGGCGACTTCATCAACGGCGCGCAGACGATAATAGACGAATACTTCGTCTCCGCACGAGCGAAATGGGGCCAGACTCCCTCGCTCGTCCTTCTTCTGCCGCACGCCTATGAAGGCCAGGGGCCGGACCATTCCTCCGGGCGGCTCGAAAGGTTCCTGAACTCCGCGGCCGAGAGCAACATGCGCGTAGCGAACTGCACCACGGCGGCGCAGTACTTCCATCTCCTGAGAAGGCAGGCAGGGGTGCTCACCGTAGACCCCCTCCCGCTCATCGTGCTCACGCCGAAGAGCCTGCTCAGGAACCAGATGATATTCTCCACACCGAGGGACCTCGCCGAAGGCTCGTGGCAGCCCGTGATCGACGACGAGATGGACGATAAGCAGGCCAGGTCCGTAAAAAGACTCATACTCTGCAGCGGCAAGGTTTATATAGACCTCATATCCAGCGAAGAGAGAAAGCAGAACTCGAAAGACATAGCTATAGCGAGGGTGGAGCAGCTGTATCCGATTCCAACGAAAAAGCTCACCCAGGTGCTCGAAAGGTATCCGAAGCTGAAGGAAGTAGTATGGCTTCAGGAAGAACCCGAAAACATGGGCGCCTGGATGTTCATATATCCCTTCCTGAGGATGTTCATCAATGGCCGTATTCCGCTCCACTATATCGGCAGGAGACGGAACTCGAGCCCGTCCGAAGGGCTGGCTTCCATGCACAAGATCAATCAGGAAGCCCTGATAAAACAGGCTTTTATGATTGGAAAACCTCTGCCCAATATCGACGAGCTTGGCATCACCTGGGTAAGAAACGTATAAAAAACTGGAGAAAAAGACATGGCTATAGACGTTAAAGTTCCGGAGCTGGGAGAATCGGTGGTCGAAGCCACCATAGTCAGGTGGTTCAAGGCCGAGGGAGACGCCGTGAAGATAGGCGAAGCCCTCGTCGAGCTCGAAACCGAGAAGGCCAACTTCGAGGTAGCAGCAGAGAAGCAGGGCATCCTTTCCAAAATCCTGAAAGGGGATGGTGAAGACGTCGAAGTAGGAGAAGTTCTCGCAGTCATAGAAGAAGGCAAGGCCGGAGCGGAAGCCCCGGCTAAAGAAACGACCAAGGCGCCGGAGCCCGCACCGTCTCCCGTGAAGGAAGCCCCGAAGGAAGAGCCGCAGGAAAAGGTTACACCGGTAGCGAGGCGAGTCGCCGAAGAGAATAACGTAGACCTTTCCAGGGTCGAGGGCACGGGGCCCGGCGGCCGTGTCACGAAAGAAGACGTCGAGGTCCACATACAGAAGGAAGCGGCAAGGCCCGCGAAGGAAGCGCCCGCGGAGCCCGCGAGGAGCGCCTCCACTGCTGTGATACAGGCCCCTAAGGAAGCGCCCGCCATCCTTCACATCTCCCGCGACGCCCGCGAAGAGCGCGTGAAGATGTCGCGCAGAAGAAGGACTATAGCACGCCGCATGCTCGAGGCCACTCAGACCACGGCCATGCTTACCACGTTCAACGAGATAGACATGGGCGCGGTGATGGACCTCCGGAAGAGGAGAAAAGACACATTCAAGGAAAAGTACGGGGTCAACCTCGGCCTCAACTCCTTCTTCGTAAAGGCGTCCATAGGTGCGCTCAAAGCGTTCCCGCAGGTAAACGCCGAGATCGAAGGCGACGACATGGTTATAAAGCACTACTACGATATAGGCGTCGCCATCGGGGCGACGGAAGGCCTCGTCGTGCCTGTCCTCAGGAACGCCGACAGCATGTCCTTCGCCGACATCGAGAAAAAGATAAAAGACTACGCCGTGAGGGCCGAAGAGAACGCCCTCACACTCGACGAAATCATGGGCGGCACGTTCACAATCACGAACGGCGGCGTATTCGGCTCCCTCATGAGCACGCCGATATTGAACCCTCCGCAGGTCGGTATCCTCGGGCTTCATAAAATAGAAGAGCGCCCCATGGCTATCGGCGGCGAAGTTAAAATAAGGCCGATGATGTACGTCGCCCTCAGCTACGACCACCGCATCGTCGACGGACGCGAAGCGGTACAGTTCCTCGTCAAGATCAAGGAGCTCATCGAAGACCCGGAATCTCTCCTCCTCGAAGGATAATCAGGATTTTTAAAGGTCGACAGGAAATCGACGCCCGGCCTGTGTCATGCAGCGCCGGGCGTTTTTTTTGATATGATTGAAGACGGTGCCCTACGCGGGAAGCCGGGCTTCATGAAATTCCCGGCAGCTCGAATACGCTCCCGTACCTTCTCGTGACCTCTTCCAGGAGCCCCGGATATTTCGAGAGCCCGGGGTCTTCAGACACGAGCTGAAACGCATCCTCCCTCGCCTCTTCGAGTATCCGCCAGTCCCGGAGTATATCGGCGAACCTGAACTGCGGGAGGCCCGACTGCTTCGTCCCGAGAAAATCCCCCGGTCCCCTTATCGTAAGGTCGGCCTCCGCGATCCTGAACCCGTCGCTCGTCTCCTCCATTATGGAGAGCCTCTTGTCGGCGTCCTGAGAGCGCTTGAAGCCCGAGATCAGTATACAGAAGGAATCGTGCCCTCCCCTTCCTATCCTCCCTCTCAGCTGGTGAAGCTGCGTGAGCCCGAACCTCTCGGCGTTCTCGATGACCATGACGGTCGCGTTGGGAACGTCCACGCCGACCTCTATAACGGTAGTCGAGACGAGTATGTCCACCTGCCGGGCGATGAACCGCCTCATGACGGCGTCCTTCTCTTCGGGCTTCATCCTCCCGTGAAGGAGCCCCACCTTAAACTCGGGGAAGATTTCGTTTCCGAGCTCCTCGGCCATTCTGGTCGCATATTTAATGTCTTTGAAATCGGGATTTTCCGACTCCTCTATCATCGGATAGACGACGTAGGCCTGCCTCCCCTTCCCCACCTCTTTCCGCACTATCTCGTACGCCTTCTCGCGGGAGCCCTTCTGGTCGTAGAATACGTGCGTCTTGACAGCCTTCCTCCCGGGCGGCATCTCGTCGAGAACCGATACGTCGAGGTCCCCGTAGACGGTGAGCGCGAGGGTCCTCGGTATGGGAGTTGCGGTCATTACGAGGACGTCCGGATTCACTCCCTTTCCCATGAGGCTCGCCCTCTGGAGCACTCCGAACCTGTGCTGCTCGTCTATCACGACGAGGCCGAGGTTTTTGAAATCCACCTTCTCCTGGAGAAGGGCGTGCGTCCCGACGGCGATCTCTGCTTCTCCCGACGCGAGCGCCTTGTAATACGTGTTTTTTTCACGCTTCCCCATCCCGCTCTTGAGGAATACGACCCTGACGCCCATGCCCCTCATGTAATTAATCACGGATGACAGGTGCTGCTCGGCTAGTATCTCCGTCGGGGCCATTAAAACGGCCTGGTATCCGCTCTCGACGGCGCTTAACATGGACATTATCGCGACTATCGTTTTCCCGCTCCCGACATCTCCCTGAAGGAGCCTGTTCATCGGGCGGGGAGACCTCATATCCTCCTCTATCTCGGAGAGGACTCGCTTCTGCGCCGAAGTGAGCTCGAACTTAAGGCTCGACAGCAGTCTCCCGGTAAATCCGCCCGTCGGATGAAAGGCGATCCCGTCCGACAGCGCAATGTCCCTCTTTTTTAACGCAAGCCCGATCTCCATCAAAAAGAATTCCGAATAAGCGATCGTCCTGTGGGGCGGAGAGCCGTATATCTCCTCGCTCTTCGAGAAGTCGATAACCCTGTCCCCGCTTTCCGGGAAGTGGACCCTGGAGAGAGCGTCGCCGAAGTTCTCGATCCCGCGCGCGGCGGCTATTTCCGCCGGCAGTGAGAACGAAACGCCGCGCGCATACCTGTCCACGATCGACTTCATGACACCCCTCATCCGCCGCTGCCTTATCCCTTCCGTCAGCGGATACACGGGGACTATGCGTCCGAAGTGAATGTTGTCGCCGCCTATCTCCTCGCCTTCTTCCACGACCTCTATATCCTCGGGCCGGGGATGGATAATCTGCAGCTCGCCCCTGTAGCCGACGGAAACATCCCCCGTCAGTATGACGTGCGCACCTTTTTTGTAGGCATTCCTCAAGTACTTCTCATTGAACTGAAACCACACCAGCGTGAGCGTCCCGCTTCCGTCGGAAATCACGGCCTGATAGATGGCGCGGCTGCGGGTTCTCACTTTTCCTGCCGCCAGTATCTCTCCCATCACGGTTTCGCGCTTTCCGGGCTCCGCCTGTGATATTTTTTTTACGACCCTCCTGTCCTCGTATCTCCTCGGGAAGTAATAGAGCGCATCGCCTACAGTTTTGACGCCCCGCTTTTCCAGGAGCGCGGCCACTCTCGGACCGACTCCCTTTACGTACTGGACGGGTATCGTGAACGGATCGCCGCCTTCCGCCGCGGGTACGCCGCCGGAATCGTCCGGAGACGCCGCCGGGGTTTCAGGCTTATGCGGCTTATGACCTCCCGCCGACGCCTGACCTGACCTCTTTAACTCGCTCAGTCTCTCTAGATCGCTGAGCGCACTTGCAACCGCCTTCTTTTTTCCTTCGGTCCCGAGGCCCTCGTACCCTATAAAATTGTTCTTGATAGAGCTTATTATTCCGGCCTCGGCATCCGTCAGATCGAGCGAAAGCGCCTTCAGGGTGAGATCCCCGACCAGGACATCGAGCTCCTTTATCGTATTGAGCTTCGAGAAGCCGTTCCTGGCCGCGAATTTGAGCGGTTTTTCCAGGGCCTTCAGTATATCGGAGAGGTTATGAGACATTAATAAGATTTTACAGGGGCTTATGCGCTGAATGCAAGCCGGGGCCTTAGGTTAACATTCTTTTTCCGGCAAATTGTTAAACCAATTATAAATCCCTATTGTTATTAATCATTACTTGCTTTCAGCCAGCGTTAATATCTGCTACAATGTATTAAATTTGTACACCTTGTACAGTGCGATTTTGCACAAATTCAGCTCGCGCTCCAGGGTCTTTGACAACCGCTCTTTTGTAACCCCCAGTCATTATGAGCAATTGCTAGACTGAACTATATGGCACACATATTGCCCATATAGAAACCCATCAGAGAACAAAGGCAAGAATCTCGGGCCTGCTACCGACAGCAAAGGCTCATGCTTCCGCCGACCTGCATCCAGTACAAAAAAATACAGAGAGGACCGGGACACATGAAATACAGCGAGATCGAAGCAACGGGAGTCGAGACAGAGAACTTCAGCGACACATACGAAGAGGCCCCCGAAACGGGAGACCTTCAGGCAGAGCTTATGTTCGAGGACGAAAATCCTATCGAGGATTTTGCATCCGAAGAACGGATCAACAGAGAAGACAGGGCAGGCTTGCCCGATGAACAGTTCAGAATTCTGAACGATTATTTCAGCGACATAGCCAAGGAGCCGCTGCTCACACTCAGGCAGGAAATAGAAATACCGGCCAAGATGAAAAAATGTGAGCTCAGGGCAGAACAAATACGAAACTATCTCGACAGCTCACCGTCGAGCCCTCATAAGGAAAGGCTGAACGCCTCTTTAAGAGCATATTCCTTAAAAGCCGGCGATCTTAAAAAGAGATTCGCCAGCGCTAACCTCAGGCTCGTAATAAGCATAGCGAAGCGCTATGTTAACCACGGGCTTCCCTTTCTCGACCTCATACAGGAAGGGAACATCGGCCTCATGAAAGCAATCGAGAGATACGACCACACGAAGGGCTACAGGTTTTCGACGTACGCATCGTGGTGGATTTACCAGTCGATAACGAGAGCGATACTTGTGCACCGCGGAGCCGTACGGGTGCCTGTCTACCTCCTCGAAGTCACGAGCAGGGTGTACAGAACGAAGTCACTCCTCCTCAAAGAATCCGGCCGCATGCCGTCGGCGGAGGATATCGCCGAGCGCTCGGGCGTTCAGCTCAAGTATGTAAAGAGGATACTAAAGATAACGAACGAGTCGGTCAGCATGGATTCCCCCATCGACGGCGAAAAGAGAACCCTCTACGATTTCCTCGTGGACGAGGATTCCATTTCGCCGGATTACACGGTTATCGACTACGAGCTCAAGAACTGCGTCAGGAGCTCACTCTCGCTCCTTTCGGCGAAGGAAGAGGAGGTCCTCAGGATGCGCTTCGGTATAGACAGGAGCGAGACCGTCACCCTCGACGACATCGGACGCAAGTTCAAGCTTACGAGAGAGCGTATCAGGCAGATAGAAAAAAAGGCTCTCAGGAAACTGGCCGTATCCAGGATGAGGGATGCCCTCAAAAATTTCAGAACTTCCTGAGCACGGAACTATATGTGTGAATACACACTTAAGTCATGTGCCAACTGTGCGAATACGCACAATAAAATCGATTGAGAATCGGGTATGTATATCCGATTCTCAATCGCAATGCGCTGAAAACATTAGACATTGCAAAAAAATTAACAACATGGTATAGATATTGCAGTATAGTTACCACAAGCCTGTCGGCATCGCCGAAGGCTAAACAACACTCAGGAGGGCTTGAAGACATGAGAGTATTTTCTCTTTTATTTGCGCTTTTATTGGTTATGGGCATTTCCTTCGGCGGAAGCGCCCTTGTAGGCAGCATCCCGGCTACGGCACAGGACGATCCGCAGGGTGAGGCCCCGGGCGGCGAGATTCCGGACGAGGCGACCGACGGTTCCGGCGCTGACACCGGCGCTGCCGACGAAGCAACCCCGGGCGAAATGCCTGGCGGAGAGATGACTGACGAAGCTACAGACGGTTCCGGCGCTGCTACCGACGCTGCCGACGAAGCAACCGAGGGTCAGTTACCCGGCGACGAAAAGACGGATGAAGCCGCTCAGTAAGGCATAAACCGCACTAAAATAAAAAAGGGAGCTTGCGCTCCCTTTTTTTTTGCCCTTTTCATTCCTGATATTAGTGCTGGTTTTATCTGCATTAAGAATCCCCCCATTCAATCCTCGACATTAATTCAGATACGTAAAGAATCTCCAATTACGTTTGGGATTCAGAAGAGACGATTTAGAAACAGGAAGGGAAAACAGACAACAGGAAGCGAGTCACAACACTATAACTGCACCAGAAACTGCACCAATTACCAAATTCCCCAAAGTCGGAAACAAAAAAATGTAATGATTACTGGTCGGGGTGGCCGGACTTGAACCGGCGGCCTCTGCGTCCCGAACGCAACGCTCTAGCCAATCTGAGCTACACCCCGACGAGGCTAATAAATTTACAATATTCCGTCTGGTATTCAAGTAATCGAACGCAAAAAATGAACGCCGGGTTAATATTCGCCAGGAGAGCCGCCTTATCGGCCGTCCCCACTGAATAACGATGCTTTTTTCGAATATAATTCTCGGAGGGAGTATCAAATCCATGGAGCTCAAGGAGCTTGGCGCGACAGGAGTTATGATCCCCGAGATCGGCCTCGGAACATGGAGGTATAGAGGCGGCACGGAGCCGCTCCGCGCGGGTATCGACCACGGCGCGTATCTCATCGACACGGCCGAAGGCTACGGCACAGAGGAGATCGTAGGCGAGGCGGTAAGCGGCATAAGGGACCGCGTATTCATAGCCACGAAGGTTTCCGGGAGGGACCTCGGTCACGACCGCGTCCTCCGCGCAGCAGAGGGAAGCCTGAAGCGGCTCGGCACGGACTTCATAGACCTTTATCAGATACACTGGCCGAACAGCCGGTACCCGATGAAGGAAACCATGCGCGCGATGGAGACCCTCGTCGACAGGGGAATTATAAGGTACATAGGCGTGAGCAACTTCGACGTCGAAGAGATGGAGGAAGCCGTTTCGGCGCTCAGAAACAACCCGCTCGTATCGAACCAGGTCATTTACAATCTGAACTCGAGATACATTGAAGAAGACATTATCCCCTACTGCCTCGGGCACGATATCACCGTCATGGCCTACACACCGCTCGACGAGGGGAGCCTTGCCCGAAACTCCAGGAACCGTACGGGGAAAATGGCGGTGCTCGAAGAAATAGCCGGGGAGACAGGCAAGACCATGGCGCAGGTGGCCCTCAACTGGTGCACGTCCCGGAAGAACGTAATAGCGATTCCAAAATCAGATACGGTCACGAGAACAATCGAAAACTGTGGAGCCTCCGGCTGGCGGCTCACGCCCGGGCAGAAGCAGCGTCTCGACTCCGCTTTCTAAGACAAACCGGAGGCGCCGGAGTATACAGCACCCGGACGCTTTCTTCGTATGTTATATTTCACATCCTATAACCCGAACGACAAAACCGGAGGCGAAATGTCCGCGAATCAATCGACTGCAAAAATGAACTGGGACCTCGGAAGCTATTTCCCCGAATACGGCGGCCCGGAGATGAAGGAGTTCAAGAAAAAGCTCACGGCCGACATAACCGCCGCACAGAAAAAGGCCGCGGCGCTTCCCGCTCTCGACGAAAGCAACATGGCCGAGTGGGAAGAGATTTTCCTCGAAACGGAAGACATTACCAGCCGCTACAGCCACATCGATTCCTATATCGGATGCCTCGCATCGGCGGACGGGCTGAACGAGGACTTCGTCCGCGAGGAGGGGGAGATGTCCGCCGTGTACGCCGAGCTCTCGAAGCTCAAGGTCGAGCTCATAAGGGCGCTCAAGAACGTCCCGGAAGGGCTCTTCAGCCGCTTCACCGAGCGCGAAAGACTTTCTGACGCCGCCTATTACATCGGAAGGCTGAAGATACTCTCCGAAAGGAGCATGAGCCCCGATAAGGAAATGCTCGCTTCTGACCTCGGGGTCGACGGTATAAGCGCATGGGGGCGGCTCTACGACACGGTTTCGAGCAGGCTCGAATTCGAGATGAAGTATCCGGACGGCACCGTGAAGACGCTCCCCATATCCCAGAGAAGATCTCTCATGGAAAAGCCCGACAGGGCTGTCCGCAAGGCCGCCTTCGAGGGCGGTAACAGGGCGTGGAAGACGATCGAGGACGCGGCGGCCGCCGCCCTGAACGCTATCTCCGGTACGAGGCTCACGCTCAACAGGTACCGCGGCATCGATCATTTCCTCGACGTAGCGCTCTATCAGTCCGGCATAAGCAGAAAGACTCTCGACGCCATGTTCGAGGCTATTTACGACCAGATTGAGCTTCCGAGGGAGATACTCCGCTTCAAGGCCCACACAATGGGGAGGAAAGGAATCGCGTGGTACGATCTCGGCGCCCCGCTCGACATCGACTCCGGGCAGAAGCTCAGCTGGACCGACGCGAAAACACTCGTCGAGAGCTCTTTCTCTGCGTCCTATCCGGGGCTCGGGAAGTATGTCCGCTCGGCTTTCGACAAGAGCTGGATCGACTGGGAGCCGAGAGAGGGCAAGAGGCCCGGCGGGTTCTGCACAGGCTCCCTCCTGACTAAAGAGTCCCGCATCTTCATGACGTACAACGAAACTCTCGGCGACGTTCTCACGCTCGCGCACGAGGCGGGGCACGCGTTTCACAGTCATGTGATGAGCGATATAAGGCCCTATTCGCATTTTTACCCGATGACGCTCGCGGAATCCGCCTCGACGTTCGGCGAGATGATACTGACCGAGGGCATACTCAGAGAGCCGACGATAGGAGACGCCGAGAAGGCGCTCATGCTCGACACAGAAATCAACCACGGGGCCATATATCTCATGGACATTCCGGTGCGCTACGAATTCGAAAAGGCATTTTACGAAGAGAGAAAGAACGGCGAGGTGAGCGTCAGCCGTCTCAAAGAGCTCATGGCCGAGACACAGCGCCGCGTCTTCGGCGAGGTGCTCGAAGAAGGCGGCGAAGACCCTTACTTCTGGGCGTCGAAGCTCCATTTCTACATCACAGGGGTGACCTTCTACAACTTCCCCTACACGTTCGGCTATCTCCTGAGCCGGGGACTGTTTTCACTCTTCAAGAAGGAAGGGGCCGACTTTCTCCCGAAGTATGAGACGTTCCTTCGTCTCTCGGGCTCGGATACGGCGGAGAACGTCGCCAGGAGAAGCATCGGCATGGAGCTAGAAACCCCCGAATTCTGGAAGGAGTCCATACGGTCCCTCGGTGAACCCTTCGAGAAAATGAAGGAGCTCGCCAGGGGCCTCGGTTACGTATCCTGAGATTTGCCGGCAACAGCTTGAGCCCCGGACAAAGCGACGCGCCGAAACTATCGCGTTAGAGTGGTGACTATAGAGAGTTGTCCGGGAGAGTATGTATCCACAAGTCTCCGCACTTCGCAGGTCAGCCGAGGACGATCGCGTTCGGCGAATTGAATCCCACGTCGAGGATGAGGGACGCCATTATGACGAGCATGTAAAGGATGGAAGCCCCGAAGGCCTTCCCGTAGCCTGTATTGTTAAGCGCGCTTTTGATTATCACGTATTCGAAATAGAGCCCCGATACGACGGCGAGTATAGCGTAATAAATGGAGCAGTATCCGAGGAACCAGAGCGAAAGGGTTAAAGGGAAAAGGGAGACGGAATAGAGGAGGATCATGACGTTCGTATATTTCGTCCCCAGTGCGACAGGCATCACAGGGATACCCGCCTTTTTATAGTCGATCTTGTATTTCTGGGCGAGCGCCCAGAAATGCGGCGGCTGCCACAGCATCATAAACATGAACAGTATGATGGCGTCGGCCCCGAGCGCGGGATTTACGGCGGCGTATCCGATGAGCACGGGCAGCGCACCCGGAAGCCCTCCGAGTATAGTGCCGTATGGGGAGCTCCGCTTCAGATAAAGCGTGTACAGGAGCGCATAGCTGAGTATAGCGGCTATCGTGAGGGCCGCGTTTACGACGTTAAGGTAGTAAAATGAAATGAAGAGTGAAATGGCAATGAAGACGAAGGCAATCCCTACTGCCGTCTTTTCGCCTATGACGGCGAGCGCGTCGACGCGTTTATTGAGCCTGCTCATGAGAACGTCTATGCGCCTGTCGAGAACGTTGTTGAGTATCGCCGCACCGGCCGCGCTCAGGAGGAGCGACAAGAGCGCCTCGGCCGTGAGAGAAAGAGAGGGAAAGCCCCTCGACGCCAGCACCATGCCGGCAAACCCCGTAAACGCCACGCTCAGGATTATGCCGGGCTTGGTAAGGAGAACCGTCGATACCACTATATTCGAAGGCCCCCTGTCTATGTGCTCTATGGTGTTCATGTCTCCCCTTTTATGCCCCGCCCGAACCGGCATAAATCCTTCTCATCCCCAGAAACCAGGTATAAAGCAATAACGATAGTATAAGCAGTGCGACAGACAAATGAAGGGCGGCGGCTGAGAAATGAAGCTTCGTGTGCACGATTCCGACGCCGAGTATTATCTGGATTATTATAAGTCCGAGCGTGATGCCTAGAGCTGCACGGTAGCGCCTGAAGCCCTCGACGAGCCAGCTCGATACGAAAAAGCCGAGCACAATGAGCGTTATGGCATATGCTGCCACCCTGTGTGCGAAGTGATTAAGAATCATCCCGGAGAGCTGGGGAGGTATCCAGTACCCGAGGCACTTTGGAAAGTCCGGGCAGGCAAGGCCCGAATCCGAATGCCTCACGTAGGCTCCAAGCACCGCCTGGAAAAATATCAGTATGGCGAGGAAGAAGAATACGCCGTTATATCCGCCGATGTCGAATACGGGCTTCACTGTTACGCCGTCGAAGAATACTATGTATAGAGTCAGCGAGAAGATTATGATCGCGTTCGCGAAGTGAAACGTCGTGATGTCGACCGGTATCTCCAGAAGGACTACTATGCCGCCAAGGACTATCTGGAAGGCCAGCAGGAACACTATCAGGATCGGAATCAGCTTCGTCCAGCCCTTGTAGCTCCTGAATCTCTTGTATGAGAGGTACACCAGGAAGATGGATGCCACGCCTCCTATGACCCTGTGCGTGAACTCCATGTATATATCCCACCTGTACGGGGGTACTACGCTCCCGTGGCAGAGGGGCCAGTCCGGACATCCAAGCCCCGCCCCGACGCCGGACACCAGATTGCCCCATATTAAAAGCAGGAAAAGGAGGAAAAGGGTAATTTTACCAATCATCAATCTATTTCGTCAGGGCACCACAACCCTTGTAAACGTATCGACGAACGTCATCGTGATAAGCAGAAAAAGAAGACCGAGAGGAAAGAGGGCGAATACCCAGGTTATCGAATCCTCGAACTTGAGGTGCATGAAGAAAAGCGCCACGGCCGCCGCCTTGATGGAAGCGACCACCATCGCTATCACGACGTTGAGGGATCCGAAATCGACGTACGACACGTAAACCGTGATGACCGTCAGCACCATAAGGACCGCCCAGACGATGAAGTATGTCTTGTAGCTCGTTATATGCTCGTGTTTGTCGGAATGCGAATGCGATGCCATGTCTTATTATCCTCCGATTATCCTATCAGATAAAGTAACGGGAACAGATAAATCCATATAAGGTCGACGAGGTGCCAGTAAAGGCCGCCGAGCTCGATGGGGGTGTTGTACTTCGCGTTGAACTTGCCCTTGAGAGTGAGCACGAAAATGACGGCCAGTATCCCGAGCCCTATGAACACGTGAATCATGTGAAGCCCTGTCATGAGGAAGTAAAGCGAGAAGAAGATGCTCGTGTCCGGGTAGATATGATGCTCGAACTTCGCGGTATACTCGAAGTATTTCACGACGCCGAAGGCTATGCCGCATACGATCGTTATCAATATGAGTATGGCCGCGGTTTTCTGCCTTCCCCACTTTATAGCGGAAACGCCCATAGCCATCGTCAAGCTGCTGAAGATAAGGACGCAGGTATTGATCGCGCCCATGGTTCTGTTCAGCTCCAGATGCTGCTCGAAGAACATTTCGGGGTATCTCGCGTGGAATATCGCGTAGGCGGCGAAAAGCCCTCCGAAGAGCAGTATTTCAGTTCCGAGGAAGAGCCACATGCCCAGCTTCGAGGAGCTGTACTCCGTCGCCGGATCCATGTGGTGACCGTGTGATTGATCTACGCCAGCTTCTGCCATTTCTCAGTTAAACCTCCAGCTCCTTCTTTTTTCCGTAACCGTAAGTCCAGTCGGTCACATGCGGTATCTCTTCGAAATTCTCGTGCGGAGGCGGTGACGGCACCTGCCATTCGAGAGAAAGCGAGTTGTACGGATTCTCGGGCGCCTTCTCGCCGCTTATCAGCCCGGATATGAGATTGATGCCCATTATGAGTATTCCGAACGCCAGTATCCACGAGCCGTACGTCGAGAGAGCCATGAGCGATTCGAATTCGGCGGGGTAGGAAGCGTAGCGTCTCGGCATGCCCTGAATCCCGAGGAAGAACTGCGGGAAGAACGTTACGTTAAAGCCGACGAAGATGAAGAACCATGCTATCTTCGCAACGGTTTCGTTGAACATCTTTCCGAACCACTTCGGGTACCAGAAGTGAAGCGCCCCGAAGAAGCCCATGACCGTGCCGCCTATCATGACGTAGTGCATGTGCGCTACGACGAAGTATGTATCGTGAAGGTGAATGTCGGCCGCGAGCGCTCCGAGGAATACGCCGGTGAGGCCGCCTATGGTGAAGAGGAATATGAAGCCGAGCGCGTAGAGCATGGCGGAGTGAAGCTGAATAGAGCCCTTGTAGAGGGTCGCAGTCCAGTTGAACACTTTAATAGCGGTCGGTATGGCGACGAGGAACGTCAGGAACGAGAAGATCATTGCCGCCGTTTCCGAAATGCCGCTCGTAAACATGTGGTGGGCCCAGACGAGGAAGCTTATGAACGCGATGCCGAGGCTCGAATAGGCTATGGCCTTGTAGCCGAATATCGGCTTTCTGGAGAAGACAGGGATTATTTCCGAAATGACGCCCATCGCCGGGATGATCATGATGTAAACCGCGGGATGGGAATAGAACCAGAAGAAGTTCTGAAAGAGTATCGGGTCGCCGCCCTTGGCCGGGTCGAAGAATCCGACGCCGAGCGTCCTCTCGGTGATGAGAAGGAGAAGGGTTATACCGACGACCGGGGTTGCGAGGAGCTGCAGTATGGACGTTGCGTAGGACGCCCAGATGAAAAGGGGAAGCCTGTGCCACGTCATTCCCGGGGCCCTCATCTTGTGAGTCGTAACGATGAAGTTAAGACCGGTGAGAATCGAGGAGAATCCGAGAACGAAAACCCCGAAAGTCATGAGAACGACGTCGGTGTTGGTGGTTGCGCTGTAAGGGGTGTAGAAAGTCCATCCCGTATCGGCCGGCTTTAAGAGCGCTGTAAGGAGAATGGCCGTGCCGAGAAGGTAAATCCAGTAGCTCGCGATGTTGAGCTTCGGGAATGCGACGTCCCTCGCGCCTATCATTAAAGGAATGAGAAAATTACCGAAGCTCGCCGCAAGGCCGGGAACGATGAAGAAGAAAACCATTATCGAGCCGTGGAGCGTGAAGAGGACGTTATATGTATGAGGCTCGACGAAGTCGGACGCGGGGGTAAGCAGCTCGAACCTCATTAGAAGAGCGATGATCCCGGCTACCAGGAAAAACAGGGAAATCGACACAAGATACAATATCCCTATCCGTTTATGGTCCGTGGTTAGAATCCAGGAGAGAAACCCCTTTTTCTCCAGGAACGGGACATATACATCGTGGGCAATCGTATGATTTGCCATTTTAAATCGCCTCCTTGAACTGAAACCCTTTTATTCTAGTGTTTTGATATAGGCAATCACGGCCGTCACTTCTTCATCACTTAGTATACCTTTAAACGACGGCATCACAGGCTGAAAACCCTTGACGATCTGGGCCTGCGGCTCTAGTATGGATTCCCTTATATAATTCTCGTCAGCCTCGACCGTGGAGCCGTCTGCAAGCTCCACCTTGTGTCCGAAAACGCCTTTAAACGACGGCCCGACGAGCGTCGCACCGTCGACGCTGTGACATGCGTTGCAGCCTTTTTCCTTATATATCTTTTCACCGAGCTCGGCCGGCGGAAGTGAAGCCACCGCCTGACCCTGCTCACCCGGAAGACCGTGCTCCCAGATGTCGTAGGCCTCGGGGCTGAGCACGTTAACCTTGCCCAGCATGACCGAATGGCCCGTGCCGCAGTACTCCGCGCAGAATATGTCGAAGGTTCCTATCTTCGTAGGCGTGAACCAGAGCTGAACGTATCTGCCCGGGAGCACGTCCTGCTTTACACGGAACCCGGGAATAAAAAAGCTGTGGAGAACGTCGTCCGACATCATGACCATCCTGACAGGTATATTCTGCTCGACGTAGAGCTCGTTAAGGGTCTTTTTGCCGTTGTAATAGTCGAAGGTCCAGAGCCACTGCTTGCCGGTGACCGTTATGTCCACGGCATCCGCCGGTGGATTTCTCATCTCTTTGTACACGACGAAGCCGTAAACGAAAAGAGCTATGAGGAGTATGGATGGAATGACGGTCCAGATAATTTCAAGCGGCTCGCTGCCGGTTATGTAAGGCGTTTCTTCGTTATCTCTCTTTCTCCTGTACTTGACCGCGAAGATTATGAGAATCGCGGTTATGAGCAGGAAGAAGATGAGGGATAACAAGGTTATTACGAAAAGCACCCCGTCTACCTTGCCCGCAAGATTAGATGCTACCTCTGGAATCCAAGTCATGTGTCTATTTTAAACCTCCCATTCTCCTATTCGGGTCCTTTTTTCTCTCGCCTCCAGAAATACGTAAGCACACAGCAAAGCGTCAGCAGCGTGACCACCCCTCCCGCCTTCATGACGTTCAGGGCCTTGAGCGCATACCTTTTCCCGATCGGGTCGAACTCATAACAGAAAAGCATTACCTTGTTGAGTATCCCTGAGGTCCCGATCTCCCCCTTTGCCGCTTCCATGAGAGAGAGCCTGAAATCAAGAGGCTCGTACTGAATGCCTTCCAGATAACGGGAAATCCTCCCGTCCGGCGTTAAGACGATAATGGCCGACGGATGCGCGAATTCTTCGCCGTCCTCTAAAAATTTAAATCCGACGGCGCCTGTCAATTTCGCTATATTGTCCGGATCGCCCGTGAGGAACATCCATTCCCCGGAAGAAGGCTCGCCCCGGAGGACGCTCTTTCTGTATCTTTCGCCCTTTTCCGCCGCCTTCTCCGGCGTGTCGTCCGGATCGAAGCTGACTGTAAGAATCCTGAAATCCTTCCCGACATTGAAGGCCTGCTGCTCGTTTACGACCTGAAGGAGACCGTCGGAAGCGAAGTTGCAGATGCGCGGGCAATCGAAGTAAACCAGGCTCAGCACGGTGGGGCCGTCCTTATAGAGAGCGTCCCTGAAATCTATCTCCTTCCCGCTCTCGTCCTTAAGCGTTATGCCTTCCGGAACGGCGTCGCCCAGCTTATCGTCCAATCCTACGTTTTTAATGTCTCTCGAATCCGTAATAGCAGCCGCTAAATCGGTGCACAGCAGAACAGCAAGGAGCGCCAGTACGTATATTTTCAATTGCTTTTTATTCATTATCGACGACCGTCTCACCCTGCCTCCACATAACCGCGGAAACCGTTGACTAAAATCCGGAATCACGCTGCAATATTAAACCATATTGTGGGTGGGTGAGGACATTATAATACAACCGCGGCGATAAAATAACCGCAAGAAAATACTCCCCGGACAACCTGAAAACGTGGAAGATTCTATCCTATTATCCCCTCATGTCAAGTTAACTCCGCACCCCCTGCAGCCGGGGCGGCGTTGAATTATCCTGTTTAGATTTTAGAATAATTACGATGATATCTATTACTCAGGCAGGCCTTAAGGTAGGGCACGCATCCGACCCCGACGCCATAACGGGATGCACGGTGCTTCTCTTCGACAAACCGGCCGCAGGGGCTATCGACCTCCGGGGCGGCGGCACGAGCACGAGGCAGATAGATTCGCTCCTATCGCACAACACCTTCGGCAGTATACACGGCCTCCTCCTGACGGGCGGAAGCGCGTTCGGTCTGGACGCCGCCGGCGGGGTCATGAGGTACCTCGAAGAGAGGCGCATAGGGCTCGACGTCGGGTACGGCCTGGTCGTGCCGTCGGTGCCGACTGCCGTCATATTCGACATCGGCATAGGAAAAAATATAAGGCCCGACGCGGCCATGGGGTACAAAGCGTGCCTTAACGCCTCCTACGACGGGGTAGAGGAGGGAAGCGTCGGGGCGGGAACCGGGGCGACGATCGGGAAGCTCCTCGGCCTAGACCACGCGACAAAGGGCGGGCTCGGGACTGCCGCCTACAGGTTCGATAACGGGGTCGTAATAGGAGTTATAGCCGTAGTGAACGCGTTCGGCGACGTCGTATCCCGGGAGGACGGCAGGGTCGTCGCCGGGGCGAGGAAGGCGCCGACCAGTCCGGAATTCGCCGGCACAGTGAACCTCTTCAAGGAAGGCGTCAGGTTCCGGCCCGGCGAGGGAGGGAGAAACACCACGCTCGCCGTCGTCGCCGTAAACGCCCGGTTCTCGAAGCCCGAGCTCGGGAGAATAGCCAGCATAGCCCAGACGGGGCTCTCGCGCGTGATATCGCCGGCGCATACAGTCGCCGACGGCGACGTCGTTATGGCCGTCTCCTGCGGAGACATGGAAGGCGATGCGAACGTCTCGGGAATAGTCGCGGCCGAGCTTGTCGAAGCGGCGATAATGAGGGCCGTGCATTTATCCAGGGGTATGGGCGGAGTGCCAAGCGTGAGCGACCTTAAGGGAGACGGCTTTACCTGAGCTCGACCGCCGCTTCGGGTATCGGAAATTTCCTCATCCTTATACCGAGCACTATTCCTATCCCTATCATGGCGGTCAGCGTCGACGAGCCGCCGTAGCTCATTATGAGAAGCGGCACGCCTGTAATCGGCAGAAGGCCTATAACCATCCCGACGTTCACCACGGCGTGCCAGAAGAACATCGCGGCTATGCCGTAGCAGACAAGGATCGAGTATTTGTCTTTAGATCGGCTGGCGGTATCGAGAATCCAGAGAATTATCATGAAATAGAGGAGAAGCGCGAACGTGCCGCCGAGAAAGCCCCACTCCTCAGCGAGGACGGAAAAGGCGAAGTCCGTCTGCTGCGCCGGGATGAATCTCAGCTGCGACTGTGAGCCGGCCATGAACCCTTTCCCCGCGAGCTTGCCCGAGCCGACGGCTATCTGCGACTGTATGGCGTTGTATCCGGAATTCAGCGGGTCGCGCGCCGGGTCGAGGAAGGTCATGATTCGGCTCTTCTGATAAGGCTTCATGAAGTAGTGCCACGCGGGATAAGAGAACCCGACGACCACCGCGAGTATGATCATGAGGGATATCTTCTTTACGCCCATGAAGAGGATCATGCTGCCCGATATGAGTATTATCAGGAGCCCCGTGCCGAGGTCGGGCTGCATCATGACAAGCACGAGCGGGAGCGCGACGAGAAGCGCGGGCTTAACGAGGTCCAGCAGGCCGTAGGGGAACCCTTCGTAGTCGCTGTCGTAAAATCTGGCTAGCGCGAGCACGACAGGTATCTTCGCGAGCTCCGAGGGCTGTATGCTCGCGAAAGAGCCCAGCATTATCCAGCTCTTGGAGCCCGACACCTCCTTTCCGAAGATGAGCACGATCAATAAGAGGAGCATCGATACGCAGTAAATGTGAAGGGAATATCTCTTTATGATCTTGTTGTTTATGAAGGACACGAGGACCATGACCACTATGCCTATGGAAAGCCAGATCGCCTGCTTCTTGAAATATACGAGACCTGTCTGATACGAGGCGCTGTAAAGATTAAGGAGAGAAAGGATTGAGAACGCGAGCGCCATGAAGAAGAGCGACCATCCGAAGCTGTAAAGAAGCCGCCGGTCAAACATTATCATCGGCGTCTCTCTCCTTCTTCAGGTTGAAATAATATTCGATTATTTTCTTGGCCAGCGGGGCCGCTACGGCTCCCCCCTTGCCCCCGTGCTCGACGACTACCGTAACGGCTATCTCCGGATTGTCCGCCGGGGCGTAGGACGTAAACCAGGCGTGATCCATGTGCTTTTTCGCGTCCGTCTGCGAGTCGAGCGATATCACCTGTGCAGTACCGGTCTTGCCCGCGACCTTTATATCCTTGAGCCGCGAGCCCCTTCCCGTTCCGCCCGGATCGTTCACGACCCCGGTCATGGCTTCTCTTATGAGAGCGAGCGTGCCGCCGTCCACGGGCAGATGCCCTCTGGGCGGGATGTTGTTCACTGTCGCCTCTCCGCTGAAGGTGACCTCTTTTACCACGAGCCTCGGGGTAAGGAGCGTCCCTCCGTTAGCTATGGAAGCCGTCATCATCGCGACCTGGAGAGGTGTCGTGCTCACATAACCCTGGCCTATAGCAGAGACTATCGTCTCGCCCTTGTACCAGGGCTTCTTGAATCTCTCCTGCTTCCACTGCCTGCTTGGCGCGACCCCGATCCTCTCCTCGATGCCGATGCCAGTCGGCTGGCCGAATCCGAATGCAGTCATATATTTTGCGAAGGTGTCGATGCCGAGCTTCTCGGCGAGCCTGTAAAAATAGACGTCGCAGGAATGAACCAGGGCCGACCGCATATTCACCGACCCGTGCCCTCCCCTCTTCCAGCACCTGTACGTATGCGTGCCGAGCCTGTAGGAGCCGGGGCAGTGGACCGTGGTATCGGGATCGAAGACACCTTCCTTCATCGCCGCAGCCAGCGGGACCATTTTGAATACGGAGCCCGGCGCATAGAGACCCTGAGTCGCCCTGTTTATGAGCGGATAATTTTTATCGTTGAGTAGCTCGGACCATCTCTTCGCGTCGATTCCCTTGACGAAGTCAGCCGGGTCGAACGTCGGCCTGCTGGCCATCGCGAGCACGTCTCCGTTCCTTACGTCGACGACTACTATCGCACCGAACTCTTCCCCGAGAGCCTCTTCCGCCGCGGTCTGAAGGTCCATGTCTATCGACAGCACAACGTCATTACCCGGGATGCTGTTCTTGCTGACGAGGTCCTTCCTGAAGAGATCCGAGTTTACTTCCCTTCCGAGGGCGTCCGTCACCTTCTGAACGTATCCGTCTTCGCCCCTTAAGGAATTCTCCCAGGTTTTTTCGACGCCGCTCTTGCCGACGAGGCCGTTCCAGTTGAGCTCGGGGTTGGCGCTGAGCTCCTCCTCGCTCACCTTGCCGATGTATCCGAGGAAAGACGCTCCGAGGACGCCGTGCGGGTACTGCCGCAAATTGTTGACTTCGATTATGAGCCCGGGGAGCGAGCTTCTCCGCGCTTCTATGACTGCGAGCTGGTCGCGGTTGATGTCCTGCGCGACGAGGACGGCCTTGAACCGGTTTCTCCTCGTGGCCTGAAGGATCTTGTCCCTGACTTTAGTGCCGTCGACGTCGAGTATGAGGGAGAGATTGTCGCTCAGGGACTGGATGTTTTCGACGTCCTTCGGAAGGACGTATATGTCGAACGACGGACGGTTCACGACGAGCTCGCGGCCGTGGCGGTCGAGCACCCTTCCGCGCGGGGCGGGGACCCTCTCGATCCTGACCCTGTTGCCGATCGAAAAGCTCTCGTACTCATCGCCCTTTATGACCTGGAGAAACCAGAGCCTCGACACCAGCGCGACGAAAGCGACGGCCAGTATGATCGTCGATATGACGAGCTTACCTCTGAAGTCTTGCATAGGCCTTTCCAGCCGCCCAGAATAAAGGCAGCCCGACGGCGGTATTGACTACGCCCTGGAGCATTATCTCTCCGAGCGGCAGCCTGAAGCCGGACTCTCCCCTTACACTTATTATAGTCATTATGAACAGCCAGGTAAAAATAGTGCTTGCGAATATGACGAGCCCCTGAACGAAATACTTTTTGAGATACACGTGGCTCGAGCTCGTCTTTACGAGAATGTATGCGCTCAGGCGGGAGAGCGTGAACGTCCCGGGCAGATTCCCCGAGAGAACGTCCATAAGGTAGCCGTTCCCCGCGGCTATCAGGAAGCCGCCCCTGGCTTCGGAATATATCGCCAGGAAAACTATGAATATCAGGTTGAGATCTGGGTAAAAATATCCTTCGCGCGGAGACAGCACCGTCGACTGAATCGTTATCAGCACGAGCGACAACACGGCAAGGAGCGGAATCGTAAGGGCCCTATTCATTCAGCACCAGGCTGTTCACGGGTTTTTGTATAATCAGCACTTCCTCGAGGGAATTCAGGTGTACGTGCGGGGAGACTTCGGCGTTGATGAAGCTTCCCTTGGAGCTTATGCCGGTGACTGTCCCTATGACGACGCCCTTCGGGAAAAATCCATCCTTCCCCGAGGAGATAACCTTGTCGCCTTCGCTCACGTCGGACTTCTTTTCTATGTAGTCCATCTCGCAGCCAGCGCCTGTCCCCTTGACTATCCCCCTGGCGCGCGTCCTGTGAATGTAGGCATCTACGGCGCTCACCGGGTCAGTAATCAGGAGCACCTCGGAGCTTTTGTCACCGGCGAGCATTATCCTGCCGACAATGCCGTCGAAGGAGGCGACGGGCATGCCTTCGGTAATGCCGTCCCTCGTGCCCTTGTCGACTATTATCACCTGCGAGCGGAGTATCGAAGGGCTCGCGCCGATTACGTTGGCCGACACTGCAGGATACGAGCTCTCGTCCCTGAATTCGAGGAGTTTTCTAAGCCTCGTATTCTGTATGCCCGCCTCGGAGAGCTCGAATTTCTCGCGGCGGAGACGGCTGATCTCTTCCTTGAGCCGTGCGTTTTCTTCTCTTAAATTCACGAGGTGAATGTAATCGTTCCAGACGCCGGACATAACACCCGCTACGGAGGATACAAGCTTCTGCGGGTAGTAGGCAAGAGTGAGGACAAACCTCGCGGCGGGCGTCTGCGTGTCCCTTTCGTCGAGGTCAAGAGAGAACAGCTGTATCGCTATGAATAGAAGAACGAGAACTATGAATATTGTACGGCGTTTCAGAAAGCCCATAGGTATACGTTAACAACTGAAGTCCCTTGACCTTGCGGCGGAGTTTCGTCTTACGAATAGCTGATGCTGACTTCCCGAAGGAGGTCGAGCTCGTCGAGCGCCTTTCCCGACCCGTACACGACGCACGTCAGCGGGTCCTCGGCGCGGGATACCGGAAGGCCGGTTTCCTCCCTTATGAGCAGATCGAGATTCCCGAGTAGAGCCCCGCCTCCCGTGAGCATTATGCCGCTGTCTACGATATCCGCCGCGAGCTCGGGCGGCGTCCTTTCGAGAGTCTGCTTTATGCCCTCGACGATGAAGCTCACAGGCTCTGTCAGCGCTTCCTTGACTTCTTCCGACGTTATTTCTATCGTGCGGGGTATACCGGCCCTGAGGTCGCGCCCCTTCACGTTCATGGAGCCTATCTCGCCGTTACCGAGAACCTTGCCCAGCTTCTTCTTGACGTCCTCGGCCGTTCTTTCACCAATGAGCATGTTGTAGTTGCGTTTGACGTACTGGAGTATGGCCTCGTCGAGCTTGTCTCCGCCGACTTTTATGGACTTGCTGACGACTATGCCCGCAAGCGATATGACCGCGACGCTTGTCGTGCCGCCGCCTATGTCGACGACCATGTTCCCCGTGGGCTCGGTTACGGGCATGCCCGCCCCTATGGCGGCCGACATCGTCTCCTCGATGAGATATACCTCCCTCGCGCCTGCCGCCTCCGCTGATTCCCTGACGGCCCTCTTTTCGACCTCGGTAATCCCTATGGGCACTGAGACTATGATCCTCGGCCGTACGAAGCTTTTCCTGTTGTTGTGGGTTTTACGGATGAAATATTCAAGCATTTTCTGAGCAACGTCGAAATCCGCTATTACGCCGTCCTTAAGAGGCCTTATCGCCTTGATGGAGCCAGGGGTCTTACCGACCATGTTTTTGGCTTCGCGGCCTACCGCAAGTATCTTTTTTATCCCCCTTGAGTCTTCCTGAACCGCCACGACGGACGGCTCGTTCGCAACTATACCTTTACCCCTTACGTATACGAGTGTGTTCGCGGTGCCGAGATCAACCGCCAGATCGTTCGAGAACCAACCCAGAATAGTATCGAATATCATGTCCCATCGCCTCCTGCCCAAATTATAAAATAGAAATTAGCAAATTGTTACTAGAGATTTAGAATGGATACTCAATGCTGCGCATTAACTATCCGAAAACACAAGAATAACCTAAACTGATACTATAATAGAGGGGGAGATAAAATCAAGGATTATAGGGGGTTAATTTGGATAAAATTATCATTTAGCTTAACCTGCCGCACCGGGTTTAAAAAGCGGAAGCGGTCTTACCGCGCCCTTCCCCCGGGAACCGTCCGCGGAGGCTACGAAAACTTCAGTTCCGGGCTCGACGAACTCCCTTCTCACGTATCCGAGCGCCACATTACGCCCGAGAGCGGGCGAGAAGGCCTGGCTCGTAATCCTGCCGATTTTTTTCTCTCCGGCGAAGATTTCGTCGCCTGCCGAGGGTGTATATCCCTCTTCGAGAACTATACCCATGAGGTGCCTGTTCACGTGTCCCCGCCACTTGATACGGGCTACAACTTCCTGCCCGACGTAGCATCCCTTCTCGAAGCTGAGCGCGTTCCATATGCCGGCCTCGATCGGTATCGTTTCTTCGTCCATGTCTTTTCCGTATATTGGAATACCGGCTTCTATGCGGAGGACTTCGAGCGCCTTGTAACCGACAGGCTCGAGGCCGAAAGGGCTTCCCTTTTCCATGAGATAACCGCGGGCTTCTTCCGAGCGGTCGGCGGGAAAGTAGAGATCGTAGCCTTCCTCACCCGTCCTGCATGCCGCGGCGCAGATTACTTCCATGCCGTTTAGAGCCGCTTTAAAATGTCCGTGCTCTTTTAAATCCGGAACGGTTATGCCTGCTGCTTCGAGAATGTTCTTCGATTCGGGTCCCTGTATGGAAAATAGCGAGAGCTCTTCCGTAACGTCGTCGACTGCAGCCTTGTACGAAAGTCTGTATTTAAGAAGAAGGTCCTTCACCTTCACATTTATGCCGGGCTCGAGATCGAGCAGCACCGATTCGGCGGCCTTGTAAACGCGCATGTCGGAGAGCATTCTTCCTTTCACAGTAAGAATAGCGGCGTAAGTCCCCTCGCCCTCCGCGAGCTTCATGACGTCGTTCGTCAGCATGCCCTGGAGAAACTTCAAATGCTCCTTTCCGCTAAGGCGAATCTTCCCTCTCGCTGAGAGGTCGAGGAGGCCAGCCCCTTTTTTGACAGCCTCGTATTCACGAAGCCATCCGCCGTACTCTTTCTGCATCGAGCCAGATGCACTGCCGCCCGCGTCGACTGGAGATTCCCTTTCTTCGCCTGTAGTCTCTCTGATTTCCATCGCTATCTCTCCGTAAGGTTAAGTATAACAAGCCGGCGCGGGTTTGCCGAAACGCGTCTCACAGCCTGCGGGCACGTTGAATCCATTCCACTGCTATATATATCTAATCCGTGAGCGCGGGTATGCGGAGGATGGATTCGTACTTGAAAAACCGCCTTCCAAATGTAGTATAAAGCTGAGTTCGGTCAGGACAAAAACACGAGGTAACAGATGAAAGACAAGAGCGCTCTTACGAAGAAGCAGAAGGTAATAATCATGGGCTCGGGACCGGCCGGGCTTACGGCAGCTATATACACGGCGAGGGCCAACCTGGAGCCGCTGGTTTTCGAAGGTCTCGAAGCCGGGGGCCAATTGACGCTTACTACCGACGTCGAGAACTTCCCTGGATTCCCCGAGGGAATTCAGGGGCCGGCCCTCATGAACGCCATGAGAAAGCAGGCCGAGAGGTTCGGCGCGACGTGTCTTCGCGAGAGGATAGATTCCGTCGACTTCAGCGAGAGGCCGTTCAAGGTCGTATCGGGAGACATGACGTTCGAGGCGGAGACGTTTATCGTGGCCTCGGGGGCCTCGGCCAAGATGCTCGGCATCGCGTCCGAGAAGCTCCTCCTGGGGAGGGGTGTATCGACGTGCGCCACATGCGACGGCTTTTTCTACAGGGACAAGGAAATCATAGTGGTGGGCGGCGGCGACAGCGCAGTCGAGGAAGGGACTTTCCTCACGAAGTTCGCCTCGAAAGTTAACATAGTGCACAGAAGGGACCAGCTCAGGGCTTCCAAGATTATGCAGGACAGGGCTTTTAAAAACCCGAAGGTGGAATTCATCTGGAACTCGGAGATCGCCGAGATACTCGGAGACGTGGAGAGCGGCGTGAACGGAGTCGTCCTCAGAAACACCGTAACCGGAGAGACCACACGGAAGGATATTGACGGCATATTCGTCGCGATAGGACACACGCCCAACACGTCCATCTTCAAGGGAAAGCTCAACATGGACGAGCTCGGCTATCTCATCACGAAGGAAGGCTCTACCGAAACGAACGTCCCGGGCGTCTTCGCCGCGGGCGACGTCAAGGACAACAAGTACCGCCAGGCCATAACCGCGGCAGGCTCGGGCTGTATGGCCGCGATCGACGCCGAAAGGTTCCTCGAAAGCCACGCGGAATAAAATACTCTATTTCAGGCTGGACGTTCAGCGCCCCGCTCAGACTCCGCTAGAAGCCGCCTCAGCTCGGGGATGACGGTTTCGGCCGCTTCCCTGCCGACTTCGATTATCGAACGTCCCCTGTGAAAATCGAGCACCTTCACGTGCAAGAGACACGGGGAGACGACTATATCCGGAGGGCAATCCCTGAAGCTGTACTCTGTAAGTTTCTTCTGGGCTATGATAGAGCTCCTCTGGACTATATCGACGATAGAGAAATCCGCCATCACACAGTCCTCCGAGAAATTGCTCAGGAGGTCGACTGCTACGACGATGTCCGCGCCCATATCCCTCAGCACCTTCACCGGAACCGGCTCGAGAACGCCGCCATCGACGAGAAGCTTATCGCTGTGAAGGACGGGCGTAAAGAGACCGGGAATCGCCATGCTGGCGTGAACGGCGGTGCAGAGGCTCCCGCTCGTGAATGTCACCGTCTCCGCCCTGTTGACGTCCACCGCAATTGCCGCGAAGGGCTTCCCGAGGTCTTCTATCTTCTCGATATTCACGATCTTGTTTAAAAGCCTCTCGACGTAGTTACCCGAGAAGAGTCCCCTTGCCGGCCACGTCGGGCCCAGGAGGAAGGGAATGTCCTTGAAGCGGTACCTCAGCGATATGTCCTCCAAATGCGGCAGCTTTCCCGCGGCGTAGACCGCGCCGACGAGGGCGCCTATGCTCGTCCCCGATACCATGTCGAACTCTATCCCCGCCGCGGAGAAGGCGCCGAGCACACCGATGTGAGCGTATCCCTTGGCCCCTCCCCCTCCAAGCGCTATTCCTGTTTTCATTTTTCCGTCCGCACCGGCATCTATTCCCTCAAAACGAGCTCAGGAATTCCTTTATCGATTCTGTCAGCGTCTTATATTCGAGCAGAAAGGAATCGTGTCCGTAGGGAGAGTCTATCTCCCGATAAACGCATTCCATGTTGTTCGCATGAAGCGCGTCCACGATCTCGCGCGACTGGTATGTCGGGAAGAGCCAGTCCGACGTGAAGGACGCGACGAGCGCCTTCCTGCATTTCATCCGTGAGAACGAATCTGCGAGGCTCCCATATCCCTCGGCCGCGTCGTAAATGTCTATCGCGCGCATGATGTAAATATAGCTGTTGGCGTCGAATCTTTTGACGAAGCTCGCGCCCTGGTATTCGAGATAGTCCTCGATGTCGAAATTGCTGTCGAGCTTCCGCTTCATGGATACGGGGTCGGGATGGTTCCTTCCGAACTTCTCCCAGAGCCAGTTGTGGCTGAGATAGGTTATGTGTCCTATCATGCGCGCTATCGCGAGTCCTCTCGCCGGGGGACTGCCGGCGTAATAGTCGCCGCCGTTCCAGTCGGGGTCGTCCATTATCGCGCGTATGCCGACCTTGTGTATGGCTATGGACTGCGGATTCGAAACGGCGCCCGAGGCCACGAGCACGACCGAATCCACCATATCGGGATACGAAAGCGCCCACTCCATTGCCTGCATCCCTCCCATGGAGCCCCCGGCGACTGCCTTTATGCGCTTCACGCCGAGACTATCCAGGAGGGCCTTCTGAACCCTTACCATGTCCCCGATTGTAACGAGCGGGAAATCGAGACCGTATGGTTTTCCGGTTGCGAGGTTTACAGACGATGGACCCGTAGTGCCGTAACAGCCCCCTAGTATGTTCGAGCATACGACGAAATACTTCTCCGTATCGAACGCCTTTCCGGGCCCTATCATGACATCCCACCACCCGGGCACTTTATCCTCAGGAGTATGCTTCCCGGCGGCGTGGGCGCTGGCGGTGAGGGCGTGCTCGACGAGTATCACGTTGTCGGCACTTTCGCTCAATCGCCCGTAGGTTTCGTATGCGACGGTGATGGGTCCGAGTGTAAGCCCGTTCTCGAGCCGGAAAAGGTCGGGCGGGTTCGCGAAAGTGAAGTATTTCGTCTCGACGTAGCCGACCGATCCTTCCTCTATTATTACTACCGGTGATTCCCCGAACGACCTTTGGTTCATTGTCCTCTACCGGATTTCTGGAGAGCCTGCTCTATGTCCCATATTATGTCGTCCACAGTTTCGAGGCCGACGGAGATGCGTATCATCTCTGGGTTCACGCCCGCCCGAAGCTGCTCCTCCTCGCTCAGCTGGCGGTGCGTCGTCGACGCCGGGTGTATGACGAGGGTTTTTGCATCGCCGACGTTTGCGAGGTGGCTCAGGAGCTCGAGGCCTTCGATAAACTTCACGCCCGCTTCCTTTCCGCCCTTTATGCCGAACGTGAATATGGAGCCCGCGCCCTTCGGTAGATACTTTTTCGCGAGGGAGTGATATGGGCTCTCGGGAAGGCCTGGATAATTAACCCATTCGACGGACGGATGCTCCTTCAGGTATTCGGCGACGGCGAGGGCGTTTTGGCAGTGTCTTTCCATACGGAGATTCAAGGTTTCGAGCCCCTGTAAAAAGAGAAAGGCGTTAAAGGGGCTGAGCGTCGGCCCCATGGTCCGGAGTATCTCGCACCGGGCCTTCATCGTATACCCGAAGTCGCCGAACGTCTCGTAGAACCTAACCCCGTGATAGCCCTTCGACGGCTCCATCATCGCGGGGAAGTTGCCGTTGTCCCATGGGAACTTTCCCGATTCGACGAGCACGCCGCCTATGGATGTGCCGTGGCCGCAGATGAACTTCGTCGCCGAATGGACGATAATGTCCGCTCCGAAATCGATCGGCCTGCAGAGGAACGGCGTCGCGAACGTGTTGTCGACGATGAAAGGTATCCCCGCCTCGCGCGCTATATTCGAAACGGCCTCTATGTCGAGGACGTTCCCGAGCGGGTTGCCGATAGTCTCGGCGAATATCGCCTTCGTTTTTTCCGTTATCGCCTTCCTGAAATTCTCCGGATCGTCGGGATCGACGAAAGTAGTATTTATGCCGAGGTTCCTGAAGTTGACGTCGAACTGCGTGTGCGTCCCGCCGTAAAGGGCGCTCGACGATACGAGCTCGTCGCCCGCCTTGAGGATAGTTAAAATTGCAACCATCTGCGCCGCCATCCCGGACGATGTAGCCACCGCCGCCCTCCCCCCTTCGAGCGCGGCCATCCTCTCCTCGAATACGGCGTTCGTGGGGTTCATGATGCGGGTGTAGATGTTGCCGAATGTCTGGAGGTTAAAGAGAGAGGCCGCATGGTCGGCGCTGTCGAATACGTACGCCGTAGTCTGGTAAAGGGGCACGGCGCGGGAGCCGGTTGAAGGATCCGGAATCTGCCCCGCGTGTATGCAGAGCGTTTCGAATCCGAATTTTCTGTCAGCCATTCCCATACCTCCGAAGATAATATTCCATCAAGAGCCAAACCGTGTTTCGCGGGTTTCTACCTGAGCGTCGCCCGTCAGTACGGCAGCCACTTCGACCTTTTGGAAGAAAGAAATCCCCTGTTTACGCCTATGAAATTGATCCCGCCGAAGAGCCGCGCGTGCTCTATCTTCATGCACCGGTTCATGACGACTTCGAGGCCCGCGTCCCTCGCACGCTTCGCCGCTTCCTCGTTTATGACCCCGATCTGCATCCATATCACCTTCGCGCCAATCTTTATGGCGTCCTCGACTATCGGCGGGACGTCCTCCGGTTTTCTGAATATGTCGACGACATCCACCTTCTCCGGTATGTCGAGTAGGCTCGGATAGCACTTCTCGCCGAGTATCTCCTTCTGCCCGGGGTTGACGGGGATGATTTTATAGCCGTGGTCCTTCAGATATTTTGCCGCGAAGTTGCTGGGCCGGTGCCACTTGTCCGAAAGCCCGACGACGGCGATAGTCCTGTATTCCGCCAGTATGCGGCGGAGGGTTTGTATATCTTCCATTTATCTTCCTTTGCGGGGCTGCCCGGAATCCTTAAAAATCCCGGTGAATTATTATACAATTTACCCTAGTTCGGCCGCCCCTAACAAATTCGGGCATGCATCGGGCGCGGCCTCGGGCAGGCGGGGATATTATGAAACCCGGGTTTTTCGGGAAAATTTCGAAACGCGAGATTCTGGGCTACGTGGCGGACAGCATCGCCATAGGCGGCCTCCTGTACAGCGGTATCCGCATCATAAAGGGCGACCTCGGCCACATAACTATTATAGTCCTGATAGCGTGCATCGCCGCCATATGGCTGAGCTCCTTCTTCTTTTATGCGAAACGGGGAAGATACGGCAGGCGGGTCGGCAATGCTGCCCTCGCGCTGATGATTCTCATCCCGGCCCTCTCGGCTGCAGGTTATCTCGGCTGGCTGTACTATAAAAACCTCCCGCCGGACAAGGTCATCATACTCCTCGCGGACTTCGACGGACCGGACAGGAAGAAATACCGGGTTACAGGCAATATCAAGGACCAGCTCGAAGAGGCCACGAAGAAGTATCCAGACATCGAGGTCAGGCTCCTGAACGAATCGATAACATATGAGAGCCCGGACGGCTACGCCAGAAAGGTCGGCGAAGAGAGGAAGGCGAGTATAGTGCTCTGGGGCGAGTACACGGTGAACGAAGACAACGTACAGATGATAGCCCACTTCGAGGTTCTCGATAAGCCTGACACGCTCGACCTGAAAAAGGAAGTGGAGAACATAACCGTCGAAGCCGTGGAGCTCAGGAATTTTACGATACAGGAGGAGCTCTCCGGCCAGATGACGTACCTGGTCCTAATGACCATCGGGCTCGCGCGCTATGAAGCCGAAGACTACAAAGATGCGATCGGGTTCTTCTCGGACGCAATCGGCGAAAAGAACGTCCCGGAGGGAATGGTCGAGCCCGCGGCAATCTATTTCTACCGCGGAAACTCCTACGACTTCGAAGGAGACCTCGACTCCGCGCTCGGGGATATGAGCAAGGCCATAGAGATAAATCCCCGTTTCGGCGAGGCGTACTACAACCGTGGCGTCATATACAACAGAAGAGGTGAGCCGGACCCGGCGATTTCGGATTTCACCGAGGCTATAGAAATCAATCTCGATATCCCCCAGCCGTACTACGGCCGCGGGAGCGCCTATTCCAAAAAAGGAAAATTCGATGAAGCGATAGCGGACCTTACGAAGGCTATCGAGATCGACCCCGAATATTCCGATGCATACAACGGCCGCGGGCTTGCTTACATGGGAAAAAAGGACCCTGACTCCGCAATTAAAGACTTCGATAAAGCCATCGAGCTCGAGCCCGGCGGCCCCCATGCATATAATAACCGCGGGAACGCCTATCTGTTCAAAGGGCAGCGCGACGCAGCCGTCGAGAATTTCACCAGAGCCATCGAGATAAACCCCCGGTTTGCCGAGCCGTATCAGAACCGGGGGATAGCCCGTTATTTCGAGCAGAAACCCGATCCCGCTATCGCCGACCTGACCGTCGCCATCGAGCTCGAACCCGGCAACGCCGCGGCATACTATGTCAGGGGGCTCTGCCACACGATGAAGAACGAAAAGGAGGCGGCGGTCAAAGACCTGGAGAAGGTCCTGGAATTGAGTGACGATCCGGCTCTGAAAGAGAAGGCGGCGAGGTATATCGAGAAGCTGAAACAGGAGACGCGGCCGTGAAGATACGCACCGACCATAGCCCCGGCTGCCCTCACCTTTCGACTACTTCGACGTTATCGGTCTTTTCAACCCTGTACGTGACGCTGCCCGACCTGCCCGACGAATCCACGACGACAAGATTGTGCGTGCCGGCTTCGAGCGGTATGAAAGTCCGCCGATAGGGTCGCGACGACGCTATAAGCTTCCCGTCCTGGTACCAGTAGAGCATGTCCACCTCCTCGCTCACCCTCGCTATGAGCTCGACCCTCTGGTACTCGGAAGGCATACCGTTAAGGACACGGTAGGGGGTAGTCTTGTCGGGCGACACTATCCTCGGCGGGCTCTCGGACGGAACGTCCTTGCAGAGTGGGCTGAGCGGGGGAATTGTCTGGACAGACTTCCCCTCGGCCATGCGCCATGCGACGAGCTCCGCGGGATACGTCGTCACAGTACGCGCTTCGTGCGGGCGCTCGCCTATGCATTCCCCGAGTAGAAGCTCGCCCGTTTCCTTATCGACGAATATCCGCTTCGAATACGTGTCCCTCTGAAGGCGCGAGACGCCCTTCACGTACGTCACCCTGTCTCTCTGCCCGCAGTAGGGAGTCGGCAGCATGTGGCTCGACCTGCAGACCTCTATCGTCCCGAGATCGAGGCCGTCGGGCATCGCTATTTTGGCCCCGTTCCCCTCTATCCCGCGAAAGAGGTCGAAGAGTATGGGGGCCGCGTGGCCCGAGCCCGAGATGCCTTTCTGCCCCCTGCCTCCGGGATTGCCAACCCAGACACCTATCGTGTAGCGGGTCGAATAGCCGAGCGACCACGCGTCCCTGTGACCGTAGGACGTGCCTGTCTTCCACGCGACCTCGGGCACGTCCCTCGTGAGCGCCCACGTATTCGAAGACATATCCGGGCGCTTGAGCTCGGCGAGGGCGTCCGTCGTGAGAAAGGCGGCTTCGGGTGAGAAGAGCCGCGTTTCGTCATAGCTTCGAGTCTCGTCCTCTACCACCTTGAGCGGGCGGTGAACGCCGCCCGAGGCGAGCGTAGCGTAGAGATTCGTGAGGTCGAGGAGAGTCACCTCCCCCGCGCCGAGTATGAGCGGAAGTCCGTACTTTCCGGACGGCCTGTCTAGCGTCACGAGGCCGCCCTTCAAAAGAAGCTCGTGAAAGTCTCTCAGCCCAACCTGGGCGAGGAGCCTCACAGCCGGGGCGTTTAAGGAAAGTATGAGGGCGTGCCTGAGCGTTATCTGCCCGCGGTATGTGCCGTCATAGTTTTCGGCGACGTAGCCCGAATAATCAGTGGGCACGTCGAGGACGTATGTGTCCGGGATGACGAGCCCTTGGTCTATAGCCATAGCATAGAGGAAGGGCTTTAAAGCCGAGCCGGGCGAGCGTCGAGCGAGCGCGAGGTTGACCTGCCCGGAGCTCTTTTTATCGAAGTAGTCCGCCGAGCCGACGAGGGCCTTTAAGCTCCGCGTCTCGTTGTCTATGACGACTATGGCGAGATTTTCTATGCCGTCGCGCCTGAGATTATCTATATGCCTTCCGGCTATTTCACTGGCTATACGCTGTATTGAGGAATCGAGCGTCGTCCGGGCGCTTTCGCCCCTCGAAACCTTTTGATACACGTACTCCGCGAAATGCGGCGCCGAGAACGGCTGTAATTTTCTCTTCGAAGGCACGGGCTCCTTCGCATACCTTTCGGCCTCTTCCGTCGTGAACACGCCCCTTCCCGCAAGCTGCCCGAGCACTTTATTCCTCTCGCGGAGAGCGGCCTCTGGATTGCGTGTCGGATCGTATGCGACGGGCGAGCGGGGAAGCGCGGTCAGGAGAGCTATCTCGGCCGGAGACAGCGCGCGCGGGGACTTACCGAAATAAAAATAAGAAGCCGCGCCTACGCCCTCGACGTTCCCGCCGTAGGGGGCGATGTTGAGGTAAATTTCGAGGAGCTCTTTGTCTTCGTAATGCCATTTCAGCTGAAACGCGCGGAAGGCTTCTTTTATCTTGGAGCTCAGGTTCCGGCTCTTGGGCTCGGCCATGCGCGCTATCTGCATGGGTATCGTCGAGGCGCCGGAGACGACCCTCCCGGCCCTGGCGTTCACGTAGAACGCGCGGATGAGCGCGAGCGGGTTTACGCCGGGATGGTGATGGAACCACCTGTCCTCCGAAGCTATGACCGCCTCTACGAGCTTCGGTGAAACGTCTTCGAGCTCGACCTCAAACCGCCATCGGTTGTCCTCGGGCAGAAAGAACCTGAGAGGCCTTCCCTGGCTGTCCGACACGACGGCCGCTGTCTTTCTGTGTATCGAGTCCTCGGGAAACGGGAATAAGCAGTCAGCCGCGAGGAACAGCAGAAACGCGTCCGCCGCCAGTATAAAAACAGCCAGATACGCGCCCGCTGTCCGTTTCAGATAACTCTTCATGTTTCCGCTCCGCCTCACGACTTCCCCCATCCGTTACTGTTTAAGCTTCACCTCGAACGGCTCGCCTATCTTGCCCGTAAATCGTATGTTGGGCGAATACATTGCCTCTGCCTGTACGGGAGGGACAGCGAACGTTCCCGGATTCACGACGCGAAGCAGGGCGTAGAAGTTATACCACTTCGCATCGGGAAGGTCAGTGAATATCAGTATCCTGTCGTCCCTTATGTCCATGTATTCGGGCTCTGTCGTATTGCCCGTCGCCCATTTCAAAGTTTCTGTCGTTTTGAGGCGCGGGTTCTCCACCTCGAATCCCGAGGGGAGGAGGTTTTCTATGACCACGTTTTCAATCGGGCCTGCACCGCTCTGTATCTTCGTCCTGACAACTATGAGGTCGCCCTGCGCGATATTCTTCGGGTCCACAGGCGCGCCGTCTCTCGTGAGAAACTCCCTCAGGACTGAAAGGCCTTCCTCGACGGGCTTAAAGCCCTTCCGCGTCGGGGTTCCGCTCGTGAGAACCGTATAGAAGGCGCTCCCGTCTTTATATTCTTCGTCCATGTTTATAACTATGGGCTGGTCGCCCTCGATGTTCGTTAGCGAAAGAATCTTCTCGCTCTTGAACGTCGCCACCTGCTTTCCATCGATCGTGACCGTACCCATGAACGGCGGGGCTTCGGACTGCCTCTTTACGAACTCGCCGATGGCGAGAAGGGCGAACGAGCTCTCCTGAGTCGTCCACCACCGGTTGAGCTGCGCGTCTCTGGACAGCCTGTCGACGAGCGCAGGCACCCTCGGGTCGTCCGGATTGAGATCGAGGATCGCAATCAAAAGTATCGCCCTGTTTCTTATCGTCGAGTTAAAGTTCCCGCCAGTCTGCCTCGCTATCTCCTCAACGTCGTTCACTCCCTTAAGGAGCTGCTCCAGCGCGGAGGCGTCTCCGGAGCCCGCGTAGGCACCGCCGAGAAGAGCCCTGGACTCCACCGTGAGCTCGTCCTTGTAGCGGTCCCTTATGAAGTCCATCGTTCCCATGTCGGGCTTGCCGTCGCGGCTGAGGACGTAAAGCGCGTAGACAGCCAGCTCGAGCTCGTTCGTGCTGTATTCCTGCTGCGCCTTGGCCGTGTCCCTCACGTATGTCATGGCGCTGGAGTAAAGCGAGTCGTCGACGAAGTATCCGGCCTTCCTCGCCTCGACGAGGAAGTGGGCCGCGTATATGCTCGCCCACGGCTCCGCCGACTCTCCTCCGGGCCAGAGCGAAAAGCCTCCGCCGTCCATCTGCATCGATGCGATCTGGCGTATGCCGTCCTGAACCAGAACTGCAGGGTCAGCCTTCTCGAAGAGCGACGGGTCTATCTCGCGTGCGATGTCGGAGAGATAAATCAGCGGAAAGACGCGGGACGTTATCTGCTCAAGGCACCCGTACGGGTACTGGAGAAGGTAGTCGAGCTTCCCCGAGAACTGTATGAGCGGAAGCCTGCTGACGTAGAGGTCCCTCTTTATAGTCCCTGTTCTGTAGGCGTCGGAGGCGACGGGTATCTCGAATCTCGGTGCGTCTACACGGCCTATATTCTCTTCCCTTTTCGCCGGGAGGTCGGGCAGGACGGGCACGTCCATGTCGGACGACGTCGATTCGCCGTTGCCGGAAGCCGTGATGTTCACCGACAGCGCCCCCGTGGCGTCTTCCGTATCGACGGCGAAGTATACTGTCCTCTCGCCGCCGTCGGGTATTGAGGCATCCAGACTGGCCTCCTTCGCTTTAGGAGCATCGCCTTTCTGCCCTGTGCCGTCCACAACGCCGACCGAAGCCGGGCCGGTTATTTTCATGTTTACGGTGATCGCACCGTCTTTCTTCGTATCGTTCCTGACAGAGACGGGTATTATGACGCTCTCGTTAAGTGAGAAGAACCTCGGCACAGTGGGCAGGAGGACTATAGGGGATTTCACTTTCGTGAACTTCTCGCCCGAGCCGAATTCCTCGCTCCTCGCGGCTACTGCCATAATCCTGACCGCACCCTGGAACTGCGGCATGTCTATTTTATAGGAGACGTTCCCCTCGCCGTCAGCTTCGAGTGGCCCGGACCAGAACGCGACCGGCTTTACCCTTCTGATTCCCTGTGTGCTCAGGAACTGCATTTCCTTCCTCGCGCCAAAGCCTCCGCCCGCGGGCGAGAGACCAATAGAGACGTCCGGAAGAAGTAGAGAGAATGTGTCGTAGGCCGCGACTTCGAGCGCGAGCTTTCTGTAAAAGAACGTGAACGGGTCGGCGGTTTTCTGATCGATGAGCTGGAGTATCCCCTCGTCGACGACTGCCACCGTCACCGTCGCCCCGGGAAGTGTCTTGACCCCGACTTCGAGAGGTGTGAGCGGCCTTATCTCCTCGGGTGCGGTTATCTCGACCGCGGCCTTGTTGGCCGTGCGGTCGACGTTAATCGGAATCGCTCCGAACGCCCTGCCAGCCGAGCCCGGCTCGAGCTCCTTCACACCCCTTACGAGTGTGGCCGTAACGTAAGCATTCGGCCTGTACTTGTCGCTCACTGGAATATTTATCGCAGCTGTGTTGCCGTCGATACTGTAGGTCTCGGTATAGTAGACCTCGTCCCTTTCGACTGTGACGAGGAGCTTTCCGGAAAACGGCGCGCGAACCTGAAGATTGGCCGTTTCGCCCGGCATGTACTCCTTCTTTTCGATGTCGAGCTCTATGCGCGCAGGGTTCTCGACAGCCCACGGAGAGAAGCCCCATCCGCTTGCGTAGAACTGCACTTGTGTTGAAGAGCCGCCTTTCGGATCAGTCAGGACGACCCTGTAGCTCCCGAACTCGGGCGGCGTAACTGTGAAGCTACCTTTCGGCGCTCCGCCGTCTATGGAGAAAGTGTTTACGAGGACCGAATCGCGCTTCGATTCGTATTTGTAGTTTCCGGAAGCGGTTCTCCTCAGAACCGTGTTCCACACGTCTTTATAGAACTCCGCCTTGAGGCCGCCGGTATTCACCTCTTCGGTACCCTCGCTCTTCGTCGCGAGGGCGACGTATTCGAGCTCGACTTCTTTTCCGGGCTCGGCGTACTTCTCGGGGTCCTTCAGCTTGAGGCCGATATAATAAGGATAGGGATCGACGTTTACGCGCCGCGTCGCGTTCACGCCGCGCCCTCCGGTTTCCTGAACGCGCGCTGATATCTGCGCCTGAAGCGACGACGGCGGCCGGAGCCCGTCGGGTATGGATGCCGTGAAGCTCGTATTGCCGTTTGCGTCGAGTGTGCCCTCGCCGCGGAATATTTCCTTCGACTCGAAAGTCCTGTCCGGGTTCGTGAAGACGTAGCCCTTGTAATTTTCGGGGAGGAACGGTCTTTCGACGAGGTCGACGAGGGTTTCGACGGAGAGCCCGGAAGCGGGCGGCCCGAAGAGATACGCGCTCGAGACGTCGTATTTCAGCTCCTTTCCGACGCCGACCGCAGCCTCGTCGGTTTCTATTCTCACCCTTATCCGGTCGGGGATGAATTCCTCCACCTGGAACATGTACTGCCCTATGACCTCGTCGCCCGCCCTGACTTCGAGTGTGTTGTTTCCCGTGGGCGCGAATTCCGGTATGTCGATGGAAAAAGAGACCATTCCCTCCGGGCTCAGGGTTTCCTTTATCGTCCTCGCGACGCGGCCCCTCGCGTCTATCTGCTTCAGTATTATCGGCATCGGCGCGGGGGTGTTGAGGTTGGCGTCCCTGACTATTGCTACGCCTTTGGCGGTTTCGCCGGGGCGGTAGATATCCCTCTCGCCGTATACGTAGGCGCTGTAGCCCTCCAGCGACGGCACGGCGCCGCCGACGTCGAGGCCGGAGGTATCTATGAGCATGTTGTCGAGAAGGAGGAAGCTGAAGTCCCCGCCCTTCTGCACGGTGACCATATATGGCCTCCCTTTCTTATCGTCTCCGGCTGCCTTGTCCGTCTCGAATATGCCCTTCGAGTTCGTGGTTCCGCTGGCGATGAGCTGGTTCTTGTCGCTCAGGATTCTGACGTTCGCCCCCGAGATCGGATCGAGTGTCGAGAAGGAGCTGGCCCACACGAGGAACCCGTCCTTGCCCTTCTTTGCGACGATACCGATGTCCGTTATGAGAACCCACTTCTGTACGCCCTGATACTGCCCCTGCGGCAGAATGCCGACCTGGTAGAGCCCGGGCTCGTTCTCCGGGATATATTTCTTGAGGTCGAGGACGGTCGTGACTTCCTGATTCTGCTTGTCGGCAATCTTGAAGCCGTACGCCTCGGCCACCCTGCCGCCGAAGAAATCCCCGACGGAGCCCTGGTAAAACTCGTCCCTCCAGACAGAATATCCGTATGACTGAAAGAGGAAGAAGAGGTTATTGAGGTAGACCTTGTCGACCGTGAGGTCTACTGTATTTATGTTTATGGATTTGAGAGCGACTGCCTTCGTGCCCTTGGAGTCGAGGAACATGCCGGGGCTTTCGAATTCGATCGTGGGGTCTAAATTCGCGAACTGGATTTCCTTTTTATACTCTTCCCGCAAAACGGCGTCGTCGAGCGCAGGCATCCCCTGCGCGATCTTGAGATTGTATTTCTTTCCGGGAACGAAGTCGCCTGTCAGAATAAGATCGTTGCCCACCCTTTTTACGGTATAGCTCACGTTGGGCTCGACGGATATGTAGTCGGATGCAATCTCCGGGCTCACGAACGAAGAAAGCCCTATGGTGATCGACGACTTCGGATATATGGATTTAGGCTCGGCGCTTCTTACGGCGAGCTTGTCCTTCGAGCCGAGTGTTATCTTCTCGATATAATCGTCCCCGAGCTTTACGTTGCCGTCTGTGGGGGTAAGGTCGCCGACTATGACGAGCTCGAACGTCCTCTCACCGGCCGCCTTTTCGAGCGGACCGCTCCGCCACCTCATCGTGTTGTGCCAGTATTCCGTAATGAGCTTCACAGGCACGTCCTTCGTGCCTCCGCCATCACCGCCGACTTCCCTCAGGGATATTTTTCTTGCGAGGACGTTTGGATCGACGGGGTAATTGAAGTCCACGGTTCCTTCGAGCGTGACCGTATTCTTCTCGTCGGGGATCGGCTCTTCCGAGACGGAGGCCTTTACGACCTTGAACTTGTCAGTCCGTATTGTGAACTCGGTTTTTCCGCCGAGCGTCTCGCCTGCCTTTAGAAAATTCTCCGGGTTGAGCTTGATCCTGTAATCGGTGGCCATGTTGAACCGCCACGAGGCCTGGAATGTTAGGACGTTCGGTGACTTCCATTGCCACGCGCCGTTTACCGAAGGGGTGATTGTCGCCGGGTCGCGTCCCAGTATCTCGCCCGTATCGTCTTTACCGACGGGTTTGTTGAATATGATGTCGACGAAGGCGTTATTCTCCTTGTCGAATTTGACCTCGACGACGGATACGTCGCCCGCCGAAGGCTTCTCGGCCGCTTTTTCCGGGGCTTCTCCGGGGAGCTTGCCCTTGAAGAGAAAGAACCCCATTACGAGGGCGATCAGCACCAGGAGCGCTATGGCGATATTCTTCGGGTCCTTATACTGCGGCTTTCCGGCGTTATCGGGCTGGCTTTCCATAATCTATCCTCTCAATATTTTTGATGGCGGCATCCGCAATTACAGATATTTGCGTATGTTTCCCGAATGAGATTATATAACACCTCTCCCAAAACCTGAATACCGCGCGATGAGATAATCAGGGATGTTCTGCAAACGGGCGTGCGGGGCTTAGGCTATTGATTAAATTTGAATTCGGGCCATAATAACCCCTAAACACGATCCAGATGATAATCCAATGAAACTGCTCGAAGGAAAGACAGCCCTCATAACGGGCGGCGGCTCGGGTATAGGCAGGGCGACCGCACAGCTGTTCGCAGAGGAGGGTGCTAACGTCGTCATAACGGGACGGACGGAGGAGAGCCTCGCCGAAGCCGCGGCAGCATATAACGGCGCGATAAGCTACCTCGTGAACGACGTCTCAAAGGAAGAAGACTGCAGGGCGGCAGTCGAATACACGATAAATAAATTCGGCAGGCTCGACATCCTGTTCAATAACGCCGGGACTATTTTTAAGGTGGATACCCACAACACCACGACCGAGCAGTGGGAAACGACCTTCGGCATAAACGTGAGGGGCATGTACCTGATGTCGAAGTACGCCATACCTCACATGCTAGAGCGGAAATACGGCTGCATCGTAAATAACTCGTCCATACTGGGACTCAAGGCCTCTCCGGGATTCGCCGCTTACAACTCGTCCAAGGGCGCCGTGAGCCAGCTCACGAAAAGTATGGCGCTCGAATACGCGGAGAGCGGCATAAGGGTGAACGCCATATGCCCGGGGACCATTTACACCCCGATGGTGGAGTATATCTTCAATGAGTGGGGCGACAGAGAAATGGCGAGGCAGAGATACCTGTCCGTCCATCCCGTAAAGCGTTTCGGAGATACGACCGAGGCGGCCCGCGCCGTTCTTTTCCTCTGCGACGACAGGGTCGGATTTATCACCGGGGTACTCCTGCCGGTCGACGGCGGCCTCAGCGCGAAGTAAAGAAGCAAAAGCCTTTCACACCCAAGAGATTTAGAAGCTCCGACACCCTTAATTCCCGCAGATTCCAATATAGACCTTTAGCTAAAAATCATATCTGGCTATTAATACTTTGGTATTAAACCAAACGGCCATGCAATGCTTTTAAAGTGCCGGAAATTAAGTCTTGATAGGGTGCCAGGGTATAGACTATCCTTAATACCATGAGCGGACGGATAGACAAAACCTACGGGTTCCTGGATTTGGCGCTCTATTCGTTCCTGTTTGCGGTTTTTTTCATAATGTTTTTCGCTTAAACCGGCTTAACTACATCTTGCCTTTTGCTTCTCTTAGACCCTCCCCCATTCCTAACCGGATGCGGGAGGGTTTTCGATTCGGCCGTCTTATTTATCTATCATTTACCTGGCCGGATTCCAGTCCGCTCTGAGCATGGCGTATACGACATGATCGACGTAATGGTCGTAAAGCCATTCGGCAGCCCTCAGGGTGCCCTCTTCAACGAAACCCAGGCGCTCCGGAATCGCCCTGCTCTTCCTGTTTCCCGGGGCGCATCTTATCTCTATACGGTTAAAGCCGAGCCTGCCGAAGCCGTAATCGATTAAGGTTCGGCAGGATTTGGTGACTAACCCCTTACCCTGGTAATTCTCGCCGAGCCAGTAGCCTATGCTGGTCGAGTGATTCACCCAGTCGACCCTGTGAAATCCTATGACGCCGGCTATCTTTCCCCTGTAGACGATCGCCATCGTGAGGGATATGCTCTCGGCGAACTGCTTCCGGCTGAAGGTGATGAAGTCGACCGTGTTCTGAAGGTATTTGTTGTTGTCGAGCCACGGGAGCCAACGCTTTAGATATTCCCTGTTCTCGTCTATGAGGGCGAACAGCTCGGCCGCGTGGCTCTGGTCGACGAGCTCGAGCTGAAGATAATTTTCCGCTCTCAGGAGTAGGTTGTCGTCCATGCGAAACGCCCGCCCTTCAGCCCCGTCTGTTCGAAAGCGCGGCCCTTACGGCGGCGTCGAGACCCGACGGGTCGTCCGTTCCTATTCTGAACTTCCTGCCGTCAGTCATGGCCAGCTCGACGGCGTCGAGGCCGGACACGTTGTAGAGCCATCCGATTGGTATCCTCCTCACGCCCCAGCCATAATACCACGGGTTTCGTACGACAGAATGTGACTCGATCTCCGATAGAGGAAATCTCTTCCGGATGATTCCCACGCCGAATCTGAGCGAGACCTCCCCGCTGTCCACCTTGACCGAAAGGACGGAGAAAAGAAGAAGACTTAAAACCAGTACGGCCAGAATGACGAGCAGAAGGAGGCTTGTGCCGCTCACGTAGGAATAATTAACGATCAGCAATAATATGCCGACAGAGATGAAAGCCAGCATCAGGTATCCGATTTGAGTGTGTTTGTATTCAGTCAATTCTCCGTGAAGCCTCCGTCGATATATTACCGCGCTATGCCTGGTGCGGCGAACGGGTTGTCATCATAGGCCGCCGCACTGCTGACTGGGCCGTCACCACCTGACGACAGTTTCCTGTACACGTAGGCCACGGCGACTATGGTTGTCGGTATGGTAACGAAGAGACCTACCAGGAAAAAGAGCGCTCCCGCAATATTGATGAGCCCGAGAAGCATGGCAAACCAGAAGAGCGGCCATTTGACCCCGGAAGTTATTCTTCCGCTCTCTGAAAATGCTTCGCCTACAGGTGAGTCCTTGTCTACGATGAGGTACTGAACATACTGATATTTAATCATCCAGATGAGGCCCGGCACTATCAACAGCATGAAACCCGCCGCCACCAAAAGGATATACAGGATATTTCCCAGAATGAATCTCAGGAACCGGCGCAGGGGGAATTGAAACAGCTCCGATACTTTCAGCGCTGCCCCGTCGCATATATTAAGGGCGATTCTGATTGAAACAAAGCTGATAAGGAAACTGGCAAGCACCCCGCCAATAGAAAAAAGAAGGGAAAAGATAGGCAGGCGTTCCTCGAACAGACCCGCGAAAGTTTCAAAGAAGAAATTAACGAGAAAGCAGACAACCAGAAATATTATGAAGAACCCGAGGTTCTCCCTCATTTTATTCCAGCCGAATTTTACAGCTTCCTTTATCGAGAAACTTTTCTTCTCCACATGCGCCTCCATTTTTAAGTTCCGTTGACTGCCGGTCCGGCATGTAAATGTATACTCATCCGGCCCGGCGCTATGCGGGATTTCCGCCCTTATATCCGGAAAAGAATATACGCCTGAAAGGGTAAAACACAGGCCCTTTCGGGTAGAGTTTTTCGAGTTTTTTCATATAGGCATCCCTGAAGGCCTCTTTAATGGGGGACTGAAGGCGGCTGAAGTAATAGATAAGCACGGTGCCCGAGAGCCAATCCAGCACAGAGCCGGCACTCTCCAGAACGTGCGGGAACACCTTTTCGAATACCGCAATGCCGCTGCAGCCGTTCTCGTGAAGAAGCTCTGCGTATTCGGTAATCGTGAGCACCGACGGGTGCCTCACCCATCCGCCGAGCGCGCTCCTGAAGGGCTCTTCTCCGGCCGTTTCCTGTATGAGGAGCTGCGTTATGTGGATGTGGTTCGACGGAACCTGAACGGCTATCTGGCCCCCCGGCCTGAGAAGCGAGATCAGACGCGGAACGAGCTTCTTATGGTCAGGGACCCATTGAAGCGCGGCGTTCGAGAAAATGAGGTCCCATTCTCCGCTCACGTTATCAATCGGCATGAGCTCGAAATCGAGGCCGGGCCTCGATCTTGGGGAAGCCTGACCGAGCATCTCGGGAGAAGAATCGATTCCGAGAACGCGGCTCCCGGGAAGCATGTCCGAGAGCCTCCGGGTCAGCTCGCCAGTTCCGCAGCCGAGATCGATAACGTCGAGCCCATCTCTTATATCGATGAGATCGCTCAGATCTTCGAAAGGCGCGAATCTCTCTTTTTGAAATTTCCCGTAGAGCTCCGGATTCCATGCCATGAAGAAAAAACCTCCGCGCAGGCGTCTGTAACCATATTACCCGACGCGTCTTTCAAGACATAACGTTTACATATGATATCATTTTCCGAATCCTGTCGAAAACGGAGGCGTGGGTCGATGTCGAATCTCGTTTATATAGCTGCCGGCGGCGTGCTCGGAGCCATACTCAGGTACGCGGTCACGGGTGCGGTCTTCAAGCTCATTCCAGGCGCGCTCCCCTGGGGAACTCTTCTCGTAAACATCTCAGGCTGCTTTGCTATCGGCGCGGTATGGCACCTTTTCGAAGGCTTCTACATCACCCCACACATGAGGCTTTTTCTCATGGTGGGCCTGCTCGGGGCTTATACGACTTTCTCGAGCTTCGGCCTCGAAACGATTAACCTCCTGAGGCAGGGCGAGGTTGGCTACGCGCTTTTCTATGTTCTTGCGAGTAATGCCCTGGGCATAGCCGCGGTATATGCAGGAATCCTCGTAGCCAGAGGCATCACAGGGCTTCTCAGGTAGTATTTTCGGCGCCCATTCAGGCAGGGCGTCTCCTTGAAGGGCGCCTGCATCTTAATTACACTACTCGTACTATGAAAATCGCCGTTGGAAGCGACGAGCGGACGTATCTTACGGACTTCGTCATGGAAGAGCTCGCGAAAAGGGGCATCGAAGTCGAGGCCTACGGCCCTCTGGCAGGCGAAGGGCTTCAGTGGACGGACGTCGCCGAGAAGGTATCAGAAAGGGTCGCCAGCGGGGAATGTGACCAGGGGATACTTTTCTGCTGGACGGGGACGGGCGTGAGCATTGCGGCGAACAAGATCCCGGGGATAAGGGCCGCTCTTTGCCAGGATGCAAAGACGGCCGAGGGGGCGAGGAAGTGGAACGGTGCGAACGTCTTGGCGATGAGCCTTCGGGCCGTGTCGCCGATAGTGGCGGGCGAAATACTCGAGGCCTGGTTTGGAGCCTCACCCGAGGAAAGCGAGCGGGAGAATATAGATAAGGTAGGAAAGCTCGAAAAGAAGTATTGCCTGTAGTAAAACGCTACGGGCGTGACAAACAATATTCGGAGGAATAAATGAAGAGCGGTGGCTATAACGTTGCAATAGCGGGCGCGACGGGCGCAGTGGGGCAGGAGATGATGGACATTCTGAGGGAGAGAAACTTCCCGATAAAGGAGCTCAGGCTCCTTGCGTCCGAAAGGTCGGCCGGGAAGGAGATGCAGTTTAACGGGACGAGCATAGAGATTAAAAAACTTGATAAAGATTCGTTTTCTGGAATAGACATAGCCCTCTTTTCGGCGGGTGGGGGCAGAAGCAAGGAATTCGCGCCGGCCGCTGTGGAAGCCGGGGCTGTCGTCGTCGACAACAGCTCTGCATTCAGGATGGAGGAGGACGTTCCTCTCGTCATCCCTGAAATCAACCCGCAGGCTGCAGCCGGATACAAGAAAAGGGGAATAATCGCGAACCCTAACTGTACTACAGCAGTTACACTCATGGCGTTAAAGCCGCTCCACGACATCGCGCGAATAAAGAGGGTCGTCGCTTCGAGCTATCAGGCAGTCTCGGGAGCCGGCGCTCAGGCTATAGAAGAGCTGAAACAGGAAACCCTTGCGTGGGCGAGCTCGGGCGAGATGAAGCCGTCCGTATTCCCGCACCAGATAGCGTTCAACATCATTCCGCACATCGACAGCTTTCTCGAGAACGGCTACACGAAAGAGGAGATGAAGCTCCACCACGAAACCAGGAAGATACTCGGAGACAATGAAATCGTGATCACGGCGACAACTGTCAGGGTTCCGGTATTCAGGGCCCATTCGGTCGCGGTGAATATAGAAACCGAGAAGAAGATATCAGTAAGCGAAGCGAAAGAGGCCCTCTCCCGCTTTCCGGGGGTGAGGGTCGTCGACGAGCCGCAGAACCTTAAATACCCGATGCCGATAGACGCCGCCGGGCTCGACGACTGCCTCGTCGGGAGGATAAGGGAAGACTATACGGTACCCGCGGGGCTTTCGCTCTGGGTGGTCGGCGACCAGCTTCGGAAGGGGGCCGCACTCAATGCAGTTCAGATAGCGGAGCTCCTAATCGGAGAATATATATAGTGGCTATTTCGGGTGTGCTTAAGGATCTCGTGGAAAAGCTTCAGGGCGGAAGCTTCACGGAGCTCCCGGACGGCATCGCCGAAGGCCTCCGGAGGCGCCTCGCCGACGGCGAGAAAGTACATTTCACGCTCCTTAACTGGAGGGCCATCCACAAGGCCCCTAGCTTTACTGACAGCAATACCTATTTCAGCTCCTGGTTCATACTGACCGCCGCGCGAATAATAATCGCGAGGAACGCCTCCGAGCTGAAGATGTTCAGGGAGATTCCGCTTAACAGCATAACGAGTATCCACTACGAGCTCGACCGCCGCGAGCCCAGGATGACGATTACGACGCCGGGGAACGTGGACATAATAGAGTTTCAGAAAAAGGCGGCCGCGCATACGCCCGGGCTCGAAGAGCTTCTCAAAACTGCGATCGCCGATGCAAGAAGAGCCGCACCGGTCGTTGCAGAGGTCAACATAGTATTATGCGGCGGCTGCGGGAGTGGGATCCCGAAGTCGAGCCGCTTTTGCCCGGAGTGCGGCGTGAGGATAATTATTTCGGGATAAGCGTATAAATCCGCCTGTAAACGGCACGCCAATAGAGCTGGAGAAATCGCCGCCGGCTCATACAAACCTTGAATTGAATAACAGCTAGAATATAATGAAGGTTGCCAGACCAAGGAGGCTTTCGTAATGATTCACGGCTCGCTTGTTGCCATCGTCACACCATTCAAAAACGGGAAGATCGACGAGGACGCGCTCAAACAGCTGATAGATTTCCAGATAGAAAACGGCACGCACGGCATAGTGCCCTGCGGCACGACCGGGGAATCTCCAACCCTTACGCACGAAGAGCACGAGTACGTCATCGAGCTTACCGTTAAAGCCGTGAACAAGCGCGTGCCTGTGGTAGCGGGCACGGGCTCCAACAGCACGAAAGAGGCGATACGGCTCACCCGTTTCGCCGAGGAAGTCGGGGCCGACGCCGCGCTCCTCGTCGCGCCATATTACAACAAGCCGACACAGGAAGGGCTCTATCTTCACTTCAGGCAGATCGCGTCCCAGGTAAAGATACCGCTGATCCTTTACAACATCCCGGGGCGCTCTATAGTCAACATACAGCCGGAGACGATCGCGAGGCTCGCGAAGGATTGCCCGAATATTATAGGCGTGAAGGAGGCGTCGGGCTCTCTCGTTCAGGCGAGCAAGGTATTCTATCTCTGCGGAAGGGATTTTCTCGTCCTCTCCGGAGAAGATGCGCTCAACTTCCCGCTCATGTGTATAGGGGCGCAGGGATTCATAACGGTGACGGCGAACGTCGCGCCGAGGGACGTCGCGGACCTCTACAACTTCTACGCAGCCGGAGATATAGACAAGGCGCGGGACCTTCACTACAAGCTCCTTCCGCTTAACGAGGCGCTTTTCCTCGAAACGAACCCGATCCCGGTCAAGGCCGCTCTCAGCATGATGGACAAGATAGCGTACGAGTACAGGTATCCGCTCTGTCAGATGTCGGAAAAATACTACGAAGAGCTCAGGGGAGCTCTCGCCGGATACGGACTGGTTAAATAGACAAGCCCGCCCGGCGGTTTGGGGAAGATCGTGAATTCAAATTTTCTCGGGATTTACTCGGACGACATGGCTCCGCCGGATTTTTCCATAGAAATAGGGTTATGGGCCAGGGGAAAGACCCCCGCGGGCATAGACGAGGCCGGCAGGGGGCCGCTTGCGGGCCCTGTGGTGGCCGCGGCCGTGATCCTTCCCCCCGGATGCGGGCTGACGGGAATAGACGATTCCAAGAAATTATCCGAAGCTTCGAGGAAAGTTGCCTGGGAGGCTATAACCCGCACCGCTGTCGCTTACGGCATAGGCATAGTCGAGCACGACGTCATCGACAAAATCAATATCCTCCGCGCGTCCTTAAAGGCGATGGAGATCGCCGTAAGCAATCTCCGCACGCGGCCCGATTTCCTCCTTATAGACGGAAACCAGGGGCTTTCGATACTCGTCCCTCAGGAAACTATAGTCAAGGGAGATGCGAGGTGCTCTTCCATAGCAGCTGCGTCGATCCTGGCGAAGGTGACGAGGGACTCTATAATGGAGCGGTACCACGAAGCCTACCCACAGTATAACTTCTGCTCGCATAAAGGCTACGCCACGAAGGAGCACCTGGACGCGCTGAGAGAGCACGGCCCATGCCCTATTCACAGAAGAACGTTCAGCGGCGTGCTGACCGGAACGCCGGAAACGCCGTCACGGGACGAAGCCTCTTCCAGCGAAACCGAAATCCGTTTTACTCAACCACTTTTACGGATTCGATAACAACGTCCTCAGTGGGGACATTGCCGTGCATGCCCTTGTTGGCAGTGGAAACGCCGGCTATGGCGTCGACCACGTCCATGCCGTCTGTCACCTTTCCAAAGACGGCGTATCCGTAGTCCCTTGCGCCGTTATTGAGGAAGTCGTTGTCGACGACGTTGATGAAGAACTGGGACGTCGCGCTGTCGACGACCTGGGTGCGCGCCATCGCGAGCGTGCCCCTGTCGTTCTTGAGCCCGTTAGTCGCCTCGTTCTTTATCGGGGCCTTCGTCTCCTTCTGGACGAAGTCGGGCGTGAACCCCCCGCCCTGTATCATGAAATTCGGGATGACCCTGTGAAAAATAGTGCCGTCGTAAAAACCGTCGTTTGCGTATGACAGGAAATTCTCGACCGTTATCGGTGCTTCGTTCTTGAAGAGCTCGACCTTTATATCGCCTTTGGACGTGGATATTATTACCACCGGATTGCCTCCTTGTGTTTTGCTCGTATCCCCGGCGGGAGTGCTCTCAGCCGTACTCCGGGCGGAATTATCTTTCTCCTTGCAGGCCGCGGAAACGAGAACCGCCGGCACGAGAACGGCCGCCAAAAGGAGCTTCAAGGCAAGCCTCGATATACCTGCATAAAAACCGATATTTCCGAGTTTCATACTTTAGTCCCTCCGGGTTTTCTATGAGGGAACTAAAGTTATAATATAACCTGCACGGTGTCAAACACTTACTTTTAGGCGTAAGTTTTTCTAAAATCCGCCGATAAAAAATACGTACGGATATAATGAAAAAATACTTTAAACAGGGATAGAAATGGCTGGAATAGACTTCGGAGTCGTCCTCCGTCAGCAGAAAATAGAATTCTCCGAGATAAGGGATGCGGCCGAGCTCTGCGACGAGCTCGGATACCATTCCGTCTGGTTTTACGACCACCTCCTCGGGCAGGGCGGGCTCGACCTCGACATATACGAAGCGTGGACGCTGATGTCGGCGCTTTCTACAGTGACGAAAAGAGTGAGACTCGGGACGATGGTCCTCTGCAGCGCCTTCAGGCCCCCTTCCCTCCTTGCCAAGATGGCCTCGACTTTGGACGTTATCAGCGGCGGGAGGATCGAATTCGCGATCGGGGCCGGGTGGTTTGAGCCGGAGTTCAGGGCGTACGGCTACGATTTCCCCGATACGCGGGCGAGGATCGAGGAGCTTTCCGAGGCCGTGTCTATAATAAAGTCGATGTGGACGGAGGAGAAGCCGAGCTTCAGCGGAAAGCATCACCGCATCGAGGAGGCCTACTGCAATCCGAAGCCCCTGCAGAAGCCCCACCCGCCCGTCATGATCGGCGGGTCAGGAGAGAGATATCTGCTCAGGGTTGTGGCAGAGCTGGCCGACGAGTGGAACTGCCCCGCGAGCAGCGCCCCGGAATACGACAGAAAAATTGCCGCTCTTAAAAAGCACTGCGCCGATATAGGGCGCGATCCGTTAGAGATCAGGATATCGCAGCAGACGGTATGCGTCCTCGCACGGAGCGAATCCGAGCTCCCGGAGAAGCTCGAAAAAGCCCGGAGACGCTACGGATTCTTCGGAGATATAGGGAGGTTAGGAATAGTCGGAACCCCGGAGCAGTGCATATCGAAGATCCGGGAAAACGAGAGGAAGGGCATAACGAAATACACCATCTTCTTTTCTGACGTCATGAATCCGGAAACCCTCCGCCTTTTCGCCGAAGAGGTCATGCCCGCCTTCAGGTAAAGCCCCGTTTGAGCCGGTTACTTTTTCGCGAAGGCCTCCACGCTCCTCGCGAACTCGAGCGCGAAGGCCTTTATTTTTTCCGACGTGGCTTCGTCGTGTGTCGCCCTTTTGTACGTGTCGGACATTTTCATGAACATGTGGTAGAAATGGGCTCCCATCTCGCCTACTTCCATGCGGGGAGTCCAGAGGTCTATGCTCATGGTGTTCTTTGCGCTCTTGTCCCACATGGAGATCATGAGAGATTCGCATGGCGTAAAACCTTCCTCATCCGAGTCGGTGGCGCTCCAGTAAATATCCTCCGGGGCACCGCTGTCGTCGAGCTTGAGGAGAAACTTTATCTCGGCTTCCTTGGGCATTTATTCTCCTTCCGGTCTCAATCGACGCCCCAGAAATCGGGCTTCCTTTTTTCGAGAAAGGCGGTCGCACCTTCCACCATTTCGGGGGCTTTCAGGAAGAAGCGTGCGAGCTCGAGCCCGTGGGTGATTTGCGGATGCGCCATGTCGGATACGAAGTTGATCTGGAGCTTGGCTATCCTGAGCGACTGTCTGCTCTTCTCGAGAAGGCTCTTGCACCAGGCGTCTACTTCTTCGTCGAGCTTGTCCTGCGGGACGACCTTGTTAACCCAGCCCATGTTCATCGCTTCCTGGGCGGTGTAGCGGTTACAGAGATAGACTATCTCGCGGGCCTTCTTGTCGCCTACCGAGTGCTGGAGCTGCTGGAGGCCGTACCATATCGGGGCGCTCCCGACCATGGGCCCGGCCTGGGCGAATATGGACGTGTCGGACGCGATCGTGAGGTCGCAGAGCATGTTGAGCTCGTTACCCCCGCCGACGCAGAATCCGTCGACGCGCGCTATGATCGGCTTCCCGCAGCAGCGCATCGCCGTCGCGAGCCTGTAATGGACGAGCATGTACTTGGCGTCGACCTTCTTCTTGGGGTCGACTATCCAGGAGAGGTCGCCGCCGGCCGAGAAGGCCTTTCCGCCCGCGCCTGTGAGCACTATCACTCCTATCTCGTCGTCGAGCCACGCGTCTTCGATGGCTATAGCGAGCTCTTCCCTCACCTCGGAGTTGAGCGCGTTACGAACTTCGGGGCGGTTTATAGTGACGTACGCGACCCTGTCTTTCTTGGAATAGAGAATGTTTTCGAATTTAAGACCGGACTTCTTCGCGGGCTTTGCGGTGGCCGCGGTTTTCTTCGTCGAAGCTTTTACGGTTTTACCCTTAGCCATGAGAGCCTCCTGTAATTATATGATTTGAGTCATACAATTTTTGCCTCGGATGCCGCCTTATGTCAAATCGCGGCATGGGTTATGGTAGAGGCCATATATTTCGGAAGAGGGATTTTCGTTTTTCCGCAGGGCACGGTCTCAATGCCGAAAGGATACGGCGAAGCCCCTCACCAGGGGAGCTTGTTCATGAGAGGGGCGATATGCGGACCGAAAAGCGCGACTGTGGCTATCAGCGAGATAAATCCGGCCACCCCGAGACAGAGCGCTCCAACGACTACGCGGGCTATCATGTCGAGCTTTCTTGCGTCGAGTTTATCCAAGTCCATCAGTGTCCTCCGTGCCCAGACGATTTACCGCCGAAGAAAGGGTCCCCGACCGGTATGGAGGGGAACGCCCTCATGAATATGAGGAATGTCGTGATAAATGCGCCGAGGAATCCGAGCGATACGAGTATCTGCGTAAAGCCTATGTTTATGGCGTCCGAAAGAGACGGCACTATGATAACGTATTTTTCAAGCCAGAACCCGACGAGCGATACCGCGACTATGAAAACCAGTATCGGCTTCGTAATCTTGTTCGTCCTCGGGATGAGCGAGACGAACGGGAAGATAAAGCAGCATGAAAGCACTGTCCAGGCCATTGTCCTGAAAGGCTCCTCTTTTATCCTTTTAAGCACGAAGACCGTTTCTTCCGGCATGTTCGCGTACCATATCGGCAGGAACTGCGAGAAGAAGAAGTAGACCCAGAAGAGGGAAAAGCCCTGGAACATCTTGGCCATGTCGTGATACTTCGGATCGTCGAGGTAGTCTTCGAGCCCGATCCTCCGCCGGAGAACTATAGAAAGGATTATCGTCACACCTATCGCGGAGAGGAAGCTCCCCATGAAATAAAACGGCCCGAAGAGCGTGCTGAACCAGTGGTGGTCGAGAGACATCATGAAGTCCCACGCGAAGAAGCTGAACACCATAGCGTAGAGGATGATTATGGCCGGGGCGAACTTGCCGAGCCTGACCCAAATCGCCTTCCTCTCGTCCTCTCCCTTCCAGCCCGAGGCAACCCACGCCGCAAGCCCGGTGAGCTTGCCGCTGAAGCCGCCCAAGTCCTGCCTCAGGGAATAGTAGACGTAAAGACTGCTTACTGCCAGAAGTATGAGAAAGCCTATGAAGTTACGCCCGAAAACGAACTCCATGTTGAGCCATATGTCTTTCGGATGATGATAGTGGTGGTGCGCATACGGGAGAAGATAATCACGCCCGGCGAAAACGACCAGGAGCAGAACGACCGCTATCGGAAGGAACGAGCCCAGCGCCTCGCTCGTACGGAGGAGCGGCCTCGCCCACCTTGCGTTAGTAATTCGCATGATACAGGAAAAGACGATTCCCGCCTGCGCTATGCCTGTCCAGAAAAGGAAGTTGATGAGGAATATCTCCCAGATGTTGCCGGGATTATCGCTCAGTATGGTGATTACGAACGTACCGAACCCTACTACGGCCAGGGCGAGGAAAATGTATATTCCCAAGACCGGTATGCGCGTTCTCTTTTGAAGTATCTCTTCTCTGATTTGCTGATCCATGATTACTGAGCGCTCTCCTGTTCAGTGTTCGTCTCTTCGGACGAAGTGTCATCCGGTGCCGTCTTTTCGGGGGCAGTGTCTTCCGGTGCCGCCGGGGCCGGCGTCGCTTCTGCCGGCGCGGCTTCCTGCTGGGCCGCTCCTTCGGGTGCTGCCGGCGGCTGCGCCTGGGGGGGAGGATTGCCCTGGAGCTTCCTTACGTAGTTGACCACATCCCATGCGCCCTCGGACGTTATGTTCTCGCGGTAGCTCGGCATCATGACCTTTCCGCCGTACCTGATGTAGGCGTAAATGTATCCATCCGTCCTGGCGATTACCGGCGCCGAAATAAGGTTCATTGGGTAAAAGCCTCTCTTTATTACGGGGCCGTCACCCTTCCCTTCCATTCCGTGGCAGACGAAACAGTAAGTGTTGTACAAGTGCTCTCCGTTCCTGAGCGACTCTTCGCTCGCGGGTATCGGGTTCCGAGTCATGGCCTCGAAGTCTTCCCTGGGTTCAGGAGCTATCCTGAGACCGGTCGTCGTTACCGACCACAGAGGGTAAAGCACGGGCTGCTCGTAGGGCTGTATCGACGGCTGTATCCACATATCGAAATTCCATGGAAAAGCCTCGGCCCGTGAAGCGCCCAGCACCCCCGAAAGGATTATAAACAGCAGATAATATTTCATATTTTTAAATAACACTCCCATTACCTCCTGAGAGACGCACTGCTTAAATACCGTCGACCTTGATTTCTTCCGCGCCGTGGGAATTCAGAATATCCTGCACCTTTTCAACGTTACCCTTGTCGCACGCGACCATAATGCCGAACTTGTCTTCGGAGAACCTCGGGTCGTACATATTGACCGGCGCGTTTCTCCTGAGCCGGGAATTTATCAGGAGCCCGAGCAGAGTCGCGAGGGACCCCATCAGAATCGTGAGCTCGAATATTATGACGATGAAAGGCGGTATCGACACTATGGGCTTCGCGCTTACGGGGAGCGGCCAATCCATGGAAGTCAGCACCGTGAACCCCACACCGCAACTCGCGCCGAGCATGGCGCCGAAGAGCGTAAAGAAACGCACGATACTTTCGGGCTCATCCATAACCTCTTCTATCTCGTGGTTAGGCAGGGGAGAGAAAACCCTTATTGTCTTGAATCCCTCTTCCTTAAGCTTTTTTACGGCGTTGACCGTGAGGTCGACGTATGAAAAAATCCCCAGAACGCCCTGGTTATTCATGACCCTTGGCCTCCTTCTTCGGCGCAGGCAGAAGCTCTTTCATTTCGGCGATGGACACAGCCGGGAGCGTCTTGATGAATATGAGGAAGAACATGAAGAACCACGCGAAGCTCCCGAGCGTGATACCGATTTCGACCCAGCTTACTTTATATATGCCCCACGAGGCCGGGTCGAATCCGCGCGAGAGCGATATGACGATGATGTTGAATCTCTCGAACCACATTCCGATGTTTATGAATATGGAAATTATAAAGAGAGCCTTAATATTCCTTCTCACGCTCTTAAACCAGAGCGGGAGCGGTATGAGCACGTTGCAGAAGACCATTATCCAGTAAAAGAGCGCGTATTCACCTGTCGCCCTGTAGTAGAACTGGCCCCATTCCGCCGGGTTGCTGCTGTACCAGGCCATAAAGAACTCGACGCCGTACGCATAGCCGACTATGAGCGACGTGACGATTATCAGCTTGGCCATGCCGTCGTAGTTGTCGAGAGTGATGTAATCTTCGAGAGAGAATATTTTTCGTATCGGAACCGTAAGCGTTATAACCATCCCGAGACCGGAGAAGATGGCGCCCGCGACGAAGTAAGGCGCGAAAATCGTCGTATGCCACCCGGGGAGGTTGGCCATCGCGAAGTCCCAGGAGACGACGCTGTGAACCGAGAGAACGAGCGGCGTCGCGAATGCAGCGAAGAAGAGGTAGGCCCTCGTGTAGTGAAGCCACTCCCAGTTGCTTCCCTTCCATCCGAGGGAGAGTATCGAATATAAGATCTTGCGTGGTTTTTCCGTTACCCTGTCCCTGATGGCGGCTAGGTCAGGGATCATACCCACGAAGAAGAAGACCGAGCTTACCGTAAGATATGTGCTGACCGCGAAAACGTCCCAGAGAAGAGGAGACTTGAAGTTGACCCAGAGCTCCCTCTGGTTCGGGTATGGGAAGAGCCAGTAGAAGAACCACGGCCTTCCCAGGTGAATTATGGGGAAAAGCCCTGCCGTCAGAACGGCAAAAACCGTCATGCCCTCGGCTATTCGGTAAATAGACAATCTGAAATTCGCCCGGAAAAGAAACAGGACTGCGGAAATGAGCGTGCCGGAGTGTGCGATACCGACCCAGAAGACGAAGTCGGTAATGTAAACGCCCCAGAATACGGGGTGCCTGTAACCTGCCACTCCGAGACCGGTGTAGACCTGGTAAAGGAAGCAGAAAAGCCCGAAGCCCACGACACCGAGAGTCGGTACGAAGAGGGCAAGCCACTTTACGGTCGGCTTGTCGAGCATTCTTATTACGTCTTCGTTTACTCTTGCGTAAGTTAACGACGTTTGCTCACTCATTATGCCTTATCCCATTTCACTTTTTTTAGATAGGTAATCGACGACTGTGTGTTAAGCAGATGGAGAACCTTGTATCCCCTGTTATCTTTCGAAAGCCTGGAAACCCTGGACTCGGGGTCTTTGAGATTCCCGAACACTATGCAATCAGAGCTGCAGGCCTGCGCGCACGCTACCTGCACCTCGCCGTCGAGAACGTCTCTGCCCTTGTCTTTCGCCTGGTCCTTGGCGAAGTTGATTCTCTGAACGCAGAAGGTGCACTTTTCCATAACGCCCATGCTTCTGACTGTGACGTCGGGGTTAAGCTGCCAGTTGAGCGGCTCGGGGAATTTGTACTGGAACCAGTTGAACTTTCTTACGCTGTAGCTGCAGTTGTTAGAGCAGTACCTCGTCCCGACGCAGCGGTTGTAGATCATACCGTTGAGGCCCTCGGGGTTGTGGTAAGTAGCGTAGACCGGGCAGACCGGCTCGCACGGCGCGTTACCGCACTGCTGGCACATCATGGGGAGGAACCGGGTTTCGAACCCTGCCTTGTTGTCCGATTTTTCGAAGTATCTTTCTATCTTTATCCACGCCATGTCGCGCCGCTTTGCGACGAGCTCTTTCCCGACGAAGGGGATGTTGTTCTCTGCATAGCAGGCGGTTACGCATGCTCCGCACCCTGTGCATTTCTGGAGGTCTATGGCCATTCCCCAGCGGTACTTCGCATACTCCTTAGGCGGATAGAAACCGGGCAGCTCGTGATCGACGGGAGGAAGCCCTTTCTGCATCTCGGTCAGAGTGACCTCCTGGGCGATGCCCCTGTCGTGCTGGTGCGTCGTGTACTGAGTCTGAACGAACTGCGCGTGCTTTCCCGTTTTGGTAAGCTTGACCTTTGAGGTAAGCCATGCAAAGCCGCCCGAAAGCTTGTCGGTCGCGAGCGGCAGAATAGAAACGGGGTTGACGCCCCTGTCCTTCGCGTACCTGCCGTAGCTCGTATGGCCCTGCCCTATCATTACGGCCACAGTATCGGGCCTCGTGCCGGGGTAGGGATATACCTGGATTTCGATGCTCCCCTGGGGAGATTCGATTACGACGTAATCCCCGAGCTTGACGCCGAGCTCGGAAGCGGTGTCGGGGTGAATTTCAACCCACGAATCCCACACGCCTGTCGAAAGGGCGTCGGGCAGCTCCTGGAGCCAGGGCTTGTTTGCGCCCCTGCCGTCGTAGTATTTATAAGACGGGTAAGCGACCAAGAAGTAATCGCCGTCGCCGCTGAACTCGGCCTCGGGCAGCGCCGCTGCGGAAAGTCCGGCCGACAGGGAAACCTGTACGGGCGGGACGTCTGTATAATAGCCGCCGTTTTCGAGGGCCTTGTTCCAGAAGGAGTCGAAGCTGAGCCCGGCCACGCTGGAATAGGCCGTTCTCCAGGACTCTCTCAAATAATCGTAGAATGAAGGTGTTTCCTTGTATCTGTCTTTCAGGTCTTCTATGTTGGCCGTGACACCGAGGATCACGTCTCCCGTGCTCTTCGTATTGAAAACAGGTGTCATCGCAGGCTGAATGAGGCCGTGTATGCCGGCGCTCGGGATGAAATCGCCCCAGCTTTCGAGGGTGGTGTTGTCGGGCATTATGAGCTTTGCCTTTTCGGTCGTCTCGTCCATGAAGCTGGAGAAGCTGACGACGAAGGGCACCTTGGAAATTGCATCCTCGAAACCCGTCGACTTCGGAAGCGTAAACACGGGGTTTACGTTGTATACCATGAGAATATCGACGCCGCCGTTTGCCATGGAGTCGATAAGGGACAGGATGTCCGAGAACGGGCTCGCGTCGGTTATGTTGAGGGTATGGGCGAAGTCTATCGTTTCGCCGATATTCCCGGCGACGTAGTTCAATATATTTATAGCGATCTGGGTTTCGGTTGCGTTAGTGGCGGTCATTGCCGTGCCGCCGCCTATAGCCAGGCTCGGCTGCATGGAAGAGAAATCCCGCGCGATCTGCCTTATCGTATCCGTGGAAACGCCCGTCGCTTCCGCGACTTTATCGATGGGATAGTTTCTCAGCACGGAAGAGAGCTCGGCTCCCCTCTGCGAAGCCCCTTCGCTTACTATGACGTTCGCAATGCCGAGCGCCAGAATGCCCTCGGTGCCAGGGATGATGGAGACCCATTCGTCGGCGTTTACGCCTGTCATCGAAGCCCTCGGCTCGACCTGGACGAACTTGCCCATCGAGCCGTCCCTGAAGCTGTGCATCTCGCTGAACTGCTTCGTGTAAAGGGTCGGCGAGAGCCAGGTTTCCATGAAGTCGGCGCCGAATGAAAGGAGATATTTTGCCTTGTCTATATTATAGGTAGGAATTTTATCGATCCCGAAGGTTCTCTTGTTGGCTTCCTTTAACGGCTCGTAGGCGTAGGTTTCGTAGGAGATGTGAACCCCGCCTATAGCCTCCATCCAGTCGTCTATGAGGCGCCCGAGGGTGCCCGTAACGTTGTCCGAAAGGAATACGATTCTGCCGTTTTGTCCTTTTTTCCTTACTTCGTCTATTTTTTCGGCGAGGACCTTCTGGGCGTTTTCCCAGCCCGTGGGCTGACGCCTGCCGAGGTCGTTCGTCAGGAGCGGAGACCTGGTACGGTCGGGGTTGTAGAGGCCCTGCAGTATGGCCTGCCCCTGGGCGCAGCTCGCGCCCTTGTTGACCGGATGATTAGGGTTGCCTTCTATCTTTATGGCCCGCCCTTCGCGGTTCTTCACGAGGATGCCGCAGCCCGCCGGACATTCCCTGCAGGTGCTCGCATACCAGTTGGGTACCCCGGGGATAATGCCCTCGGGCGGAATGACGTATGGGATCAGCTGCTCAACAGGCTCGGAGCATCCGCCCGTTACGGCTGCAGTGCCGCCGGCGACTCCGAGAATCTTGAGAAAATCCCGTCTCTTGATACCACCCTTTTTGTCTTGAGACATCTCCTCCTCCAAATTAATAATGACAGGTCAAGCAGTCTTTCAGGCTGGTCAGCTCTTCGTGGCTCTTGGCGTTTTCCGTATGACAGGTTATACAGAAGCCCATGTTGAACCTGTTGACCTTATGCACCTGATCCATGCTGGCGACATCGCCGTGGCACACGGCGCAGTCGAACCCTCTCTTTATATGCCTCTTGTGATTGAAGTGGACATATTCAGGCATGGAGTTGACCTTGATCCAGGGTATGGGCTCTTTCTTGGCCCAGAACTCCCTGACCTTCGCGATCTCGGCCTGGATGTTGAGAGTAGTTCCGTTAAAGTCGTAATCGACGTCGCGCCCCGATATGTGTGTGTGGCATCCCATGCACCTCTGCATGGAGGGAATGCCGGGGACGGGAGACACATCGACAAAGCTATGGCAGTACTGACACGGAATCTGATCCTCGCCGGCGTGTATCTTGTGACTGAATCTGATAGGCTGAACGGGCCCTTTGTCACTGCTTTCCGCATTGTCGAAAAAATAAAATCCGACAAAAACGAAAATAGACAGTACAGGTACTAAAAGCAATTTTATCCGTCTACTCATCCTATTTACCTTAGCTATGGAGTGTGTCCATTTGGAAGTGCAAAGCTCGATACTCAAAAAACGCCTAGTATGTATATCATAACGTGGGAATCTGTCAAGTTTGCCGGGACCCCGTCCGGAAGAGCGCCGGAAGGCTGTAAAAACGGGTGGATGCGCCTTTCGAGCAAGTGAGAAGACTCAGAAAAGATTAAAAATTTTTTCGAGGGAGGAAATAAATTCCTTTTCGTCGAAACGACCGCCGAGCATCGGCGCGAAGGCGCGCGGAGAGAGCTCCTGCATGGCCCCTGGAACCCCCTCTCCGACGTGAAGAGACGGGTCCTCCGGATAGACTCCGAGAAGGGGCGCCCCCGTCTGCTTTATGATGGCGGAAGGGTTTGTCAACTCCGCGGGCCCGGGAGAATGCGGGAAGGCGTTGATGACGACGCCGAGGACCAGGAGCCCCCTTTGTCGCGCGCACTCGACTGTGAGCGCCGTGTGGTTGACGGTGCCGAGGCCGGGACGCGCTACGACGAGGAGCGGAAGGGAGAGATCGCGGGCGAGGTCGGCCATGAGATAATCGTCCGTTATGGGGACGAGAAGTCCGCCCGCCCCCTCGACGAGGACGATGTCGCGGGACGATGCGAGTCTTCCGTATGCGGACTTTATCCTTTCGGGGTCTATGGTTTCTCCCGAGAGAGCGGCGGCCGCATGCGGGGACAGAGGGGCCTCATAGTTGTAGATACAATCGTCTGACGAAGGCTCCTTTTCGTCGAGCACACTTCTCAGAAATTCGATGTCGGTCAGGCCGGGGAGGGAGGAGCCGGATTGTACAGGCTTCATGACGCCGACGCTTAGCCCTGTGTTTTTAAGGGACAGCGCAAGGGCGGCCGTTATCACGGTTTTGCCTACGCCGGTATCGGTGCCTGTGATGAATATGCCTTTTGGAAGCCGGGGCATCGTCGCTCTTAATCTCGCGGGAGGTGAGTGTGCCTCTCCCGGCCGTCAGAAATTGAGGCTCTGCTGGGCCTCTTCGCTCATTTTGCTCGGGTCCCAGGGCGGGTCCCACACGAGCTCTATGTCGACGGATTCGACGCCGGGAATCTCCTCGACGAGGAGCCTCGATTCGCCGGCTATCTGTCCCGACACGGGGCAGCCCGGGGCCGTCATCGTCATTTCGATGCGGACGTTACCGCCGTCTATCTCGATGCCGTATATGAGCCCGAGGTTCACGATGTCGATAGGTATTTCGGGGTCGTACACGTTGCTCAGGACTTCGAGTATCTTTTCCTCCGTGACCTGAGGGGCTTCACCCGGAGGAGCGTCAGAGGCTACGGATTCGAGTGAAGAAGGAGCAGCGTTCTCTTCAGGCCGTGTTTCGGACGGTGAAGCGCCTGACGAGTCGGGAACGGAATTTTCACGGGTATGCGTTTCGCCGGTTTTAATATGCCCGGCGCCGCCCGCCTGCTTTGCTTCAGCAGGGGTTTCGCTTCCACCCGAGAACAGCCCGCTCAAAAATTTTCCGAGTCCCACTGATTTCAGCCTCCTTGCCGAATTTACCGAATACCCACAAATATAAGCATACACAGCCGCCGGCGCATGCCAAACCCGGGGCGACGGGCGAGGCGGTTCTTCACCCGGGGCCCTGCTGAAGAGCTCCAAAACTGAAGCGCTATCCGCTTCCCGTTTAAAGCGCCGTCTTCACGGCCGAGATGGCGGCCTCGTAGTCCGGCTCGCTTGCGATCTCGGGGACTATTTCGACGTACTTCACCTTATCGTCCTTGCCCACGACGAATATGGACCTCGCAAGGAGCCTGTTCTCTTTTATAAGGACGCCGTAGTTCTCGCCGAAGGACGCGTCCTTGTAATCGGAAAGGGTCCGGACCTTGTCTATGCCCTCGGCGGCGCAGTAACGCTTGAGCGCGAAGGGAAGGTCCATGCTCACCGTCACGATCTCGACGCCGTCCCCGAGCTTTGCAGCCTCTTCGTTGAATTTCCTCGTCTGGACGTCGCAGACGGGCGTATCTATAGAAACGATCACGTTGAACACCTTCACCTTGCCCTCGAGATCGTGGAGCCCGACGGGCGCTCCGGGCATGGCGTAGAGCGTAAAATCGGGGGCTGCGTCCCCGGGCTTTACCTCGTGCCCGACGAGCGTTACGGGATTTCCTTTCATGGTCACCAAGCCGGCTCTTTCCTGTGACATAATTTTCCTCCTTGCGGAATTTATTCGGGTTCTGTTTCGCCCCCGGCCGGGGGTGCGATCACTCCCAAGGCTATATACTCGGGCTTTCGTTGTCAAACCGTCAGAATCCCTCATTAATTTTACTTATTTCTGTTGACTAAATATTAAAAATATGTACTCTTGGATTGACATTATTCTTCGGAGGAATTTGCTTTGAAAGGCAAGGTAAAATGGTTTAACGAGTCGAAAGGTTTCGGGTTTATCGAGCAGGATAACGGCAAGGATGTTTTCGTCCACTACAGCGCTATAGAAGGCGCCGGATTCAGAACCCTGGCGGAAGGCGACGAGGTCGAATTCGAGGTAGTCGAGAGCCCCAAGGGTCTTCAGGCCAGCAAGGTCAACAAGGTTTCCTAACGGACCTTGTCCGAGCCCGCCTCAGGAAGCTCCCGGATGTAATTTTTTACACAGACTGGACTTCTTGTTTTAATTCGTGCTTCGAGCTTTCTGCACGAGACGGAGGCTTATCGCGCCGTGATTCGGGTAACGGTGCGGCACGGCCCGTTGGGAAGGCTTTTCATTCCCGGCCGGGCTCTACAATCAGCTTCCCCCTGTACATGGCCATCTGACATGTGAATTCGTACTCCCCCGGGTTCTCTGGCGTGAATACAACTTCGCGCGGCTGCCTCAGGGGGAGGTCCGCGCTCACGTCGAGCCCGCTGAAAATCACCTTTTCGGCGCAGGGATTTTTGTCCTTTCTCAGGAATCGAAGCCTGAGAGGCTTTCCCGCGGTGGCGCGTATGACGGAGGGCTCGTAAACGCCGCCGTCGACGATTATGTCGAGCGCGCCGTCGCCGGCTTTCGCTTCGGGACGGTTTTTCGAGAGCCAGAACCACCAGACTATGAAGGCCGCGGCGGCCAGACCGAGGATATTTATCAGCAGTGTCATTCGAATCACCTTTTAGTTTTTCTTACGGCTTGAACCACCTGAGACGGTTCGCGTTCGTTACGACCGTGAAGGACGAAAGGGCCATCGCGGCGCCCGCTATTACGGGATTGAGGAGCATTCCCGTAAACGGAAACAGCACACCAGCCGCGACGGGTATCGCGAGAGTGTTGTAGGCGAACGCCCCGAAGAGGTTCTCTTTTATATTTCCTACTGTAGCGTTCGAGATACTGATCGCGTCGGCGACGCCGTGAAGCGAGCCCCTCATGAGCGTTATGTCGGCGCTTTCTATGGCGACGTCCGTTCCGCTGCCGATAGCGAAGCCGACGTCGGCGCCGGCGAGGGCCGGGGCGTCGTTAATGCCGTCGCCCACCATGCCTACCCTCTCGCCCCTCGCACGGAGCTTCGAAATCTCGTCGGCCTTTCCGTCGGGGAGGACCTCGGCGATGAACTCGTCTATACCCGTTTCCTTTGCCACGGCCTCTGCCGTTACGCGGTTGTCGCCCGTGAGCATGATTACCTTGAGGCCCATCTTTCTGAGCCTTTCGACTGCCGTTTTCGAATCTGGCTTTAACGGGTCGGATATTCCCAGGAGGCCTGCGAGCGTTCCGCCCGCCGCGAGGAATACTACCGTTTTGCCTGTCCGGGAGAGCTCCTCCGCGCGGGCTTCGCCGTCTCCGAGTGAGACGTTACTGTCTTTCATGAGCTTCTTGTTTCCGAGGAGGACCGTCTTTCCGTCGTAGACGGCCTTGACGCCGTGGCCGGAGACGGCCTCGAAGGAGGTTACTTCTTTTGCAGGCAGGCCTTTTGTTTTCGCCGCTTCGAGCACCGCTTCCGCGAGCGGATGCTCGGAGCCGGATTCGAGACCGGCTGCGAGGGATAGGACTTCGTCTTCGCTCATTCCGCCCGAGGGCTCGACCGCCGTTACCACCGGCCTTCCCTGCGTTATGGTGCCCGTCTTGTCGAGGACTATCGCAGTGAGGCGGCCCGCCTGTTGGAGGGCGTCGCCCTTTCGTATGAGGACCCCATACTCCGCCGCCTTGCCGACGCCGACCATTACGGATATAGGCGTCGCAAGCCCGAGCGCGCAGGGGCAGGCGATTATTAGAACTGCCATTGCCGTTACAAGCATGTAAGTCAGTTTCGGCTCGGGGCCGAAATTAAACCACGCGAGGAGTGTGAACACGGCAACGAGGAGGACTGACGGAACGAATATGCCCGAGACCCTGTCCGCGAGCCGCCCGATTTCGGGCTTCGAGCTCTGGGCCTTTCTGACCATTTCAATGATGCGGGCGAGCGCGGTTTCTTCGCCGACGCGCGTCGCCCTGAAGAGAAAGCTCCCCGATTTGTTTATGGTGCCGCCCACCACGTCGTCGCCCACCCCTTTTTCCGCGGGCATGGGCTCGCCCGTGAGCATGGATTCGTCGACCTGGGACGAGCCTTCGGTTATGACGCCGTCCACGGGAATCTTCTCCCCGGGGCGGACGCGGACCACGTCGCCCAGTATGACATCGGAGATCGGGACGTCGATTTCGGCCCCGTTCCTTACGACCCTCGCCGTCCTCGGCTTTAGGCCTATAAGGCGTTTTATGGCTTCGGAGGTTTTACCGCGCGCCCTCATTTCGAGCGCCGCGCCGAGGTCGATGAGAGCGATTATGAGCGCTGCAGTTTCGAAGTAGAGATGTCCGGCGAGATCGCCGACGGCGTTCGGAAAGAGAACGACGAACGTCGAATATACCCAGGCGACGCCCGTGCCTATGGCGACGAGCGTGTCCATGTTGGCGTTGTGATTGCGGAAGGATTTGAGGGCGCCTGTGAAGAACCTGCCGCCGCCGTAGACCAGGACGAAGAGCGTGAGAAGGGATACGATTCCCCAGGCGACCCTTCCCGCCGGCGTATCGAGCATTGGAAGGACGTGAAACATGCTGACTGCGAATATGACGGCGCTGAGGACGCCCGAGACTATCGTGCGCTTGAGAAGGTCGCGGTATAGGGCGGCCTCCTCGCCCTCCTTTTCGGCGTCGGAGTCTTCGCCCTTCAAGACCGAGGCCGTGTATCCCGCGCCGCTCACCGCCGATACGAGCGCATCCGGGGATACGTCGCCTGTGACCGTAGCCGTTTTGTCGGCGAAATTGACCTCGGCCGATTTTACGCCGGAGAGTGAATTGAGCGTTCTTTGTACGGTGTCGACGCACCCGGCGCAGCTCATGTCCTTTATGTGAAGTCTGTGTGTCGTTTCGTTCGAGGTTTTCATGCTATCTCCGTTCTCAGTATATCCCCACCCGGGTTACGATGTGAACAGACGGACCGGCGATTCAGGATTAATTCATATATACGGCAGAGCGCGGGCGTTGTGACTAAGCCCTCGCCCTCTTGCCGGACATCGCGGCCTGTATTCTCATGTACTCGCCGACGTTGTCCATCGTGAGAAGACCGACGAGCTTACCGTTCCTTACGACAGGGACCGTCATGAGGTCTTTTGTATGGAGGCGGGTGAATGCCGTCTCCAGCATCTCGCCCGGGTCGAGCACTTCGAACTCGCGGCGCATAATCTGACCGACCGCCGCATTATCACCGTGTTCGGAGAGCCCTTTTATAAGGTCCTGGTGCGTTACCATCCCGACTATTCCGGAGCCGTCGGATACGGGGAAGTCCTGCTGCGAGCCGGACATCGTGAGCTCGATGAGGCGGCTCAGGGTGTCGTCGGGGCTTACTGTTTTAAAATCGGTCAGCATGGCTTTTTCGACCGGCACGCCCCCGAGGGCCGACCTCACCTTTACCATCGTGGCCTCCTGCGCCGCCCCTATCCACACGAAGAGCGCGATGAAGACGAGGAAGGGGTTCGTGAAGAGGCCGATGAATCCGAAGAGAAGCGCGATGCCCTGCCCTATGGTGGCAGCAGTTTGTGTGGCGCGTGTGTAGTCTGTCCGCAGGGCCAGAAGAGCCCTCAGCACCCTTCCACCGTCCATCGGGAATGCGGGGATGAGGTTGAAGACGACGAGGAATATGTTGACGATCATGAGGCGCTCGGCGAAGGACCCTTGAGTGAGCGTGAGCTCGTCTACGGGGCCGAGGCCGCGCGTCAGAGCGAGCCATAGATAAAGAATTAGGGCAATCGCGACGTTGACGGCCGGGCCGGCGAGGGCGACCTTGAGCTCCTGCATCGGGTCGTCCGGCATACGCTCTAACCGTGCGAGACCGCCTATCGGAAGGAGGGTGATGTCGCGCGTTTTGATCCCGTAGCGCCGGGCCGTGAGCGCGTGGCCGTACTCGTGAAGGACTACGCACAAAAAGAGGGCGAGGACGAAAATCACCCCGCCTACGATGGACCCGACGGTTTCGCCGCTTGTCCAGTGAACGAGGACGACCCACGCGATTATGAGAAGGAAGGTCGCGTGGATATAGACCGGAATACCGCCGAAGACTCCGAGCTTCCAGGACCATTTCATCGATATTACCCCTGCGCGCTTTATCCCGGCGCGCGCTGTTGTGACGCGTTCCCTTTGCTGAATACAAGCTCCGGGCCCAGTCCGGCCGTGAGCCGGAACGGCACCATGCAGTCACATAGATTAATATACACTAAAGGCCGAATCCCCGCGCAGGGGCCGCGTAATCGACCGAATCCAGTGGATATAATAATAAAATGGGGACCGCCGGGACAGGCGGGAAGGGAATTCAGGCTATTCATTTTATATCTGAAATATGGTATATACTTAAAATATGACTACCCGGAAGAAGGAAGCCAGAAAGAAAGAGACCCTCGACAAGGCTATATACGTCAAGGCCTCGCAGGAATTCGTCGACATGCTGAACGAATCGCAGTGGCACCTGCAGATGAGGCCGGCGCAGATAGTGAGGGAAGCGGTCTACGAATATCTCAAGCGCCACCTCCCGAAGGAAGCCAGGGACAGGTATTTCAAGGCGGCCAAGTAAACCCCGAAGCCCCTGCACACTTTCCGCGTTTGTAAAGCCGTTTGTTTCCAGGATACACCTATAGCCTTTCATGACGTCTGTATAAGCGGCCCACACGCGCGTTATGGCGTATCCTATTAGAAGAGGTCCGGACAAGGAGAAGGTAATGAGCTCGAAAGCCGTATTCCTCGACAGGGACAAGACCATACTGCTCCCCGACGGCGGGGAAAAGTACATTCACAGGGTCGGGGATTTCTACATACCGGGGGACTATGTCGAGGCCCTCAGGCTCCTTTCGGACAGCGGTTATCTCCTCTTCGTCGTGACGAACCAGGGCCGCATAGCGAGCGGGCATCTGACGGAGGAGGACGCAAGGGAGCTTCACGACCATCTCGACTGCATACTCGGGGAGCGGGATGTCCGCATCACGGAATATGCCTACTGCCCGCACAATCCAAGGGGAACCGTTTCGCCATATAACAAGTCGTGTCCGTGCCGGAAGCCCCGGACGGGTATGATAGACGCGCTTTCAGAGAAGCACGAAATAGACAGGTTGCGGTCGTGGATGGTCGGTGATTCGGACATAGACATGATCGCGGGCAAGAGCGCGGGGCTCAGGACCGTGCAGGTGCTTACCGGGTGGGACATATATTCTCATTACGCCGACTTCATCGAAAAGGATTTTGCAGCCGCCGCGGAGAGGATAGTGACCGAGGACGGGGGCAGACAGACCGAGGAGTAAGACCGGGACGGAGCTAGTCCCAGCCGGCGTTCCTGTTGAGGTGGTTGTACATGACGAATTTGGCCCTTACGCTGTCGTAGCCGAGGACTTCCGTCAGGAGGCGCATGACGAGCTCCTTGGCTCTCGGGACGTCCTTTGCGCGTATGGCGCCTTCCATGTCGCGGAGGTGCTTTTCGAGGAGCCTGGTTTCGTAGGGCCCGAGACCTTCCTTTTCGGCTATGCCGCAGACGAGGCCCGTGACCTCTCCCAGCCTTTCAAGCGCCTTGTCTCCGGTTAGAAACGGACCGCTCATGCGTTTTCCCCCTGCTTACTGAATAGTCTACACCGTTTCGCCCGAATATGAACCGGCGGCGCCGGTGCATGGCTTGAGCCGCCGGCGGAATCCAGCTCCGTGCGGGGGGCATCGAATAGGGGTGTGGGGAGAATGGTTAAGACGTCATGCCGGATTGTCCGCGAATGAGGTCGGGAAATCGAACCCTTTAAAAGGCGAAAACGGTGATTATATTGATTTTTAGAAGGAGAAAAACATGCATAGAGAACTAAGCGGGTTCACCGCAACACAGAAAGAAAACGGTTTTCACGTCAACTTTCACGACGAAATGGAAGAGATAGACGTTTCCATAAGCGACCTGAACGAATTCGCGAACAGGTATGCGAAGGAGATGCTCGAAGGGCGGAAGCCCGAGCTCAGCAAGAAAGAAGAGGTCATGTTCTCGCTGTGGGAGATGGTCCTGATACCGAACGACATAGTCCACTGAGGGAGCACTGGAGCCATGGGCGTTATGGAATTCGAACCGGCAAAATCAGGCGGGCGGGAAGGGGGGCCTTCAGAGGCTCACTTCCTGCCTGCGTACCTGCACGCCATGGCGGCAAGCTTCGCCCCGAGCGAGTCGTCGGCTTTGTATTCTTCCTTCACCCTTTTATCGGTTTTCCCTGTTAGTACGCCTTCGGGACTGTAGTATTCCTCCCCGAGACGGTAAAGAGCCCTGTCAAAGCAATCGACTTCCCAGTAGCCGGTCTGCCGGGTGAACGTTTCGCCGGTATTTCCGGGCTTTTCGCCCACGTAACGTATCCAGAATTTCCTGATGTTGTCGTTTATTTCTATGCTTTTTAAATCCATGTAAACGGATACGGGTTTTTCGTTTTCGTCCGAGATTTTGGCGACGAACTTCCAGCCGGAATCGGCGCCGGGCTCGCCTTTACAGGAGATCACGAGCGCGGACGCAAGTACGGAGAAAAACAGAGCTGCGATAATTTTCATGGTTGAGAGCCACCTTTAGCTTTTTCGTTAGGGGAACCGCAGACGAAGCCGAGCACGGCCTCGCTGATCGTCTCGGGAACTACAGGCTTGAACACGGACGCCGCTCCGGCGGTGTAGTTGTCGACCACCGAGCCGTCGGGGGCGTAGAAGACGGCCTCGACGTTGGAGTCTGTGCGGGAGGCGCAGTCGACCGCCTTGCCTATCGTTATTCTAATGTAGGACTTGCCGGACGGGAGCGGCTGCTCTTCGTAAAAGACGTGTCCCTGCCAGAATTTCGTCTTGCCGTCGACTGTTGTTCTCACGCTGTCGGTATCTATGAACACGTCGAACCGGGATGAGTCTTCGAGGGTGCCGTATCCTATGGGCGTCCATTCCACCGAACGGGCGGCAGAGCCAAAAGAAGTCGAAAGCAGAGCGGCGACGAAGACTGTGCGGACGAGGTATTTCATGGACGTGTTCAGAGCCTATATTTTAGCCAAAAAACGCGTGCATAGAAACCGGGGCTTTCCCGGACAGAGGGCTCGTCTTAAAGGCCGCCCATCCGGGCCTGTTTTACGAAATGCAAATCATCCCTTGAGTCGGGCGAGCTCGCCGGGCAGATATTTTTTCGTTTCCTCGACTACGACCTTCGAAAGCCCGAGGAGGCCGACCAGGTTCGGGAAGGCCATGAGGCCGTTCATGATGTCGGCGAACGCCCAGACGATCTCGAGCTTGACCACGGCCCCGACGAATACGGCCAGAGTGAAGGCTATTCTGTAGGGCTTTACTACACCTTCCTTGAAGAGATATTCGATGGCCTTTTCGCCGAAGTAGCTCCATCCGACGAGGGTGGCGTAGGCGAAGAACGCGAGGCTTACGGAGACGATTGTGGAGCCGATTACAGGAGTCGTTCCGCTCTCGTACGCGAGGGATGCGAGACGCGAGCCTGTCTCTCCGCTCGTCCATACGCCGCTCGCTATGATGACGATGCCGGTGAACGTGCAGCCGACGATCGTATCGATGAAGGTCTGCGTCATGGAGACGAGGGCCTGACTGACGGGATTCGCCGTCTTGGCCGCGGCCGCCGCTATCGGGGAGCTGCCGAGACCCGCTTCGTTCGAGAAGATGCCTCTCGCGACGCCTATGCGCATAGTCTGGGCTATCGTCGTTCCGAGGAATCCTCCCGCTGCCGCCGGAGCGGAAAAGGCATAGTAAAAGACCTGGTAAAAGGCGTTCAGTATATTGTCGCGGAATTCTATCAGCGAGATTATGGAGCCGAGTATAAAGAAAATGAGCATGAAGGGGACTATCATGCCGGTGGCCTTGGCAATGCTCTTTATGCCGCCGAGTATGACGATGCCGGTTCCAATGCAGAGGACGAGGCCCGTTATCCACACGGGCACGCTGAAAGCGCCTTCGAGGGCATGGGCAACGGAATTCGACTGTACCATGTTGCCTATGCCGAACGTCGCGAGCATCGTGAACACGGCGAAAACGGCGCCGAGCCGCTTGAATCCGAGGCCCCTTGAGAGATAGTACATGGGGCCGCCGCTCATCGTGCCGAACTTGTCGACCTCCCTGTATTTGACGGCGAGGACCGATTCGGAGTATTTGCTGGCCATGCCGAGGACGCCCGTGACCCACATCCAGAAGAGGGCCCCGGGGCCGCCTATCGCTATGGCCGTGGCCACGCCGGCGATGTTGCCGACGCCGATAGTGGCCGAGAGGGCTGTCATTAAGGCCTGGAAGTGGGAGATGTCGCCCTCGGCGTCGTGCTCCTGGTATTTCTTGAGAAACGCCAGCTTGAGCGCCGGAACGAGGGCCCATATCTGGAGACCCCGGAGGAGTATGGTGAGATATATGCCTGTACCAAGGAGAAGAAATATGAGGGGGAGCCCCCATACGTAGCCGCTTACTTCTACAAGAATCTCCGCTATTCGTTCGTGCATCTAAACTCCTGCCATTATCTTTTGGAACCACAACATATCACATTTTGTCCCGGAATGTAAATCCCCGGGGTTTAATGAAACCGGTTTCCAAAATGGACGCGCCGGGGCGTCTTTATTGCAAAAAAAACACTGCTTATGTACAATTATTGTCAGCTAGAGGAAACATACCGGAGGCTAAACCTAAGTATGAGCACACAGAATCCGTTCGTAGCCCTGAAAGAAGAAATGGACAAGCTGGTAGTGGGGCACGAGGAAGTGAAAATAGCGCTGCTTCTCGGCGTGATAGCGAGGGAGCATATATATGTGGAGGGGCCGCCCGGAACCGCGAAGACGATGCTCGCGGAAATCATTTCGGGGGCTGCGCAGCTGAGATTCTTCTTCTATCAGCTCCACAGGGATACGAGGCTCTCGGAGCTTCTAGGCGACCTCGTAATATCGAAAGAGCAGACCGAAACCGGGGAAGTCATAAAGCAGCAGGTCGTTAAGGGTGGCATCCTGACGGCCGAAATATGCCTTCTGGACGACATATCCCGCGCACCCGGGGAATCGCTCAACGTACTTTTACGAATACTGAACGAAAGAAAATTCTTCGACGATCACATTCCGCTTTTGACTGCTATAGCTACGAGCAACCCGACGGCCGACGAGTATTACAACGAGCCGCTCGACCCGGCGAACCTTGACAGGTTCGTTCTCCAGATAAACGCCCAGGGACTTTCCTACGGCAAGAAATGGGACGAGGCGAGAGAGGTTATAAAGCTCTATACCGAGAGGCCGGCGGAGTATGAAGTCCCCGCGAGGGTCAGCAAGGAAGTCTTCGACGAATATTACAAGAAGCTCGGGAACGTCGGCATTCCGCAGGAAGTTCAGGAGGCGCTCGCCAACTTCGTCGCTACACTCATAGAGGACTACGGCTGCAACGAGTCGAACTCCATGATTTCGGACAGGACGTTCTTCGTGAAGTCGCTCAAGATAATGAGGTCTCACGCGCTTCTCCACGACAGGGAAGTCTGCACGCTCGAAGACCTGAACGCCCTTAAATACATGACTGCTTTCAGGATCCCTGAAGAGGTCTTCCTCCAGCTCGACCAGATTATCGAGGACCTCACGAGTAAAAAAAAAAAGACAGGGACCGGGGGAACGAGCTAGAGCAGCAGGAGCCGTCCTCAGAGTTTGAGCAGGACCTTCCCGGGGAAGAATCCAAACAGGAGATCCCCGACGAGCAGGCGAAGAAGGAGTCTCAGAAAGACGACCTCTCCGAAGCCCGCAAGACCTTTTTCCAGGCCTTAAAGGAGCTCAAGGAAAATATCCAGAAAGAGACCAGCATGGCTCCGCCCGAGGACCTGAACATTCCGTCCGAGGCTACGGGTCAGGCCATGGACGACGGGCAGAGGCGGGACGAAAAAGAGCCCCCGAAGTCCAACAAGGTTTACGCCAGCAAATCCCCCGACCCGGGCGACGAGGAAGATTACTGGATCGGCGGGAAAAAGAACCTCGAATCCGCGGACAACGTGAAGGTCATAATGAAGGTTCTCGAAGGGAACTTTCAGCGTAACATTGCGCTGCGCGGCGACCATCCCGGCGGGCTTCCGAGAAAGTGGAAGCGCATGAGGAACTTCGACGAGATGGAGGACGTGGACCCTTCGGAAGTCATGATCTGGAGCGACCATACGACCCCTACCCTCCCCCGCGTGCACAGGCGCGAGAAGGAGATGATGGGCGGCGAGATCGCGATTCTCCGGGACGTCAGCACGTCGATGATGGGCGTTTACAGCGAGTGGTCGTCTTCCGTCGTGAGGGGCGTCATAGAGCTCGCGCGGTCGAAAAAGATGCGCGTCGGGTACGTCGAGTTCAACCACCGCTCGTATAAATACAAGCGGAACTCGAAGTTCTTCACGAGGGATTATCACTGGATGCTGGAGCTCGCATCCAAGACCGAGTGCTCGGGCAACACGAACTACGAAGACGCTCTCAAGGATGCGCTGACGGAGTTCGGGGGAAGGGGCCTTCGGAACAAGCACATACTCTTCATAACGGACGGCATACCGACCTCGGGGGACTGCGACGTTCTCGCCGAGAGGGCGAGGGCGAAGAAGCTCGGTGTATGTATCCACTCGATATTCATCGGCTCGAAGAACTATCCCCGCATTCTCCAGAAAATATCGGGCGAGACGAGCGGGACACAGTTCATAGCCACGAGAAGAAAGGACGGGACCATACGCATCGAGAGAAGGGACAAGAATCACATAGTTCCTATACACGACGAGAAGTCGCAGGTGGACCCGTTCAGCAAGGTCTTCGCGTAAGAGCCGGACCTACCGTAGCCGGGCGCGGCGATAATTAATTGCGCCTGCAGCGCTTCAGACGCGGGAGCGTTCAGCGCTGCCGCTGGTAGCGGTTGACGGCGTTCTGGTGGTCGCGATAGGTCGTCGAAAAGACGTGCGTTCCGTCGCCCCTCGATACGAAGTAGAGATATCCGACCGGCGCAGGGTTGAGCGCGGCCTCTATGGAATCCTTGCCGGGGTTCGCAATGGGCCCCGGCGGAAGTCCCTTTATGACGTATGTGTTGTACTGGGTCATCGTCTGGAGGTCGCTCCTCCTGAGATTCCCGTCGAAATCGTCTCCTATCCCGTAAATCACGGTAGGGTCGCTCTGGAGCCTCATCCCGGCTTTGAGCCTGTTGTGGAATACGGCCGAAACCAGCGGGCGCTCCTTCACGACGCCCGCCTCTTTTTCTATCATCGAGGCCAGGATTATTATTTCGTTGTCGGTGAGGTTGACCCTTTCTTTCATCCCGTCGAAGGATGCGTAGACCGCCTTGAACCTGTCCGTCATCATCTTTACGAACTCCTCCGGAGTGACACCTTTTTTGTATGTATAAGTTTCGGGGTATAGGTATCCCTCGGCCCCGGTGATCGGAGGACCGGGAAGGCGTGCAATTAGAATGGGATCGGAAGCGGCGGCCAGGAAATCGGCGCTTGAGAAGAGGCCGTTCTTTTCGAGGAGCGCCGCCGTTTCCTTCACGGTGAGCCCTTCGGGAACCGTGACCCTGTGAAGGAGGACGTCCCCTTTTACGATCTTGGCGAGGACGTCCGAAACGGTGGACCCCTTCTTGAATTCGTACTCCCCGGCCTTTAGCCTGTTCTGGACTCCGCTCGCTACTGTGTAGTAGAGAAAGAGCCTGCCGCTCGCGACAACTCCCCTGTCTTCGAGCATCGAGGCTATGCCGCGGACACCCTTCCCTTTAGGGATGTCGACTACCGTATCCTTCTGCACGGAGGGTACTTCGTTGATATAGTAATAGAGCCCGAGCACAGAAGCACCGGCGATTAGCAATACGGCAAATACCAGAATCAGAAAAGACTTTAATCTGAGTATGCGCATAGCGGGAACGGCTTAACTTAAAACAGGCTACTTTATTATTACGGCGAGGTCGTCGCGATGTATGACCTCGTCACTGTATTTGTGGCCGAGCAGGCCTTCGATCTCGCGCGTGCTCCTGCCCATGATGAGCTTTATTTCCTCCGAGCTGTAGGAGGTGAGGCCGCGGGCTATCTCCGCGCCCGATTCGTCGACGCACGTTACCGACTCGCCGACGCCGAACTTCCCCTTGACGCCTTTTATACCCGAAGGAAGGAGACTCTTCCCTTTAGAGGATATCGCATTTTTCGCGCCGTCGTCGATTATTATCTGGCCCGCCGATTTTCGAGTGAAGGCTATCCAGTGCTTCCTCCGGCTGAGGCTCGCCCCGGAAGGCAGGAAGAGTGTGCCGATCTCCTTTCCGGCGAATATGTCTTCGAGGGTGGATTTTTCCCTGCCGTTGGCGATTATCGTCGGCACGCCGAAGGCCGCCGCCGTTTTCGCCGCCTGTATTTTCGTTTTCATGCCGCCTGTCGTCGTGCGGCCGGAGGTATCGCCGGCTATGGATTCCACGTTTTTATCTATGCGGTCGATGAGAGTTATCAGCTCGGCGTCGTGGTTGCTACGAGGGTCTTTACTGTAGAGCCCGCCGATGTCTGTCAGGAGAATCAGGAGATCGGCCTCGACGAGGGACGTTACGTGTGCGGCGAGGTTGTCGTTGTCGCCGAGCATTATCTCCTCGACGGCAACGGTGTCGTTCTCGTTTATTATGGGGATGATGCCCATGTCGAAGAGCGTGATGAGGGTTTTTCTGGCGTTTAAGAAGCGCTTTCTGTCTGCGAGGCCGTCGTGCGTGAGGAGTATCTGGGCGACCTTCTCTCCATATGAAGAAAATGCCCTTTCGTAGTTCCAGATGAGGGCGCTCTGGCCGCAGGCGGCTATGGCCTGCTTCATGGAGACTTCCGTCGGCTTACGTGTGATGCCGAGCTTTTTCATTCCCGACGCTATCGCCCCCGAGGAGACGACGGCGACGTCGCGCTTCTGGTTTTTTACCGCCGAGATATCGCTTGCGAGCCGGTCGAACGCCGATTCGTCGAGTATGCCCTTATCGTTCGTAAGCACGCTGCTGCCGATCTTTATGATCGTCCTTTTCGTGCGCGAGACAATTGTTTTTCTGTCTATATTATTCATGTCGTTAAGCTTACATACGCTCGTTTGCGCATACGGATTATCGTGCGAGCACGCTTGACAACGGGGCCTTATCGGGCTATCTTAATCATCCGTTCAGCGGGAATAGCTCAGCTGGCTAGAGCGTCTCCTTGCCAAGGAGAAGGTCGCGGGTTCGAATCCCGTTTCCCGCTCAAACAACCCTTCGCAACATACTCTTTTCCCCGAATCATTCGTCCCCAAGAGTCATTCATCCATAGTTATAAAACCGGGCCGGGACTTTATCCTGTCGCACCATAGTATTACGCTGGGATACGGCGAAAGGTCTATTCCGCCTTCGGGTGCGAGGTTAACGTATGGGAAGCAGGCGATGTCGGCCATGGTGTAATCCCCGGCGAGGAAATCGTAATGCTCCAGGTGGCTGTCGAGCACCCTGAGGACGGCGCTCCCCTGAGCCCTGAGCTCGTTAAGCCTCTTTTCATCGACGGACTCCGGCGGCAGGAACTTCGTCATGAACCTCGCGACCGCCAGGTTCGGGTCTACAGAGGTTTTGCCGTAAAGAAGCCACTGCGCCATTCTGCCGAAGGCGGAAAGGTCGTCGGGATAAAGGGGATTCGGGGAGTATTTCTTTCCGAGGTAGAGCAGTATGGCGTTAGACTCCCACATGTTGAAGTCGCCGTCGACGAGGACGGGTATCTTCCTGTTGGGGTTTACGGCGTCGTAGCCCCCCGAGTGCTGCTCGCCCTTGAATATGTCGAGGTATATTTTTTCGTACTGGACTCCGAGCTGATTTAGCGCAAGCCTCACCTTGTAGCAGTTTCCGGACAGCGGGTGGTCGTAGAGCTTTAACATTTCAGTCTTCCAGGTACTGCGTGAATTTAGGAGTGAACCTTTCTTTCCCCATTATCCTCATCGTCACTTCCTTCTTCGGGATAATATAATCTACGCTGCTCTTCGTGCAAACCTTTCCCGAGGGGTTCAGAATCCTGACGTCGACGCCTATTTTGCGCCCTTCCTCGCGGACTATCCTGCCCGAAACCGTGAGCTCGCCCGTGAGACCGACGGGGCTCAGGAATTCCATATCGATGTTCGTCGTGAGCGCAATTTTTTTGTGCTTGTCGAACATTGTCCAGAAGGCGACTTCGTCCACGAGCGCGCACTGTATGCCGCCGTGGAGTATGCCGGGGAAGCCCTGGAAATGGCCGTCGGGCGTGATCTTCGTGAAGACCTCGCCGTTATCGTCGTCGGCGAAGAATTTCAGCCGGAGGCCGTGGCTGCTGCGCGGATCGCAGGCGAAACAGCCGTAGCCGGGGAAGTCGAGGAATATGTTTTCCACTTCTCTTATCATTTCAGGAAACTGATCGACTACTCCTGTTCGAGCGGCGGGACGGCCGACTCCTGCTCTTTTTCCACTACCTTGGCGACGGCGGCTACCCTCTCGTCGGGCTCGAGGTCGATGAGCTTTACGCCCTGCGTCCCGCGCCCGTATATGCTTATACCGGACGCGTTCATGCGTATGAGCTTCCCCGACTGCGTCGTGATGATCATTATCTGCGTGTCGTTCGTCACCTGGAAGGCGCCTACGACCCTGCCGTTCTTGCCCGTGGTTTTGACTGTGATGATGCCCTTTCCTCCACGGCCGGTGATCCTGTACTCGGAAATGAGAGTCCTCTTTCCGTATCCCATTTCCGTTACGGTCAGTATCTGGGCCTCGGGGTTTTCTATGACTTCGAGGCCTACGACCTTGTCACCCTCGTCGAGCCTTATGCCGATTACGCCCGTGGCTGTCCTGCCCATGTCGCGGACTTCGTCTTCCTTGAACCTTATGGCCTGGCCGAAGTAGGACGTGAGGAGTATCTCGTCGGCGCCGCTCGTGAGACGGGCTTCTATGAGCTCGTCGTCCTCGCGGATGTTGAGCGCTATGATGCCGCCCACGCGCGGGTTGGAGTAGGCCATGAGCTCCGTTTTCTTCACTATGCCGTTCCGCGTCGCCATCATTATATATTGATCGTCCCTGAACTCCTTTACGGGAAGGACGGCTGCGACCTTTTCACCGGAGGTGAGGTTGAGGAGGTTGACAAGGGCCTTTCCCCTCGCGGCCGGACCGGCTTCGGGTATCTCGTGGACCTTCTTCCAGTAGCACCTTCCGAAGTTCGTGAAAAATAAAACGTAGTTGTGCTGGGAGGCGATGAAGAGGGTCTCGACGAAATCGAGCTCCTTGGTGGTTATACCCGTGCGCCCCTTACCTCCCCTTCTCTGGCTCCTGTAAATGCTGAGAGGGGTTGTCTTTATGTAGCCGTCGTGGGTTATCGTGACGACCATGTCCTCGTCGGCGATGAGGTCTTCGAGCGAGATTTCCTCGAGGCTGTCGAGTATCTCCGTTCTTCTTTCGTCGCCGTATTTATCTTTTATTTCAGAGAGCTCGCCCGTGATGATTTCGAGGATGAGGTGTTCGTTGGCGAGTATTTCCTTGAGCCTGGCGACTGTCGCAATCAGCTCCCTGCGCTCTTCGAGTATCTTGTCTCTTTCGAGCGCCGTCAGCCTCTGGAGCCTCATGTCGAGTATGGCCTGGGCCTGGAGCTCGGAGAGACCGAGCTTCTGCATGAGGCCGTCCTTGGCCGTCTGCGGGCTGTCGGAGCCGCGTATGAGTGCTATCACTTCGTCGAGGTGGTCGAGGGCTATCTTGAGGCCTTCCAGTATATGGAGCCTCGCCTCGGCCTTCGCGAGCTCGAACTGCGTGCGGCGTGTGACGACCTCCTTACGGTGCTCTATGAAGTGGCCGATGGTTTCCTTGAGAGAAAGGACGCGCGGCTGGTTCCTGACGAGCGAGAGCATGATGATGCCGAAGGAGGTGTCCATCGGCGTGTGCTTGTAGAGCTGGTTTAAGACGACGTCTGCGTAGTCGCCTTTCTTGACCTCGATCACGACCCTGATGCCGTCCCTGTCGGACTCGTCCCTTATATCCGAGATGCCTTTTATCTTCTCTTCCTTGACGAGATCGGCTATGCGCTCGATGAGACGGGTTTTGTTAACCTGATAAGGAATTTCGGTTACGATGATGACTTCTCTGTCGCCCTTTTTCTGGCGCTCGATGCGGGCCCTGGCGCGTATCCTGATTATGCCCCTCCCGGTTTCGTAGGCCTCGCGTATCGGACGCCTGCCGGTTATGAAGCCGCCTGTCGGGAAGTCGGGCCCGGGGATGTGAGTCATGAGCTCGTCGAGTGTTATCTCGGGGTTTTTAATCTGTGCGATTACAGCTGCCGTGAGCTCCCTTAAATTATGGGGCGGGATGTTCGTCGACATGCCGACCGCGATACCGGAGGAGCCGTTTAAGAGAAGGTTCGGTATCTTCGCCGGAAGGACGAGCGGCTCCTGCTCGCCGCCGTCGTAGTTGGGGACGAAGTCGACCGTTTCCTTGTCGAGGTCTTCCAGCATCTCGCTCGCTATCCTGTCGAGCCTGACCTCGGTGTATCGCATTGCCGCCGGCGGGTCGCCGTCGATTGAGCCGAAGTTGCCCTGTCCGTCGACGAGTGTGTAGCGCATGGAGAAGTCCTGCGCCATCCTGACGAGAGCGTCGTAGAGGGCGGCGTCGCCGTGGGGGTGGTATTTACCCATCACGTCTCCGACTATTCTCGCCGATTTTTTATACGGCCTGTTCCATTGGTTGCCGACCTCTTCCATGCCATAGAGGATTCGTCTGTGTACAGGCTTGAGCCCGTCTCTCACGTCGGGCAGGGCGCGCCCTATGATTACGCTCATCGAATAACTGAGGTAAGACTCCTTCATCTCGTCTTCGATGTTGACGGGGAGTATCTGTGACGGCGTCGTCATTTAGCTTAAAGCCTCCTAAATATCTATAAATATTGGGTAATAAGGTTATATGAGGGAGGGGCAAGAGTCAATTTACGAAGGCTCCCGAGGCTGAATGCGGGAAACGGAAAATGTGCGGATTCAGGTATAACTTATTCTGATTAATGGATAGTATAGTTAACGGAGAGTGATGAAAAGATTTGGATGGAGACTCGTAAAATTCGTGCTGAAGGCGGTTTTGTTCGTCCTTCTTCTGACTGTGGGATGGGTTTTTCTCTACAGGTTCGTGAATCCGCCCGTGACGCCGCTCATGGTAATGAAGTACTTCGAGGAAGGAAAACCCATAAAAAAGAAGTGGAAAGATTACGGGGATATATCCGGGAACATGAAGCTCGCCGTTATCGCGGCGGAGGACCAGACCTACCCGCTGCACAAGGGTTTCGACGTGGATTCGATAAAAGACGCAATCGAGGATAAGAACAGGGGGAAGAGGCTAAGGGGAGCGAGCACCATAAGCCAGCAGACGGCGAAGAATGTTTTTCTCTGGCCGTCGCGGACGTGGACGAGGAAGGGGGCGGAGACGTATTTTACGTTTTTAATCGAGACGCTCTGGGGGAAGAAGAGGATACTGGAGATTTATTTGAACGTGATGGAGACGGGGCCGGGAATATACGGGGCGGAGAAGGCGGCGGAGGTGTATTTTGGGAAGCCGGCGAAGAATCTCACGAAGGGCGAGGCGGCGCTCATAGCGGCTGTTCTGCCGAACCCGGAGAGGATGTCGCCGGGGAGGCCGTCGGATTACGTCAGGGGGCGGCAGGCGTGGATAATCGGGCAGATGAATAATCTCGGGGGGACGGCGTATCTGAAGGGGCTGGAGTGAGCGGCCTCCGGGCTGTCATGTTCGTTGACATAACAAACCGGCGGTGTAAACATTAGAAACAGCCTGAATACAGGGAGGGTATAAGGATATGGCAGCCGAAAGGGCACTCATAACGGGGGCGTCGTCGGGAATAGGTTGGGAGTTTGCGAAACTGTTTGCAGCAGACGGCTCTGACCTCGTTCTGGTCGCGAGGAGGGAGGAGAGACTGAAGGCCCTCGCCGACGAGCTCAAGGACGAATTCGGCGTGGACGTTTTCGTGCTGCCGAAGGATTTGTCGGACCCCGAGGCTCCCGGGGAAATTTACGAGCATCTGAAAAGAGAAGGGATAGACATCGATGTGCTCGTAAACAACGCCGGCTTCGGCGCGAGGGGGCCGTTCGCCAAGCTCGACGCCGACATGCAGGTGGACATGGTGCAGGTGAACGTCGCGGCGCTTACGCACCTTACGAGGCTTTTTCTACCCGGGATCATAGAGAGGGGACGCGGCGGTATACTGAACGTCGGCTCGCTCGCGGGGTTTCAGCCGGGACCGAACCTGGCTGTATATTACGCGACGAAGGCGTACGTGCTTTCCTTCACAGAGGCGCTTTCGGAGGAGGTGAAGAATCCGAATATAAAGATTTCGTGTCTCGCACCGGGGCCGGTGAGGACGGAGTTCGGGGAGAAATCCGAGCTCGACGATTCCCTTCTCTTCAAGATGAGCCTGATGGATGTCGGCCCTGTCGTAAGGGAAGGGTACGAAGGGTTCAGACGGGGGAAGGTTATAGTCCTTCCGGGGATAAAGCAGAAGCTGATTCCGGTCCTCCTGAGATTCATGCCGAGGTTTCTCGTGAGGAAGATAGTTAAATCGCTGCAGTCGTGAGCCAGTTATGAAATTGGACGATTAATTAAACTTGTTGCCCTCAAAGTTTTACTATGTTATTATGGATTTTATAATCATTAGCTTTGGTTATATCAATTTCATATACGGGAGACAAAGAATATGAAGCTGATTCGAGGGTATAGAAAAAACAAAGGGTTGTTTCTGACGCTCCTATGCGTGCTGGGCCTGTCATTCGTTTACGGTTGTCAGTGTGAGGGAGGAATAGATACGGCAACAAACGTTCATGGCGCAACTAAAACAATAACCGTTCAGCCTGAGAGTAAGTAGTTCGATATCCAAGTTACTGCAAGGAGGAGTCAAACATTGAAGCTGATACAAACATTATCGAAAAGATTGAAAGTATCCCTGATATTCATAAGTCTTGCGGTGGTGTTGATTTCGCCCGGAGTTGTGCATTGCTCGGGGAAGGTCGACCCGGAAAACAACGCTTCGACGATGGATATGATTTGATAAAGCTGAATACCCGAGGAGAGTTAGCATAATTTTCTGGGGCGTTGTGCTGCCCTGATCAGTATTTTTCTGTAAAAAACCCTCTGAGACTCGTGATTATGTCCTTCGACCCCGCGGTTATGCGCCCGCTCGGGGGGAGGGAATCCAGGAAATACTTCCCGTAGTACTTGCTTATAATTCTTCTATCGAGAACGAGGACAGCCCCCCTGTCCGTTTTCGTTCGTATCAACCTGCCGAATCCCTGTTTGAACTTGAGCACCGCGACGGGGACGCTGTATTCCGTGAACGAGTTTATGCCCTGCTGCTCCATGTGCTCGACGCGGGCTTCGATGATGGGCTCTGTCGGGACCCTGAACGGGAGCCGCGTGATTATGACGAGGCTGAGGGCGTTTCCGGGGACGTCGACCCCCTCCCAGAAGCTGTCTGTGGCGAAGAGGACGGACCTTGCCTCGCGCCTGAATTTTTCGAGAAGCCGTCCGCGTGGCAGAGCGCCCTGCTTTAAGGTAGGGATGCCGGAGAGCTCGAGCTCCTGGGAGATCTTTTTATAGACGTTATCGAGGAGGCTGTAGGACGTGAAGAGTATGAGCGCGTTTCCCCCGGCTGCCTTTACGGCCTCGAGGATCACCGGGCATATTGCCTCGGGGTATTCCCTCGTCCCGGGCTCGGGCAGGTCGTGAGGCACGGCGAGGAGGAGCTGTTCTCTATAGTTAAAGGGCGAAGGGAGTATGGCCTCGGAGACCCTCTCGTCGTCTTCGAGCCCGAGGCCCGACTTTACGAAATGAAAGCTCCTTTTGACGGCCATCGTGGCGGACGTCATGACGACTGTGCCGCACTTGGAATAAAGGCGCTCTTTTAAGGGCTGCGATATGTCGAGCGGGGAAAGACCGAGCCCGGAGACTATCGTCCCCCTGCCCTCCCTACCCTCGGCCCACCTGACGTTGCCGTCGTCTTCCCGCGAGAGGAAGGTTTCGACGACGTCGGCGTAGTAGTCGAGCTTGTTTCCGACGCCGCGGAATTCGACGAGGAGCTTCGCGACGTCGCCGTCGGATTCATAGTCGAGAAGAAAGTCGGTGAAATATTTTATCTCCTCGGCGAGCTCCTTCAGCCTTATCTTGAGGACGGAGAATCTCCTGTCGATCTCCGTCCAGCCCTCGCGTGAAAAAGCGTCTTCCGTTACGCGTATGCTGACCTCTTCGGCTGCCGGGTCGCGTTCTTTCGTTAAAGATAGGGTGAAGAGAAAGAGTGCGTCGAAGGAGTCGCGGACGTTCTCCTCGGCGTCGTCGACGCGTGGCGAGAGGTTCCTCTCGACCCTTTTGAGCGCGTCGCCTATCATGCCTTTGCGTATGCTTTCCGTGAGCTTCGAGGCGAGGGCGGCGGCGTAGAATATGAGCCCCTTCGACTCGCCGGACTTGGTTTTTCGCCTGAGTCTGCGGAGAACCCTTATTATTCCGAACTTGGTCGCCCTCATGCCGAAGTGGGACGTGGCGGCGTCTGTTATATGATGGCCCTCGTCGAATATTACCCTTCTGTACGGCGGGAGTATGCCGGCGTCGCTCTTCTCTGACGCGCTTTTTATGGCGAGGTCCGAGAAGAGGAGGTGGTGATTGACGACGAGGAGCTGCGAGGAGGCTATCTCGCGCCGTGATTTATAGAAGAAGCACCTTGAATAATAGGGGCACCTGACCCTGAGGCAGCTGTCGCTCTCGGCGGAGACCTTGTCCCACACTTCGTCAGGAGGGGTGAAGCTGAGGTCGGAAAGGGAGCCGTCGTCCGTCACGCGCGCCCATTCGAGTATATTCGTAAGGGCGTCAGTTTCGTCTTCGTCAGCCATTTCGAACAGGCCCTCCTGGACCGTTTCGGCGCGGAGGAGGCAGAGGTAGTTGCCCATGCCCTTTACGAGTGAATAATTGAACGCCTCGCCGAAGGCCTTGTGAACGAGGGGGATGTCTTTGTCTATGAGCTGCTCCTGGAGATTGATGGTGTTCGTCGATATGACCACGCGCTCACCGTTCCGCATCGCCCACACCGCCGACGGGATGAGGTAGGAAAGGGTTTTTCCCGTACCCGTTCCGGCCTCGATTATGGACACGCTGTCGTCGTTGAACGCGCGGGCGACGGACTCGACCATTCGGAGCTGCTCGTCACGGAGCTCGTATCTCTCGCCCATGACTTCGGCGACGCTTCCACCCGGAAGGAGGGAGCTGGTTATATCCTCGATATCGAGAGGCTCTATCTCCTTTTCGAACCAGGGCTCGACGACGACGTAAATGTGTGTCGCCGCGTTGTTGACGATGTAAAACCCGACGCCCTCGTTGCCGAAGACCGAGGCGAGCTTTACGTCCTGGTCGGAGGGAGTGAGGTTGCCGGAGGGGTGGTTGTGTATGACGACGTCGCCGGGGCCTGCGGAGTCGAGAACGGCAGGGACGGAGTATTCGTTTCCCCGCGCGATTATTTTTACGCAGTTGACCGCGCCGCCGTTCTCTATCCGGCCGACGAAAAAGACCTCGTTCCCGGAGGCCTCGTCTATGCCCGATTTTATGGCGATTCTTGCGTTTTCGGAAATGAGCTCCCTCGGCACGGGGAAAAGTCTACATCATTCGCGGGGCTTTGACAGAAGGGGTGCGAACTTGTTTCCCTTCATCTAGACTGTCCATAATATGAAATTTTGGCACTCAAGCATAATCAAGAACATACTTCATATTTTTGTAGCAAATATACAAACAAGCTAGAGTGAATCTTTTAATTCTAATCTTGTTACATTATCACGATTGAAAATGTCTTCATTGAGATTAGATAAGTCAGCTAACTCCTGTACTGGCAGATTTAAATCCGATAATAACTGCTCTTGGGTTGCTATACCTTTTTCAATCAATATTTGCAGGCTACGAGACAATAGTACAGGAACTTCGATGGGTATTTCATTATCCAGTGGTTCTTTCTTTCTTCCGTCCATTAAACTTAACTTTTTAAAAACGTAATCCTTCTGAGATTCAGAGATAAGAGATAAGTTGAAACATCTTAGCGCAATAGCTTGTATTGATACCAACCATCGCTTTTTGAGATAAATCAGCGCATCCAGAGAAGCACTTAAAAAATCTTTTGCAAATGCGTTAGCCGGCATTAAAAAAGCGCTTGCGAATGCATTGGCTTGATCTTCAAATAGTTTATGATTTTCTGGAGCTTCAAATTCGTGTTCATCTATGTGTCTGTGTAGAACGAGATGACCTAACTCATGCGCAATATCGAAACGGTATCGTACTGAGCTGATAGCAGAATTAGTAATAATAATATTTGCTCGGCCGTTAGTTCTCCAACACGAGTAAGAATCCATTAAGCCACTGAGTTTAGTTCTACCCAGCATAAACCCATTATTTTCTACCAATCTAGTCATATTACTTATTGGTCCTTGTCCCAGCCCCCAGTGTTGCCTTAAGGATAAAGCAATTTCCTCAATGTCATCTTCGACTATAGAGCTCGGCTCAGCGCTATAATCCAATATGCGAATTTCGGGAAAATCAAAATAACGCAATAAGTATTCATTAATGTCGGCAAACCATTCTTCAAACCTAGATCCTTGAATCCGACTTATTTTTGTGGCGGCATTGCGTTTGCGAAAATAAATTGGACTCGTCCTTGTACTTTCACGGGGCCTGATTGTAAAAAAATAATCTAGTGGGACTCTGAGAATTCGGGTTAAAGCAATCAGCGTGGACGAACCTGGCTGTGTAGTGCCTTTTTCGAATTGTGAAATCGCTTGTCTGGAGACACTGAGAAATCGAGCCAAATCTGCCTTTGTGTATCCCCTTATTTCCCTAGCTTCTATCAACCGTTCGGGAATGAACTGTTTACTTTTCATAAATCTTCCTTTTGCTTTTTAGACTCTTTTAATGGTGGTTGATCTGTTGGAGGTATATATTCCGTTGGTACCTCTTTCGCAACAATTGGCAATCTAAGTTTATCAATCCATTCTGTCGCATCGTGATTTGGTATACATAGCATTAAAAAATCTAAGAACGAATCGCCGCCATGAATGATCTGACCGTATATGATCGCATTCACTATATCGTCTGTTTCTTGAACTGCCCTGATAGGATTATTTTTTTCATCAAACAGAGACAACTGGAGATTTTTTAATCGTAAATTATTTCTGAATACACAATCTCGGGGATGTTCTTCTTGATCATGAACAAAATTATGTGTCAATACAAAGCGCCCTATCCTCAATTCGATATGCCAACTATTATGACTTTCGTTAGGTACTTCCTTCCATGTGATACCAAGCCCGGCAGAATCAAGCGTTTTTAAATGCCTATCTACTTCGGCTTTTCTAACATGGGGTCTAACCTCGACACCAGTGTGTCCATTTAAAAATGCTTCATTGATTATGAGCCGATTAAAATATCTATAGGCATTGGTAAATGCCATTCCCAAGACGACTCTGATTTCCTCATTTACTTCTCGTCTTAACTCTTGTCTTAGCTTTTCCAATGACATTAGTACCCTCCATCAAGAGATTACTTTACAAAATTCGACGAAAGTAAAATGCCACAAGTGGACGATTATGTCAAGTAGAACCCCCTTACCCCCTCATCAACGTAAAGCAGTATTCTTCATTTCCTCCGGCGAGTTCTCTCCGCAATCTACTTTATGTTTTTGAGTGGGATAGCTTTTCGACATGGATTTTTTCCGCCTTTAAGGCCCCCCTGCGACCCAAAGCTACTACTGCGGGTGTTCTTCTCAATGGTTTTTGTGCAGCAGTTTCTTTATATAGTTTTCCCAACTAGTATCTAGGCAGCAATCTTATACGAACTGACTCCCTACTCGTAAGACCGCTTGTTGCGTAAGCCAGTTAGTTTTGGTAGTTTATCTGTTCCGTAACCACGGAGGGGTGGCCGAGTGGACGAAGGCGCTGGTCTCGAAAACCAGTAGAGTCGTAAGGCTCTCGTGGGTTCAAATCCCACCCCCTCCGCCAGTTAGGAAATAGCTTCTCAATCGTTTTGCCCCAATAACCAATCAAACTATTTTGAATTCAGGTAAAACCAAAAGCGGGTTTCTCATTTCTGAATTGAAAGAAATCACAATCTTTGATAGTATGAGGATGGATGTTTCTAATGAGGATTTATTGAAATAATCCATGGCAAAGATAACCAAACAAGAAATCATTGAGGCTATTCGCCGAACTGCAAAAGAAAATGGCGGTGTTCCTCTTGGCATGAGAAGATTTGAACAAGAAACTGCCATCACTAGGTATGATTGCCAAAGATACTGGGCTACATTTGGTGAAGCCCAACGAGAAGCAGGCTTTGAAGCGAATACTCTCCAAGTGCCACACGAAGAGGAATTCATTTTTGAAAGTTTAACCGCCTTGATACGAGAATTAGGTAGATTCCCAACGCGTGCTGATTTGCTCGTAAAAAGAAATAGGGATGATAAATTTCCAAACCCCACAAGTATCAACATGCGCCTTGGCAACAAAAAAGAGAAAGCTGAAAAAATATCCGATTATGCAACTCAAAAAGGATATGCCGATATTGTAGAAATATGTAAGCCCATTATTGAAAATCCGTGGAAAGATGTTGATGTTGACTATGCGGACACCGGACTTGTCGTAGGAGAAGTTTATCTCTGTAAATCCGGTCGCCATTACAAGATCGGAAGAACAAACGATACTGTGCGACGTGGAACTGAACTACGGATTCTGTTGCCGGAAAAAGTGGATTTAATACACTCAATCAAGACAGATGATCCAAGCGGTGTTGAGGCATATTGGCATAGACGCTTTGAATCCAAAAGAATGCAGGGGGAATGGTTTAATTTAAGCCCCGTTGATGTAAAAGCGTTTAAGCGATGGAGGCGGATTTTCTAAAAGCAAAAGAATTTGCCGCAAAAGAAAACCTGAAGCGGCGCTTCCGCCCCGGTTGGGTAAAGGCGCTGGTCTCGAAAACCAGTAGAGTCGTAAGGCTCTCGTGGGTTCAAATCCCACCCCCTCCGCCAGTTAGGAAATAGCTTCTCAATCGTTTTGCCCCAATAACCAATCAAACTATTTTGAATTCAGGTAAAACCAAAAGCGGGTTTCTCATTTCTGAATAAAAGAATCATAATTTTTGCCAGTATGATACTGAAAGTATGGCAACTGAAAACGACATCGTGGAAACATCAAGAAACGCCGGACAAAATCAGGGCTTTCGCAAGAAGAATTTGCTCAAGAATCTGGTGTGAAGTACACGACGCTTACCAAGATTGAAAGCGGTCTTATTAAAACACCGTCTGTTCTCATAACCGCTAAAATTGCGAAAGCCCCAGGCGTTTCCATTGAGTGTTTATTGAAATAAAGGTGTCAGCACGTTATCCACAGATAACGATAAAAACTTATTGGCAAACGATAAGCACTAGATTAAGCTGTATTTATTACCAACCAAAAATCACCTATGAAAAAAATCTCAACAATATTTCTTCAGGTCGTCGTTGTACTCATCGGCATAGTGGCACTGGCCATTATGATCCGGTTTCCTTTGACTGAAGGGAGAGCTGCAAACTTAGACCTGTTTAATATTTACGCTGATCCGTTCATAATCTATGGATATCTAGCATCTATTGCATTTTTTGTCGCCCTGTATCAGGCGTTCAAATTGCTCGGATATATCAGGCAGAATAAAGCATTCTTATTTAATTCTGTGAAGGCTTTAAGGAATATAAAATATTGCGCAATCATACTGAGTGTCTTAATTGTGATAGCAGCAATATACGTAAGAATATCTTTTGCTTTACATGCGGAAGGTGTGCAAGACGACGATCCGGCGGGTTTTATTGCCGTGTCCATTGTGGCTACCTTTATTTCTATCGTAGTCGCCACTGCCGCGGCCGTATTTGAAAAAACCTTACAAAGTGCCGTTGAGATAAAATCCGAGAACGACTTAACGGTATAACCAAATCAACATAGCAACTTATCAACATTGGAAGCAATCTGTAAGGCTCTGGAAATAACTGGATTAAGAATTTGCCGCCAAAGAAAAAAGTGAGAAGAATTTATAAGGTGGCATTATGCGAAAGAGAATTATACGCATAGCAGTAGTGGTAGGACTTATACTGCTCGTACCGTTAGTGTTGACGCTACTGAATATACTTAACGGAGGTGTTGAAGGAGAGGGCTGGTATTGGAAACCGGGCGACTTCATTGTCATGGGAGCTCTCCTGTTTGGTACTGGTCTCGCCATCGATTTCGCGGCGAGAAAGCTTACCAGCCCGGCACATCGAGTTTTCGCTATCGCCGCCATCGTGGTGCTGCTTCTCCTTATCTGGGCGGGAATGGTTGCTAACGTAGGCGAAAGATTACTGGGGAAACTACTCTGCAGCGGCGTTTGCTGACACTCTCGAGAAAGCAGTTTCCGGAATCGCCCTGGTAAAGTATTTGCCGCCGAAAAATTGGAAGGATTTGCTAAAATTAAGATATGAGAAAGATTATAGTTTTATCGTTCATAACGCTCGACGGTGTCGTGCAGGCGCCCGGCGGACCCGGGGAAGATACCTCCGGAGGTTTCAAATACGGCGGTTGGATTGTTCCATATTCCGATGAATTCCTGGGCAAGGTCGTGGTCGAACAAATCGGGCATCCCTTCGACCTGCTTCTCGGCAGAAAAACCTACGACATATTTGCTTCTTACTGGCCGCTTCAGGATGAGAGCACGAGTCCGTTTGCCCGCGAGTTCAACAAGGCAAGAAAATATATAGCGTCGCGTTCGCCGATTAAGCTTGATTGGAATAACTCCGTGCTTCTTCAAGGAGATATAGTAGAGGAAATTAAAAAGCTCAAAGCACAAGACGGCCCCGAGCTGCAGGTGTACGGCAGCGGCAACCTCGTACAGACGCTATTGAAAAACGACCTGGTAGACGAGCTCTGGCTCAAAATTTTCCCCATAACGCTCGGCACGGGCAAACGACTGTTCACCGAAGGCACGATTCCGGCAGCTTTTAAGCTTACGGATAGCAAGGTTTCGCCGAAAGGAGTCGTTATCGCCAACTTCGAGCGCGCGGGTGAAGTAAAAACAGGGTCATTTTAGCAGGCGAAAAACCATTTGGAGATTAATCATGGCAAAGCCTTCAGCGAAAGCCGAGATGCTAATACGAAGACCCGCGGCCGAGGTTTTCGAGGCCTTTATAAATCCGGAAGTCACGTCGAAGTTCTGGTTCAGCCGCGGGAGCGGGAGACTGGAGGCCGGAAAGACCGCCCTCTGGAGCTGGGACATGTACGACTTTTCGGTGGACGTGGGCGTAAAAGCGGTCGAGCCGAACAGTCGCATACTCATAGAATGGCCGGGGAGCGTGGGCACGACGACGGTCGAATGGATTTTCACGCCGTTTGGAGACGACGCGACTTTCGTCAGCATCACGAACGAGGGCTTTCAGGGAAATGAAGAGGAGGTGCTGAGAGAAGTGGTCGGCTCGACAGAGGGATTCGCCTTCGTGCTCGCGGGGGCCAAGGCGTATCTAGAGCACGGTATACAGTTAAATCTCGTCCCCGACCGCTTTCCCCAGGGGCTCGAAAATAGCTGAGCCCGGATCTCCGGAATAGCCCAGCCGCGAACTCCGTTTTGCCGCCGAGCCCGCCCGGGGCGGCGCGTACCCTGATCGCAAATCCGACTTTACGAAACTTTAACGATGGCCCTGCATCATACGTGATATACTCGTAATCATGAAGTTGTCACTGGAAGAATTTATAAAATGACATTATGCGAAAGAGAATTATACGCATAGCAGTAGTGGTAGGACTTATACTGCTCGTACCGTTAGTGTTGACGCTACTGAATATACTTAACGGAGGTGTTGAAGGAGAGGGCTGGTATTGGAAACCGGGCGACTTCATTGTCATGGGAGCTCTCCTGTTTGGTACTGGTCTCGCCATCGATTTCGCGGCGAGAAAGCTTGCCAACCCGGCACGTAGAGTTTTTGCTATCGCCGCCATCGTGATGCTGCTTCTCCTGATCTGGGTGGGAATGGTCGCCAACATGGGAGAAAGATTAGTGGAAAAATTACTCTGCGGCGGCGTTTGCTAGGCTATGACTATGAGAAAAATTATAGTTTTATCGTTCATAACACTCGACGGCGTCATGCAGGCGCCCGGCGGACCCGAAGAAGATACCTCCGGAGGTTTCAAATACGGCGGCTGGACAGTTCCCTATTTTAAAGAGGATGATCTTTTGGGCCAGGTAATGGGCGAGCAGATGTCAAAACCATTTCATTTACTTCTCGGCAGAAAAACATTCGAGATATTCGCGTCTTACTGGCCGCAGCACGAGCAGGAATGGCCCGGCATCAATAGTGTGACCAAGTACGTCGCGTCGAATACGCTCACCGAGCATACCTGGGGCAACACCGTTTTTCTCAGGGAGAATGTTGTCGATGAAATCAAAAAACTTAAGGGACAGGACGGCCCCGACCTGCACGTGTACGGCAGCGGCAATTTCATACAGACCTTATTAAAAAACGACCTGGCAGACGAGCTCCGGCTCAAAATTTTCCCCATCACTCTCGGCACGGGCAAACGCCTGTTCACCGAAGGCACGATTCCGGCGGCTTTCAAGCTTATCGATGGTATGGTTTCGCCGAAAGGAGTTATCATTGCCAACTGTGAGCGCGCAGGTGAAATCGAGACGGGATCGTTCTGAAAACCCCTGCACGCATTCCGTTTGCCGCCTTACCGTTACCGGATTCGAGCCCGAATTCGCAAATCCGTCTTTACGAAACTTTAACTAAAGCCCTGCATCTTACGTGATATACTCGTAATCACGAAAGTTGTCCCAATATGTGTAACGGAGAGCTTTCCGAATCGTGACGCGGCAACAGCAAATCATAAATCAAATACAGCGGGGTGAAGAATCATGGATAAAGTAGTTCATTTCGAGATTTCCTTCGACGACCTGGACAGGGCAAAGGATTTTTACGGCTCGGTATTCGGATGGTCCATCATGGATTGGGAGATGCCGGGGGGCATGGTGTATACGGGCATAAGGACCGTGGACGTGGACGAGGAGACGTACATGCCCAAGGAGCCCGGCGCCATCAACGGCGGATTCGCGAAGAGGAGCGCCGAGACGCCCTCGCCCGTGATTACAATCAACGTCGACTCCATCGACGAGGCTGTGAAAAAGATAGAGGCGAAGGGCGGGAAATCGCTCGGGCCCAAGGGCGAGGTTCCCGACATGGGATATTACGCATATTTCAAGGATTCCGAGGGGAACGTCATGGGCCTCTGGGAGAACATGAAAAAAGGCTAGCATAATCTCCCCGGCAGCGCTCGTCGCCGGATGAAAGGCGACGAATGAAATATAACGATGCATAATTAACGAGATGCTTAAAAGGCCGAAACATCCGGTGCCGGAGTACGTAAGGGACGCCCTTTCGGAGAGGGGGCTTAAGGACGCTTACGACAGCCGCCCTGCATACCAGAGAAACGATTATATATGGTGGATCACTTCTCCCAAGCGCGAGGAGACCCGGCGGAAGCGGCTCGCGCAGATGCTGGACGAGCTCAGGCGCGGGGACGTCTACATGAATATGGCGTGGAAGCCGGGCAGGAGATGACGAAGAAGGGGGAAAAGCTTCACGGCTGAGGGGCAGAGTGGAAAAAAGCATTACCGCTATCTGGAAAGGATGGGCCGGGGACAGCACGGAATATCTCACGCTTAAAAAGCGCGGCGGAATCATATCCGCGGAGTCGGTGATTATTTCCGAAGCCGGCGAACACCCCTACGCCGCGCGTTACGCGATCGAATGCGATACGGGATGGCGAGTGAGGAGCGTGGGCGTGGATCTCTTCGGGGAGCAGAACGGCATCAGGCTTTTAAGCGACGGGAGGGGCGGATGGACGGACGGCTCCGGAACGCTCTCCGGTTTGAAAGGCGCTATCGATGTCGATATTTTCCCTACGCCTTTTACCAACACGATTCCCGTCAGGCGGCTTAACCTGAGCGCCGGTCAATCGGCCGATATAATTGCTGCCTATATAACCCTTCCCGAGATGTCCATCACCGCCGATCCCCAGCGCTACACGTGCGTCGAGCCGTTTAAACTTTACCGTTTCGAGTCGCCGGGCTCTCCTTTCAAATGTGACATAGAGGTCGACGAGGACGGACTCGTCGTATCGTATCCCGGGCTTTTCAGAAGGGCGATATGACGGGCGCGCGATCGGCTGCGCCGTAAGCTGGGGAGTCCGGAGACGGCTTCCCATATATTCTTTTCCCGTACGGACGGGAAAAACCGGGGTAGAATATTTTTAATAACCCGCTCGGACTTCATATGAGAAAAAACTTGTAGAGACAAACTCTTAAGAGAAGTAATATTTATAAACCAACTAAATATTCCGAGAGGTGAAATGATGAGGAAAGCAATATTTATATTTGCTTCCGCAATAATTGCGGCTGTCATTCCGGCGGCTCATTTCGAATCGCCGGCGCAGGAGCTGAGGGGCACCGGCATAAGTAAGGAGACGGACGGCAAGGGTTCCAAGATAAGTCCGTTTATAAGGGCAACGGCGGATAGGCTGGAGGAGGGAGCCGTTTCGGCGAGGCAGCTCGGCGCCGGCGAGGATGCTTTATCGGGACTCGTAAAGGTCAACAGCGAAGGCCTTATAGAGGTCTACATTTATTTCAGCGATATTAGCGACTCTAACCTCGAGGAGCTTTACGCTCTCGGGTTCGAAAAGAAAATCGTAAACGAAGAGCTCAAGATAGCCCAGGGATGGATGCCGCCGGGAAATCTCGAAAGGGCCGCTGCCCTCGGCTTCGTCGATAAAATAACGGAGCCGGTTTACGGACACACGAGAGCGGGCTCCGTCACGAGCGAGGGCGACGCGCTCATGCACTCGGACGAGGCGAGGGAGACGTTCGGGGTCGACGGCTCAGGCGTGCTCGTGGGAATAATATCGGACGGCGTCGACAGCCTCGCGATATCGCAGTCTACGGGGGACCTGCCGGACTCGGTCCTTATAGGCGATGCGGGAGACGGCGATGAGGGGACAGCCATACTCGAGATCGTTCACGACATAGCACCGGGGGCGGACCTGGCCTTTCATGCCGGGCTCAGCTCGCTCGAATTTATTGCAGCCGTGGATTTCTTCACCGAAAACGGCGTCGACGTGATCATCGACGACATAGGGTTCCTGACGGAGCCCACCTTTCAGGACGGCTCTGTCGCCACGAGGGCCGGGGAAGCGGTGGAAGACGGCATAGTATTCATTTCGGCGGGAGGCAACGACGCCCACAGGCACTACCAGGGGGTGTATCTCGACATCGATCCAGAAGACCCGGACAATAACATTCACGACTTTGGCGCAAGGGCCGGGGAAGAGAGCGACGGCGGCATGACGTTTCAGCTGCCCGCAGGCGGGAGGTCGGTCATAATACTCCACTGGAGCAATCCCTATGGAAACGTTACCGACGAGTATGACCTTTATCTGCTGGATTCGGCAACGCTCGACATAATAGATGTCGGAAACGGTATAGGCGGGGACATTCCCGTGAAGGTAGCCCAGGTTCAGAATGCCGGCAGCACCACCGGGTTGTTCGAAGTCGTCGTGGATAAAGTGAGCGGAGAGGACCAGGACCTCGAAATACTGGTTAACGTAGGCGGGACTCCCACGGAGTATAACGTGCCGGCGGACAGCGTTTACGGGCACGCGGCGCATCCGCTGGTCATAGCGGTCGGAGCGACGGACCTGGACGGCGATCTCGACTTCTTCAGCTCGCGCGGACCGTCGACCATATACTTCGGGCCGGTAAATACGACGGCGCTGAGCAGCTTCGGCTCTGAAAGGCTCGCGCCCGTTCTCGAAGAAAGGGATACGCCGACGCTGACAGCACCTAACAGGGTTTCGACTACCGTGCCGGGATTCAGCCCGTTTGCCGGGACATCGGCCGCCGCGCCGCACGTGGCGGGAGTGGCCGCGCTCGTTCTCGAAGTCCTCGGACCGGGAGCGCCGCCCGAGCAGGTCAGAAATATTCTCATAACAACCACGGACGGGACAGGATTTAATTACGAGACGGGATACGGAGCGACGAATGCGTTTTCGGCGGTGGAAGAGGCTGTAGCCGAAGCGCCGTCGCCGACGCCCTCGCCCCTCCCTACGGATACTCCCGAGCCCACCAATCCTCCCGGCAATTCGGGCGGGGGAGGAGGATGCTCCATACACGGCGCGGCGGCAGGCCTTGCCGGAAATGCCGTGGTGAACATGCTGATAATGCTCGCCCCCGCGGCGCTCCTCGGGCTCGGAGCTCTCAGGAGAAAAAGGAGCAGATGAAGCTTCTCGTCATCGGACTTGACTGCGCCGACCCGGAATTCGTATTCGGGTGGAAGGACGAGCTTCCAAACATAAAAAAACTGATCGAGGGAGGGGCCTACGGGCCCCTTCTTTCGTGTCATCCGCCTATAACCGTCCCGGCGTGGGCTGTGATGATGAGCGGGAAAGACCCGGGCCAGCTCGGGTATTACGGCTTTCGAAACAGGACGGATTACTCCTACGGCGGATACTCCATAGCGAACGCCAACTCCGTGAAGTGCGACAGGGTTTGGGACATTCTCTCACGCGCGGGGAAGAAGGTCGTTCTGCTCGGGGTGCCGCAGACCTACCCGCCGAAGCCCGTGAACGGGTGCGTCGTGAGCGGGTTCCTGGCGCCCTCGACCGAAAGCAACTATACCTATCCCGTACCGCTCAAGGACGAGGTCGAAGAGGTATCGGGCGGGTACGTGCTCGACGTCGAGGATTTCAGAACGGACGACAAGGAAGCGCTCCTCGGGCGAATATACGAAAAGACCGAAAAGCATTTCAAAGTCGCGAAGCATCTCATCAAGACGAAGCCCTGGGATTTTTTCATGATGGTCGAGATGGGGACCGACAGGATTCATCACGGCTTCTGGAGCTACATAGACCCGGCGCACAGGAAGTACGTACCCGGGAACAAGTTCGAAAGCTCGATTAAGGAATATTACAAGTACTGCGACGGGGAAATCGGCGAACTCTTGTCTCTCGTTCCGGACGGGACCGCCGTGATACTGGCTTCGGACCACGGCGCCTGCAGGATGGAGGGCGCGGTATGCTTCAACGAATGGCTCATCAGGGAGGGGTATCTCGTACTCAAGGAATACCCGTCGGTACAGACGAGGATCGCGGACGTGGAGATAGACTGGGACAGGACGAAGGCGTGGGGCGACGGCGGCTATTACGGGAGGCTCTTTATTAACGTCAGGGGAAGGGAGCCACAGGGGATAGTCGACCCGGCGGACTACGAGAAATTGAGGGACGAGCTGATCTCGAAGATCGAGGCCATAACTGACCCTGACGGCAAGAACCTCGGCTCGAAGGCGATAAAGCCGGGGGACGTGTATATGGAGACGAACGGCGTGCCGCCGGACCTGATAGTGTATTTCGGGGACCTCGCCTGGCGGTCGGCGGGGAGCGTCGGGACGGGGAACATTCACACGTTCGAGAACGACACGGGCTCCGACGACGCGAACCACGACTGGCACGGTGTGTTCGTTCTGAACGACGCCGGATGCAGGGAAGGGAACCTCGCTCCCGGCTACAGGGAGGGTATGAGCATATACGACGTTACGCCGACGGTGCTGGATCTATTCGGAATGGACCCTCCGGAGAATATCACCGGAAGAAGCCTGACCACCACGCAGAAAGGCATTATTAAAAACTGGTTAAAGAAGATAGGGAATTGGTTATAATAGCATCCATAGGGAACTTTCCGGGCCAACTCGGAATCGATGAGAACGGTTCCGGCCGCGCGGAAAGCTGTATTTCAACAAGGCTGTATCTCAGCAAAGCATGGAACAAGCCGCCTATTCAGACAAAAAGGCGCCCGTCGCGGCGCTTTCACTCGCCATCGTATTTTCGATTCTCGACGTAACCATCGGCATCGTAAAAACGGAGATGCAGTTTCCGCTGTTCAGATCCGCCCTGCTTACGATAGCCGTGAGCGCAGGGGTTTTTCTCATGGTGTTCGCTGTCCTCTGGCTGGCCGCGTGTAAACCCGTTTCGAGGCATTTTAAGCTCCGCACCGTTCCCGCCGCCGTTTCGCTCGGGGTGTTCATCGGGATTACGATGCTCCTCGTATCCCTTAACTACGGGATATTTAACTCGTGGGGAAGGAGCTATACGGTGGAGCTTGCGGCGTTTCTCTTCGTATCGGCCGCAGTCGCCGTGCTTACGTATTTCACGGCGGTGAAGATAGAGAAGCTCCCGCATGGGGCGGCCATAGGCGCTTTTCTCAGCGTGTTCCTCCCGGTGCTTTCGATCGAGATAATGCTTGTCGTGTGGCTTGCGAAGTTCGGGAGGTATTCCGGATACGAGCTTTCTCTCGGGTTTTTCGTCGGGCTCTTCGTGACGCTCGCAGTGTCGTTGAGATTTTTGAAAACCAGGATTAACCCGGCCTTCCCGCTCGTAATGCTTACCGTCTGCGCGCTCCTGGTTTCGCCGGTGACGTTCCTCCTGACGCGGGAATCGTCGTACGAGGCTGACGCCCCGCAGGCCGAAGAGACGACCGACCACGACGTCAGCCATGTGATACTTATTACGATCGACACGCTCCGTAAGGATGTTCTTTCCGCTTACGGCAGCGAGAGGGTTAAGACGCCGACGATAGACGGCGTCGCCTCGGACGGTGTATTGTTCGAAAACGCGTACTCCTCGTCATCGTGGACCCTGCCGTCGTTCTCGTCCATGATGACCGGGCTTCCCGTAACCGTTCACAAAACACACAGGGCGGATTCCATGCTGAGTGACGAGTTTACCACGCTTGCAGAGCGATTGAGAGACTCGGGATACCATACGGCCGCGATCGTGGACAACTATTTCCTCCATCCGGAGTATAACGTCGGGCAGGGGTTTCTGGAGTACGACTATCACCCGAAGCGGCAGAAGGCCATAAATTCGTTCGGCGCGACCGTGGTGAATAAATTATTCCCGGGATTCCTCAGGCATTATACGTCGACGAAAGAGCTGACCGATATTTCGATCGAATGGCTCGGGGAAAACAGGGACAGGGACTTTTTCCTCTGGCTGCATTACTACGACCCCCACATTCCTTACACGCCGCCCTGGGAGTACATATCGAAGGAAGCCGTGAAGGACGACGGCATAGGCTACGGATTCTATACCGCGGCCACCATAAGGTCGGGACATTTTTCTCCGAACGAGGCGCAGAGGAAGTGGATCAAGGAGCTCTACGACGCCGAAGTGAGATACGTGGACCACGAGCTCGGACGCTTCATCGCCGTGCTGAAGAAGTACGGGATATACGACGACGCGCTGATTATCGTTACGAGCGACCACGGAGAGGAGTTCTGGGATCACGGCGGATACGAGCACGGGCATACGCTTTACAACGAGGTTATAGGGGTGCCGCTTATCATAAAGTTCCCGGGCGAGAAGTCGGGCGGGAGGCGCGCTGAAGACGTCGGCACGCGCAGCATACCGGCGACGGTGCTCGACGTCACCGGTACGGAGCATGAAAACGATTCCATGATGGCGGAATCGCTGATGCCGCTCCTTAACGGGAACCGGGACGATTACTCCAGGCCGCCGATAACGAGCACGGGGGTTTTGTTCTACGAGAATAAAGAGAGCGTCATATTCGGAGGAAGCAAATTCATACACAACATGGTTACCGGGAACGAGGAGCTTTATGACCTCGCGCGTGACCCGGGAGAGCAAACCAGGCTCCCGCTGACCCGGAACGGCGGGCTGGCGGACAAAGGAAGGGGGCTCCTGTCCGAAGAGAAAGAGAGAGCAGGCGAGACCGGCAGGGAGCTCGGCGTTACAGAGGCCAGGAAGGTGGACCTCGACAACGAAAAGAAGGAGCAGCTGAAGGCTCTTAATTACTTGCAGTGAGTCCGCTGCTGCAATGGAGTGAGGGTCCGTTCCTGAAGCCGGGTGGACTTAATCCTGTAGACAATAAACCGGACGAGGTGCTGCGTGCGGGGCGTTTTACTTTTCGCATTTATCGTTACAGCGTTTTTATCGTGGGTGTCGCCCGCTTTCGCATACATCGGGCCGGGGGCGGGGTTCGCCTTCCTGTCGTCGTTCCTGATACTCATACTGACATTCGCGCTGGCGCTTTTTTACCTCGTGTCGTGGCCGATGAGGTATGTGGTCAGGGCGCTCCTGAGAAAGGGGGCACCTAAAGGCGGGAGCGTGAAGAGGGTGATAATAATCGGGCTCGACGGCATGGACCCGGGGCTCGCACGGAAGTTCATGTCGGAGGGGAAGCTGCCGAATTTCACAAGGCTCGCCGAATCGGGAACGTTCACTTCGCTCGCGACGACGTATCCTTCTATCTCGCCCGTGGCGTGGTCGTCGTTCATGACAGGCGTCGATCCTTCGCACCACAACATATTCGATTTCATAACGCGTGACCCGTGCACCTACCAACCCATGCTCACTTCGGCCGAGATAGGGAAGGCGTCGAAGGTGCTGCCCATCGGGAAGTATATGATTCCGCTCGAAAGGCCGAAGATGAAGCTCCTCAGGAAAGGAAAACCCTTCTGGAAAATTCTTGGCGAGAAGGGGATATTCAGCTCGATACTGAGGGTGCCTATTACGTTCCCGCCCGAGAAGTTTAACGGCGTCATGCTGTCGGGCATGTGCGTGCCGGACCTCATGGGCTCTCAGGGTATGTTCGCGCATTACACGGAGAGCGCGGACAGGGCCGGGGTGGAAACGGGCGGTGTGAGCAGGCGCGTCGAGGCCAAAGACGGCGTCATCGAAACATATCTTCACGGGCCGGAGAATTCTCTCGTCAGGGACGGCAGGGAGATCAAGATTCCGCTAAAGATAAAGATCGACACTGGGGCCGGGAAAGCAGTAATAGAGGTTTCAGGGCAGAGGATAGAGCTTTCGCCGAGGATGTATTCGCCGTGGGTGAGGCTTTCTTTCCCCGCCGGCCTCGGGATGAAGGTGAAGGGGATATGCAGGTTTTACATAAACAGTCTCCAGCCCGGGTTCGACATGTATGTAACTCCGATCAATATCGACCCCGAAGAGCCCGCGCTCCCGATCTCGCATCCCTTCATATACTCGGTTTATCTCGCGAAGCTTAACGGCTCTTTCGGCACGCTCGGGCTCGCCGAGGACACGTGGGCGCTGAACGAGGGCGTTATAGACGAGGAAGCGTTCCTTGAGCAGGCGTATCTGCTTTACGAGGAGAGGGAGAAGATGTTCTTCACCGCACTCGACAGGACCCCGAGAGGGGTTTGTGCGTGCGTCTTCGATACGACGGACAGGGTGCAGCACATGTTCTTCAGGTGCCTCGACGAGGGCCATCCGGCCAACAGGGGGAAAGAGGTCGAAAAGTACAAGAACGTGATAGAAGAGCTTTACGTAAAGATGGATGCACTTATAGGCAAGGCGCTCGAAAGGACGGACGAGAAGACTGCGCTGATGGTTATATCCGATCATGGCTTCACGCAGTTCAGAAGGGGCGTGAATCTCAACACCTGGCTTTACAGGAACGGGTATCTCGCGCTCAGGGACGGAAGGACCGTCAGCGGGGACTGGTTCGACGGCGTCGACTGGGAGAGGACGAGGGCCTTTTCGCTTGGGCTCGCGGGTATATTCCTCAACAGAAGCGGGAGAGAGGCTTCGGGCATCGTCGAGGAAGGCGCGGAGGTCGAAGAGTTGAAGCGGGAGCTGATAGGGAAGCTCACGGGCCTTATGGACGGCGGGGAGATAGCTATAAGAGAAGTTATAGACACCGAGAGGTCGCAGACGGGCCCCTACAAGCACGATGCGCCGGACCTTTTGATAGGATACAACGCGGGGTACAGGAGCTCCTGGACGTGCGCCGTGGGGAAAGTTACCGAAGATGTCTTCGAGGACAACACGAAGCACTGGAGCGGGGACCACTGCGTCGATCCGAAGATCGTGCCGGGTGTTATATTCTCCAACCGGAGGATCGTGAAGCAAAACCCACACTTAAACGACGTAGCGCCTACAGTGCTTACTATGTTCGGGGTGGACGTGCCGGGATACATGAAGGGAAGCCCGCTTTTCGGGAAGGGCGGCGCCGAGCCGAAAGAGGAAAAGGAGAGGCAGAGGGCGTAAAAGTCCGGTGGAATAATCATGATGTGCATTAATACAGAAAAACTTTACCGGGGCAGATTGGGGGCATGGGCGGCGCTCCTGCCTGCGCTGCTTCTCTTTGCGGCGGCTTTCGGATGCAGGAGTGGGGATCGTCCGGAAGCGGGGGCAGCATCCGGAGAGAAGAAAGTGATAGTGATAGGGTTTGACGGCATGGACCCGAAGATCTTGTCCAGGCTCATGCAAGAAGGGAAGCTGCCTAATTTCAAGAAATTAGCCGAAGAAGGGGATTTCAGCGAGCTCGGGACTAGTGTACCGCCGCAGAGCCCGGTGGCGTGGTCGGATTTTATAACGGGCATGGACGCGGGCGGGCACGGCATTTTCGATTTCATACACAGGGAGCCGGGGACGATGTACCCGTATCTCTCGACGTCGAGCGCGGAGCCGCCGGGGAAGACCGTTACCGTTGGCAAGTGGGTGATACCTCTCTCTTCCGGGAAGGTATCGCTCCTCCGGCGCGGGAAGGCGTTCTGGGAGTATCTCTCGGACAACGGCGTGAAGGCTACCGTGTTCAGGGTGCCGGCGAATTTCCCGACCGTCGAGGACAGCGCGAAGCAGCTCTCGGGGATGGGCACGCCGGACATACAGGGGACTTACGGGACTTATTCTTACTATACCGACGAGAAGGTAGACCGGGGCAAAAAGCTTACCGGCGGGAAGATATTCAGGGCAAAGGTCAGGGCGAACAGGGTTGCGGCGTCGCTTCCGGGGCCTGTGAACACGTTCCTCAAGAACGCCCCACAGAGCAGGGTGGATTTCGTCGTCTACATCGATCCCGAAAATCCCGTGGCGAAGATAGACGTCCAGGGGAAGGAGATAATACTGAAAGAGGGCGAGTGGAGCGACTGGGTGAAGATCGATTACGAAATGGTGCCCTATCTTCAGAGCGCGAGCGGGATAGTGAGGTTTTATCTGAAGGAGCTCCGGCCCGGCTTTAAGCTGTATGTGACGCCTGTGAACATAGACCCCTCGGACCCCGCGCTTCCGATATCGGCGCCGCACGATTATTCAGAAGAGATCGCCGGGGAGATAGGACTCTACTACACGCAGGGGATACCCGAGGATTCGAAGGCCCTTTCGGAGGACGTGCTCGAGGACGGGGAATTCATTCAGCAGACGGATATCGTTTTCGGGGAAGAGACGGACATGCTGGAGCTTGAGCTCGGGCGGTTTCGTTCGGGCCTCCTCTTCTTTTACATAGGGCGAGTGGACCAGCTTTCGCACATGTTCTGGCGGACGATGGATCCGAAGCACCCGGCGTATGAATCTGCAAGCGGGCTTCGGGCCGTCGTAGAAAATGCGTACGTCGAGATGGACGCCGTCCTCGGGCGCGTGCTCGGCGTCGTCGACGAGAATACCACGCTTATAGTTCTTTCGGACCACGGCTTCGCCCCCTTTTACAGGGCGTTTAATCTCAACACGTGGCTCGCGAGGGAGGGTTACGTCAAGCTTGCGGACGACGCGGAGGGAGAGTTTTTTCAGAACGTCGACTGGAATGGCACATACGCTTATGGCGTCGGGTTCAACGGGCTTTATCTCAACATGAAAGGAAGGGAGGCCGGGGGAATTGTCGGGGAGGATGAGAGGGACGCGCTACTCGGTGAGATATCCGAAAAGCTGCTCGCGATTAAGGACCCCGGGAACGGGAAGCAGGTTATAACGAAGGTGTACAGGGCCGAGGATATTTACAGCGGGCCGTTTCTCAAGGATGCTCCGGACCTCGTGATCGGGTATAACAGCGGGTACAGGGCGTCGTGGGAGACCGTGCTCGGGAGCTTTCCACGAGAACTTTTAAGAGACAATACACAGAAGTGGAGCGGCGATCACCTCATAGAGGCCGATCTCGTGCCGGGGATACTGCTCTCGAATAAAAAGATAGCCGCAGAGCGCCCTACCCTCCGCGACCTCGCGCCGACTATTTTGGGAGAGTTCGGCATAGAAAAGCAGGAAGGGATGACCGGGAATAATATATTCGAAAAGGAAGCCGGGGAATGAGAAAAGAATTCATGAGGAGGCATTCATATGTTTGGCGGACCGAAAGTTAAGCTGGATAAGGATTTGCTTGAGAGATGCAGGAAGTATGCCGAGGAGGCTGGTTATGGGTCTGTCGAGGAGTTCATCACGCACGTGCTCGAAAGGGAGCTGAGAAAGGGACGGACCGCCACTCCCGAGGACGAGGAGAAGGTGGCCAAGAGGCTGAAGGGGCTCGGGTACATAGAATAGATAGGGACTCGGGCGTAAAGTTTTGTTACGCCCGAGTATACCGGAATGAGTATATAAGGGATATATGGAATATATAAACTCCGCCTTAAACCGGCTTTTCGGCATACTCGTTTATCCGTTCAGAACGATGGACCCGCTGTGGTCGCTCGCGTTCTTCTCGCTGATTATAGGCGTCCTGATGCTTATCATATTCAGGTATACGTCGAACCAGGCGGCGATAGGAGAGGCGAAAAGAAAGATAAGGGCGTACGTGTACGAGCTCAGCCTTTTTAAGGACGAGATCGGCATAGTGCTCTCCGCGCAGAAGAACATACTGCGGGAGAACATGAAGTATATAAAGCACGCGGCAAAGCCGATGCTATTCATGATAATCCCGCTCGGGCTTATACTGATACAGCTAGACAGCTGGTATGGACACAGGGCGCTCAGGCCCGGGGAGCAGGCGGTGGTATCCGTAAAGCTCGTGCCGGACGGGGACGTGATGTCGAGCGTCACGCTGGAGACGGGACCGGGGATCGAGATCGAGACGCCGCCGCTCAGGGTTCCGGAGCAGGAGCGGATAGACTGGAGGATAAGGGCCGAGGCGCCGGGGGAACACGACCTGACGTTTAACGCGGACGGGCGGAGTTTTACGAGAAAGGTCGTCGTGAGCAATGGGGGGATAGCGCAGCTTTCGACGGGGGCGTATGCGGGCGGGGTGTGGAACATCCTGATGAACCCGGGGAATCCGCCGATCCCGGAGAATCCTCTCATTGAAGAAATTACGGTCGGTTATCCCGAGGCCGAAGTGAGCGCGTTCGGATTCAGGATACACTGGCTCGTGGTTGTGTTCGCACTGTCGATAGTTTTCGGGTTTGCCCTGAAGGGAATTTTCAGGGTGGAGATTTAGGGGGGCTGCTGAATTTGCCATACCACGGCGGCGGATCTATTTGAATAAACTACAAAGGAAATGGATTCCCGATACAGGCATTCGGGAATGACAGAAGTGGGGAGATTCCTCGCTCGCTCGGAATCGTTGGGTATGGCAAAAACGAGATTCTGAAACAAGTTCAGAATGACTACA
>CAZUDM010000004.1:0-124213 GCA_964618635.1 uncultured Spirochaetia bacterium
GGTACTGGTCTGTAAAGAGTATTCCTTCTGCAAGGTTATCGTTCATGGACGGTCGCTTACCTCAGAGGTAGTATAACTTCTCACGGGCCGGCCGGGAAGAAGAGGGAGCCCGTCAATCTTTTTTATTCACTGAAGATATTGGCAATTTTAGGCAATAGTGGTTAATTATTTGTTCTTATTGACAATATGTGTAAGATTGGCTAGTATTTGTCATGGACTGCTTAATTTATTAAATTAATTGTCCGGCGAATATAGCGACGGGGCAATTTATGTCTTTAAATGTATAAAAATCGGGTAAAATACGATTCAATGGCTCGTTAGACCGAAGGATGGAGCAGGGAGTGGGTATTGAGCCTTTTTACGGGGTTTCCAAAACGCCTGGGCAGGTGAGCTATGGAGACTATAGGCAAGATATTAAGCATAACCCTTCTTACCATATTCGGATCGGCCGCCGGGGCCATATACCTCGTAGACAACGATATACTCTCCCCCCTTTTCGAAAACACTCCGGCAGCTTACACTTCGGATTCAAAGACCGACGTGGACGACGAAACCTTTTACGATAAACCCTCCGAGGTAAAGCGTGAAAGGCGGGAGTACGCAAGCTTAAAGCCGTCCAAACCGGCGGAGGCTCTGCCGGAAGGCCCGCACAAGGGCGCCATCTGGGGCCAGACGTACGGATCCGTGGAGACGGGACAGGGAAGCAGCAGCGCCTACAGGCTCGCGGGAGGAAGCTCGGCGGATTCGCTCAGACGGAACAGCGAATACTGGAAAAACCGGTACGCCGAGGCTAAAAACGCGGGAAGGACGAGCGAAGCGAAAGAGGCCTACAGGAAGTACGTCGAATACGAAGAGGCGCTCAGGATAAAGCTCGATTCGGGAAGGTAGAGCAGTAAAGTCCGCCCCACCTGATTGACCCCGTTTATCTCAGGGTAAAAGAAGGAAGAGCTTCGTAAGAAGGAAATCCCCGATAATAATGAGGAGGAGCGATACGACTACCGTTTGCGTCGTCGCCCTGCCAACACCCTGGGTGCCGCCCTGGGCCTGCATGCCGATGTAGCAGCCCGTGATCGCGACTATTATCCCGAAGAAGAAAGTCTTGGCGATGCCGCTTATGAAGTCGGATATCGTTACCCATTCGAGTATGCTCGAAATGAAGAGCCTCGGCTGAACGTCGAGGTCGAGCATGGATATTATGAGCGAGCCCAGGATGCCTGTGAAGTCCGCAATAACCGTCAGGAACGGAAAGGCTATGATGGAGGCTATGAGACGCGGGACGACGAGCTTTCGGATCGGGTCGGCGCCGAGTGTTCTTATGGCGTCTATCTGCTCGGTCACCTTCATCGAGCCTATTTCGGCCGTTATACCAGAGCCCACCCTGCCGCCGACGAGGAGGGACGTGACCACGGGGCCGAGCTCCCTCACGAACGAGAGCGCGACGACGGGGCCGACTATGCCCTTGGCCCCGAACCACGCAAAGCCCCACGCGAGCTGAACCACCATGACCATGCCTATCGCCATGGACGAGGCTATTACTATGGGAATTGACTTGAAGCCGATTTCGTCAATCTGCTCCAGCACGAGGCGAAAGTTGAACGGGCGCGTTACCGCGGCGGTCACGGAGCTGTAAAAGAAGAGGCCGATCTCGCCCATTTGTTCTATGAGGGATATGAAGTAATCTCCGAACCTCGTTATGTAGCTCGTAACCATTATCGAAGGACCCTGAACTGGGAGACGAAGCCGTCGTACGTGGCGTCTCCCGCGCCGAAGCTCTCAGGCGACGACGCATACGTAAAATCATATATGCAAATGCCCTTCTTAAAAACACGGGCGTCGATTTTCACGGGCGAGCTCTCGAGCGTTCCGGTATATATCGTTTTGAGGGCTTCCTGCCCGTCTATCGTTATCTTCTCGCGCGATTCGGCCTCCTTTCCCGAAAGACCTATTATAAGGGATTCGGAAAGTGCCTTAAGGCTGTAGCGCATCTTTCTCTCGTCGCAGGTGGAATTCACCGTTATCGTCCCGCCGGAAGAAGTGTCGTTAAACGCAAGGTCGCCCCCTGCTATGTCGATCCTGGACCAGCCCGGCGGAAGCGAGCCTATCTGGTAGGAGGTATCGTCGGTAGTGTAGACCTGGCCGCTCAAGCTCCCGCTGTTGTCCTGGCCGGCTGACTTGTAGTAGCCCACGAATTTCGTGAGCGAGCATGACGTCAGGAAGAGGAGCGCGAACGCGAGCGCGGCGATGTTCTTGTTCATAGGACAAACGGGCATATGAAGCTTTAAAGATACAGCTAAATCCGCCCCTTATACAGATGAGGGGGACGGGTTTTCAATAATACTTGAATCTCTAAAGAAACCAAGCATATTACACCTTATACAGCGCCGGTCACGCAGCGGCGCGGGGCAGAAGTGGTTAGTATAACCGTTTACACTACCGACAGGTGTCCATACTGCATCGCCGCAAAGGCGCTCCTCGAACGAGCCGGGCTGGAATACACCGAGATAAACCTCTCCGGGGACCCCGCAAGAAAGGCGAGCCTCAAGGAGAAGTACAGATGGAGGACCGTGCCCATGATCCTCATAGGCGATAGGTTCATTGGCGGCTTCGCGGAGCTTTCGGCCCTTCAGAAAAGCGGCCGCCTCGAAGAGCTTTTGAGGGGAGAAAAGCAGTAACCGGGAAAGCTCTGAAGCCGAAGGACACGTATTTGACTGACCCCGGACTCTAAATTAACATTAAACCCCCATGACAGTAAGAACCCGTTTTGCCCCTAGCCCGACGGGCTCGCTCCACATAGGCGGCGCGAGGACCGCCATATTCAACTGGCTCTTCGCGAGGCACTACGGGGGGACGTTTGTCCTCAGGATAGAGGACACGGACCGCGAGCGATCGACCGAGGAATCGATAGGCGAGATAATAGCGGGGATGACGTGGCTCGGGCTCGACTGGGACGAGGGGCCGTTCAGGCAGTCGGACAGGCTCCTACTTTACAAGTCGCTCGCCGAGAGGCTGATAGATTCCGGGAATGCGTACAGGTGTTACGTGAGCGCCGAGGAGCTCGACGCAAAGAGGAAGGAAGCGCAGGAAAGGGGCGAGGTATTCAGGTACAGGCGCGAATGGGCGAACGTGAACGCCGCGCCCGGAAAGCCCTACGCCGTGAGACTCCTTACGCCGGACGAGGGAACTATAGAGGTAGTGGACTTGTTAAGGGGCGTCGTCAGCTTCGACGCCGCGGACATAGACGACTTCGTCATATTGAAAACGGACGGCTTTCCGACCTACAACTTCGCAGTCGTCGCCGACGATTCGGACATGAATATTACGCACGTAATAAGGGGGGACGACCATCTCACCAATACGCCGAGACAGGCGCTCATCTACAAGGCGCTGTCGCTCGACATGCCGGAGATGGCGCACGTTTCGATGATACTCGGCCCCGACGGAAAGAGGCTCAGCAAGAGGCACGGGGATACTTCCGTCATCGCGTACAGGGACCAGGGATACCTTCCCGACGCGCTCGTCAATTACCTCACGCGGCTCGGGTGGTCGTTCGGGGACCAGGAGATATTCACGAGGGAAGAGCTCGTGGAGAAATTCACGCTGGACAACGTCGGCAAATCCGCCGCCGTGTTCAACATGGAAAAGCTCGACTGGCTCAACGGGTGGTATATAAGGAATAAACCCGCTGAGGAAGTAGCCGCGATCGTTCTGCCGATACTGAAAGAGAGGGGAATAAACGCCGAGCTGGACAGAAAGCTTGAGATGATAGTTAAAGAGCTCGGGCAGAGGGCGAAGACGCTCCTCGACATTGCGGATTCAATAGGGTACTTCTACGCCGCGGAGATCGTTTACGATGAGAAGGCCGCGGCGAAATTCCTTACCCCTGAGACGGCGGAGATACTTAAGGACCTTTCAGAAAGGATGGCTTCGGGTGAGCTCACGAGCGACGGGCTTCACGCTATCTTCAACAAGATAATGGAAGAGAGGGGAATCAAGATGGGAGCCGTAGCGCAGCCTGTCAGGGTGGCTCTTACGGGCGGGACAGTGAGCCCGGGTATATTCGAGGTTATGGAGATTCTGGGGAAGGAAGAGGTTTTAAAGAGGCTCGGAAGGGCTGTCCAATATATTTCCGGAAAGCAGTAATCCTAAGTAATCCTATGCGCGGTAAAAATCTAAAGCGAGATTGCTTCGCTTCGCTCGGAATTGTTTCCCTGATTCTAATAGGTTTGGACAATAGAGGGATAAACTGAATGGATTCCTGCCTCCGCAGGAATGACAAGAATAAGGAGATTTCTCGCGTAGCGAGAAATGACAGCCAAAACGTTAAGGACAGGCCGTTAAGCCTGTCCCGTAAACGAAGCTATTAATATTGGAAGAATCCCTTTCCGGTTTTTCTGCCGAGCCAGCCTGCTCTTACCATCTGGCGAAGTAGCGGCGCGGCGCGGTATTTCGGGTCCTGGAACTCTTCGTAGAATACATCCATGATGTTTATCGTGACGTCGAGACCGATGAGGTCTATGAGGGCGAGGGGCCCTATGGGCTGGTTCGTGCCGAGCTTCATGGCCTTGTCGATGTCTTCCGGGGTGCCGACGCCGTCCGAGTAGGCAAATACGGCCTCGTTAAGCATGGGTACGAGTATCCTGTTGACTATGAATCCGGGGTGGTCGATCGTCTTTACAGGGTCCTTTCCGAGAGCAACTGCGAAGTCGTAAGCGAACTGGAGCGTCTCGTCGGAAGTGGTGAGCGCCTTTATGATCTCGACGAGCTTCATGACGGGCGCGGGGTTGAAGAAGTGCATGCCGACGACCTTGTCCGCCCTTTTTGTGCCGACCGCTATCTCGACTATGGGGAGGGACGAGGTGTTGGTCGCGAGGACGACGTCGGGCGCGACGGCCTCGTCGAGTTTTTTGTATATGTCTTTCTTAACGCCCATGTCCTCGAAAACGGCCTCGATTATGAGGTCGACGTCCTTTAAATCGCCGAATCCGGTGGTTTTGGATATGCGGGAGATGATGGATTTGCTCTCTTCCTCGCTTATGGCTTCCTTCTTGACGAGCCTTCCGAGACTGCTTTCTATGCCCTTGACGCCCCTTTCGAGCGCGGCCTCGGATACGTCGATCAATACTACTTCCCTTCCGCTCGACGCGACGACCTGAGCGATTCCGGAACCCATCGTGCCCGCTCCGACTACACCCACCTTTTTAATGTCTTCGACTTTCCTGGACATGTTCGCCCCTCCTTTTTTATTCGCAACTGCGAAGTCTGAGTTAATTATACCTTATTGATAATTTAATCAAGACCCCAGGATACAGGTGCGGAGGCGCGTTTGAAAGAAGCGTCCGGGGGAATTAAAATACCGGCGATGAAGGTGCTGGGACTTACGGGAAACATAGCCTCGGGTAAGAGCACGGTCGCGCGCATGCTCGCGGACATGGGGGCGCGGATTATAGACGCCGACCTCATAGCGCGGGAGGTCGTCGAGCCGGAAAAGCCGGCGTGGATCGATATAGTAAAGAAATTCGGACCGGAGATACTGAGCCCGGACGGAACCATCGACAGGCGGCGGCTCGGGGAGGTAGTTTTCGCAGACGAGGGGAAGAGAAGACTGCTCATGGACATAACGCACCCGAGGATAAAGGAAGCTGTCCGCGAGCGGCTTTCGGAGTACAGGAAGGAAAACGTCCCGGTCGTCGTAATAGAGGCCGCGCTTATAGTCGAGAGCGGGGGGCTCAGGGAATTCCTCGACGGGCTGATAGTCGTTACGGCCGACGAGGAAGCCCAGATAGAAAGGCTGATAAAGCGGAGCGGCTATACGCGGGAAGAGGCGCTGGCGAGGATAGGCTCGCAGATGCCTGCCGGAGAGAAGGCCCTTCACGCGGATTACCTTATAGATAACTCAGGCACGGAAGAGGAGACGGAGGCCCGGGTGAGAAGACTCTGGGAGGAGATAAGCCGGGAGGGATGACGGGGGACATTTCGAGGCTGTACGCGAAAACACTGCTTTCATAACATACGATATTGTGACGATTCTTCGCACTTTACGGGCTCGTGTGCACCTGCACTCGTGAAGCGGATAAACGCCGTCTTTCACCCTGTTCCACGGCCCCGCCCTTAACTTGCATAATAGGTATTTACAGAGTATTTTTTTGGATTCCCAAGAACCTTCGAAGGAGCCGATAATGAAGGAAAAGATTGCAATTCTGGAGCAGAAAGAGAAAGAAGCCGAGGAAGGCGGGGGCGAAGCCAGAATAAAGAAGCAGCACGAGAGCGGGAAGCTCACGGCGCGGGAGAGGATCGACCTTCTTGTCGACAAGAACACGTTCGTCGAGCTCGACAAGTTCGTCGTGCACAGGTGCACGGACTTCGGTATGGACAGTAAGAAGTTCCTCGGCGACGGTGTCGTCACGGGATACGGCAAGGTCGAAGGGAGGCAGGTGTTCGTCTACGCACAGGACTTCACCGTGTTCGGCGGCTCACTCGGCATGGTGCACGGGAAGAAGATATGCAAGGTAATGGACCTCGCCATGCAGGTAGGCGCTCCGATAATAGGGCTTAACGACTCGGGCGGGGCGAGGATACAGGAGGGCGTCGAAAGCCTCGGCGGCTACGGCGAGATCTTTTGCAGGAACGTGCTCGCGTCGGGCGTCGTGCCGCAGATATCCGCGATAATGGGCCCGTGCGCGGGAGGCGCGGTTTATTCCCCAGCCATAACCGACTTTACTATTATGGTGAGAAACACGAGCTACATGTTCATAACGGGGCCGGACGTGATTAAGGCCGTTACGCACGAGGAGGTTAACGCCGAAGAGCTCGGCGGCGCCGACCTTCACAACACCAGAAGCGGGGTCGCGCACTTCGCGACCGAAGACGACAAGGAATGCATCGCACTCATAAAAGAGCTTTTAAGCTTTCTTCCCTCTAACAACATGGAAGACCCGCCGAGGACGGGCACGGACGACCCGCCAGACAGAAAGGCGACTGCCTTGAGAGCTATAGTCCCCGAAAACCCGAACAAGCCTTACGACGTTAAGGACGTTATAGCGGCTGTCGTCGACAACGGATACTTCTTCGAGGTGCAGGAGCTTTACGCACAGAATATAGTCGTCGGGTTCGCGAGGCTCGCGGGGCGCGTTATAGGAATAGTCGGCAACCAGCCGAACGTTCTCGCGGGGTGCCTCGACATAGACGCGTCTGTCAAGGCAGGAAGGTTCGTCAGGTTCTGCGACTGCTTTAACATACCGATACTGACGTTCGAGGACGTCCCCGGATTCCTCCCCGGCACTTCGCAGGAATGGGGCGGGATCATAAAGCACGGGGCGAAGCTCCTCTACGCCTACAGCGAGGCGACTGTTCCGAGGGTGACCGTCATAACCAGAAAAGCATACGGCGGCGCGTACGACGTTATGTCGTCGAAGCATGTCAGGGGCGATATAGTGATGGCGTACCCGACGGCGGAGATCGCCGTCATGGGCTCTGACGGCGCGGTGAATATCATCTCCCGCGCGCAGATACTTCAGGCCGAGGACCAGGAAGCCGAAAGGGCGCGGCTCATCGAGGAATACAAGAAGAGGTTCGCGAACCCGTACAGGGCGGCAGACCTCGGGTTTGTAGACGAGGTGATAAGGCCCGAGGACACGAGGCCGCGCGTTATCTCGGCGTTCGAGATGCTCGACGGCAAGAGGCAGACGAATCCCCCGAAGAAACACGGGAACATACCACTCTAAATAAAAGGACGCTTCATGTTCAAAAAGATTCTGATTGCGAACAGGGGAGAAATAGCGGTAAGGATCATACGGGCCTGCAGGGAGCTCGGCGTGAGCACAGTGGCCGTTTATTCCGACGCCGACAGGCGCTCCCTTCACGTTGCGCTGGCCGACGAGGCCTATCACATAGGCGGCTCCGCGCCGGCCGAAAGCTATCTTAAAAAAGAAAATATCATAGACGTCGCTTTAAAATCGGGGGCCGAGGCCATTCATCCGGGGTTCGGCTTTCTCTCCGAGAACGAGGCGTTCGCCGAGATGTGCGAAAAGGCGGGGATAGTTTTCATCGGCCCTTCGGCCGAGGCCATAAGGCTCATGGGGGACAAGATCACCGCGAGAAAGATCGCATTCGACGCGAAGGTGCCTCTCGTGCCGGGCTCCGAGGGGGCGGTGAGCGACGTCGAGGCTTCAGTCGTGGCGAACGACATCGGATACCCGCTCATGATAAAGGCGTCTGCCGGCGGCGGCGGGAAGGGCATGAGGCTCGTGAGGTCGAAGGAGGACTTCGAGAGCGCGCTCCGTATGGCGAGGAGCGAGGCGAGGTCGGCGTTCGGCGACGATTCGGTGTACGTCGAGAGATTCGTCGAGCAGCCGAGGCACATAGAGATACAGCTCATTGCGGACACGTACGGGAATGTCCTCCACCTCTTCGAGCGCGAGTGCTCGATACAGAGACGGCACCAGAAGGTCATCGAGGAAGCGCCGTCGGGCTTTATCAGCGCGAAGACCAGAAAGAAGATGGGCGAGGTCGCGATAAGGATCGCCAAGGCTGTCAAATACAGCGGCGCGGGCACAATAGAATTCATAATGGACCAGAAGCAGAATTTTTACTTCCTCGAAATGAACACGAGGGTCCAGGTCGAGCATCCCGTGACGGAGATGATAACGGGATTCGACATAGTGAAGTGGATGATAAGGATCGCCGCCGGTGAGAAGCTTCCTTTCAAGCAGAGCGACATAGAGATGAACGGGCATGCGCTGGAGTGCAGGGTGTACGCCGAGGACCCGGCAACGAACTTCATGCCGTCCCCCGGGACAATCGAGTACCTGAGCACGCCGTCAGGCCCGGGCATAAGGGACGATTCGGCGATATACAACGGCTGCGAGATCACTTCGTTTTACGATCCGATGCTGTCGAAGCTCATAGTATGGGCCGATACGAGAGAGGCGGCCATTGATAAAATGGCTTCGGCGCTAAAGGAGTATATAGTGCTCGGCGTCAAGACGAATATAGGGTTCCTGAGGCGCGTCATGGCAGACGAGGAATTCAGGAAGTGCAAGATAGACACCGGCTACATCGAAAGACACCCGGAGCTCATTAACTCCGGGGAGCGCGACATAAAGCCGGCCCTGATAGCGGCGGCGATAGCCATGAATAATTCCACCGGGAGCGGCCCACAGTCTCAGACGGCCGCCGCACCCAACTGGAAGCTCTTCGCAAGGAGATCCGGTGTTACGAGGAGCCCGCTCGCATGACATACACCTTTAAGCTGAACGACCAGGTTTATAAAATCACGCTCGAAGAGAACGAAGGCCAGATCGAAGTGGAGATCGACGGAGAGAAGCTGCCCGTCGATTACCGGAAAATCGAGGACAACCTTTATTCCATCATTTTAGGCGGGCAGTCGCTGACGCTCGGGGTATTCAAGAAGGGAAAGAAGATACAGGTGTTCTTCGGCGGGGACCTCTACGACCTCGAATCCATTTCCGAAAGGGAGCAAAGAAAGTCTTCGCTCGCGGCCTCGGGCGTACAGGAGATAAAGGCCCCGATGCCGAGCAGGGTTGTGAAGGTGCTCAAGAGCGAGGGGGACGAGGTTTCGAGGGACGAGGGCGTCGTGGTCATCGAGGCCATGAAGATGGAGAGCGAGCTGAAGTCGCCGATTGCGGGGAAAGTCAGGAATGTCATGGCGAAGGAGGGGGACGCCATAGAGGCCGGAACGGTGCTTATGGTCGTCGCGTCGGATACACCACCGGCTGAATAAACCGCATGCCCTCCCTGACTGAAACGTCGCCTCGCGAAAATTATTCCTGAGGCGACGAAAGGGGACCCGACCCCGAGGGCGAGCGCGTCCAGGCAGTGCCGTTACTCCACTTTATCTTATTACCGTCGCTGCTCACGTGACCCGTGATTCCGAGGGAGGGGACGTAGAGCTCGCGGCTGCTTCTCGCCTCGCCGTTACTCTTCTGTCCATACTCATTCGTTATACTGAACTTCCATCCGTTGTCGTAGACCTCTATCCACGTCGGCCTGTTCCCGTGATACCACCTGCCGCTTATGTGCGTCTTTCCGTCGGGGTATCTCGTCCAGACTGTGTTGTTAGACCAGTTGATTGAATTCCCGCCCTCTTTTATCGAGCCCGTGACGTTCCATTTCGGGACCTTGACGTGCCAGGGGTCGGTGAAGTGGCCTACGGCCCTGTCGCCGTTCTCGTTGACGAAGACGACGTGGTCGCTGTCCCTAACGTTGATATGGGTTTCCTTGTTGTTGTGATACCAGACGCCGCTGAGGCCGTAGTCCTGTGAAAAGGATGCAGCGGCGGAAGCGAACAAGATAACGAAGAAAAGTGATACGGATTTTTTCATTGCCGGTCTCCGGATAGCGGGTAGTTACGTAACGAATTATATAACCCCAGAGCCGTCCGGGCAATGAGACAAAATTCGCGCCAGCGGGTCAGGCGATTTCGCCGGACTTTACCGCTTCCCGGTAGAGGGCGCCGAATTCTTCGACTGTTAAAGTTTCGGCGCGGCGAGTTCTGTCTATGCCTGCGGCGGCGAGTATACTGTCAGCCTCACCCTTTTTCAGCACGGAGCCGAGGGAGTTGCCGAGCATCTTCCGCCGGGAAGAGAAGGCGGCGCGGAGTATTTTTTCATATACAGCCTCGTCGGCGACTGGAACGCGGGGCTCCTGGAGCGGGTCGAGCTTCAAGACCACTGAATCTACCTTCGGCGCGGGCCAGAAGGACGAGGGCGGTACGCGGAAGAGTGTCCGTACGTCGAAGAAAGTCTGCACGAGGACAGAGAGCGAGCCGTATTCCTTTCCTCCCGGCGGGGAGGATATCCTCTCCCCTACTTCGAGCTGGAGCATGAGGACGAGGGTGGAAAATATGTCCCTGTTCCGAAGAAGCTTTACTAGGATCGGAGATGAGACGCTGTAGGGCAGGTTCGAGACGACCTTCATCCTTCGGCCTCTGTATAGCGCCGCGAAGTCGACCTCGAGCGCGTCGCCGAATACGAGCTCGACGTTGGGTTTCTGCGTCAGAACCTCTCTCAGCCTTTCGGCGAGCCGCATGTCTTTTTCGACGGCGACGACGCGCGCGGCCTTTTCGGCGAGCGAGAACGTGAGCGCACCGAGCCCGGGGCCTATTTCTAGGACCTCGTCTTCGGACGTTATACCGGCTTCGGATACGATGCGGTCTATCACCCTCTTGTCGGTGATGAAGTTCTGCCCGAGGCTTTTACTCGGCCGTGCGTTCTCGGCAGAGAAATAATCCCTGGGTTTAAATTCGCTTCTTTTTTCTTCGGTCATTTTTCCTTCGGGGCAATACGCGGACGCGCTCAGCATCCATCAGCGGTGCAGCCCCTGACCGACGACTGGAGCGCCCTTCTCCGCCTAGCTTCCGAGCTCTTTTAAGGGGACGTCCTCGAAATGGGTGACCTTATTCTTACCGTGGTTCTTGGATTCGTAAAGGGCGCGGTCGGCCTTGGCGATGAGGGAGTCCTTGTCTCCCGCGGAGACGGGATAAGTGGATATGCCGATGCTGAGCGAAATTTCGATTTCCCTGTCGTTCGATTTCAGCGGGACCCTGAAGAGGTTGTTCCGTATTTTCTCCGCTACCGCCAGCGCGCCGTCTTTGTCTGTGTTGGGAAGTATGACTGCGAACTCGTCGCCGCCGTATCTCGCGGGTATGTCGATTTTACGGAGCGAGTTTGCAAGCACGGCTCCGACCGAGCTCAGGACCCTGTCGCCCGCCTGGTGCCCGAACGTGTCGTTTATCGTCTTCAGGTTGTCGAGGTCTATAAGGAGAAGCGAGGCGCGTGCGGAGTACCTGTCGGAATGGGATATCGTGTAGGAGAGCATCTCCTGGAAGTGTCTGTGGTTGTAGAGCCCGGTGAGACCGTCCCTTGTGGCGAGCTCTTTTACCTTCTGGAAGTTGAGCGAGGCCGTCATCGACTTGGCCGATTCGTTGCATATGATCTTGGCGAGGCTTATCTCGCCTTCGTTGAACGGACTCCGGGATTTCCGCCCGATGACGACGCAGCCGAGTACCCTGCGCTCCTCCTCTCCCTGGTCGTGCGCCAGCTCGTGGAACGGGCATATAAGCACGGACTTCAGATTCTTGACGCCGAGGCCGAAGTCGATCTCCTTTCCGAATATGCTCTTGTACCGGGACCTGGAGGAAAGGTCTTCGAAATGAAACGCCCCGCCGGTACTCGTGACGAGGCCGACGAGTGTGTCGCCGTGGGGGACGTCGAGGTCTTCCAGGTGCTCCTTCATGCCGTCGCTCGTTCTCCTGAGGCGGCTTACGCCGTTTTCCTTCTCGACGATGGATATCCCGACGAAATCGGATTCGTATATCCTTCCGAAGGTGTCGACGACGTGGTCGAGTATGACCTCGATGTCGCTCGTGGAGCTCAGCCTCTGTGTGAAATCGTAAAAGGAGTTAAGCTCCTGCGAGCTGAGGTAAACCTTTTCGGAGAGCTGGAACCTGTCTATCATCTCGACTATTCTGTCTGAAACCAGCGAGACTATCATCTTCTCCTTGTCGCCGAAAACGTCCTGGTGGAGGCTGTCGATTACGAGGAGGCCGAAGACCTCCTTCCCGGACTCACCGGAATTCTTACCGGCTTTCAGAAGAAGAGGCGTCGCGAGAAGGGACTTCACCGGGACGCTTTGATTATAGTAGAGAAGATTTTTCCGGACGTTCTTTATGCTCGTTATGAGGACCTGGGTTTTAGTCTTGAGGACCCAGCCGAGATAGCCGCCCCTGAAGTTGAGCTTCTGGCCGCTGTCGACATAATCCCCGCTTTTGGAGACGAAGTCGGCGATGCCGAAGAGCCCGTCTTCCATTTTGAGGTAGAGAATTATGCTGTGACCGGGCACGAGCTCGCTCAAGATTTTTAGCGAATTCCTTATTTCGTTCCTGAGCTCGAGCATGCCGAGGGAATCGCCGCCGGCTTCTCTCGCAGGGGCGCCCGAGATAGCTCCCGGAAGTATGATGTCGTCGTTTTTCTTTTTCCTGAGAAATCCCGGGGCGAAACGCTCGCCGCCGCCTTTCAGAAGGAGCCCGAACACGGCCGCCGAAACGAACAGGAGAAAGAGCTCGACGGGAAGAGACGGGCCGGGACGCTGAACGGCTTGCAGCATGGCGACTGCGAAGAATGACAGCATGCCCGCCTCCCATCCGAAATAAAGTATTACGAGAGGCACCATAATATAGGAGAGCGGGAAGAAAGCGTTGCCGAATATTTCGAGGAGCACTTCGAAAACGAGTGTGAAGAGGAGGGCGAATTCGAGACGGTCCTGAACGGGGATTTCGCTCCGGCCGGAGTTTATGAAATTAATGGTTTTGTAAGCCGCCGCCGGTATGAGAAGAAGGAATGCGAGGATCGAGAAGGCATTCAGGGACTGGAGACTATTCTTCAGCAGGAGCACGACTATCAGCACCGAGAGGAGCAGCGTGAATACCTTGCCGAGAAGGTAGTTCGAATACGTTATCTTATTCTTCAAATCGATAGATTTTTTCACCGGTTTTTATCATCCCCAGCTCGTCCCGTATTATTTTTTCCATGTAAGCCTTGTCCGTTTTTATAAGCTCTATTTTTTTCCTGAGCTCGTCGTTGGTCTTTTGCAATTCCTCGCCCTGCGTTTTTACCCTTTCGTTTTCCTGGTGAAGCGCGTAGACGTGGGAAACTTCCCTCGCGAAGAGATAGACGACGAGGGAGACCGCGGCCAAAACGAGAATTATCCTGAATGCGTGCTTTTCCATTTCAGAAGAAACTGAACCCTCCGGTGATAAAGGGGTTTGACTTCTTCTCTATTCCTATTGTCGTCGCAGGGCCGTGCCCGGGATAGACCTTGTAGGAATCGGGGAGCGGCATGAGCTTCGATTTTATCGACCCGACGAGCTCGGCCATCGAGGTGCCGCCTGTAAGGTCGACCCTCCCTACGCTGCCCGCGAAAAGCGTATCGCCGGAGATCACGACGTCGCCTATGACGAGGCATATGCTGCCCCAAGTGTGCCCCGGTGTGTGCAGGACTTTCGCCCGGAGGCTGCCTATTTCGACCTCGTCGCCCTCTTCGAAGTAGCCTTCGACCTCGGGGACTTCTACATTGCCGAACTGCGGGAACCTCCTTGCGGCCTCGGGGAGGGCCCTTAAAACGGGCACTTCCTCGGGGTGTATATAGAAGCCGACCTCAAGCGCTTTCTTGGCGACTTCGGCGCCGGCGACGTGGTCTATGTGGGTATGTGTATTCACTATTTTAGTTATTTTCAGCCTCGATTTTTTAACCTCATCGAGTATGTCGTCTATCTGCTCGCCCGGGTCTATGAGTATTCCCTCGTTCGTTTTCTCGTCGCCGAGTATGTAGCAGTTCGTGAGAAAAATACCGCCCGGTATACATCTTAATATCATATCGTTACACTCTTTCTCCGAAGTCAGTCTATGGTGAAATGCGTAAACTCGCCCGTAGCCCCGGACCTCGATACCTCGACGGCTGCCACCCTCGCCCGGGGCGGCCCTTCGTAGCACCAGCTTACGAATTTTTCGACCATGTCCGTATCTCCCTCGGCCACCGCTTCGACGGCGCCGTCGGGGTTGTTCCTCACCCAGCCGGTGAGCCCGAGCTCTTCCGCCTTGCGCCTGGCCTCGGCCCTGAAGAATACCCCCTGGACCCTGCCTTTAATGATAACGTGCGCTCTTGCCAATGACATGCCTGAGGCTCAGGTTACCAAAACGCCCTCTGGCTGTCAACAACCCACCCCGGACCGATAAATTTCGACAAACCAGAGACTTAGAATACAAGCCTTAAAGCGTTTCTTTAATAAAAACACAGTACAACACTTTTAAATAAATTTCCAGTACCTTTATTAATAAGAGTGGAAAAAATCGGAATGAAAGGGAATCCCCACCCCCTAAAGCTCCTTGTTTGACAGTCAAAAACCGAAGGGGTATTTTGTTAGCCATGAGTGAATATAGGGCGTGGTTTGCCTGTATAGACGACGAATGCGGCGAAACCTATTCTCTTGACGAGATAATTTACCGCTGCAGGAAGTGCGGAAACCTCCTCGAAGTCCAGCACGACATGGAAAAGCTCAAGGAAAAGTCGGCCGGGGAGTGGAAGGAGCTTTTCGACAACCGCTACAGGAAGCAGTCGTGGCCGCACGGGAGCTCTGTCTGGGGTAAGAAGGAGTGGGTGTGCCCCTACGTCGAGGACGAAAACGTCGTTTCGATGTATGAGGGCGCGACCAACCTTTTCTGGGCCGAGAGGTTCGGCTCCCAGATAGGCATGGAAGACATCTGGCTCAAGATGTGCGGAAACAGCCATACCGGCTCGTTCAAGGACCTCGGCATGACCGTTCTCGTCTCCGTCGTAAAGCAGATGATCGCCGACGGGAAGAAGATACCGGCCGTGGCCTGCGCCTCGACCGGGGATACCTCGGCCGCGCTCGCCGCATACTGCGCCTCCGCCGGGATACCGGCCATCGTGTTCCTGCCTAAGGATAAGGTGTCAGTCGCGCAGCTCGTGCAGCCGATATCGAACGGGGCGCTCGTCCTGTCGCTCGATACGGACTTCGACGGATGCATGGAGATGGTGCAGAAGGTCTGCACGCGGAACAACATATACCTTGCCAATTCCATAAACTCCCTCAGGATCGAGGGGCAGAAGACGATAAGCATAGAGCTCTGCCAGCAGTTCGACTGGGAGGTGCCCGACTGGATAGTGATCCCGGGGGGGAACCTCGGGAATATATCGGCCCTCGGAAAGGGCTACCTCATGATGCGCGAGCTCGGGCTCATAAACAAGCTGCCCCGCCTCGTGTGCGCCCAGGCCGAGCACGCGAACCCGCTTTATCTCAGCTATCTTAAAAATTTCGAAGAGTTTCATCCTGTGAAGGCGCAGAAGACCCTCGCCAACGCCATACAGATCGGAAACCCCGTGAGTGTGAACAAGGCCATAAGGACGCTCAGGGAATTCGACGGGATAGTGGAGCAGGCGAGCGAGCAGGAGCTTGCCGACGCGGCCGCGCTCGTGGATAAGACGGGAACGTTCAACTGCCCCCACACGGGCGTTGCGCTGGCGGCATTTTTAAAGCTCAAGGAAAGGAAAGTCTTCAAGAATTCGGACCGTGTGGTTATCGTATCCACGGCGCACGGGTTAAAATTTGTCGAGTTCAAGATCGGCTATCACATGAGCCAGCTCGAAGGGGTTTTCTCGAAGTATGCGAACAGGCCCGTCGAGCTTCCGCCGGATTACGACGCGATCACCGAGACGATATTCAAATCCATAGAGAAATAACCCGATACCTGAGCGGCCGGGTTCGTTTCATTGGGAAGCTTCCTCAGCCCCCGAACCTTACCACCATATCTACAAGGAAGTCGACGTTGGCGAAGTTGGTGATTTCGCTGCTGCCGAATGGTATCTGGACGCCCGCGCCGAAGCTGAACATCTGGCCGCCTACCCTGACGCCGGGGGTGACGTAGGCCCCCGTGACGTTGCTGTCGAACGTCGTCGAAGACGCGAGGAGAAGCTCCAGAAGAAAAGAAGTCGTGAACGGTACGCCGAAGTCGGGCGTGATGCTGCCCGTCGCCCCGTATTTAAGGATCAGCTCCGTGCTGTCGCCGCCTGTATTGAAGGGACCGCTGTCGGCCTTCTTCGCGTTGGTCATTATGTCGAAATCGAGGTTGGCCTGAAATGCGAACATGCTCCCGCTCACGGCGAAGACGGCATAGGGGACGAAGGTGTAGGCGTCGTCGGTGAAATAGGCGAAGTCGCGGAAGTAGGAGCGCGCGCCGAGCGCCCCGGGGTCGTTGCCTGTCGTCGGGAGTATGGCCTCGAAGCCGACAGTGAAGACGCTGCTCCCGGAGGCGTGGAGGGCGTACTTGGTTCCGACGCCTATGTTGCCGAAGTCGTAATCGCCGTCGCCGAAGACGCCGCTGGTTACGCCCGCGAAGGGGAATTTACCGTAAAAACCCCAGTAATTCTCTGATAAGGCAATGTCGAGCCTGAGCTGGTTCATTATGAGCGCGCCGCCGCCGTCAACGGATGCAATTTCGAGATTGCCCTTCAGGCCCGTCGAGCTGTATGGGTGCTCCAGGAAGAAGGAATATGGGATGTTTCGGACTGTCGCCGCCCCGACCTCTTTTGCCGGAAGCAGGGCCACCGAAAAGATTGCGGTCATTATCGAAAGGGCTAGGAGTACCCCGCGGGGGCGGTTTTTCTGTCTCATCCAGTCGTACCTCCGGCCGTTTTAGGTTTCATTTTATAATAACGGTGCAGACATTTCAAGTAATTTCTAAGATTACTCCGCAATGCGCTTTAATTACATAATATATTCTAAATAGTATGTATTTTTACCGGATTCCAGCGGATTTTTAAGGAAGTAGGGGAGTATTTGCCCATTCGGACCCGATTGGATAGATTTCTGGGTATGAAAGTCAGAGGCGGGCTCTACATTATTACAGACCGGAAGCTTATACCGAGGGAGCGTTTCGCGGAGACTGTCGAGGCGGCAGTCAGGGGCGGCGCGAGCATACTTCAGCTCAGGGAAAAGGACACGCCGCGGGATGAAATCGTAGAGATCGGCAAAGAGCTTTTAGTTATAACGAGACGTTACGGGATTCCGCTAATTATCAACGATTCCCCCGAGCTTGCAGCCGAGATAGGAGCCGACGGGGTGCATCTGGGTGAGGAGGACGCCGGAATCGCGCACGCGCGGAGCGTGCTCGGGGAAGGCGCGATTATAGGGGTGTCGTGCTACGGGAAGATAGAAAGGGGGCTTGACGCCCTTGCCGGCGGCGCGGATTATGTCGCCTTCGGGACGCCTTATAATACGCCCACGAAGCCCGGAAGAACGCCGACACCCTTTGAGGTTTTGAGGGAGGCCGCGGCCCGGATAAAGGACATCCCGGTATTCGCGATCGGGGGCATAACGGCGGAGAACGCGGCGGACGTTCTCGAAACCGGGGTAGACGGCATAGCCGTCATCACGGGCGTTTTCGGCGCGGCCGACCCGGAAAAGTCCGCGCGCGAGCTCGCCGGTATAGCAAATTCCTATCTCGAAAAGAAAAAGACCGGCCCGATCTAGAGCACTATATTCACGAGCCTCTTCGGAACCACTATGACCTTCCTGGGCTCCTTTCCCGCGAGGAAGCTTTTGATTTTCTCGTCGGCGAAAGCGGCCTCTTTCATCTCGTCCTCGCTGGAGTCGGGATTCATAGAAAGCTGGCTCCTGACCTTGCCGTTTACCTGGAGAACTATCGTTACGGCCGCGCCGGCTACGAGGCTCTCGTCCCACTTGAGCCAGGGCTCGTCGACGAGGGAATCGCCGCAGCCGAGCTCTGCCCAGAGCTCTTCAGTTACGTGGGGGGCGATTGGATAGAGAAGCCTTACCATCGCTTCTATAGACTCCCTTAAAACGGAGGTGTCGCCCTCCCCTTCGGGCTCGAAGCGCGACGTGTCGTTAAGGAGCTCCATCACGGCGGCGATCGCGGTATTGAACTGAAATTTTTCGAGGTCGTCTGTGACCTTTTTTATCGTTTTGTGAACCTTCACGCGTAGCGCCTTGCCCGGCTCTGAAATGGCGGCGGGGTCGGGCGAGGCTTCGACGTTTTCGATTTTTTCGAACCTGTCGTAAATGAGCCTCCAGAGCCTGCTCAAAAATCTGAACGCGCCCTCGATGCCCTCGTCGCTCCAGTCGAGGTCTTTCTGAACAGGGGCCGCGAAGAGCATAAAGACCCTCACAGTATCAGCGCCGAACCTCGCTATCATGTCGTCCGGGTCGACGACGTTGCCGAGGGACTTCGACATCTTGGCCCCGTCTTTTATGACCATGCCCTGCGTCAGCAGGTTGGAGAAAGGCTCGTCGAGCCTGCAGAAGCCGAGGTCGCGGAGGGCTTTCGTGAAGAACCTCGCGTAGAGGAGATGAAGTATCGCGTGCTCGATGCCGCCGATGTATTGATCGACGGGAAGCCAGTAGTCGACTTCGGACCTGTCGAATATACTCTCGTTGAAATGCGGGGAGGCATACCTCAGAAAATACCACGAGGACTCGACGAAGGTGTCCATCGTGTCAGTCTCTCGCCGCGCCGCGCCGCCGCACTTCGGGCACGTTGTGTTGACGAAGCTTTCTACCTTCGAAAGCGGCGAGCCGCCCTTACCCGTGAACTCTATATCGAGAGGGAGCTCGACGGGGAGGTCCTTGTCGGGGACCGGTACGACGCCGCACGTGTCGCAGTAAACCATGGGGATGGGAGCGCCCCAGTATCTCTGGCGCGAGATGCCCCAGTCTCTCAGCCTGTAATTTATCTGTCTTTTTCCGAAGCCCTTTTCCTCGGCGTATTCGATTATCTTTTGCTTGCCGTCCTCCGAAGGGAGACCCGTGAACTGTGCGGAGTTGATCATGACGCCCGGCTCTTCGTATGCGGCTGTCATGTCTTCGGCTTTAAGATTCGCCCCTTCGGGCTCTATGACGGGGACTATGGGTATGCCGTACTCCGCGGCGAACTCGAAATCGCGCTGGTCGTGCGCCGGGACGGACATGATGATGCCTGTACCGTAGGCGTGGAGGACGAAGTTGGCAATGTAGATCGGCACGCGGGCGCCGTTGAACGGGTTGATTGCGTAGGCACCCGTGAAGACGCCTTCCTTTTTTGCGCCTTCGGCGATCCTTTCGAGGCTCGTCTGCCGTATGACCCTTTTTATGAATTCCTGCGCCTCTTTTTCCTCTGGCTTACCTTTTATCAGCGCCGCCGCGAGCGGGTGCTCGGGGGCTATGGCCATGTATGTTACGCCGAAGACGGTGTCGGGGCGCGTCGTAAAAATGCTGAGGCCCTTTTCTCCGCCCGCGGGCTCTTCGAGAGGGAATTCGATTTCGGCCCCGGTGCTTTTCCCGATCCAGTTCTTCTGCATTGCGAGGACTCTTTCGGGCCAGCCGTCTTTCAGCTTTTCGGCGAATTCCAGGAGCTCGTCGGAGTATTCCGTGGTTTTAAAGAACCAGCCTTCCATCTCTTTCTGGACGACCTCGGAGCCGCAGCGCCAGCAGTAGCCGTCCTCTACCTGCTCGTTTGCGAGGACTGTTTCGCACGAGGGGCACCAGTTGACCGTCGTCGATTTCCTGTATGCGAGCCCTTTCTCGTACATGCGCGTGAAGACCATCTGCTCCCATTTATAGTAGGACGGGTCGCAGGTGGCGATTTCGCGTGTCCAGTCGTAACTGTAGCCGAGCTTTTTGAGCTGTGCCTTCATCTGGGCGATGTTCTCGTAGGTCCACTTGGCGGGATGGACGCCCCTTTCGATGGCGGCGTTTTCCGCGGGGAGGCCGAATGCGTCCCAGCCGATGGGATGGAGGACGTTGTAGCCCATCGTCCTCTTGAAGCGGGCGATGACGTCGCCGATGGTGTAGTTCCGGACGTGGCCCATGTGGATGCGGCCCGAGGGATAGGGGAACATTTCGAGGACGTAGTACTTGTCCTTCCCCTTTTCGGCGTGGACTTCGTAGAGCCGCTTTTCGGCCCATTCGTCCTGGTGTTTTTTCTCTATTTCGTGTGGCTTATAGCTTTCTCTCATCACCCGCTCGCTGTCCGGAAGTTCCTATTAGGATAGAATTATTTACCATAATCACAAGCGAAGGACAAAACGATGAGTGATGGGAGGCGGATTCCGCAATTAGGGCATCCGAAATTGAGAGGGCGGAAATTCAATCTGCATAATGCACAGCGCGACATTTGAATTAAATGTCCCAGCCACATCCGAAAACAGGATTTGGTATAGAGTTTCCTGTCGAAGTTTGAGTATGGATTTTTCCCGTCAAACCGTGTTTTATATTAAGGTATCCCCTTTATCCTGTCCTCTACAGCAAGGCGTGAGAGGGGAATAGAAATCGGGATATATACAGTATGAGCAGAGAGCGCGAATTAAAAGAGATAGCCGGGGATTTGAGGCGGTACTATGAATTCCAGAAAGATATGGGGGTGAAGAGGGTATTCAGGGAGAGAGGAGAGCGTGCCGCCGAAGAGAATACAGAAAGGAAGTATCCCGGATGGGAGGAAACCATGACGCCGAAAAAAACAACCGCCAGAGAAGACAGGGGAGCCGCACCGAAAGAGGAGGTAATCAACGTCCCGGAGCAGATGGGGATGTTCGACTCGTCCACGAAGATAATGCCGCTCGAAGAGATAAAGAAGGAGCTTCTGGAGAAGATGTCTTCGAGGCTCTTCGAGGGAAGCAGGCAGATCGTTTTCGGCGAGGGGAACCCGAAGGCGAGGCTCGTATTCGTCGGCGAGGCCCCGGGACGGGACGAAGATATTCAGGGGAGGCCATTCGTCGGAAGGGCCGGGCAGCTCTTAAACAAAATAATCGAAGCCATGGGGCTTAAGAGGGAGGATGTATATATCTCCAACATCGTGAAGTCGAGGCCGCCCGACAACAGGACTCCTACCCCGGAAGAGATGGCGGAGTGGGAGCCGTTCCTGTTCCAGGAGTTGAGATCGATAAACCCGGAGGTGGTGGTGTGCCTTGGAAGCACGGCGGCACAGTCGATCCTTAAGACGAAGGCTAGCCTCGGGAGCCTACGCGGAAAATTTCACCGTTACGGAAAGTTCAAAGTCATGGTAACTTATCATCCAGCCGCGCTTCTCCGGAACCCGAACTTCAAGAAGCCCCTTTGGGAAGACATGCAGCAGGTCATGAAGGAGCTTGGAATTTCCAGACCGGGCGATTAGCTCAGTGGATAGAGCGCAGGCCTCCGAAGCCTGAGGTCGGGGGTTCGAATCCCTCATCGCCCGCCATTGGTATTCAGAGATCTTTTTATCATGCCTATAATCATATTTCAGTATCCTTGTTAACTTTATCTAATCGGCATATAATTAATTTACTTGTTCAATGATGCGCAGTTGGGTACAAGCATTATTGTCCGGCATACATAAATAGCGTTAGATACAGGAGGTTCAAAATGAGCGAATTAGTTTCGAAGAAGTACAACAAAGTTCATACAACTTCAGCAATAGTTCAGATATTGGACTTGACTAGAACGGGTAGCTCTATAGAGCTTGAGATGTCTTCCAAAGGAGAAAAGCTGGGAACGCTGGTTATAGGGCGGGGATCATTTAAATGGTATCCAAAGCACTCGAAAAAGAACCATGTTCGGTTGGATTGGACAACTTTTGCCGAAATCATGAAAGGATACGGCAAATGAATGTGAAGCTGTAAAATTCACGAGTGGGTTTTAATGAACCAGCATCAAAGCCTGAGGTCGTGGATTCGAACCCCCATCGCCCGCCATGGTTTAACACCAATTTAGTGTTGATTGGTTGAAATTTTCCATCTTAAACACTATAATGGGCTACACTAGATTCTGTAAATTCCTTTTCAATCAAACAGGTTACAACAATTTTGGGAAATCATAGAAATAGATAAAGGAAGTTATTATGAATGCTTATTAGCCAGAACAATTAGACCAAATTGACTTAATTAAACGAGTTTTAAGTTGAGCTAAGGAAAAGTCATGAAACTCACCGATAAGCAATGGGAAGCTATCAATCACTCTCGAGGCAATCTTCAGCTCATTGCATGTGCCGGTTCCGGTAAAACTGAGGTAGTTGCTCGTCGAGTCGTTACCTTGTTGACACCAGCAAATAAACATTCCGTTCTCCCCAGAAACATCGTAGCATTCACCTTCACTGAAAAGGCAGCAGCTGAGCTGAAAGAACGGATTTACGAGAGATGCCGTGAAATATTAGGTGATGTGAATGGACTTGCTGAAATGTATGTAGGTACCATTCACGGATTCTGCCTGGAACTACTCAAGAGTGAAGTACCCAAATATAGCAAGTTCAATGTGCTTAACGAAGTTCAACAAATACTATTTATAAATAGACTATCTTCAAGAAGTGGACTTACTACATCAACAGATTTATCTGGAAAACAACTCAAACGTTATACGGATACAGGTATCTATTCTAGCGCATTATCAATCCTTCGCGAAGCTTCTGTCGATAACGAAGCTCTCGAGGGATGCTCAGTAATGGAAGGAATGGAAGCATACAGATCCCTTTTAGATGACCGCAGCTATCTTGATTATTCTGCTATCCTGGATGAAGCAGTCGAGGCTCTATACTCAGACAATGATCTTAGAAATAGACTAGGTGAACGAGTTAAGCATGTAATAGTTGATGAATATCAAGATGTAAACCCAATACAAGAGTCAGTTGTCCGTGTTCTGCACGATTTAGGAGCAAATCTTTGCGTTGTAGGTGATGATGATCAAGTTCTATACCAGTGGAGAGGAAGCGATGTTCAAAATATTCTTACCTTTGAAGAACGCTATGCACCCGTCAAACAGGTTAAGTTGGAAGGTAACTTTCGATCAAGCGAGGGTATAGTCGAAACTGCAAGGGCATTTATCGAACAAAATTCAGAGCGTCTCCCCAAACAAATGAAACCAGAGGGTGCTCAGAATTATGAATCTGGCGATATTGTAGCCCTTGGTTTCGACAATCCGGACGAGGAAGCCCAATATATAGCCCAGACATGTAAATCACTCTTAGGTGTAGCTGTAAAAGAATCCGGGGGTAAAGAACGAGGTGTTGCATGGTCGGATATGGCAATTTTGCTTAGGAGCGTCGCACATAATGCGAAACCTATTACGAAAGCACTTGATGTAGCGAATATCCCATATCTTGTCGTTGGCATGAACGAGTTATTCGCAACACCCGAAGCCGCAGCGGCACGTGAACTATTTCACTTCATGGCTGGGCGCATTGACGAAAAATCTGTTTTGAAGGCATGGGAGGCAGCTCAGACAGGTTCGTCACGTTCCGAACTTCGGAAAGCAATTCAAGCGGCGGCAAAAAGTCGAGATGATATGGCTAAGGGTGGGGAGCGGTTTTCTATTTATTCTCCCCAGCGTGTATTTCTTGATTTTTTAGAAAATGCAAATATTCGAGAAGAAAAAGTTCCGGGTGATTCCAGTAAGTGTGAAATACTTTTCTACAACCTAGGCAAGTTCAGCCAAGTAATTTCGGACTTTGAAGCAATACATTTCTTGTCCGAACCTATTGAAAAATACAAAACATTTGCGAGCTTTCTCGAGCATCATGCCGTGAAATCATACCCAGAAGGGTGGCAGTCTAACCAATACGCTAATCCAAATGCGGTGCGAATTATGACAGTGCATCAAGCTAAAGGCATGCAGTGGCCGGTTGTATTTATTCCGGCCCTATTGAAGAATCGGTTTCCATCCAAAAAACATGGTGGACCAAGTGTTTGGCAACTCATTCCAAAAACGGCAGTTGAGGGCCAAGAGCGTTATGAAGGTAGTCTCGAGGATGAGCGGAGGCTATTCTATGTTGCCATGACTAGGGCTCAGAAATTTCTGCATATGACATGGGCTCCAGTACTCGATAACCAACTATATAAGAAGGTTTCTGAGTTTTGGGAAAATGTACTCTCTTCAAAATACGTTAAACGTCGCCAGCAAGATTACTCAAATAGAAAACGGCTTAAAGCCACTCCAAAGGCGGGGATAGCAAATGTAACACTAACTTTCTCAGACATGAAATACTTCTTTGAATGTCCGTATCAGTTTAAGTTGCGCATTCTATATGGGTTCAATGCCCCCATACACGAAGCATTGGGTTACGGTAAGTCTTTACATGATGCACTGGCAGAGGTACACACAAGGGTAATCAATGGAGAAAAGGTTGACGAATCGAACGTTCCAGAGCTGATAAAAACACATCTGCATACTCCATATGCGTACGCAAAATTAAAAGAAAAACTTGAGATGGCAGCCAAGAAGGTCGTGACGGACTACATTGTAGACAACAAGAAAGAATTCAACAATATAGAATTCTCAGAAAAACTCATCGAAGTTAACATGGGAGATGGTGTATCAGTTGTTGGCCGTATCGATTTGGTACGACGAAAAGATACTGACGAAACCAGCATAGTCGATCTCAAATCAACTGATCGGGCACAGGCAGAAGATGTAACCGAAACTCAACTCCACATCTATGCACTTGGTTATAATGAACTCACGGGGCGTAATGCAGACTTTGTCGAGATATACAATCTTGATGAACGCAAAAGGAAACCACGTTCGGTTGACGAGGGATTCTTGAAGGAAGTGAAGACCAAGGTAAAAGGCGCAGCCGAAACCCTCCGCAACGGCAAGTTGAACCCATCACCTTCTCTAAAAAAGTGTACAAGTTGCGATTACCAACGTATATGTAGTGCTGCCAAATTAAAATGAGGGAGATTTATGACGACTAAAAGTAAACCAAAATAATCCGAAATCCGAAAAGAAAGTACACATTCTCTTTAAGAATCGCCAAATCCGTCATATTCCATAGGCCGATTCCTATGGCTTAAGCACGCCATATTCTCCATCTAATTGTTTCATGCAGTTTTATGAAGACCCGTTCCGCCCTGGAAATAGGGCAAGCATTACACACTACGGCTGCTAAAAAGGAATGTGGATATGGAGAGAATGATTTATACTTTATATCAGGGTGAGAACAATGAGTACAAAAAAAGCTTTTCTCACATACGTAGGCAATAGAAAATGGAGAAAAGTTAGAAGGTCGAAAACTCCCGCCGGAAGAGATTATCTGAGATACGCCGGGAACAGGAAATGGAAAAGAGTCAGCTCTGTCCATGACCGATAAGACCGGAGTTTAAACCGGATTTTCAAATACGGCCTTTCGTCGGGATAGCCTGGAAGCGCTGTTTCCATGATTCTAACTCAAACCTCGCCTGACAAAAGGGGAGAGGTATAGGTTCGAATCCCCATCGCCCGCAATTTGTTCACGCCTTTTACCATTCTTATATCAGACGACACGGCTGGAAAATCAACACTGCAGAAAGAGCAGACGTCAGACAATTCCGTGTTCTTTCAAGAGCGTCTGCTCATCGCCCGAGACCCAGCCGAAAACTTTCGGTCCCTCATCCAGCTTCTGCACAAAGTAGTGAACATCGAAATCTATATTTGTGTCCGGCCGATCCTTCCGAGCATAAGTTGCCGTCCAAGCAACATGGGCGACACAATGATGTTCATCTATCGATGAGATACGGACACTACGTATCCGCATCTCTTTAGTTCCAATCGCCCGATAGCGCGCGTATCCCTGCACCATCACCTGCTTGAGTTTATCGTTGTTCTTCCCCGTCATAACTCCGGCAGGCGAGGCTGCGATGAATTCCGTCGCGTACAGCGAGGCGACTTGATTTATATTCACGTCGCCACCGAGAGACTGGTTGAATAAGCGTTCGTATCGCTCGAATAGTTTCCTTACGACAGCATCCATCATTCTCTTTTCCCCGATGTTTCGAAGTATATATTATAGACTAAAGACACGAATTATACCGGCTGTTTGCTGTGTAGCCCCGGTAGTGAGACGTGGGGTTCGAATCCCCCCATCGCCCGGCATTATAACCACCTCTAATTTCTTGGCTTTTTTATAATTCTAACTATTAACTGATGCGCCTGCATCCAAATGCATGGTTTGTGTGTCTAACTATCATCAGGAGAGAAGAGTGAAGACAATAATCTCGTTAATATTTATCATATTCGCCGCGGCGTCCTTTTCGTTTGCGGAGAGCGGTGACGGGCCGGATTCCGTGATTTTGGCGAAAGCCGATACAGAAATTCCGGCGGTCCGGAATGTTATCACTGACAGAGAAGGCCCCGGCGATATTTCTTTATTGACCGGGAGCGGAGAGAATTCCGAGCTGACTTACGAATCACCTTCGCTAAATGTCGAAGACCTTCCCCTCGTTATGTCAAGCACGGATAGGAAAACCGTGAGTATCGTACTGCCGCCGTTCCTCTATTTCAAACAGCAGTTTTAGCAAACAAGTCTCATCTTGTGTATATCGGCTGTGTATTCACATCCTCAGGCGAGGGAAAACCACGCGTCAGGTTAGGGCGCGATTTGTAAATGAGGGCTGGATGAAACCCTTTATCCGGCGAGCTGCATCAGCCCGCCCCCCTTACATACCGGCAGTTTAGTCAGGGATCGAAACTCCCTCATACCACCGCCTCTTTTTAAATAATCACGCCTCTTTGTTTTTAATTTCCAACTGTTTTAGAATATCCGGAGACATATTTTATATACAGGGCCAAGGGGCAGCGGCGCGGGGCTTGTACATGCAAGCGACGCCGCGAATGGACTTATCAGAGAGAGGGAGGATAGATATGGAGATCAAGGATCTCGTTAAAAGGGCCCGGAAATTCGCGGAGCCGTTTCGCATTACGAAAGGCAAGAGCTTCCGGCTTAAGGACATCGATCCCGGGGATACGCTTCATTTACAGTCGGAGGACAAGCCGCGTGCGAAAGAGGTGCTTGCAAACGGCGTGCAGCTGCTCGCCGAGCTGCAGGATATGCTCTACGCCCAGGACCGCTGGGCGGTGCTCATAATACTCCAAGCGATGGACGCCGCCGGAAAGGACGGCACGATAAAGCACATAATGTCGGGCGTCAATCCGCAGGGCTGCCAGGTGCATTCCTTCAAGGCTCCGTCGTCGGAAGAGCTCGACCATGACTATCTATGGCGGTGTATGAAACGCCTGCCGAACCGCGGCAACATGGGCATCTTCAACCGCTCTTATTACGAGGAGACGCTGGTCGTGCGGGTCCACCAGGAATTTCTGGCAAAGCAGAAATTACCTCCCGAGCTTGTCACGAAGAATATCTGGAACGAGCGCTTTGAAGACATACGCAATTTCGAGAGCTACCTTACGCGGAATGGAATAGTCGTGAGGAAGTTTTTTCTTCACGTTTCCAAAGAAGAGCAGGAGAAGCGTTTTATCGAACGCATCGAGAACCCGGAAAAGAACTGGAAGTTTTCCGCGAGCGATATAAAAGAGCGCGCTTACTGGGACGACTACATGAAAGCCTACGAGGACATGATCCGGAACACCGCGACAAGTTACGCTCCGTGGTATGTCGTACCGGCGGACAACAAGTGGTTTACGCGCCTGGTGGTCGCCGCGGCGATCATAGACGCGCTGGCCTCTCTCGACCTCCACTATCCGAAGGTGGACAAGCAAAAGCTTGAGGAATTAGCCGAGGCCAGAAAGACGCTTTTAAACGAAAAGGGAAACGGGAAGGGCTCAAAGAAAGCTTCTAAAAAGGGAGGCGCATAATGTCTGATGATACAGGGAGTATGGGCTTTCCTGTCGACAGGGAAGCACAGGAAATGAAATCCATAGTCCTGGAGCACAAGGTGTTTTGGGCCACCCTGTCCATAGAGCTGCCCGACGAGGAGGGACATCGTGTTAAAGTGGGCATGTCCGTCGCCCTTGTCGGGACGGACCCGGATAAAAATTTCCCCGGGGACGAAGCCGGAAAATCCGCGACATTCGAGAGGCTCATGAAGCTGGCTAACTGGCTCACCTCGGAGCCTGCGCCCGGGGTCAGGTTCGACGTGAGAAGGCACGATAACGTCGTCTTCTACCTGCCTGACGACCTTAGAACGAAGAGGAATAATTATGTTGTCATAATAAGGATACTTCACGGCGAGCAGTTCGATTCACCGATGAACGAGACGCAGCTGCAAACGTTTCAGAACATACAAAAGAGGCTGAAAGACATCGGTTCGCCGCAGGAGCACTGGAAAGAACCGAAGACAACGCTATGACAATTTTCACCGCCACTACTAATTCGGCTGACAGCTAACCACCGCTTGACCCCGAAATCTTCGAAAGTATTGCATATGCAAGTCCTTTTATATCCGTACGGCAAAAAGGGTTTGCTTTTTCCGTCGTATGTTTTATAAAGGTCAATAAGCCACACACAATATCAAAGGAGGTATGCCAATGTCTACTGTAGGCAAAGTACAGATCACTATCGTGTTCATCTGCCCGCCGGAGCACGTCGCCGAGGGGGAGAGGATATTCGCGAGCCACGCGAAATGGATGGAGGCGACTCATCACAAGTCGGGCGAGCTCGCGATGCTGCGATACAACATTATTAAAGGACCGGAGCTCGAAAACCCGTTCGACCCGACGTCGAAGCCGACGGGGAATACGATGTTCGTCCTGGACGAGCTTTACGAGAACCAGGCCGGCCTCGACGATCACTGGAAGAGGGCGCCCGTGGAGTGGAGCGACATAGGCGCATTCGTGGAGTGGGGAGGGAAGTGCAAGGTGATCACGGCGCACAACGGGGTCGCTATTCAGGGACTCTGGTAATAATCGAAGCACTGCTAGTCCCGGCTTTTCCGATATATGAAGGGCCGGGACAATTTCATCCCGGTATCGGCACTCTGCGAGTAAAGCGCTCCGATGCCCTGGATTTTAGTCTTCTATAATTACGCATCCAGAGCCGGGTCCGGGACCTGAGCGCGACAGCGATAGTTGCAGCTACTACTAATTCCGATAGAGCGCTCCAAACGTATCGGACTTGACAACTGCCGCCTGAAATCTAGATTTATACCCTGCCATGCGGCGGAAAGCACACCTTATAGCCTGCTCCGTCCTGTTCCTCGCACTGTCGTTGAATCTGGCGCTTTACACCTCTCAGAAGTATGCGCCGCCCAGGGCCGAGTCGCTCTCTTATTCGGTTATGGACTGTCCCTCGCACCGGGGTCAGGACCATTTATCCGCTATCGCCAGTGTCATTACGGGACGAAACACCAAAGAGGGCGTCGAGAAGCACTGTTTTTGCTTAAGCTGCTGCAGTCAACGAACGAGCCTGTTCATTCCGGCTGCAGCCTGTTCCATCGTAAGAGAGCAATTTACGGTCTATCTGCCGGCGGCAGTCGAATTTCATCATTCAGAAGAGTTCTATTCCAGTCTCCCCATCCGTTCTCCTCCCGCAATTTAATCGCGCCGCACGTTTGTGAAAAGTGCGGCGGGTATCCAAGCAGCGGAAAGGAGGGGAAACCCTTTTTCCCGACACAGAGGCACAGCTAATCCGGCTTCGGCAGCGGAATAGTGCGCCGGTACGCCTGCCTGCGTGCCGGCGCCCGCGGCGCCGAAGGTAATCATCGGTCTGTCTGTGCGAGCTCACGCAAAGGTTCAATTATTGGAGGTCGTTATAAAAATGCGAAAGAATTCTCTCGATAACAGGGTTATATCTTTTAAATATGCGGTCTTGCCGATCCTGATACTGGCTGTGTTTTCCGTAAACGCATACGGCCAGAAATGGAGCGGCGCGAGGCCGGACGGGCATGCACCCGTAGGCGTAATGGGGGACCACACACACCACGCGGGGAGATTCATGCTTTCTTACCGGTACATGTACATGAGCATGGACGGCATAAGAACGGGGACGAACAATGTGAGCAGCCGGCAAGTCCTCAAGGACTACATGGTCGCGCCCCTCGAAATGGACATGCAGATGCACATGCTCGGGTTGATGTACGCAGCCACGGATTATCTCTCCATCATGGGCATGGTGCCGTACATAAAAAAATCCATGAACCACCTGACAAGGATGGGGGAGCGCTTTAAAACCGAATCCGAGGGTTTCGGGGACATCAAGCTGACGGGGCTCGTAAAGGTTTTCGACAATTACGCCCAGCGAATACACCTGAGCGCCGGGATGAGCTTCCCGACGGGCTCGATCGACGAGAAAGACGATACGCCCATGGGCCCTCATCTGCTTTCCTACCCCATGCAGCTGGGCTCGGGGACATTCGATCTGCTGCCGGGGATTACGTACCTCGGCCAGCACAGTAACGTTTCCTGGGGCGCTCAGGTCAGCGGGGTCATAAGACTCGGGGAGAACGACAGGGACTACAGGCTCGGCAACAGGCTCGACGCGACGGCCTGGGGGGCTTACGACTGGTTTAACTGGGTGAGCACGTCGGCCAGAATGGACTGGCAGTCGTGGGGGAATGTCCACGGGGCCGACCCTGCGCTCGATCCCGCCATGATGCCCGGCGCCAATCCGCACAATCAGGGCGGCAACCGCCTCGACCTGCTTTTCGGAATGAATTTTTATGTGCCCGAAGGCCCGAAGCTTATAAAAGGACAGAGACTGGCCGTGGAGTTCGGGTTCCCGATCTATCAGGACCTGGACGGGCCGCAGCTCGAAACCGACTGGGTGCTCTGGCTCGGATGGCAATACGGCTGGATGTTCTGACGGCAGTGAAGTAGCACCGGCCGGCACAATTCGGACTATCGAATTTACCGGCCGGTCTCATATCTTCTTTTTCATCCCGGCCGTTATGGACTGGCGGGTCGTGAAGAAGTCTTTCCAGGGATCCTGCTTCAGGGAAGAAAGTCTCTGCCTCAGGTTTTCGACGTTGTATTTATTCGGCGCGAGGCTTGGGGAGAGCTCGTCCCACGTTATCGGAGTGGAGACCGGTGCGCCTTTCCGCGCCCGCGTGGAATATGCGGCGACGGCGGTGGCGTCGCGGTTGTTCCGGAGGTAATCGATGAATATCTTTCCCTTTCGTTTTGCCTTGCTCATGGTAGCAATATATTTGTCGGGCTCAAGCCTCACCATCTCGTCGGCGACGGACTTCGAAAACGATTTCATCTCGTCCCAGCCCGAGCGGCGCTCGAGCGGTACGACGACGTGAAGGCCCTTCCCTCCCGAGGTTTTGACGAAGCTCCGGAGTCCGAGACCGTCGAGTATGTCCCTCAGCTTAAATGCGGCGTCGACGACGCTATCATAGGAAACGCCTTCGCCGGGGTCGAGGTCGAAGACCATGCGATCGGGCTTTTCGAGGTTGTCGATGCGGCTCCCCCACGGGTGGATTTCGAGGACGCCTATCTGCACCAACGATATGAGACCTTTCAAATCCTTTATGGAGATATAGGTTCTGTCGGTTTCCTTGCCCTCTATGGAGACGCCGTAGATAGCTTCCGGCAGGCCTTCGCCGACGTTCTTCTGATAGAAGCACTGGCTCTGGCTCCCGCCGGGGCAGCGGACTATAGTCAGCGGGCGGTTTACTACGTGGGGAAGAATCCAGTCGGCGATGTCGGCGTAGAACTGTGCGAGCTCGGCCTTCGTGAGGCCCTGATCAGGGTATAAAACCCTGTCGGGATTCGTAAGATGAACGCCGGCGACTGTATCGGCGGCGGGGTTTGTTTGCCTGTCATTCTCTTTCGTCATTGTTTCCTCCCCGAAGCTTCGCTCACGTATTATTTCCCTTGCGGGCTTGTCTTCGCGGAGACCCTTGAAAGAAGGGTGGCGAAGGATATCGTCGTCTGTCCATTCGGTGAATTCCACCTCGGCGACGAGCTCGGGGCGAACCCAGTGTACGCCGCGCGCGTCGGCCCCGGTGGGCGGATTCACGAACGGCGAATTTTTTTGCGGTATGGCGTCGAGCTGTTTTCTAATGCTCTTTAAGGACTTCGAATCGAATCCGGTTCCGACGCCTCCGCAGTAAACGAGCGCGCCGTCGCCGTCGTGATAGCCGAGGAGGAGCGAGCCGAACCCTGCGCGGGAGGCCTTCGTGCTGAGTTTGTAGCCGCCGATGACGAACTCCTGGCGCTTGTGGCATTTGACCTTCAGCCAGTCGCGGGTGCGGCGCTGGACGTAGGGCGCTGCCGCGCGCTTGGAGACGATCCCTTCGAGAGACATGCTGCACGCGTTCTCGAATACGGCGTCGCCTTTGCCGACGATATGGTCGCTGTAACGCAGGGCTCCGGATTTCCCGGAGCCGTTCAGTATTTTTCTGAGAAGGGTTTTGCGGTCGATGAGCGGCGCGCGCGTCAAATCGAAACCGTCATGGTAAAGGAGGTCGAATACGAAATAGTGGAGCGCGCCCTTCCGGGATTCTTTGAGCGCGTTCTGGAGGGCCTGAAAGTCGGAGATGCCGTCCTTGTTAAGGACGACCGCCTCGCCGTCGAGAACCGCGTTCTTTACAGGTAGGGTTTTCAGCACGTCGGCGATACCGCCGAACCTGGCTGTCCAGTCCTTCCCGTTACGGGTCAGTATCCGGACCTTGCCGCCGTCGAGCACCGAGATGAGGCGGTATCCGTCGAACTTGACCTCGTGGAGCCAGCCGTCCCCTGAAGGAGGGCTGTCCACGAGGGTTGCGAGCTCGGGGCTAATCTCCTCCGGGAGCTTTGATTTCCGTGCTCCGGTGAGCGCGGCCGGGTCGGGTAAATCTTTGTCGGGCTCGGGGTCGTTCGGCTTCTCTTTTCCCCGGGGCGATCGAGCGCGTTTGGGTTTATCGCTCTGCCAGACCTTGCCGCCGGCAGCCGCAATCTCTTTCATCGTGCGCCCGCTCGCGGCGCTCAACGGGTATTCGTCGACGACGCTTTTTCCGCCTCTCCGTGAATAGTCGTCCTTCATTTTAATGAGGAGCCAGTTGTTTTTATCCTCGTTTGCGCGCCGGGCCATTCTGACGAGTGCCCATTCCCCCCTGAGCTTCTCCCCGTGAAGATAGAATTCGAGCCTGCCGTCGCGGAGCCCTTTTCGGGGGTCCTTTAGAGGCTCCCAGGTGCCGCGGTCCCAGAGCATGACCGTTCCTCCGCCGTAGTTCCCTTCAGGGATGATGCCCTCGAAGGAGCCGTAGCTTACGGGATGGTCCTCGACCTCGACGGCGAGGCGTTTGTCCGCCGGGTCGAGACTCGGCCCTTTGGGCACCGCCCAGCTCTTGAGAACGCCGCCTAACTCCAAGCGGAAGTCGTAATGAAGCCGGCTCGCGTCGTGCTTCTGGATTATATAGAGATTTCCGGCTCCGGATTTTTTTATCTTTCCCTCGGGCTCGGGGGTGAGCTCGAATTTCCGCTTCCGTTTATATTCGTTGAGTCCGCCGCTCATAGTGCATCATCCGGTTTTTTTCCTGGAGCCGGAAGGTTTTTTCCTCTTCGAGCTCGCCGTTTTTCCGCGGGGCTTGCTGCCGCTGCCCTTGTCCTGGACGCTTTTCTTCAGAAGCTCCATCATGTCTATGACCTTGCCGCCTTCTTCTTCGGGCTCCTCGGCGCTTTCCGGCGGGACTTCAGCTCCTCCTGACTTCGCCTTCTTTTGAATCCATTCCATGAGCTCGGCGCGGTATTCGTCCTTATACTTATCAGGCTGCCATTCCGTGGTCATGGCCTCGACCAGATTTTCAGCAAGGTCGACTTCCTTCTTCGTGACCTTGTAGTCGGAGAGGCCGCCCTCTGGGAGGTCGAATTCGCCGGGGCTTCGGAGCTCCTGCTGAAAGCGAAGAAGCTCGAGAACGAGGACGTCTTCCATTGCGAAGAGGGCCGACAGGTACTCCCTCGTATGGATCACGACTTTGGCGATTCCGACCTTGCCCGTGTTCCGGAGGACTTCGCGGAGGAGGACGTAGCCCTTCTGATTTTTCTTGTCGGGCGCTACGAAATAGGGCTTGTCGAAGTAGACGTAATCAATCGAATCCCGATCGACGAAATCCTCTATCTCTATGGTTCGGGTAGCCTCGACCGCCACTTTCTTGAATTCCTCGTCGTCGACGATGACGTATTTATCGTCGTCGTATTCGTAGCCTTTGACTATCTGATCCCACGGGACTTCCTCGCCCGTGACTTCGTTCACACGGGAATAGCGTATTTTAGCCTTGTCCCGGCTGTCGAGGAGCTTGAAGTGGAGGTCGAACCGTTTTTCAGCGGAGTAAAGGGTTATGGGAATGCTTACGAGACCGAATGAAATGTGACCCTTCCATATTGGACGCGCCATTTTAGTCTGCCTCCCGAATGTCGAGGGGCCGGAGACGGGCGGGCGAAAGCCCCGCGCAGCGGAACTCCGGACCTTATGCCTAATTTTACTTCATATACGAGCCAAACATAACTGAAATCGGAGGCGGAGCATGCATATGCATGCATGGGAATGGGGTGGGAAGCAGCCGTATCCGGCATTTCTCCAGGTATGGGCGCACGGAGACAGCCTGTAATTCCCCCTGACCGGCACGGCGGCTATACGTGTTATAAGCCTCCCGATGCGGGCATTGCAATCAGCTTTCGAGAGCGGCGTCGAGCGTGATGTCGGCCTTCAAGAGCCTGGAGACGGGGCAGCCCTTTTTCGCGTTGTCCGCCGCTTTCTGGAACGTCTCGTTGTCGGCGCCGGGAATTTTCGCCCTGAGGTCGAGGTGGACGGCCGTGATAGCGAAACCCTGGTCAGTCTTTTCAAGGCTCACGGCAGCCGTCGTTTTAATGCTGTCGGCGATGAGGTTAAAGTTGGCGAGCTCGAGCGAGAGCGCCATGGAGAAGCAGCCCGCGTGGGCAGCCGCTATGAGCTCCTCGGGATTCGTACCCTTGCCGTCTTCGAAACGGGTCGAAAAAGAATACTGTGTCGAAGAGAGCACACCACTCTCGGTCGATATCGTTCCCTTGCCGCCTTTCAAATCCCCTTTCCATTCAGCGGATGCCTTTCTTTTCATGATTCCTCCCGCCAGTGATATTCACCGGGATTTTATAAAGTTTATAATTCTATTATACCGAAGCGCCCGGGATTTACCCGCCGGAAAGGCAGGCGTCGTTTTCACGTCCCTGACCGCGATTCGATTCTTCCAGGGGCGGCTTTACAAATCCGGCCGGGCAAGTATTATAATGAGTGAGTACTCACTCATAGGAGGCGGCATTGAAGAAGATAGGCAGCGAGAACGAGGATACGATATTCGATCCGCCGATGAGACCGTTTTTCATCCTGGCGACCGTGGCCGCGATATATTATCTCGTTCTGTGGACCGCTTATTACACGTTCAAAATCAAGCTCAATTTCGTAAGCATGTCGCCGCTTATGTGGCACGCGCACGAGATGATATTCGGCTACTCGGTAGCCGTGCTGGCCGGGTTCCTGCTGACTATAGAGAGGTACTGGTCGGGCCTCGTCATAAATAAAAAATCCGTTCTCATTCTTCTGCTATGCCTTTGGATATTGGCGAGGGTGTTTTTGTCGCTTACGCTGGTGACGGACGTTTCCTATAAAATCAGCGCGGTATTCGACTGCCTCTTTCTAGTGATACTGACATTGAGGGTGCTCTACCCCGTAATCAAATCGCATAACTGGGAAAAAATCGCCCTCGTAGCGCACCTCGCAATCATAGCGGCGAGCAACGTGATTTTTTATCTCGGAGTGGCGGGCGTGCTGCCGAACGGACAGCGCTGGGGCATTTATTCGGGCCTCTACATGATCATATCGATAATAGTTTTGATGGGAAGGAGGATGATCCCGATATTCATCCGGAACGGTCTCAAGTTTACGTTCGAGCCGAAAAATCGAAGGGGAATCGATATACTGAGCGTTATCTTCTTCCTCCTCTTCTATTTCCTGGAAGTTTTTTTCGGGAGCGGGAAGCCGGCGTCGATAACCGCCGGGGTGCTTGCGGTTATATATGCCGTGAGGCTTTACGGCTGGTATTCGAACGGCATCTGGGGAAAGCCGATGCTGTGGGTTCTCTTCGTGGCGTACGCGTGGATAGTCGTCGGGTTCGGGCTCAAGTTCCTTTCGCTTTACTTCACCATTCCCCAGATGCCCGCCCTTCACAGCTTCGTTTACGGCGGCATAGGGATAATGACGATCGGTTTCATGGCCCGCGTTACCCTCGGGCACACGGGGCGAAACGTATTCGAGCCGCCGGGGATAGTGTTCTGGATTTTCTCCATACTGCTGACGGGGGCTATAGTCAGGGTGTTCTTCCCGATGGCGGACATGGGTCATTACCTCCTATGGATTGCGGTGTCGCAGGTGTTGTGGATCCTGGCGTTCTCCATATTCGCGGTGGTGTTCATACCGATGCTGTGGAATCCGCCTCTCAATAGCGGGACGGGGGTATCTCACGCGCACAGCAAGATGCGTGACGAAGTGGCGCGGTCCTAGGGGAGCCTGTCGCGCCCGGATGCCGGAGGGCTACGTTTCATGAAATTAACCGCGCCGTGTCGGGTTTCGGATTGGCTCTGCAGTTACGGGATTCGAAATCGAGCAGCCATTTTTTTCTGAAAAGACCGCCGCCATACCCGGCCAATTGGCCATAGGAGCCAATCACCCTGTGACAGGGAATAACGATTGATATGCGATTCTGGCCGTTTGCCGAAGCGACGGCCCTGACCGCTTTCGGATTGCCTATCGCCACGGCCTGCTGTTTATAAGACCTTGTCTCTCCGTAAGGTATTTCCCGGAGAACTTTCCAGACCGACTGCTGAAAGTCGGTGCCGGGCGTATGCAGAGCGATTGTGAATTGCCGCCTTTTCCCCTCGAAATACTCGGCCAGCTCGGACTGAACCCTGACCAGGTGATCGTTTTCCCCCGGCAGGATGACCGCGCAGAGTCTTTTACGCAGGTCTTTGAATTCCGTTTCCAGCATTTTTCTATCCGTAAATTCAAGGAGGCATAAGCCGTCTTTCGTGGCGCAGGCGAACATGGGACCGAGCGGCGTCGTAAAGCGGACTATATTGATTATCGTCTTGTCCCTGTTTTCGGAAGCGGGGCCGCCGAATATAGACCGGTAGCTGTCGTTAAAACCGCTCAGGGACTTGTACCCGTTACCGAACGCCGAATTCGTAATAGTCTCTCCCCCTTTGATCTCGTTGTATGCGCTGTTGATTCGCAGCATTCGCTGATAAGCATGGAAAGTCATGTTGTGATATTTCTTGAACCATCGCCTGATCTGACTGGGCTCGATGCCCCTCTTTTGTAAATCGAAGTCCCTGATTCGAAGGTATGGGCTTTCGTTAAGCTCAGCGATGACGGACTTGATATAGGCCGGGGTTTCTTCCATATTCTCCATGGGCTTACATATCTTGCAGGGCCTGAACCCGTGCTGCAGCGCTTCCCTGGCCGTATCGAAAAAGACAACGTTTTCGGGTTTCGGCTTTCTCGCGCGGCACGAAGGACGGCAGAAAATCCCGGTTGTTTTGACGGCCGTAATGAATACGCCTTCGAACAACTTGCTCTGTTTGCCGATGGCGTCGTATTTATCCTGAAATGTCAGCTCGTTTCTCATATTATAAATATTAAAGGGGGCGGCCCGGTTCGGCTACCGAAAAATCGACAAGTAAATTCCGTATGAGGCGGCGTTTTTTCTAGGGGAGCTTGTCGCGCTCGAGAGCAGCGCGATCCCACTTTGCGAGATCGGCGGCCGCTTCGTATGTGCTCTGAAGGAAGCCGAGAAGCGCGGCGTCGGGGTCTTTAGCGTTTCTGACCTCGTCGTAGGGCAGGAGGAACTCCCCGAGGTCGCTGCTGTAAAATGCCCCTTTGGGCTTTATTTTATAGTCTTTGAAACCCTCCGGCGCGGGGTAGGCGTAGGCGTAATAAGCCGGGTAGTCGATTGCTCCGCCGCCGGGCCAGAAGCCGCAGCTCGAGACTTCGTGGGAATAGGCCTCGCGCGCGACGACGTCGGGCATGTGGGGGACGCCGCCCGGATGCGGCGGGGCCGTGCGGCCGGAAAAGCGCGTGACGGCGAGGTCGAAGCTCCCCCAGAAGAAATGCACGGGGCTGCACTTGCCTATGAAGTGCGCCCTGAACTCCTTAAAGACCCTGTCGGACTGGACGAGCACGCGCCAGAAGCGGTTGGCATAGTCGGCGTCGTAGGAGGCGTGAGTCGTATCTTCCTCGAACGGTATCGGATCGGGGATTTCGTTGGGCGTCGTGTGTATGGCGACGTCGATGCCGACGCTCTTCAAGGCGGACATGACTTCGGCGTAGAAATCAGCCACAGTGCGCGGGCGGAGGTCGATAAGGCGGACGTTGCCGTCGCTGGTTTCGATGACGAGCTTGTGGTCGACGAAGTCGAAATCTATCTGAAATGTTTTAAGTCCGTATGGCACGGGAGATGTCGTGAGGCCGCGGGACGTGACGTAGAGCGTGACGTGCCAGGAATGATTTACCCACGGGGTTTGGGAGAGCCTGATCTTGCCGACGATTTGGGTCCACATGTGAAGAGTGGCGCAAGTGTCCTTCCATTCGTCCAGCGGAAGTGTGGGCCAGGGATCGATATTGCCGGGGTATACAGGCGTCATGGACGGGCCTCCTGCAAGCTGCTTTATCTCACTACCCTCAATTATAGCACATACCCGGACGGCGGCAGGGATGGATTCATCAGAGGAGCCGTTTGCCGGACAGGCTTAATTACTGAAGGGGTTTTTCTCGTTTGCGAGGTCCTTGAGGGGGACAGTGACTATCGCGTTCCTCGCGTTTTCGAACTTGAGAAAGATTTCTATACCGTCGATTTCGCCCAAAGGAGCTTTAATGTCTTCGAGCATTATGTGTGGCCCGCCCGGCTCGAGGCTAACCCTGCCGCCCGCGGGAACGGTTATGGAGTCCACGACCTCCATCGTCTTTTTGCCGCTGGCGTCGGTTTTGATCGTATGGAGAACGGCCTTCCCGGCTACCGCGCTCGTTACACCGACCAGCTTTGCGTCTTCCTCACCAGGATTGGTTACTATGAGATACACTGCGACGGAATCTCCTGTCGAGGATACATCGGCTATGCGTATATCCTTCACATATACCTTGTTTTGACTATTCTGACTGTATGAGAGGGAGGTCATGATAAAGAGGACGGCCAGGGTATAAATGTACTTTTTCATCGAATCTCCTTTTCGCGCCCGGGGCGGCGATATAAAAATATTAGCACAACTATCGGGAAGACCCAGGCTTCGGGTATTTACAGGACAGCCATATGAGGACGAGGCCGGCTATCGGGATGATTATGTCGGACGGAAGGACGAGGCCGACGTTGCCGGGGGAGTAGTTGTTCGCGGCTATCATCTCGTATATATGTCCGCCGGCTGCGCCGAGCGAAAAGACGGCAGGAGGGATGAAGGCGGCGAAACGAAACGGCAGGCCGGCGCGGAAAGCGAGCACTCCCGCGATGCCTATACCGAGGCTCGCGAAGCCGACCTCCCTTTGAAAGGGGCTGTCGGCCCAGCCGATGAACCGCGCCGTCATCTCTCCGAAAAAGACGTGAAAGACGAAATTGATCAGGTTGCTTATCCCTATGGGAAGAAGCATGTACCAGGAGAGGAACGCTTCGACTTTTATGTTCTTCGTATGGGGTTTGGGTTTCCGCAGGAGCGAAATCCATGCCGCAAGAAGGCCGAGCACGAATGTCGTGAAAAAGTAGTTTCCAATGACAAAAGCTATTGCATCTCTCATTGCGATTGTCGGCGGCTGAATTTATACAATTATGATGCGCGCACGAGGGATATTCAACGGCCGCTCACGCGGTCTTGCGCCATTCGAGAAGCCTGTTGTTGACGGGCATTTCGTGGTCTTTTACGAGCGTGAATCCCGCGCGCTCGGCCAGCGAATTCACCCATTCGAAGTCCCTTATGCCGCTCTCCGGGTCCTTGGACTTGAGCCATTCGTCGAATTCCGCGTTACTCTCGCTCGTATACGCGCCGCCGTAGTTAAAGGGCCCGTATATGCAGAGCGTGCCGCCCCCTCTCATGACGACCTCTACGCCGTCGAAGAGGCACCCTATGCGCGACTTGCTCATAATGTGGAGCGTGTTCGCAGTGAAAACGGCGTCGGCCTTTTCGACGGGCCAGAGAGCGTCGGCGACGTTGAGGGCTATCGGGTCTTTAAGGTTCGGGAGCCCGGCCTCGTTTACCCATGTTCTGATGCCGGGGAGATTTTCGGGGAGGTCGGAGGGCTGCCAGACGAGGTTGGGGAGACTCTGCGCGAAGAATGCCGCGTGCTGGCCGGTGCCGCTCCCGATTTCCAGCACGAACGACGCATCCTTAAACGCCTCTTTAAGGACGGCGAGTATAGGCTCTTTATTGTTTTCGCTGGATTGACTGTAAGGCTTTTCCATTATGCTGCCCGTCACTGGTTATATTTCTTTTCCCTCTTTATCTCTATCTCGCGCTTGGTCGAGCTGAGCTCGAATTTACGGAGCCTCTGGCTCGAAGGGGTTATCTCGACTAGCTCGTCCTCGGCCATGAACTCTATCGCCTGGTCGAGCGAAAGGGGCCTCGGCGGCCTTAGGACGACAGTCGTTTCGGCTGTCGAGCTACGCATGTTGGTGAGCTTTTTTTCTTTCGTGATGTTGACGTTGAGGTCGCCGTTGCGGTTACGCTCGCCGACTATCATGCCCTCGTAAACTTCCGTGCCTACGTCGACGAAGAGCTCGCCCCTGTCGGCCATGGAGAGGCATGCGTAGGCAGTGACCTTGCCGTGCCTGTCCGAAACGAGCGCGCCCGTCGACCTCTGGGGAATGGGGCCGTACCAGGGCTCGTACCCCTCGAAGAGTGTGTTGATCACGCCCGAGCCCTTTGTGATTATCTGGAACTGGCTCCTGAATCCGATGAGCGCGCGGGACGGGATCAGGAATTCTATATCGACCCTGCCGTTGCCGTTGTTGCGGAGATTTTCCATGCGCCCTTTTCGGGACGATATGGCCTCCGTGACTGCGCCGACGTAGGCCTCGGGGACGTCGACGAATATGCGCTCCACGGGCTCCGTGACCTTGCCGTTTTCCTGGCGCGTGAGGACTCTCGGCTTCGAGACCATGAACTCGTATCCCTCGCGGCGCATCATTTCTATGAGGACAACCATCTGGAGCTCGCCGCGGCCGGAGACTTCGTAGGCATCGGCCCTGTCCGTCTCCTTGACGTCTATCGCGACGTTGCCGAGCTTTTCACGGAGCAGCCTGTCGCGTATGTGCCGGGATGTGAGAAACTTCCCCTCCTTTCCAGCGAAGGGGCCGTTGTTCACGTAGAAGATCATCGAGATCGTCGGCTCGTCGACCTTTATACGCGCGAGGGGAACCGGGTTTTCAAGGTCGGAAACCGTGTCGCCTATCTTGACGTTATCTTCGCCGGCTATGGCCGCTATGTCGCCCGCCTCCAGTTTATCTACCTGGGTTTTCCGGAGGCCGTCGAAAGTGTATAGCACCGAAATCTTTATGGGCGTATTCGCGCCTGACTCGCCGCAGAGTGTGTAGGAGCGGTTGGCTTCGAGCACGCCGTTAGTGAGCCTGCCGATCGCAATTCGGCCGACGTAGTTGTCGTAGTCGAGGTTCGTGATGAGGAACTGCGTTACGCCTCCGTCTCCCACTTCCGGGCCGGGGATCGAGGATATTATCGTTTCGAAGAGGGGGACGAGATTGGGCGACGATTCCGTGAGGCTCGTCTGCGCCGTGCCGGCCTTGGCGTTCGTGTATATGATCGGGAACTCTATCTGCTCCTCGTTCGCGTCGAGCTCTATGAAGAGGTCGTAGACTTCGTTTATGACTTCTTCGGGACGGGCGTCGCTCCTGTCGATTTTATTGATGACCAAGATTATCGGGAGCCGCTGCTGAAGCGCCTTTTTGACGACGAAGCGCGTCTGCGGGAGCGGGCCCTCGCTCGCGTCCACGAGGAGGAGCGCGCCGTCTACCATGTTGAGGCTCCGCTCGACCTCTCCCCCGAAATCGGCGTGGCCCGGGGTATCAACAATGTTGATCTTGATGCCTTTATACTGAACCGCGGTGTTCTTCGCCATGATGGTGATCCCGCGCTCCCTTTCGAGGTCCATCGAGTCCATTACCCTTTCCTCGACTACCTGGTGCTCGCGGAACACCCCGCTCTGCCTGAGCATGGCGTCGACGAGGGTTGTCTTCCCGTGGTCGACGTGAGCGATGATCGCGATGTTTCTTATGTCGTCTCTTCTCATATAAATACGTTCTACCCCTTTGGAATCGGATGGACCGGGCGCTTTCACCCCCGGCAGGTATTAAATATACACTACCGGCCTGGGGGCGACAGAAGGCGGGTGTATATTCACGGCCGGGGGGTTCCGGAGGCCGGGCGGGCGGCCCCGGAAAACCCATATTCGGAGGCTATGAATTTAGCCGAAAGTCTTAAAGGATATACGGACTAAAGTCTAATTGTAAGGAGCTATTTTTTCGTATATTTTGTTAATTATGAAAAATGGGAGCTCCACGAAAAACGAGCTGAATTTAGGTGAGATAGCCGAGGGCAAGGGCGACACGATAAGGGTTCTCCGGCGCTCGACGAGGGTTCCCTATTACAAGAAGCTGAAGTACGGTCTCCTGAACGGCCGCAGCCCGGACGGGGGCGATAATCTCAAGTTCAGCGGATTCACGTTTAACCTGTCCGAGCACGGTATAGGGCTCGAAGGAAACAAGGGTTTCCCTCCCAATTTCAGAATCCATGCGACACTCTTTACCGGTGAAAAGACGGTCAAATTCGAAGGGACCATAAGGTGGCTCTACCACACTCACTCCGAGAAGTGGTTCATGGGAATAGAGATCACGAGCCACACCGACGAATTGAAAAAGATTTATTCCCTTCTTTCCAATACCCGCGGCGCGGGCCTTTAGTTACCCGGGGAGCTCGGGGCTTCGTTCGGAATCATCCCCGGCTCTCACAAGCTAACTCACGCTTTTGTTAATCTCTTCGAGCTTCGTCTTCAGCTCGCCAATGCGCGAGCGGGAGGTCGTCAGTTTTTCCCTTTCCATTTTATAGAAATTCTTGAGCGGGAGGAGTGAATCCATGGCCTGAAGCCTTATGCCGTCGAAGTCCCTTTCGAGCTGGGAGTGGACTGAGGATATCATCTCTTCTATAAGGGCATCAACTTTCTGGCTGAACTCCTTCATGGCGTCCCTTCTCTTTTTGGGGAGTATCATGAACGCCGTGGCGACGACCGCTATGGTGGCGAGTATTCCCGTTATATCGACGAGAAGCGACGAGAAAGCCGTGACGACCGCGGCGCCCAAGGCAAGCCCCCCCACCTGGACCCCGAGGACCGAGGCGACGGCCGCACGTGCGGAATCGACGAGATTCCCGCCGAGGGACCCCGGGTCTATCGCCCTCCTCTTTGTTTCGAGCTCGGAGCGGACGGTATCGAGAAGGCGTGTTCTGTCGTACATGAAGCCTGTCGTGCTGGAGGAGGAGTCGGGCCTTATGGATTTGTTGTAGAAATCGACTGTGGAGTCGAGAAGCCCTCTCGCCGATTTTTCTGTCCAGGCGACCATAGCGTCGAGGTCTTTTTCGAGCTCGTTTACGGTTTGCCGGGAGACCTTGTATTCGAACTCCTTCGCTATCTTCTGCTTGCTCATGAGCTTGGGGATGTTCCCGAACCTCATGAGCTCGTCGATGAATTCTATGCCGCGGGCTTTGAATTCGAGGAGCCTACTTCTTATTCTTTCCGTGAACTGCGCCGAGTTCTGGAGTATCTCGGCTTCGAGGGATTCGAGCTTCCTTTCGAAATCGCCGAGCCTCTCGACGTCGTCCGCTATTTTTTTCATGTCGTCGTCGAGCGCCCTTTCGGCCTCGTTCGCGAGGCTGAGCGCAAGGCCCGTCGTGCTCCGTATCTTCATCCTCACGCGCTCTTCTTCGCTGAGCGTCCGGAAGATGTATTCTTCGAGCTTCCCGAAGCCGCTTTTTTCCGAGAGTGAGGCGTTGCCCGAGAGCCGTGCGTCTCTCGCGAGACGGGCGGAGACGGGAATTATGTGGGGCTTTATGCCGAACGCCCTCTCGAGCTCGCGCGACGTGTGCTGAAGGAGCTTCTCGAGCTCGGCGTCGTCCCGCGCGATGTCGATTTTATTGAGAAGGAAGACTATGTTTTTAAGCCATTCGTCCTTTACGAACTGAATGAGCCTGGCCTCGCTGCCTGTTACGGCGCGCTCGGCCCCGATGACGAAAAAGACTATGTCGGCTTTCGGTATGAATTCGCGTGTGATCTTTTCGTGCTGTTCTATCGTTACGTTCGTCCCGGGTGTATCGACGATGAAAATTCCCTTGAGCCTGTCCTGCGGGACGGATATGTAACGCAGACCGTTTTCGATGCTGACGCCGCCTGTGTCGCCGTGGCGTATGATCGTGATGTCGTCGGTCGTCGGCGTTATGCCTTCGGGAAGGACATCCTCTCCGAGGAGGGCGTTTATCACGGAGGACTTACCCGTGCTGAACTCGCCTATGAAAACGAGTGAAAAGAGGTTGTCGAGGAGAGCCTCGACGGACCGGAGCCTTTCTATAAGCTCCCTGCCCGAAACTTCGCTTATCTCTCCGAGAAGGGATTTTAACAAGAGCTTCTCTTCGAGGATTATTTTCGAGTACTTGTCGTCGAGTATCTGCATATGGAAAAGTACCTCAATTATAACCAAGAAAAGGCCGGGTGAGTATCCGGCGACGCAGCGCAATGATTCGGGGGCGGGGGGAGGAATAAACGCTTGGTAAAGCGGGTGCCGGTATGTAAACTCAACTTATACGAGCGGCCGGCGTCAGGCGGGAGGCTGGAATGACCGCTCTCCCGAATATCCCTGGCGCCGAGGCTGTGATCCGCGCCCCCGTTCGCATATAATCCACTCAAATGACGAAACAAAACAGGCTGGCAAACGAAAAGAGCCCCTACCTCCTTCAGCATGCCGGAAACCCCGTGGACTGGTATCCGTGGGGAGAGGAGGCGTTTGAGAAGGCCGCCAGGGAAGATAAACCGATACTGCTTTCGATAGGGTATTCGACGTGCCACTGGTGCCATGTGATGGAGCACGAATCGTTCGAGGACCCGGACGTCGCTCGGCTCATGAACGAGGCGTTCGTGTCCATCAAGGTCGACCGCGAGGAAAGGCCCGACATAGACGCCATATACATGACAGTGTGCCAGATCCTATCAAAGGGCGGGTGCGGGTGGCCTTTGAATATAGTCATGACGCCCGACAGGAAGCCCTTTTTCGCGGCGACATACATACCGAAGGAGGCCCGCTTCGGGAGGGCGGGCATGGTCGACCTCGTGCCGAAGATTAAGGAGATATGGGACACGCAGAGGGACGAGGTGGTAAAGTCGGCGGAGAGCATAACCGCGGCGATGAGAAAGGCTGCACACACCCAGGTCGAGGCGGGCGGGGGCGCCCCGGGTATGAGCGCGTTGACGACGGGATTCAACCAGCTTCACGAGAGGTTCGACGAGGTGCACGGAGGGTTCGGCACGAGACCGAAGTTCCCGACGCCGCACAATCTCGTATTTTTACTCCGGTACTGGAAGCGGAGCGGGGACGAGGAAGCGCTTTACATGGTGGAGAAGACGCTCACGGAAATGAGGCTCGGTGGGATATACGATCACGTCGGGTTCGGGTTTCACAGGTATTCGACAGACCCCGAGTGGCTCCTGCCGCATTTCGAGAAAATGCTCTACGACCAGGCGCTTCTGGTCATGGCGTATACAGAGGCATACCAGGCGACCGGAAAAGGAGACTATAAAAAAACCGCGCAGGAAATAATCACTTACGTGCTCAGGGACATGACTTCGCCCGAGGGGGGTTTCTATTCGGCGGAGGATGCCGACAGCGAGGGGGTCGAGGGAAAGTTTTACGTCTGGACGACGGAGGAGCTGGAAGCCGTTCTGGGAGAGGAGGACGGCGGGCTGATCGCGAGGCTCTATAACGCGCTTCCCGGAGGGAATTTCAGCGACGAGGCGTCGGGAGAAAGCTCGGGAGAGAACATACTTTATTTAAGGAGCCTGCTAAACGAAATTGCCGCGTCGTTCGGCACTGATTCTGGCGGGATTCTGGAGAGGGTCGAAAGGGCAAGAGAGAAGCTGTTCGAGGCGCGCGAGAAGCGTGTACATCCATACAAGGACGACAAGATTCTCACAGACTGGAACGGGCTCATGATTGCGGCGCTCTCGAAAGCAGCGTCGGCATTCGGGGAGCCCGCATACGCCGAAGCCGCAAAAAAGGCGGCGGGTTTCCTGCTGACAACGATGCGCGGAAAGGACGGAAGGCTCCTTCACCGCTACAGGACCGGAGAGGCCGGCATAACCGCGCATGCGGACGACTACGCGTTTTTGATCTGGGGGCTCCTGGAGCTTTACGAGGCGACGTTCGAGACGGAATTTTTAAAGACGGCGATAGCTCTTCAGAAGGATATGAACGAGCACTATCTCGACTCGGAAAGGGGAGGATATTACTTCACAGCCAACGACGCCGAAGAGATGATAATAAGGCACAAAGAGGTTTACGACGGCGCGGTGCCGTCGGCGAATTCCACTGCGCTGCTCAATCTACTCAGGATAGGGAGGATTACCGGCGACGCCTCTTACGAAGAGACCGCGGAGAATCTCGCGAAGGCGTTTTCGGCTCACGTGGAGCAGGCGCCGAGCGCGTATACGCAGCTGCTGCAAGGCCTCGATTTCGGCGTCGGGCCTTCGTACGAGGTCGTGATTTCCGGAGAGCGCGGAAGGGAAGATACGGAGAGAATGATCGAGGCTCTGAGAGAAGTTTACGCGCCGAACAAGATCGTGCTCCTGAGAGATTCCGGCTCGGACATAACTAACATCGCCCCATTCACGAAGGAGCAGGGAACGATAGGCGGAATGGCTGCAGCATACGTATGTATGAATTACGAATGCGAGCTTCCCGTTACAGACCTTGAAAAAGTTCGCGAGCTCCTGTCGAAATAAGGAACATGTGCGAACGTCACCTAAAATGAGAGCGAAGCCATTTTTCCATACTTCGGGCGGCTGATTATCGTCGGAAAAATGATGGTTGCTTTTCGCCGGACGGACCTTATACTTCATCAACTTTAAAGTTTCCGGAGTGCGCCGGAAGCAGAATAAGAAGTCTGTGTTATAGTATTAATTTAGATTGCCGTGCGGGATTAGGCGGCATGGAGGAAAGGCTTATGAACAAGAGAGGAAAGAAGAAAATAAAAGACCTCGTTGACATGCTCGAAGACCCGGAGAATTCGGGCTATATAGGCGGAGATTACGAGGACATGATGGAGCTTTTGGAGCAGGAGCTGGCGGAATCCGAGGAAGAGGAAGATCAGGAAGAAGCCGAGTGATCGGCGCCCCCACTTTCCATATCACCCCGTTTTAAATAAACCATAAGAACAGAGATTGCAGCCGGCGTTATGCCGGAAATTCTGCTCGCCTGGCCGAGTGATCCGGGGCGTACGCGCGAGAGCTTCTGCACTATTTCTTTCGAGAGGCCGGGGATGTCGTCGTAGGAGAAATCTTCCGGTATGCCGAGGTTTTCCACCTTCCTGAACTTTTCGATCTGCTCGATCTGCCTCTTGATGTAGCCCTCGTATTTGATCTCCATTTCGATCTGCGTGAGAACGTCTTCCATAAGCTCCGGAGCGGAATCCCCGCCGGGGAGGAGGGAGAGCGCGGAGTACGAAATCTCGGGGCGGCGAAGTATTTCTTTTAGAGACTGCGGCTTTTTTATCGTCGACGAGCCGAGCGAAAGGAGTATTTCGTTCACGCGTGGGTCGGGAGTTATTTTTATGCTTTCGAGCCTCCGGAGCTCCTCTTCGGCTGCCTGCTTTTTAGCCCTTACCTTTTCGTAACGCTCTTCGGATAGAAGCCCGATAGCGTAACCCTTTTCGGAAAGTCTCATGTCGGCGTTGTCTTCCCTGAGCAGGAGCCTGTATTCGGCCCTGGACGTGAACATCCTGTAGGGCTCGTCTACGCCCTTGGTTACGAGGTCGTCGATGAGTATGCCGAGATAGGCCTCCGAGCGGTCGAGCACGAAGGGGGATTCGCCCTTGACTCGAAGCGCCGCGTTGATGCCCGCCATGAGACCCTGGCTCCCGGCTTCTTCGTATCCCGTAGTGCCGTTTACCTGCCCGGCGAAGTAGAGATTGTCGACGAGCTTGGTTTCGAGAGTGGGCCTTAACTGTGTCGGGTCGACGTAGTCGTATTCGACCGCATAGCCCGGTCTCATTATCTCGACGTTCGAAAGACCGTCTATCGTCCTGACCAACTCATATTGCACTTCCAGAGGAAGACTCGTAGATATGCCGTTCGGATAAATTTCGTACGTCGAGAGGCCTTCGGGCTCGAGGAAGATTTGGTGCCTTTCCTTGTCCCTGAACTTAACGACCTTGTCTTCGATGGAAGGGCAGTAGCGCGGGCCGACGCCTTTTATCTCGCCCGAATAAAGAGGGGATTTGTGGAGGTTATCGGTTATGACCTTGTGCGTCTTTTCGTTTGTGTATGTGATATAGCAGGGAAGCTGCTCGCGCTCGATGGAGCCAGTCCAGAAGGAAAACGGCTTCGGGTTTTCGTCACCGGGCTGGGGCTCGAGGATGCTCCAGTCTATGGTTCTGCCGTCGAACCTCGGCGGCGTGCCGGTTTTAAGCCTCCCCATTTTAAAGCCGAGGCTGCCGAAGGAATCCGATATGCCTATTGCCGCCGCCTCACCCGCCCTGCCGGATGATATCTTAGTCTGCCCGATGTGTATGAGGCCGTTGGGGAATGTGCCCGGCGTGACCACGACCGCGCCTGAATAGAAATGCTCGCCGAGTGTCGTCTTCACGCCGCATACGGCCCCGCCCTTTACTAAAAGGCCCTCGGCCATGCGCTGCTTTATGTCGAGGCTCTTCTGCGCTTCGAGGGTGGACTTCATGTAAGACCTGTAGAGCTGCCTGTCGGCCTGTATGCGTGTCGCCTGTACGGCCGCGCCCTTACGGGTATTGAGCCTTCGGAACTGGATTGCTGAATGGTCGGCCGCCAGGCCCATCTCGCCGCCGAGGGCGTCGATCTCCTTGACGAGGTGGCCCTTGCCGACTCCGCCCACGGAGGGATTGCATGACATGAGACCGATGGTGTCGATATTAGCCGTGAGGACGAGCGTCTTGCACCCCATGCGCGCGCACGCGAGCGCCGCCTCGCAGCCGGCGTGACCGGCCCCGATGACTATGACGTCGTAATTACGCGGATATTCGATGCTCAATTCCTGCGCTCCCAGAAAAAAAAGAACCGGACAAAAGGAAGAAGTGTAAATAGTGAGGGGGCGGGCGTCAATTATGGGGGGGGAGGAAGGGGAAAGAGAAAGACGGGATTGCCGCGGTCGCGCGGGGCGCTCCCTCGCAATGACAGGGTAGGCAGAGTAACGGGTATGAAGGATTTTGCCTATGCTCGAATTAACAGGAATAAGGCACCCCTCACCCTGTCCCTCTCTCCTTGGGGGAGAGGGGACTTGTTGGATGGATAGCGGACGCTGTTCGCAGATCCTGAATCGAGCTCCCGGCTTCGCTTCGGACTCCGCTGAAGCTCCGACCGACAAGAAAGCTTCCGACTTCGCCAAGGCTACGTTGGACAAGATGCCGGGCAGGTAGGATGACTGATTGAAAAAGTGGATTCCCGATCCGGGCTTCGCCGCGACAGGTAAAAGCGTTCGGGAGTGACAAAAAGGTTAAATCCCCCCGTACCCCCCTTTTTCTAAGGGGGGATGAAAGACAAAAGCGAAGAATGAAAAGAATGGATTCCCGATACAAGCATTCGGGAATGACAGATAATTAGATATCGCTGGGAATGAGATTAATTCGTCAGACGCGCATAATCCGATTATGCGATGAGGGTGCTACGTCGTTTGCCAGCGGACGCTGTCCGAAAATCCCCCAATCCGTTAAATACGCCGGTCGCACGATGGCAGCTAACTGCACAGCGCCAAACTACGTCGGTTGTCGGCGCACACTGTGCGTGTGTGGTAGAATGCTAGTCCATTCCAAAAGGAGAGCGCGATTGTCGAGAACGAGAGAGATATTCGGGAAAGTGGACAGGAGGCTAAAGGAAAGGGGGGACGAGTATAAGGACGTTGGAGCGCTCTATAAAATCGTTCTCGAAGGCGCAGACGGGGGAACATGGCTCATAGATTTCAGGGAGGGATCGATGGGAGTAAGGGAAGAGGGAGGCGAGGCGGACTGCACCATAGAGACCAAGGACGAGCACTTCGTGAACCTCTTCGACGGCAAGCTCTCCCCGGAGAATGCGCTCCTCACGGGAAAGGTAAAGATTGAAGGCAACATGCTTTTAGCGCTGAGGTTCGGCGAGCTTTTAAAGAAGAGCAGATAAACGCCCGGCGGTATAAAGACTTAGTAGCCGTAGATCTTGAGCCTGTCCGATATCCGAGCCGAATATTCCTTTAGCTCGGGGTCCTTCAGGAACGCGAGTCGCCGCGATTCGTTTACGTCGCCGGCGGCTTTTTCTATCGAGGCTTGCGATGGATAGAGCCCGCAGAAGTCGGACAGCACCTTTAGAACCGGGACGGGGGTCTCGAGGAAATCCTCGTACCTGATTTCGACAGCCCTCTCCCCGAGGCTGGAGACGTGCTTCCGCGCTTCGGCCATGTATTCCTCCCACATGAGGAGCCCCTCTTCGAGGGAGGCTCCTCTCAGGTCAGTGAAGACCTTTCCGGTGCCGATGTGGCGGCGCACGAGAAGGTACCTGTAGAGCGTTCCGGAAAGCCCGCCCTTTTCTTTCAGCCTCGAAAGCCCTTTTTTCCGCCTGGTCCTGAGGCTGCTTACGATGTCGAGCGGGTGCCTGTATATGTGTATTACCTTCGCACCGGGGAATATGTCGAGCCATACGGGCAGAGTGAAGGTATTTCGGGGGTCTTTCCACCCCCAGGGCACGTCGAGCGCGGCCGGGGTGCGATATTTGAGATAATCGCCGAGGCCGAGAAACGAAATCGCCTTCGGGGTTTTCATCGTGAACTTGACGAACCCTGCGTATAAATCCCTCGCTTCCGGGTCTTCGAGGAGGTATCTGATTACGCCCGGATTTTCGAGCCCGCCGCTGCACTGCGTTAAGAGCCAGTCGTTTATTTTTCTGAAGAAGACGGCTTCGTGGTTGTTGGTGAGTTTTTTGCCCGCGTAAAGGCCGAGCTCGTCGAGCATCCTCGTGAGCATGGTCGTTCCGGACCGGCTCATTCCGATTACTATGACAGGGGCCACGGGTTTCATTCCTACAGGGAAATTACACTAAACGGCGCGCAAACACAATCCTTCCCGGGCGGGTTTCCAGCGCCCGCGGAGATTCACATTCCGAGCTTTTACCGTGTAACGATACGGCGCTGCCGCGGCGGCTTCAGCGCGCGAGAAAGCTTCTGAGTATCTCGCCCATTTCGGACGTGGCCAGCTTTTCGAGCGCCCTCTTTTCGATCTGCCTGATGCGCTCCCTCGTGAGGTCGAACCTTCTGCCTATCTCGTCGAGGGTGTAGGTACAGTCCTGATCGATGCCAAACCTGAGCCTGATTATCTCTTCTTCCCTGGGCGTCAGGATGTTGAGCGCGTCCCTGATCTCGTGGGTGAGCGCGGTGCTCGCCATTATGGAATCAGGTGCGGGCGATTTGTCGTCCGATATGAAATCGAGAAGGGTCGTCTTCTCGCCGTCGAGTATGGGGGTATCGAGCCTGGCGGCGTCGTTCGTGGATTCGAGAATCCTCTTTACGCCCTCGACCGATATTCCCGCTACCTCGGCCACCTCTTCGGGCAGGGGCTTTCTTCCCATTTCCTTATGGAGCATGGAGCTTATCCTGTAGACCTTGCTTGCCTGCTCCAGGACGTAAACGGGGACCCTGATGGTTCTCGTCTGGTCGAGAAGGGCTCTCGAAATCGCCTGGTGTATCCACCACGAAGCGTATGTGGAGAACTTGTATCCCTTGGTGTGGTCGAACCTTTCGACTGCGCGCATGAGGCCGACGTTGCCCTCCTGTATGAGGTCGGTGAGGGGAAGACCCCTTCCCATGTACCTCTTGGAGATGCTGACGACCAGCCTGAGGTTGGCCTTGACGAACCTTTCCTTGAGCTCGATAGCACGCTCGGAGTAGACCTTTACGAAGGCCATGAGGCTCTCGATGCGCTTCGTGAGATCGCTTTCGCCGACCGCACCCTTGACGGGTTTCCTGGAAGTAAGAGCCGTCCTCTTTTTATGGAGCTTTTCGATGTTGAGGGCGAGCTCTTTCGTTTTGGCTTCGCACTTTTTAATCTGAGCGGAAACTTCTATTTCTTCCTTGGCGGTGAGAAGGGATTCGACGGCCATGTCCTTGAAGTAGACATAAAGTAGCCTGAACTGCTCGTCGGGCGTCCACTCGTCTTCCTGGTCTTCTACTGCGGAGCTGTCCTCCACCTCGAAGCTAAAGTCCGAGTCGTCGCCTTCCATGAGGTCGTTGTCACCGAATCCCAGTGACGCATATGATTCTTCTTCCTGCTCGTTGAAGTCGCCCATGCTGTCCATTTCGGACGCACCATGCTCAACCTCTCTGAATTTAGCCGATTTCATCTCACACACCTTCTGCTGTGGTTTTAGTTTGAGTCGTACAAAACTATCCGGAGCCCAACTATATAACTATAAGTTTAGCATATATGCTTGTCAAGTTATTTTCTTCGCAAACGCAAAAAAATCTATATGCAAGCAATTATTTAATGATTGGAGTCGATAACGAGGGATATTGTAAGTGCATATAAGCGAAATTCGGGGGGTTTTAGTTTGCATTTCGCGTACCGGGCTCCTTATCGGAACCGGGTGATTTTCCCCAGGATTCGTTGACCGCCGTCTTCTGGCCGAGCGCCTCCACGTAGGCTTCCTTCCCTTCACTCTTCCTGAACGCGGCCGCCTGGCTCCATGCCTGTTCTATGCTTCCGTATCTGCCGATTTTAACCAGCGTCCACTTCTCTCCCCGGGAATTTTCCACTTCGACCGTGTATGCGTTATACCCCTTCGCTCTGTATTGGGCAACCGCTTTCCTGCCATCCTCGGGTGTGGCGAAGGCCGCGACCTGAAGCGTGTAACTCTCCCCGGTCTGAGGCTTTTTGGCGGCTTCGGAAGGGGCGCTCCCCTCGGGCGCCGCCGTATCGGGCGAAAGTATGGTTACTTCATCCGCGCCGCCTGTACCCCCTGTACCCGTGGAAAGACTCTCGGGGTTTATGGAAGTGAGCCCGATTTCCGCAGAGTCGCCGGCATCTCCTTCAACGCCTGATCCGGCGCCCGTTTCCTGCGCCGCCTCGGTGCTCCGGCCGTCCTCCACAATCGTGACCGTTTCGTAAGGGCTGGTCTCTTGACCGCCCGAAGAAGCGGATACGCTGCCGCTAAAGGCAGGGGACACATTAACTGCTTCGGCCGCATGCCGAGAGGCCCTTTCCGGGGCTTCGGTGACTGCCGCAACGGGCGCGGCGGCTTCCTTCTCGCCCCAGAGCCCGACGTCGTCGAGCTTCGTGCCGACGTATACACCGGCGGCGAACACTATGAGCAGCATGAACAGGGACCCCCCGCCCGAACCGCGTCTTCTCCTGCTCGAATCGGAAAGGATAAGTTTTGGCCTGACCTCTCCCATAGTCGCCTTCCGCTACGGTCTGCCGAAGGGGGGATTTGAACCCCCACGAGCTTGCACCCACTGGATCCTGAATCCAGCGCGTCTACCAAGTTCCGCCACTTCGGCTTTATAGCTGTGATGTATTTAAAAATAAAAACCCAGACGGTTTAATATTATCACACATCTACGGGGCCTTCCATAGCCCCCAGAGAAATACATAGCCCGAAATATGCGGAAAGGGCGCGCGAAACAAACGGCCTGTCATGAGAGAGCCGGCGTCTGAATCAGGGGTTTCCCCAGGATATTATGCGGACGGGCGTTATGCGGATCACGGGAAGGCCGGCTTCTTCGAGGCCCATTTGCCTGTATTGCGGGTATTTCGAGGAAAGCGCGCGAAGGGACTCCGCGTATTCACCGCCCCCCGACAGAATCTCGGCGCGGCCGTTTACTATGACGTAACGGAGCTTTCGCCAGTCTTCGGAATATTCGTCTATAACGAGCGATGCGAAGGGATTCCCGGAGATGTTTTTCACGCGCCTGAGGCCTTTCCACGAGGCTTTCTTGGGCTTTTTATCTATCGGTGTGTAAATGTATGGCTCGGCGTAGACGAAACATACCGGGACGACCAGAGGCTCTCCCGAAGGGGACGCTGTCGCCATCCTGGCGACCCTGGCCGAGTGAAGTATTTTTTTTTCCGAAGCCGAGGGTGTTACATGCAATTTAAACTTGAATTCTCCCCGTTCTATTTTATAATACCTTGTTTTTTGGTCGGAAGACTACGCTCTTTTAGTTTCAAGCGAGCTCAAATGGACAATGCAAAGATTTTTTGCGGGACTTCTAACGTACCCCTGGCGAAGGCTGTCTGCGAATACCTGAACGTTCCTCTCGGACAGGCTGAGCTGAGGAGATTCAGCGACGGCGAGATATTCGCCGAGATATCGGAAAGCGTGAGGGGCTCCCACGTATTCGTCATACAATCGACGTGCCCGCCCGTAAACGAGCACATAATGGAGCTCCTTATAATAACGGACGCACTCAAGAGGGCCTCGGCGCGGGCTATAACGGCTGTCATACCCTATTATGGCTACGCGCGCCAGGACAGGAAGGTGCAGCCCAGGGCGCCGATATCGGCCAAGCTGGTCGCCGACCTTATAACGACGGCCGGCATCAGCAGGGTAGTGACGGTTGACGTTCACGCGGGGCAGATACAGGGTTTCTTCAATATCCCCGTCGACCACATATTCGCCGCGCCTATATTTATAAAGTATATGAGGGAGAAGTACGCGGGCGAGGATATTGTCATCGTGTCTCCCGACGCGGGGGGCATGGAAAGGGCGAGGTCCTACGCCAAGGTGCTCGATTCCGCACTGGCAATGACGGACAAGAGGCGTCCGAACCCGAACGTCGCCGAGATCATGAACGTTATCGGGGACGTAGAAGGCAAGACGGCGATACTCGTCGACGACCTCGTGGACACCGCCGGGACGGCCATACAGGCGGGGAAGGCGCTTCTCAGGGAGGGGGCCAGGCGCGTAACTCTCTGCAGCACGCACGGCGTACTTTCGGGCAACGCTATACAGAGGATCACGGAATCCTCGCTCGAGGAAATAATACTGACAGATACGATTCCACAAACGCAGCACGCTGCCGATTGTGATAAAATCAGGGTAATAAGCATTGCGAATCTCCTGGGGGAGGCTATAAAGAGAATAGCCACCGGGGAATCGATAAGCAGTCTCTTTAACTAAAGAACCGGAGGGGTGCTAAGACATGGCACAGAGTACATTAGAGGTAACGCTGAGAGGAAAGGCCGGCAAGAGCGGCGCGAGGAAAACCAGAAACGAGGACAACGTGCCCGGAGTGCTTTACGGAAAGGGACTTGAGCCCGTATCGATTTCAGTTAACCCGACCGCGCTGAAACAGGCGCTTTCGACCGAAGCGGGCGAGAACACTCTTCTCGACGTGAACTATAAGGACGGCGACAAGACAGTTTCCAGGCTGTCGATCCTGAGCGCTACGCAGTTTGACTTCCTCACGAATAAGCCGCTTCACTTCGACTTTCATGCCCTGGACGTTACCAAGAAAATAACCGTCAACGTGCCGGTGAAGATAACGGGGAAGGCGAAGGGCGTTAAGGAAGGGGGAATACTCGAAGAAATATTAAGGGAAATACCTGTCGAGTGCCTGCCGAAAGACATACCGAACTCGTTCGAGGTGGACGTTACCGACCTCGAAATCGGGCACTCCATACACGTCGAGGTATTGAAGACTTCCGACGACATCACGCTCCTTAAAGACGACTCGGAAGCCATCGTCACTATTCTCGCTCCGAAGCTCGGCGCCGCTGAAGAAGGCGAAGAAGCAGCCGAAGAAGCCAAGGAAGAGGGCGGCGAAGGCCAGTCGGCATAAATGAAATTAGTTGCAGGCCTCGGCAACCCTGGGAAAGAATACGCTTCCACAAAGCACAACCTCGGTTTCCTGGCTATCGACGAAATCGCCCGAAGGGCGGGCATCGACCTTACGAAAAAGAAGTTCAGGGGCGTTTACGGAGAAGGCTTTTTATCCGGCGAGAAGCTGATTCTCTTAAAGCCGGAAACCTACATGAACCGGAGCGGCGAGTCGGTTTCGGAAGCCGCGGTTTTCTACAATATTTCTCCCACTGACATTATAATAATTCACGACGAAATGGACCTTCCGGCCGGCACCCTCAGGGTGAAGGCCGGGGGCGGAAGCGCCGGGCACAACGGCATAAGGTCTATAATAGACAGAATAGGGAGCCCGGAATTCATCAGGATACGAATAGGGATAGGCAAGCCGGGCGGGAAATCCAAGGGGGCGGCTCACGTCCTTTCGCGGTTCGGGAGCGGCGAGGAGGACGCCGTGAAGGCCTCTGTGGAAAGAGCTGCCGACGCCGTGCTGGAACTGATCGAGAACGGACTCGAAAGAACTATGAACAAGTTCAACGTCAGGTCCCCCGAAAACTAGACGCTGAATTAAACGCTTGAAGTAAAATCCTGTTATTTCGATAAAGGAGGTGTCATCGATGGGAGAAGTCATAGCGGCATATTTCGGCACCATACTCGGCCTGGCCGTCCTGGTGTATGCATTCATGGTTTACAGGGAGATCACGCTCCTTCCCGAAGGAAGCGACAAGATGAAGGACATCGCCTCGGCTATTCACGAGGGGGCGATGGTTTTTCTGAAGAGGGAGTACAGGATAATCGGCATATTCGTAGCGGTGGTATTCGTGCTTCTGGGATTATTCATAAGCTGGGACGCGGGAATAGCATACGTAGCCGGCGCATTTTCATCCATGATAGCCGGCTTCTTCGGCATGAAGGCGGCGACAAAGGCGAACGTGAGGACAGCGCACGCGGCCTCGAGCGAAGGACAGGGGAAAGCCCTTACGGTCGCTTTCAAGGGCGGAAACGTCATGGGGCTTTCGGTCGCGGGCATCGGGCTGCTCGGCCTTTCGGTAGCGTTCCTCCTCGGCATAGGGCTTCCTGAAAACCCGGCCGATGCAGAGGGGCTCGCCGCTTTCGCGGGGAGGTTCGGCGACGTGCTGGGCGGGTTCGCGATGGGCGCGAGCTCTGTCGCGCTGTTCGCAAGGATCGGAGGCGGCATTTACACGAAAGGGGCCGACGTCGGGGCCGACCTCGTGGGCAAGGTGGAGGCCGGAATACCGGAAGACGACCCGAGGAACCCGGCGACTATAGCCGACAACGTAGGCGATAACGTGGGCGACGTGGCCGGTATGGGGGCCGACCTTTTCGAGTCTTACGTCGGCGCGGTCGTAGCGACGATAGTGATCGCTGCTTCGGGCGGCCATAACGAAATTGCACTCATGGCCATTCCTATAATATTAATCGCCATCGGCAGCCTCGCATCCGTCGTCGGCTCGAAGAGCGTCGAGTGGATGAAGGACCTCGAGCCCCAGCTGGTGCTCAGAAGGGCGACGTTCTACGCAGGCGGCATATACCTGGCGGCGTCTCTGGTCGTGATGCTTGCAGTGGGGCTTATAGACGGCGTGCAGAACATACTCTGGATATGGCTCGCGTCGGTGCTCGGGCTCCTCGCGGGCATTGCGATAGGGCTTCTGACGGAATACTACACGTCGAGCACGCCTGTCAGAAAGATAGCGGAAGCGTCACAAACCGGGGTCGCCACCAATATTATCCAGGGCCTCGCGGTCGGCATGGTAAGCACGACGCTCCCGGTCATCACAGTCGCCATCGCTATAGGGCTCTCGTATTACTTCGCGGGACTCTACGGTATAGGCATCGCATCCGTCAGCATGCTCGCGACTATAGGCATAACGATGTCGGTCGACGCCTACGGGCCCGTGGCCGACAACGCGGGCGGCATATCGGAGATGTCGGGGCTCGGGCCGGAGACGAGAAAGATAACGGACAAGCTGGACTCGCTCGGGAATACCACCGCCGCCATAGGAAAGGGATTCGCCATAGGCTCGGCGGCTCTTGCGGCGCTCGCTCTCTTCGCGGCGTACACGAAGGCTGTCGGGCTCGACTCTATAGACCTCACGAGGAGTAATGTCGTGACGGGCCTTCTCATCGGCGGCACTGTGCCGTTCCTTCTCGGGGCGCTCACGATGGGGGCTGTCGGCAGGACGGCGCAGAAGATGGTCGAGGAGGTGAGGCGGCAGTTCAGGGAAATCACCGGGCTTCTGGAAGGAAACGCGAAGCCCGACTATGCCTCATGCGTCGGCATAAGCACAGACGCCGCGCTCCGGGAGATGGTCGTTCCGGGCGTAATTGCGATCGTAGCGCCGATAGTGATCGGGCTCATACTCGGGGCGGAGGGCCTCGGCGGATTCCTCGCGGGGGCGATCGTGACGGGCGTCATGCTCGCGCTGATGATGGCGAATGCGGGCGGGGCGTGGGATAACGCCAAAAAATACATAGAAGAGGGACATCTCGGCGGCAAGGGCTCCGACGCTCACAAGGCGGCTGTCGTCGGCGACACGATAGGCGACCCGTTCAAGGATACTTCCGGACCGGCGATGAACATATTGATAAAGCTCATGTCTATAGTAGCCGTCGTTATAGCGCCGCTCTTAATATGATAAAAACGGGGGCGGAAAGCTCCTGGCGGCTTCACGCCCTTTTTCACAGGGTGTTAACAAATTATTATTTCCGGGTAGAATAGACGGGATTAGGTTTTATCTGTCGCTCCGCAGATTTCGTGCGGGACCGCAAAGACCAAGACAGGAGGTTTTAAACTATGGCCGCAAAGCCGCGGTATTACGAGACTTTATATATTATCAGGCCCGACATTAAGGAAGAGGACCTCGCAAAGATACAGCAGAGGCTCCGCGACGCCATCTCCGCCAACGAAGGGGAGATAATAAAGTTCGACAAATGGGCTCAGAGAGAGCTCGCTTACGAGATACAGAACTACAGCCGGGGCGTTTACTACATCATTATCTTCAAGTCGCTCCCCGGAGCCGTAGCCGAGCTCGAAAGACATCTCCGCTTTTACAACACCGACGTGCTGAGATTCATAACCGTCTCCATAACGGAAGCGGCGGCCAACAAGGAAAGGGCCGTCCAGGAGAGTAAGGAAGCGGAGGAGAGCGCTGCCCCTGCGGAGAGCCAGGCGGAAGCCGCCGGCCAGCCCGAGCAGCAGGAAACCAAGACAGAAAACGAGCCGGCAACGGCCGAGCCGACGGAAGGAGGAACTAACTAATGGAATCACCGAGAGACAGGAAATATTTCGCTAAAAAGAAGGTTTGCAGATTCTGCACCGAGTCGATAGAGATGAATTACAAGAACATCGATATACTGTCGAGATATATAACCGACAGAAAGAAGATCGTTCCCAAGAGAAACTCCGGGCTTTGCGCACGCTGTCAGAGGCAGCTCGCGACGGAAATAAAGAGGGCACGCTTCATGGCGCTCCTTCCCTACACCGTGCTTCATTGAGCGGCGGGTGCGGGTTTCCGCGCAGACGTTAACGTAGAAAAATTCCGGAGGTTATAACGACGATGAAGGTCATACTGATTTCAGATGTCGAATCGATAGGCAAGAGGGGCGATTTGATGGACGTTAAGGACGGGCTCGCCACGAACTATCTCATACCGAGAAAGCTCGCCGTCAAGGCCACGCCGGGGAACCTAAAGGCGTGGGAGCAGAAGAGCGCGTCTATTAAGAAAAAAGAGGATAAGGCCAAGTCCGACGCGGAGGCGCACGCATCCAGGCTCGATGGGACCAAGGTGACTATAGCGGTGAAGGTGGGCGAGGAAGAGAAGATATTCGGCTCGGTCACGTCCCAGAGCATATCCGACGCGCTCAAGGAAAAGGGCTTCGAGATATCGAGAAAGCAGATCGAGCTCGACACCCCTATTAAAACGCTGGGCACCCACGAAGTCCCGGTAAAGATTTATCACGAAGTGACGGCCGTTGTGAGCGTCGAAGTAGTGGAAGAAAGCTGAGACTGAAAACCGACAACCACGCATAGGCCCGTTACCTCCGGGCCTGTGCGCTTTCCTTTTAATCTCCAGTTAGAGTAATTACTGCTGGTTCAGAATATCCTGGTAGGTGATTTTTTCGTAGCCCGACGGCGGAAGGAATTCCGCGGCGGGTATATCCTGTTTTTTCACGGAAATTATCTCTTCCGTTACGGAGCCCGCGCCTTCAGGGGCGTAGTAGACGGTTTTCATAGGGTAGCCCTCTTCGTAGATCTCCTGGATGATCTCGTATTCGTTGTCGGAGATGGAAGCCGAGCCGCCGATGTTCTGGCTTATCCTCTTTACCTCGTTCATCAGCTTCGACATCTTGTCGAGGTCTATTTCGTCGGCGAAGCCGGGCTCCTTACTGACCCAGTATTCCGTCTGAAGCTTGCCGTTGTCGTATATTTCCAGCTTCTTCGAAGCGTAGCCGGCGAAATTCCCCGTTTCGCCCGTTTTCTTGAGGGAGACATTCCTCTTTTCCTGCGGCGTGCCCTTGTTTTCGGACATGAAGGACTCTATGTATTTCAGGTACTCGTCCCTGTTGAGCGTTATGTAGAGCTTCTTTTCGTTGTTTACGAAGACGATGTTTCCGGAATTGAGATCGAAGATTACGGCCGGGGAAAACTGGCCGGCGTCTTCGACCTGTTTCAGCTTGTTGTCCTGAATGTAGAGCGTGACCTTTTGTCTCGAAGGAGAGCCTTCCTCGTAGACGACCTGCTCCATGACGATCCCCGGGTACGCCCTTTCGGAAAGCACCCCGAGGGCGATCACCGCCGCCAGGAAATAGGTGAAAAAGCTTGCACGACGAAGCATGTATGTTACCTCCGTAAGTTTCAGATTAGAGCTGCCAGGGGCAGATTGTAAGATAACCTATAATCGCACGCGCCGCCATAGAGAAGAGGGGCCTGAGGGGGCCCCGGACGGGCCTATCGTGTATAATAGTTTCTATTGACGCTAACCCATTCTGTGATAGATTAAACGGGTTAATCAAGCGACCGCAATATTCAGGGAGGGAGACAATTTTATGTCCGATTTTAAGGTCAAGTTCGCGCCGGTAGGAGAGAAAGAAGTTACAAAAGCCATAGTAGAGGGCTTTGCCAACGAATTTAACGAATATATAACCAGCGACGTTATAGTCGTAGGGGCGGGGCCGAGCGGTCTCGTGGCTGCAAAGGACATAGCCAAGCAGAAATACAAGGTTCTCCTCGTGGAGAGGATGAACTATCTCGGGGGCGGTTTCTGGATAGGCGGTTATCTCATGAATAAAGTCACCGTGAGGGAGCCGGGGAACGAGGTGCTCGACGAGATAGAGGTTCCTTACGAAGAGGTGGACAAAGGCCTTTACGTCGCCGACGGACCCTACGCGTGCTCGAAGCTCATCGCGATGACCTGCGAGGCGGGGGCGAGGATAAGGAACATGACTATGTTCGACGACCTCGTGTACAGGGAGAACGGCAGGGTGGCAGGGATAGTCATAAACTGGACCCCTATCGCGAACATGCCGAAGGAGATCACCTGCCTCGATCCTATAGCTATAGAGTCGAAGCTCGTAATCGACGCCACGGGACACGATGCTTATTGCGTATCCAGGCTCTCGCAGCAGGGGCTTTACAAGAAGCTCCCGGGCCACGGCTCGATGTGGGTCGAGAAATCCGAGGAGGCGCTCGTCGAGTACACGGGCGAGGTTCATCCGGGGCTCATAGCTTGCGGCATGTCCGTAAACAGCGTATACGGGCTTCCGAGGATGGGACCGACCTTCGGCGGAATGCTCCTTTCCGGCAAAAAGGCAGCCAAGGTTGCAATAGACATTCTCGAAAAGCAGGAGCAGGCAAGGGCCTGATTTAAGCTGAAATCAATTAACGGGGGAAGGCCGCCGGCCCTCCCCCTTCCTTTTTTCTTCCGTTTTATTCCCTATCGATTTTCAAGAATTTCTAGGCACCGCGCGCAGGGCTTTCCTTCACACTGTACCCTGAGGACGTCTTCCTGCCAGTGAGAGTTGAAGAGGCAGCACTCGGGGTTCTCACAGAACGCCACGCCGGAGAGCTCGTAAAAGAGGGCCTGAAGGGCGTAGGATGATATTGCGGAGGTCGTCTTCGGGTCGTCGTATTCGATGAACCTTCCCCTGTACATTTCGTCGAGCTCCCGTGTGTCCCTTCCGCTCTGTATCAGCCCGCCCTTTATGAAGTAGTATTCGCGCGGGCGCGCGGGGGCTTCAACGAGACCGGAAGTGGAGATTATCGCCGGGCTCCCGAGAAGGACGACCCGGGCGTGGTTGCGCCGGCCTTCGAATGTCGCGACGAGACGGCCGGTGAATACGATATGAAGGAAATTGTTCCCGAATTCTTCGGGCAGCGAATCGTAGATGAGCTTTCTGAGGACCCTCTGGACCCAGAGGCCATCGTAGAGGGAGAGGACACCCCTCCCCTTTTCTTCCCCTGTAAGGACTCTCATCTCCGAAGCGACATCCGACTGACCTGCGGGACGGATTTCGTCGAGGGGCGATTCGATGTCGGAGACACGGGCCGAAGCGAGCCGGAGGGCGGCTTCGTTGAGGGCTTCGCCGTTTACACCCAGGTATTCGAAGAGGTTCCCGCGGTTTTCCGTGCGGACGCCGTACCCGGTGAGCGAGGCGGCTACCGCTTTTACGTCGAGCGATTCCGACGGGTGATCGGTATAAAGGCAGACTGTCGGCCGGGGCATGGGAAGAATTAGTTTACCGGAACTTATCCCCGCGCCCCACGGTCATAATATCTCGGCCACGATCTCCACCTCGACCGGGGCGTTTAACGGCAGCTCGGCGACTCCTACCGCCGCGCGCGCGTGGCGGCCCTCCTCGCCGAATACGTCGAAAAATAGATTGGACGCGCCGTTGAGCACGCCCGCCTGGCCCGTAAAGCCGGGGGCGGACGCGACGTAGCCAGTAACCTTCACTATTTTCTTAACGTTGTCGAGGGTGCCGAGCTCCTTTTTCACCGCAGCGAGGACGTTTATGGCCGACTGCCTCGCCGCCAGCGCGGCGTCTTCAGGGGAGACGTCGGCCCCGACCTTGCCTTCGAAGACGAGCTTTCCGCCGGAGAGCGGGAGCTGGCCGGATACGAAGAGGAGGCTGCCCGTGACGCACGCGGGCTTGTATGAGCCCAGGGGCGCCGTAACGTCAGGTATCTCTATGCCGAGCTCGGCTAGCCTCTCAGCCCTTGTCATTCTTCCCCTCCGGCTTTAAGGCGACGTAAATGGTGTTCGAGCCCCGCTGAACGAGGAAGAGTATATTCTGACCGGGCTTGGCGGAATCCATGGACTTGCCGTAACCGTCGAGGTTGGAGATTTTCTTCTTGTTTATTTCGAGGATCACGTCGCCGGGCGCAAGTCCGGAATTGGCCGCGACGCTTCCGGGCTGGACATTGGTAATCACGACGCCCTCGGACCTCCCCGTGCCGAACGTGCTCTGGACTTCGGGGGTTATCTCCTGGACGACGAGCCCGAGGTCCTCCTCTACCGCCTTGCCCCTTACCCTTCTCGACTCCTGGGCGACCTCTTCAGGGAGCTGGCCGAGCTCTATGTTGAGGGTCTTCACCTGGCCGTTCCTGATTACCTTCATTTCCGACTTCGTTCCGGGGCGGTTCGCCGCGACGGATTTCGGGAGCTCGGGCATGTTTTGTATGCTGCTGCCGTTAAACTCCACTATGACGTCCCCTCTCTGAAGCCCGGCCTTGTCCGCCGGGCCGTCAGGGGCGACGTCCGCGACGAGCGCGCCTTTGGGCTCCTTTAAATTTATGCTTTCGGCTATCTCGGGGGTGACCTCCTGAACGTAGACCCCAATCCAGCCCCTGACAACCTTGCCGCTGCTGCGAAGCTGTGCGATGACGTCTTTGGCCATGTTGACCGGTATGGCAAAGCCTATGCCCTGGCCCCCCGCTATGATCGCGGTGTTTACGCCGATGACCTCGCCCTGGAAATTAAAGAGAGGGCCTCCGCTGTTGCCCGGGTTGATCGCGGCGTCCGTCTGTATGAAGTCGTCGTAGGAGCCGAGGCCGAGGGACCTGCCCTTTGCGCTGATTATTCCGGCCGTGACCGTATGCCCGAGCCCGAAGGGGTTACCTATCGCGAGCACCCAGTCGCCTATTTCGAGATTGCCGGAATTGCCGAACTTGACGGCAGGAAGCTTCTCCTTGGGTTCTATCTTCAGGAGGGCCAGGTCCGTTTTAGGGTCGGTGCCTATGACTTCCGCGCTGTAGATGTCGCCGTTCTGGAGAATCACTTTTATGTCGGTGGCCTTTTCGACGACGTGGTTGTTCGTGATTATGTATCCGTCCTCGCTGAATATGAATCCAGAGCCGAGGCCCCTACCCCTGAATTCCCTTTCGGGTTGTTCTCCGAAAAATTTATCGAAAAATTCGTTGAAGGGATCGTTCTCGCGGCCCTTGAACGGGGATTCGTAGGAAAAGGTTCTTCCCCTGGAGACGTTCGTGGTGCTAATGTTGACTACGGAAGGACTCAGCTTTTTGACGAGCGGGGAGAGCGAATTGAACCCCATCTCCTGCGCGCCGGCTTGCATAGCCTGGCCCATAAAGATTAAAGAGAAGACGAGGGATAAAACGAATATTCTTGCCAGCCTGGACATGGCCTGGATACCTCCGGTTTTCATATTCGATTGTTAAAAATAGCCGGGAGCACACCGCGCCGTCCGTGATAATCGCTTGAAGACGCGCCTTCGTGCCCGATCCGCGTATGGATTAAAAGTATACTCATTGGACCCTGAATGCCATTAGAAATTATAACTGACGAATTACTTTTCCGCGTTTCAGAACAATGTCGGCAGTGGAGAAGAAGGGGAGAAAATCCGGCGCCTTGCTATATGGGTTCCTTGAGGAGATCGTCCCAGTATTTGAGATGGAGGCGGCTCGAGTAAAAACGCATTACTAAATTTCTCAGGACCGATAAGACGCGGCTGTCGGCGAAGGCAACCTTGCCCATCATACGCGACTGGTCCTGCACCTTGTTGACGCGGGGGCGACGCCTGGAAACGTAGCCTTCGAGCGCCTGCGAGATATATTTGGAATCCGCCCTCGTGAGCTCGTCCGCCAGGACCGCGGCCGACTCTATGGCCATCGCCACCCCGCCCCCGGCGGTCGGAAGCACGGCGTGGGCGGAATCGCCGACGAGGACGACGCGCCCCTTGTACCATTCGTCCATGCGGAGGTCGCAGTACTCGTCGTGGAATATTTCCGTCGGGTCTTCGAGCCCGGCGAGTATTTCGGGAACGACGCCGCCGAAGTCGCTGAAATGCTTCCTTATGCGCTCCAGGCGGCTTTCGACAGGGTCGGGCGTGCCCTTGGGACTTCTTATGCTCGTGAACACGGACAGCCTGTTTCTCGTCGGCCAGATACCGAGGAATTTTCCGGTGCCCCAGTACTCGGCTATGTGAGCCGATTTCGCGATCCCGGACTTGAGCCAGAAGCTCCAGCCTGTCATCCCGCTGTAGGAAAGGGGGACGTCGCCGAATACGAGGCTCCTCGTTCTGGAGCGGACGCCGTCGCACCCTACGACGAGGTCGAAGGATTCCTGTGTCCCGTCGCTGAACGTGACTATGGCTTCGTCCGGCGTTTGATGAATCTTCTCGACGCTGAGGCCCATCGTGATGTTTTCGGGATTTATGTTTTTCCTGAGAATGTTTATAAGCTCGGACCTGTATATGCTTATCATGGGCCCGTATTTTTCGGATACTTCGTCGACGGAGTAGGACTTCAGCATCTCGCCCTTTTCGTCCCAGACGTTGTAGGTTGAAAAGGGAAGGCCCGTTTCGACAAGGTCTCTGTAAAGGCCGAGCCCTTTGAGGACGCGGCTCCCGGACGGCCAGAGGACTATGATGTAGCCGACCTTGCCGTATTCCGGTATCCGCTCGACGATGCGCGGCTTAAACCCCCTCTGCTGGAGGAGCCCGGCGAGTGTGAGCCCCGCTATGCCGCCGCCTATTATGAGGATGCGCATTTCCGGCCCGAACCTTACGGGCAGAGCATAGCTCTCTATTTCGGCGCTTCGTTTGTCGAGCTTCTTTCTCTTTAAAATAGACATTTTCAGTTTATTACCGAGAGATTAATAATTATTTTACATGGGTTAAGTATATACTGCAAAACCTTTCTTCCGGGTAATTTTAATACTGCGGCACCTCATTGGGTGCAGACGCGCATATCTCCAGCTCAAGGCCGTCCGGGTCGAGAAAGTGATATGCCGTCGGCTTCCCGTCAGGGCCGGTTTTCTCTTCGATGAAGGCGATTCCGGCATCTTTTAACCTTTGGGCTACGGCCGGAACGTAGTCCACCCTGAACGCGATGTGGTTGACGGGCCCTCCGTCGGAGCGGTTTTTATCTTCCGTCACCGCGAGGAATACGCTGCCTTTGCTTCCGAGAAAGGTTTTCTTTTCGCCGCCTTCGGGGCGGCCGTCCCGTATAATTTCGAGACCGAGAACGCCGGAATAAAATCCGAGGGCCCTGTCCATGTCGGTAACTATTATGGCCACGTGGTCTATGCCGCCAACGTTGCCCTTTTCACCACCAAGTATGTTTCGGAGCCACTTCATCTCCCCTCCTCCCCGCGCGTCAGCCGAGCCTGAGCTTTTTTATCAATATCCAGCCCACGACGGCGACGGCTATTACGATTGTCACGGCCATCAGGAGGTAGCTCTTCGAGAGCGAGTGAAAGAAGCTGGGCTTTACCTGAACGACCTTTTCGAAAACCGGGTATTCCGTCAGCACTTCCGTGAAGTGCTCGTCTTCCACTGCCACCTCGACGGTAAGGAGAAGGGTCTGAAATCCGCTCTTTTCGGGTTTTACGCTCCATTCCCAGCTTGCGGTGCTGTCTTCCTCTATGACCTTCGTGTCTTCGGAGTCGTCGATGGGGAATTCCTGCTCCGCCCCTGTCGCGGAATCCGCTACGGGAGAGATGTCGAAGCCGTTTCCTTTGAGGTGGAGCGTGATGTTGTCGCCGAGCCTGAGGTTCCCGTTCTCGCCGCCCGCTGCGCCGAGGCTCCGGGAGAGGTCTTTCAGGAATTTATGGGTGACGGCCGCCTCTATGGGATAGGACTCCCCGACGCTCATTTCTCTCGGGGTGTCGAACACTATCCTGCCGGCCGCCAGACGCCGCATGTTTGTCCCTATAATCTCGGAGACCGCCGGGCTGATGACGCCGGGCTCGGATACGGTTTCAGAAAGGGTCTCGGGGGCGGGAGAAGGTTCGGAGACGGGCTCCGTTTCTTCTACAGTTATTGCGTCTATTATCTCTTCGCTCGGGGCGGATTCCGGCCCGGGCTCGGGCGGGGGAGCCGGTGCCGCGGCGGCGGGGGCAGGCGCGGGAGCGGACTGAGGCGCGGAGCCGGATTCGAGCTTTATAGTAACCCTCCTGTTAAGCCTGAGAGAGCTTTCGTCGTCGCCCGACGCGAACCTGTCCGTTTTTCCCTTGCCGCTTACCGTTATTCGTCCCGGCTCCACGCCCTGCGATACGTAGAATTGCCTCACGGCCTCGGCCCGCCGCCGGGAGAGGTTGAGGTTGTACTCGTCGTCGCCTGTAACGTCGGAGTAGCCTTCGATTACGAGAACCGTTCCCGGATTATTCTTCAGGTTCGCGGCTATCTCTTTCAAGGCGTTTTCTTCGCCGGGGCCGAAGGCGAATTCGTTAAGCCTGAAGAAGACGTCGGCCTTGCCCGGGGCGGTCTGCGCGAACGCCCGGGGCGAGGCGGGGTGTAAACCGGGGACGAAGAAATACGAGAGCGCCAGAAAAAGCGCGAGTATAAGCGGCGCGGATACGTGTTTACACATCTTCGGCCTCGAAAAGGAACTTTTAACGCGGATGATTACCATTATCCCACCTTCGGTCTTCCCTTGTCAATAAGTGCGTGAGGCGTGAGAGTGTCTTCGCCGGGCCTTATTTCCGAGCGTGGGGCGCCGCAGGTGCTATACTAATTTTGTTCGGGAAATCACCCTTGAGCAAAGCGGACAAATGTATGGAGAGAGAGTACACGCTTTCGGTATACGATTCTATTTCAGCCCTCGACAGGGAGGAGTATAATGCGCTCATCGACAGGGAGAACCCGTTCCTCGAATACGAGTTTCTGGAATCGATGGAGATTTCGGGATGCGTCGGGCCGCACACGACCTGGATACCGAGATACCTGGTTTTGAGGGACGGGGATAGGGTGGCGGGCGCGGTAGCCGCTTACATAAGACTCGACTCCTACGGCGAGTACATATTCGACTGGGAATGGGCGAGGGCGTTCGAGAACGCGCGCCTGAGATACTATCCCAAGCTCGTCGCCGCGATTCCCTTTACCCCGGCTACGGGCACGCGTATATCGGTTCATCCCGAATACCCGTTCGAGGAGTGTGCCGGTATCCTGGCGAGGGGGCTCGTGGAGCTTTCAGTAAGAGAGAAGTGCTCATCTGTGCATGTGCTTTTTCTGACGGAAAGGGAGTGCTCGCTTTTGGAGAGGCTCGGGTTCCTTATGCGGCTTACGCATCAATACCACTGGAAAAACAGAGGCTACGGGAGCTTCGACGATTTTCTTTCGGACCTTCGCTCGGCAAGGAGAAAGCAGATAAAAAAGGAGAGGAGGTCTCTCGAAGAAGCCGGCCTCGAAATAAGGATCGTCGAGAAGGACGACATAAAGGAAGAGCATATCGATGCGATATGGGACTTTTACATGGACACTCATTCGAGGAAATGGGGGAGCGCGTATCTCAACAGGGAGTTTTTCGATCTAATGCTTGAGAAGTACAGGCACCGACTGGTACTGGTGATGGCAAGGGGCGGCGGAAGGTGGGTAGGCGGGAGCTTCAACGTGGTCAAGAACAACAGGCTTTTCGGGCGCTACTGGGGAACTGTCGAGCCCTACAGCAACCTCCATTTCGAGTGTTGTTTCTACAGCTTGATAGATTATTCTATAAATAACGGAATCGACATTTTCGAGGCCGGTGCTCAAGGTGAGCACAAGTTCCTCCGGGGCTTCGGGGCAGTTCCCACGTATAGCTCGCACCTGATTCTGAACGAAGCCGCCGGCCGCGCAATCGGTAAGTTCCTCGACCGTGAGCGCGGATATACGGAAGGCCTCATCGAGCAGTACAATCAGCAGTCGCCGCTAAAATATTTACACGGGGAGTAGAAAAGCGAAGACGGGATGATTAAATTTTTCAGAAGATACGGCTCCGCGATGCGAGAAGTGGCGGGAGCATTTGAAAACGCGCCGGCGAGAGACGGACGAAATGGCTGAAAGGAATATCAAACGAAGCGACCGCGAGGGGGAGCTTCTTACAGAAAGACGGGCGAAGCTCAAACGGCCCGACATGTACAGGATAGTGCTCCTAAACGACGATTATACGCCGAGGGAGTTTGTGGTGTGGGTGCTAATGAGGATTTTCTACAAGGGACAGGAGGAATCGACGAGAATAATGCTCGAAGCGCATACTTCGGGCAGAAGCACGGTGGGCGTTTATACTTATGACGTGGCTACCACCAAGATAGCGCAGGTGGACAAGCTGGCGAAGGAGTACGAGCACCCGTTAAAATGTATATTGGAAGTGGAAGGCGGAGGCGAATATTAATGACACTTTCCAGGGAGCTTCAGGAAACACTTAAAAGGTCTTACGAGCAGGCGAAGGAAAGGCGGCACGAATTCATCACGCTCGAGCATATACTGCTGGAGCTGACATACGACCACGACGCTGCGGAGGTTCTTACGGGATGCGGGGTTGACCTCGAGCGGCTGAGAACGAGCCTCGAGGACTTTATCGACGAGAACATGCCCCCGGTAGATTCCGAATATCTCCCGGAGCCCCAGTATTCCGCGGGGAGCCATTACGTCCTCAGGCTCGCCGCCATGCACGCCGAGTCCGCCGACAAGCAGCAGATAGACGGGGGGAATATACTCGTCGCCATGTTCAGGGTGGACGAGTCTCACGCCGTGTATCTTCTGAACGAGCAGGGCGTGAACAGGTACGACCTCGTGAGATACATCTCGCACGGCGGGACGGGGCACAGCCCGCAGGAAAAATCGACCAGCATAGCGAAGACGGACACGCAGGCGCAGGAAGGGGCGAAGGACCCGCTTTCGGAATTCTGCACTAACCTCGTAAAAAAGGCGCGCGACGGGAAGCTCGACCCTCTCATCGGCCGCGAGTCGGAGATAGACCGGACGATACACATACTCGCCCGGAGGCGTAAGAATAACCCTATATTCGTCGGCGACGCCGGTGTCGGGAAGACGGCCATAGCCGAGGGGCTTGCCCTCCGAATCGCCAGAAATGAAGTACCGAAGGCGCTCGAAAACACCGCCATATACGCCCTCGACATGGGCTCGCTCACTGCCGGGACCCGCTACAGGGGGGATTTCGAGGAGAGGCTGAAGTCCATAATAGACAGCGTGAAGGGGGACGATAAGAAAGTCCTCTTCATAGACGAAATACATACCGTAATAGGAGCAGGCGCCGTTTCCGGGGGGACGCTCGACGCGTCGAACATGCTCAAGCCCGCGCTCTCTAACGGCGAGATAAGGTGCATCGGGACGACGACGCTCAAGGAATACAGGAGCGTTTTCGAGAAGGACCACGCCCTCGCACGGAGGTTCCAGAGGATAGACGTTTACGAGCCGAGCGAAGAGGAATGCGTCAAGATCCTTCACGGGCTGAAAAAGCATTACGAGGAGTTTCACGGCGTGAGGTATTCGACGCCTGCGTTAAAGGCGGCAGTCGAGCTTTCGGCGAAGTACATGAACGACAGGAGGCTCCCGGACAAGGCTATCGACCTCATAGACGAGGCCGGGGCGGCTGTGAAGCTAAGGAGCTACGACACGGGCGTTAAGCAGGTTACGGTGAAGGACATAGAGGCGCTCGTATCGAAGATAGCGAAGGTGCCGAGCCGGACGGTGAAGGTGGACGACAGGCACAGGCTCATGACGCTGGCTTCGGACCTGAAGAAGGTTATATTCGGGCAGGACGAGGCGGTGGAGAAGCTCGTGACGGCGATACAGATGTCGCGCTCGGGCCTCAGCGAGCCGGACAAGCCTGTCGGCAATTTCATGTTCGCGGGGCCGACCGGCGTCGGAAAGACGGAGCTCGCAAAGCAGCTCGCCGAGGCGCTCGGCATCGGGTTCATACGGTTCGACATGAGCGAATACATGGAGAAGCATACTGTGTCGAGGCTCATAGGGTCGCCCCCGGGATACGTCGGATACGACGAGGGCGGGCAGCTCACCGAGGCCGTTCACAAGAACCCGCATGCTGTCCTTCTCCTCGACGAGATAGAGAAGGCGCACGAGGATATATATAATGTGCTGCTCCAGGTTATGGACCACGCGACTCTCACGGATTCCAACGGAAGGAAGGTCGATTTCAGACAGATTGTGCTGATACTGACGACGAACACGGGCTCACGGGAGAGCAGCCAGAGGACCCTCGGCTTCGAGAAGGACGAGTTCGAAGACAAGAGCGTCCAGGCCATAGAGAGGTATTTCAGCCCCGAGTTCAGGAACAGGCTGAACGCCGTTCTCCATTTCAGCTCGCTCAGCAGAGAAGTCGTCGAGAAGATAGTCGACAAGATGGTAGGGCAGCTCGCCGATAGGCTGAAGGTCAAGAAGGTGTCAGTCGAGCTTACGCCGGAAGCAAGGGCCTTTATAGCAGAGAAGGGCTACGACAAGCTCCTGGGGGCGAGGCCGATACAGAGGTTCATCGACAACGAGATAACGCAGAAGCTGACGCAGGAGATTCTTTTCGGGAAGCTGGCGTCGGGCGGGAGCGTGAGGATAACCGCGAAGGACGACGGGCTCGGATTCGAGTTCGAGTAAAAGAAACCCCTCGGCGGCCGGCAATTTCTGGAATATAATTAAGGTCGGAAGCATCCCAAACATGACGACAGAGGTTCACCCATATGCCGCGATTAGATAATTTGCTCCGGAGGCCGCTATTTCTCTCCTTTGTGCTCGGAATGGTAATGACTATATTCTCCCTGAGCTCCTTTGCGGGAGACGCGCCGATAGTAGTCGCCCAGGGGTCGAAATCGAGCGGGAACGAGGTCATGAAATCTATAGAAGCCGGGAAGGACTACAAGGGCATGTCGAAGGAAGAGGTCGTTGCCGAGATAGGCGAGCCCTGGCGGAAGGATACTACGCCCGTCAAGGCGCGCTACGATGAGAAGTGGATCTACAGCTGCCAGGCGAAGGACGGCCTCACGTACGACTGCGTGTTCCTCTATTTCATGGGTAGCCGTGTCGTAAACGTCGAAGTACTCTGAGTTCAAGGAGATTAGCCGTGAAAAAATGTCCAAGGTGCGGTGCTGAGCTTAAGACGAAGGTGCTCGGGTCGATAGAAGTCGACGAGTGCGGGTCGTGTAAGGGCGTATGGCTCGAAAGGGGAGAGCTCGAAGAGGCGAAGGAAGAGGCGGACCCCAACCTCAACTGGCTCGATTTCGAGATATGGAAACACCCGGAAAAATTCAGGTCGAACAGGGAGGGCGTCGATTGCCCCACATGCGGCACCGCAACCGCGAGCCTCGAATACGGGGATACGGGAGTAGAGATAAATTACTGCCGCACCTGTCACGGCGTATGGCTCGACAGGGACGAGCTCCCGAAGATAATAGAATCCCTCGAAGACGAGATGGCCCGGAAGACGCTTTCCGACTATTTCCACGAGAGCATAAAGGAAGCGAAGGAGCTCGTCACCGGAGACGAATCCTTCATGTCGGAATGGAAGGATTTATCGTCCGTCCTGAAGCTGATGCAGTACAGGCTCTTCGTCGAAAAGCCGAAGCTCGTAGAAACCCTGACAGAGCTGAACACTTTAAATCCATTTAAATAGCACGCAGCCCCGTCACAGACCGATTTCCAGAGAATTTATGCGGCCGTCGCCGTCAAGACCGAAACGGAAGGTGAGATCGACCGGGCTTCCGGGGAAATTGCCAGAGACGCGCGCGACGACTATAGCCCGGCCGTTTTCCAAGCGGTATTCGAGCGGCTCAGCCGTCGCCCCGTATTTGGCGCTGGTTCTTTCTATCCAGGCACATATGGCAGCATGGCCCGTGATGTTTTCTCCCTCGTCCCTGACCGTGGCGTTCGGAGCGAAGCGGGAGAGGAGCCGGTCCGCATCGTGCGCGTTATGCGCCGCGAAAAATTCGTCGAGATTAGCCGGTAAATTGATCATTTGTGTCCCCTTTAAATTGCTTTGAGCTGGGATAATTTTGATGGTAGCTTAAACTATCGAAATGGCAAGAACTGACAGAAAAGTAGGGTACTCACCCACAGGTAAGCTTGAAGACGTTACTCCCGACATGGCCGCGAGCGGCGTAGAGGGGGCGCTCCGCCTTCTCGAGGGCCGCTGGAAGATGGTGATCATATTTCACCTGTTCGCGAGAGGGGTGCTCCGATTCTCGGAGCTCGAGCGTGCTATTCCTGCCGTTTCGCAGAAGATGCTCATACAGCAGCTCCGCGAGCTGGAGCGTGACGGCATAGTGTCACGCACTGTCTATCCGCAGGTGCCGCCGAAGGTCGAATACAGGCTGACGGAATGGGGACAGGCCCTTTGCCCCGCGCTCGACGCGCTCCTCGAATGGGCAGCCCTCAAAAAGAAATGAGGACGGGGCCATCTATTCCAGTCCATCCGTTTCTGTTATACGTTCCGGGTCTACATGCTGCAAGAAAAACCTCCGGCTCGTTAAAACATGGGCATAGAGGGAAAAAATCACGGTTATAATTAATCAATACAATTCTTTACCACCAAAGTGTCCGGAGGAACTCATCAATGAACAAGAAAACCATATCGAAATTCCCGTATATGATCCTTTTACTGATTTTCGCGTGCGGATTCGCGCTTGCATGCGACGGGGAGAACGTGCTGACGGGACCGGAAGCTCCAGGGCCTGAAGAGCCCGGCCCTGAAGAGCCGGGACCGGAGGAGCCGGGGGACAACGAATTTAACGCCGAGACCGCCGCCGAGCTTATGTATCTGAGTCTCCAGGCATACCAGATGCTGATAGACAATAACAACGGGCAGTCCTTCACGCTCCCCGCGCCCTATGAGCTGCATCAGATACTCCTCACGCCCGAAGGCTTCCTCGGGGAGTCGCTGCCCGTGGAGGTGCCTATAGCGTTCGTCGCGACGAGCGGCTCCAACATTTACATGGTATTCAGGGGGACCAAGACGATAGACGAGTGGATAAGCGACGCCGATTACCCGCTCGTGGACTACACATACGGCGGGAAGACGGAAAAGGGATTTACCGACATATATAACACGCTGTCAGTTACCGAGGCGATTTCCAGCGCAGCCGAGTCGGGAAATTACAATAACGTTTATGTGACGGGCCACAGCCTCGGGGCGGCGCTGGCCGTCCTGGCGATACCTGACATCATAGAAAACACGGATTTTAAAAACCCGGTCATGTACAACTTTGCGGGGCCGAGGGCCGGGAATGCCGATTTCAAGAACCTCTACGAAGGGTACGGTATAGACAGCTGGAGGGTTTACAACACGAACGACGTCGTTCCGACGCTGCCGCCGACGGAGCTTTCATACATTCACGTCGATACAGGATACCCCATTACGTTCGGTGCGCCGGTCACTGACCCGCTGGATTTTCACCAGATAGCGATAAACCACAGCTCGTGTAATTATTACTCCACTGTATGCGATTTGACCTCGGACCCGGAGAGCTGCAAGGCCCTCGGCGAGGGGCTCGACGACTGCACGTTCAGCGACGGCCAGTAACGAAATCCGGCGGGCGGAATCCCGGCCGCGGAAATAGCGGCGGCATCCGCCCGGAGATAGAAATACCCGGTCCCGTGAAGACGTGAGAACCCTTCTCTTTGTGTTAGTATATTGATTCATCGCGTATGCCGCGTATCATGAATCAGAGAGAAACGGGGGATGATCCCGCATGGCCGACCCCAAGACCAGCATAGCGTCAAACATCAAGGACAAGGAGCTCATTAACGTAAGAAGGCAGGAGCTCGTGAACGCCGCCGTCGAGCTCTTCGTCCAGAAGGGATTCCACAAGACTACAGTCCGCGAAATAGCCCGCGAATTCGGTATGAGCATGGGCACGCTCTACGATTACATCAGGACGAAGGAAGACATACTCTTTTTAGTCTGCGACCACATATCCAAGAGCGTGAGCGACAAGCTCCAGAGCACCCTCACGGGAAAGAAAGACCCGGGCGAGAACCTCAGAAACGCCATACGCGACTACTTTACGATAATCGACGAGATCGAGGACTATACGCTCCTTCTTTACCAGGAGACGAAGTCTCTCAACAAGGAGGAGAGGAAATACGTCCTTCACGCCGAGAACGACCTCGTGGCTATCTTCGAGGGCATAATCACTCAGGGCATCAGGGAAAAGGTTTTTAATATAAACGAGGAAACCGCCCGTCTTCTGGCGCATAATATAATGGTCGAGGGGCAGATGTGGGCTTTCAGACGCTGGGCCCTCAGAAAGGATTTCACTCTCAAACAGTACACCAAGCTGCAGACAGACCTCATAATGAAAGCCCTCGGTTAAAAAAATGTTTGACACGAAGTTTGGATGGATATAGTATTTAAACCGAGCGAGCGCTCGGTAGGCAAACGACGAGGGAGGTGTTTATAATGCCCATTCTTACATTGACTGAAGAACAGGAGCTTATTCAAAAGACGGCCAGGGATTTCGCAGTCAGGGAAGTCCGGCCCATGGCCGCTATAAACGACAGGGAAGGAAAGTTTCCGAAGGGGCTCGTGGACAAGCTCGGCGAGCTCGGGTTCATGGGCATGATGGTGCCCGAGGAATACGGCGGGAGCGGACTCGGCTGCGTGTCATACGTAACCGCCCTCGAGGAGATATGCGCCGCCTGCGCCTCGACGGGGATTATCATGTCGGTTAATAATTCCCTCGTCTGCAGCCCGATATTGGCGTTCGGCTCGGAGGAGCAGAAGAAGGCTTATCTTCCCGACCTCGCGAGCGGGGCGAAACTCGGATGCTTCGCGCTGAGCGAGCCGGATGCGGGCTCGGACCCCGCAGGCATGAGGACAGTCGCGCTAAGGCAGAATAATTCCTACGTGATAAACGGGACAAAGGCGTGGATTACGAACGGGGCCGAGGCCGACGTGATGGTGCTGATAGCGATTACCGATCCTTCCAAGAGGCACTACGGCATATCCGCATTCATAATCGACATGGATACGCCCGGGGTCAAGATCGGCAAGCTGGAGCACAAGCTCGGGATAAAGGCCACGAGCACGGCGCAAATATACTTCGAGGACTGCAAGGTACCGAGGTCCGCTATGATCGGACAGGAAGGGGACGGGTTCAAGATCGCGATGGCAACGCTCGACGGCGGGAGGATAGGCGTCGCGACGCAGGCCGTCGGCATTGCCCGGGAAGCACTCGAAGAGGCTGTGAGGTACTCGAAGACGCGGCAGGCATTCGGCACGACTATTTCGTCGTTCCAGGGGCTTCAGTTCATGATCGCAGACATGGCCACGCGGCTGGAGGCGGCCCGCCTTCTGACCCTCCAGGCAGCCGTTATGAAAGACAAACACATGAACTATTCCAAGGAATCCGCAATGGCGAAAGTGTTCGCGGCGGAAACGGCCATGTGGGTTACGACCAAAGCTATTCAGATACACGGCGGTTATGGGTATACGGTCGATTATCCCGTGGAGCGGTTTTTCAGGGACGCGAAGATTACGGAGATATACGAGGGAACGTCCGAGATACAGAGGGTTATCATAGCCAGGGAAGTTTTAAGGGAGATCGTTTAAAAAAAGAAGCCCTTAAACTGCAAGGGCTTCTTCCCTCTAGGAGGATGGTGGTATAGGATGTGCTTTTATGGGCGATTCCCACGCCCTCTACTTATTTAAGATTCGAATTGGGGGAAAAGGATTCAGATTAATGGCGGCACTGAATAGCACGCCATAAGGAGAGCCGTTAATACTCAGAGTCTCCGCCAGATGGAGAGGTCTCTCTTCAGAAGCCGGGAGAGGTTCTCGATGTCACCGGCGTAGAACGGATATAAAAATTCCCTGTGCTCCGGGCTCATTCCGACCTGCTTCATATTCACCTTGTAGGCTTTATGTTTCATCCGTTTTCTGACGGGCTCGGGAATAACGGCCATGAGAATATTCTTAAACAGGGACGATTTATTTATAAGCTCGTTGAGTAACCCGAATTTCGGAACACCCGACTTGTTTAATCTCTCGAGCTTCACGTCTTCCCTGAAATCGACTGAGAGAAACTCACAGATTTCTTTGAGCGTCTTTCCGGGGTCTTCGGCAAGGTCTTCGTAAAGAAGCACCTTTACCTGCGGAAACTCCTCCATATAGGCCTTTACCTGCGCGTAATATAATCCGCAGCTGATGTAGTCGTAAAATATGTCCCAGTTATCGCGGCGCCTCGCCGCAATCGTTTCCGGCACGATAGCCTTCCCGAAATCGAGAGGCTCCTTATAACCCCTCTTATGCAGCATGAAATGCGAGTAGGCCCTTTCTACCGGGTTCCTCAGAATTATTATTATCTTCAGCTTCTTATAAAGCTCTCCGTATACGTTCTTTAAATTCCTTATGGCAGTGTCGTAGGTGAAGAGGTAGGAGGGCGAGGCCTCTCCCATTATCTGATCATTGCGGCCGGACTTGAAGAGGGCGATATAGTCTTCGAGCTTGTAAACGACGTCGTAGGCCCCGGGACTCGAATAATTTGGCGGATTATCGGCGTAGCTGAAAAACCAGGGCTCCTTTCTCGCCGGCATGTAAATCTCGTCGTAGTTTTTCAGGTAGTAAAAGAGAGAAGTCGTAGCGCTCCTGGCGGCCCCGACTATAAAGAAATCAGGCAGTTTAGCTTCTTCGGAACCTGTTTTTACGATCATCCTCTTTCCCGCTCCATCGATTTTACACAATGCTCCGGTCCGCTTCAACAGGGGGACTTTCGTACCCAGGATAGAAGGGAAATGGCGATGTGCCCGTGACGCCCGCCCGGCCTCTACTTTTTTGTGACCGACTGGGCCCATCCCTGAAAGACCTTGGCGATTACGTGGTCGCCTACCTTTATTCCCGTGATCTTGTCGTTGGACGCCGCGACGTTGAAAACAGTGCCGTCAGACATTTTTACGCTGAGGAGGCTGTCCGTCGGGCCCTCCTGAATAGATATAACCTCGCCCGGGACCCACTGGACACCGCTGTCCTTTTTTTGCGGCGCGGGGGTCGAAGGGGCTCTTTTTTCAGCTATACGGAGAATCCGGGCTTCACCCTCGATTATCTGCACGGTGACTACGTCGCCGATCTGAACGCCTTCCAGAAGGCTCGGACTCGACGGGACGCTGAGCAGCTCGCCTCCCGGCAGGCTCAGGCTGAGAAGGCCCGCGCCGCCGCTTTCGACTATGGACACGACGCTGCCTGTCACCCACTGGGGAGACCCGTTCGCATACGAATGACCTCCAGCCGCCAAAGCGACAAGCCCCAGGATGAAAACGAAGCCGATGATTTTTCTCATGACAGATATCCTTCGTTAACCGAGATTCCGCACAATCAGGATTCGAGGTATCACTCGATTTAAAGTTTAAATTCTCCGCGCTCAAAGGCAACGCTAACTTTTATGCCGCCTGTCTCCTTGCCATGAATGAGCGCCTTATTTATATTCAGTACTGAGCTTTAAAACTCAATTAATACATACCGGAGAAGCCCGATGCCGAAATTGATCGAGAGACCGTCAATAATCGAGGCGGCGGGGAACAAGCCCAAGATAATAGAGGAGTTCGCGGGGAGGGTCAGCTCGGGCGACGCGGGGGTGAGCGTCGCGAGGATGACGTCGCCCGCGGGCTGGCTTGAGCCGGGGCAGAGGCCCGAGTTCCAGGAGATTACGGTCGTCCTCGAAGGGGCGCTAAGAGTCGAGCACGAAGGGGGCGTCATGGACGTCGGGGCGGGGCAGGCTGTCGTAACTTACCCCAGGGAATGGGTGAGATACAGCACGCCCGCAGGGGCGAAGTACGTCGCCGTATGCTTCCCGGCGTTTTCCCCTGAAACAGTACACAGAGACCCGGAATAATTCGGGAGGAGAGAAGCCTTGAAAAAAAGATGCGGATGGCCCGGGGAAGACCCGCTTTACATCGATTACCACGATAAGGAATGGGGCGTGCCGGTGCACGACGACAGGACGCACTTCGAAATGATAGTGCTCGACGGGGCGCAGGCAGGGCTCAGCTGGATCACGATACTCAGGCGGCGTGATTCCTACCGTGAGGCCTTCGACAACTTCGACCCCGTGAAAGTCTCCCGTTACGGCGAGAAGAAAATAAAGGAGCTTCTCGAAAATCCCGGAATAATAAGAAACAGGCTTAAGGTGAATTCGGCGGTGCAGAATGCAAAGGCCTTTCTCGACGTCCAGAAAGAATTCGGCGCGTTCGATAAATACATATGGCAGTTCGTCGGGCACAAGACGATATACAACTCACCCGCAAGCCTGAAGGAAATAAAGGCGACCTCGCCGGAATCGGACGCCATGAGCAAAGACCTCAGGAAAAGGGGATTCAGCTTCGTGGGCTCGACGATATGCTACGCCTACATGCAGGCGGCAGGGCTGGTCAACGACCATACGGTAGATTGCTTCAGATATAAAGAACTGAAGCGTACGTCCTAACGAAAGAGCTAATGAGCGGGGATATTTTAGACAGAATAATATTCCGCCCTGCGGGAAGGGACGAGAGCAGGACTATAGCCAGGCTTTTCAGCATGGCGTCCGACGGCGTGGCTGATTACGTATGGACGAAGTACGCGAAGCCCGGTGAAGATACATTGGACGCGGGGGAGAGACGGTATTCCGACGAAAGCTCGCCGTTCAGCTACAGGAATTGCGTTATCGCAGAGTCCGGCGGAAAGATCGCCGGCATGATGGTCTCATTCCCCATGGACAGCACGGACGATCCCGGCGAGAGCGGAGAGACCGACCCTGTGCTCGCTCCCTACAGCAGGCTCGAGCAGCCCGGGAGCTACTACATATCCGGAATGGCTCTCTTTCCGGAGTACAGGGGGATGGGTATAGGGACGAAATTTCTCGAAATCGCGGAAGAGAAGGCGGCTCGATACAGCCTCCCCCAGTTAAGCCTAATAGTCTTCGAGGAGAACGAGGGCGCCGTAAGATTATACAGGCGCCGGGGATTTTACGAGACAATGCGTGAGCCTGTGGTACCGCACCCGCCGATAAAATACTCCGGCCAGGCCCTGCTGATGGTAAAAGACGTCAGGCCCGTCCGCGGGACTTCTTCGCCATAGTGATAAACGGCCCCGACCCTTCTTTCTTGTCCTTGAAAAGGGCCAGCAAAACCTCGGCCTCGTGAAACGGCATAGTGATGAACGAGAATTTTTCGAGTATCTGGATGTCGGATATGTTGTCGTCGCTTATGCCGCTTCTTTCTTTTATGTAACTGACGAGCTTCTTTTTCGTAAGGCCGTCGCGCTTTCCGTGGGCGACGTAGAGGCGAGTAGTTCCCTTGTCGTCTATGACCGCACCGGAGTCGCCGCCGCGGCCGCTCTTTTTCTCTATATGTCCGAAAGTATGCTGGAGGAGGGACGCTACTACATCCTCGGCATTTTTCTCCTGCAGGATTTCCTTCGATATTTCGAGGTAGCCGTTACGCGCCGGGGTGTTTATTATTTTGTCGATCTCGCTCCGTATACGCTTCCTGCCCGCGCTCTCGACATCTGACTTCATGGGGAGCTTGGCCTTACGGATATCCGTCTTGGCCTCTTTGCTTATGAATTTGAGCTTCCTGTATTCCTCGGGCGTTACGAACGTGATGGCGTTCCCTTCCTTCCCCGCCCTGCCCGTCCTTCCTATCCTGTGGATGTAGGCCCTCGGGTCCTGCGGGAGCGCATAGTTTATGACGTGGGTCAGGTCGTGAACGTCGAGCCCTCTCGCCGCGACGTCGGTCGCCACGAGGATATTGATGCGCTTCTTCCTGAACATCGTCAGCATGCGCTCTCTTTGCGCCTGCGACATGTTGCCGTGAAGCGCTCCGGCGTCGTACCCGCGCCGGGAGAGCTTGTTGGCGATTTTGTCGGCGTCGGACTTTGTCCTGCAGAAAACTAGGCCGTAGAAATCTTCTTCCATGTCTATGAGCCGGCAGAGGGCCTCGAACTTATCCGAGTGGTTCACCTCGAAATAGATCTGGTCTGTCAGGCTTACCGTGAGCTGCTCGGCCTCGACCTTGAGCTCGTCGTACTCGTGCATGTGATTTTTGGCTATGTCTATGATCTCGCGGGGCATCGTCGCCGAGAAGAGCATCGTTCTCTTCTCTTCCGGCGTGTGGCTGAATATCTCCTTCACGTCGTCGATGAATCCCATGTTGAGCATCTCGTCGGCTTCGTCGAGAACGAAGTAGGAGAGCTTTCCGAGGGAGAGCTCCCCGCTCCAGAGATGGTCGAGTATACGTCCCGGCGTCCCGACTACGATGTCGATACCCTTCCGGAGGCTCCTTAACTGAAGGCTCATCGCCTGACCGCCGTATATCGGCACAATCGAAAGCTCCTTATCGCCCTTGAGCGAATTTATCTCTTCGGCGACCTGAATCGCGAGCTCTCTCGTAGGGGTGATTATCAGTGCCTGGACGTGGCCGGCGTTTTCCTGAAGGAGCTCGATGAGCGGTATGCCGAACGCCGCCGTCTTGCCGGTGCCCGTCTGCGCCTGCGCGACGAGGTCTTTCGTGTTCCCGAGTATCCAGGGTATCGTCAGCTCCTGAATGCGGGTAGGGATTTCGAATCCTTTTTGCTTGAGGGCGCTTAGCATGCCCTCGGATAAACCTAAATTATCGAACTTCATATAGCTTTCCTCTGTCAATTTATAGTTCTCCCCTCAAGGGACAAAACTCAATCAAATATCGACAATTGTACGCGGAACCGTATTTGGATAGTGACTAAGTGTTCTCTCAAGTTATAAAAGTTATTTAATTATACTCGAATTAGGGGGTTTTCGCCAGAGGGGATTTTTTTGAACGTCAGATTCGGCAGCATGGCAAAGAAGGCCCGACAGGCTGCGGCCGGATTTGACAGCCTGCTGTTTGACGAATACAATTGAGAATCTTTCTCATTTGATATAGAGGCGGGTTACATAAATATATGAAAAACAAAACGTCTGCCAAGGGTCAGGACGGCGTAAGGGGTATTTTTCACGCCAAAAGGCTGAAGTGCACGCCGCAGAGGCTTGCCGTCTTCAAGGTGCTGGAAGAGAGCGAGACCTATCTTTCGATCAATACTATAGATAAGAAGGTGAAGGACCTCCTGCCCGGAACAGGGCTCGCGACTGTGTACAGGTCGCTCGAAACGCTGGTAGACCTCGGCCTCGTCGTGAAGGTGCATCTCGAAGACGGATGCCACAGCTATGCCGTCGCGCCCGAGGGACACAGGCACCCGATCGTCTGCACCGAATGCAGCAAGGTCATCGAGTTCGCGGAATGCCCGCTCGACAAAATATCCGAAAAGCTGTCGAAGGACACCGGAATAGAAATACGGAACCACTTCCTTCAGCTCTTCGGCAGGTGCAGGGAATGCAGCGCATGATAAGGGGAATTTGAACTATGTCTCACATGCACATACCGGACGGCGTTCTGCCGATATGGATAGTCGCCCTGGGGTGGGTCGTTACGGCCCTTCTTCTCGCACTCTCCATACGGAGGGTGAACTCGGAGGACGTGAAGAGGAAGCTCCCCCTTATAGGCATAGTGTCGGCACTGATGATAACCGGCATGACGCTCGAAATAGTGCCTATCGCGTATCACATAAACCTGAGCATAATCGCGGGCATACTGCTCGGCCCGGCGCTCGCATTCATATCTGTTTTTATAGTCGACCTCATAATATCGATGTTCGGGCACGGAGGGGTCACAGTCGTCGGGCTTAATACGATCGTAATCGGCGCGGAGGCCGTGCTCGGCTATTATCTGTTTCAGGCTCTACGGGCTGTTATGGCAAGGCGGCAGGCGGGATGGCCTTCCGCCCTCGCGGTAGTAATGAGCCTCTTTCTCAGTACTTCCATCATGCTCGGTATAGTTTACGTATCGCACGCAAACCCGTCTGAGGTGCTTCATACGGAGGAGGTCGTTTCAGGCGCGGACGGCGGCTCCGCACCGCACACGGGCGACCATGGAAGCCTCGATTTCGGGAGGTTCGTCAAGACTATTTTCCTCCTGGCGCCCCTCGGATGGGCGCTCGAGGCTGCTGTTACGGGGCTCGTCGTATCGTACCTCTACAGGGTGAGGCCGGACCTCGTGGCTTCGAAAGGCACGTAAGGAAATCGCATGGACGTTTCGGCAATAGATTACTACGCAAACCACGGAGCGAGCTTTTTACACCGGGCGTCAGCGCCGCCTAAGCTCGTATTCGCGGGGCTCGTGATAGCTTCTGTCGTCGTGTCGGGGAATTTCTATTTCCTTCTCGGGGCATACATTACGCTTGCGGCCCTCGTTTTCAGAACAGGCCTTCCGGCGCTGAGGGTCATAACGATCGCGGCATACCCCGCTATATTCGCTGTCATATTCGCGGCGGCCGGATGGAACGGGGACTGGATTGGCGCGGCGGTCATAATTTTGAAGGCCCTCACCGCGGCCCTAGCATCCGTGATAGTAATCGTCACGACGCCTTATCCTGAGGTGTTCGCGTCGCTGAGGCCGTTTCTACCGAAGATAATCGCGGAAGGGCTTTTCCTCACGTACAGGTCACTCTTCGTGCTGCTCGATCTCATGGACAATCTCGTCAAGGCGCTCCGGGTCAGGGGAGGAATTTCACGCGGAAGGATAGTGCATAACGTGGTGAATTTTTCGTCCGGCATTGGGCTTTTGCTGGTGCGTGGGCTCGACATCTCGGAGAAGTTTTACGGCGTGATGAGGGTGAGGGGATACAACGGAAAATTATCCGGCGGATACGGGAGAGCGGGAAGCTTTGTTTGCGACGGAGGAGCGATCCTGACCGGCGCAGTGATACTCGCGCTCGCGCTCTTGATTCATTTCAAGCCGGGGCTGGATACCCTCGGAATATATTTCCTCTACGCTGCCGTGCTGGCGCTGGTTTTATCAGTTGCGGGCGGCCTTTATCCTAAACGGGGAGCGGAAGCATGGAAGAGATCGTAAGGGTCAGGGACCTCGGCTTCAGATACCCGGACGGGACTTCGCTCCATTTCGAAGGGGAGGATTTCACTGTCAGGAAGGGGGAGCGCGTCGTCATGCTCGGCCCGAACGGAAGCGGGAAATCCACTCTCCTCTCACTTCTCCTCGGGCTCCTCAAGGCCTCCAGTGGAGAGATAAACGTTATGGGCGTCGACCCGGGGAAGGATTACGAGAAGGTGAGGGAGAGGATAGGAGCGCTGCTCCAGAACCCGGACCTTCAGATCATAGCCCCGAGGGTGTGGGACGACGTATCGTTCTCGCCGAGGAATTACGGATATCCAAAGGAAAAGACGGAAGAGCTCGTCGACGACGTGCTTAAGAAACTAGAGATCGAGCACTTAAAGGACAAGGTGCCGCATTATCTTAGCGGCGGTGAAAAGACGAAGGTTGGGCTCGCGGGGGCTCTCGTTACAAAACCCGAGCTTCTCATACTCGACGAGCCGTTCGAGCATATAGACCCCATGTGCAGGACGGAGATGATAAGACTCCTGAACTCCGTAAACCGTGAGAACGGAACCGCCATAATACTCTCGACGCATAATATGAATACGGTTCCCCTCATCGCCGACACCGTATATCTCATGGCCGTCGGGGGAAGGATTGTGGGGAAGGGGACGCCTAAAGAGGTCTTCTCGATGACGGGGGCGCTTTCGGAATGCCACATAGAGCCGCCCGTCCTCGGAGAATTATTCACGGAGCTTAAGAAGCTCGGCGTCGATCTCGACCCTTCGCTTACTGTCGAGGACGCCGCTCTCACAATCACGAATCATATGTTATCATCTGAGAACAAGGCCGGACACGGATAATGGACGTGACGAAAGCGAAGAGACAAAGGATAAATGCGTTTTTCACGGCGGCGCTCGCCCTCGTTTTCGTTTTATCCCTGAGCGTTCACAACCACGGCTTCGCTCCTGACGGCGGCGAACGTATAACAAAGTCCGCCGAGCATTCCAGCCATTCAATCGAGCAGTGCTCCGCGTGCAGGCTTCACGGAAATATGGAGCTTCCCGAGAGGGACGCCCTCCCGGTCTTAATAGATTCACCCGTATTAATTTCTTTCAGCACAGATGCATCACTAGTTCCGGCGTCGTTCCTGACGCTTTACAAACCGACGCGCTCACCTCCGCTCGCCTGAGCCGTTTCAGCTGAGGAATAAAACGGGCGAAAACTCGTAGACATCTCTGAATCGAAGCAGGACACGTTCCATCAAGCCTGGAACGGCCCTGCGATACCTACGCTTACCATGTGGGCGCATACCGCCCGCGCCCGCCCATATTCCGATGCCGGCACGGCACTCCGGAAAAAGCTTCATAAAAAAATCTGGAGGTGAATAATGAGCGTGAGAAGAATTATCGCTGTGCTCGTCATTTCCTTTATCGCAAGCCAGGCGTGGCTTAACGGAGCGGCGCTCGGGCAGGGCGGAGAGGATATTCAAAAAGAGCTTAACGAGCTTAAGCAGATGATGGAGAAGATGCAGGAGAGAATCGACGACCTCGAAGAGAAGAACAGGGCGCTCGAGTTGAAGGCCCGGGAAAGGGACGAGGACGTCGTCGTAAAGGAGGAGACGGTTACCGTGCCCGTTACGCCGTCGCAGCAGCAGGACCAGAGCTTCCTGGGAAAGGTGGTACAGTCGCTGAACCCGGAAATAAGCGTAGTGGCGCTTATAACGCCGACGTGGTATTCGCTTAACGATCCCGTCGTGTTCGCGCATAACGACCCGGAGAATACGGGCGTCAATATGCAGGAGATCGAGGTCGGGTTTCAGAGCGTCGTCGATCCGTACTTCAGGTTCGATTCGTTTCTCTCGTTCAGCATCGAGGGTGTAGAGCTCGAAGAGGCGTACGGTACGACGCTCTTCAGCATGCCCCTTAACTCGCAGTTCAAGATCGGGCGAGCGAGGGCGAAGTTCGGGAGGATCAACCAGATACACAGGCACGCGCAGAACTTCGTGACGCTGCCGATAGTCGTCGCCGAGTTCCTGGGAGAGCATCTGAACCCGACGAGCGTCGAGGCGAGCTTCCTGGTTCCCGTGCCGTGGTTCCTGGAGCTGAGCGCATCGGGCGGAAGCCCGGATGTGGAGACGCCCACGTTCGCGAGAAGCCCCGACGCCAACAATCTCGGCAATCTGCTTTACATATTCCACATGTCGAACTTCTTCGAAGCCGGCGAATCGCTCGGCGTGAGCCTCGGAGCATCGTACGCGACGGGCAGCAACGCATCGGGACCGGACGAAAGATCGAACCTCTACGGAGTCGACTTCTTCGCGAAGTACAGACCGCTGAAAAATAACCCTTACCAGGAGGTATCGCTCCAGTCGGAGTTCATGTGGCGGCAGGCCGAAACGCCCGAAGAGACGCTCGAGGATTACGGGTTCTACGCCGAGGCTATGTACAGGTTCGCCAAGAGATGGAACACCGGCCTCAGGTTCGATTTCACGGACACCAGGACTCCCATACACGAGGAGCATGAAGACGACCATGACCACGAGCACGAGGAGGAGGAGGAAGACGATCACGGGCACGTTCACGACGACGTACTCGGGCTCCTGGGAAGGGCGTACCGTATATCGCCCATGCTGACGTTCAACCCGACGGAATTTTCGCGGATAAGGCTCCAGTACGACTATCTCAACCAGGACTACGGCCCGAACCAGCACGCGATATTCCTCCAGTTCCAGTACGCGATAGGGGCGCACGGGGCGCACCCGTTTTAAATAATTCTGCAAGGAGACGAACCATGAAAATGCATGAATCATTTCTGAGATTGACGCTTTGCGCGGCGCTCGCCGCGGTCTCCGTATTATTCGCCGGAGGAGCGGCCGAAGCGAAGTTAAGGATTGTTACGTCTACGCCGGATTTCGCGGCGATAGCGAGCGAGGTAGGCGGAGACAGGGTAGATGTGGAGACCCTCGCGAAGGGATACCAGGACCCCCATTTCGTCGACGCGAAGCCGATATACATAACGAAGCTGAACAGGGCGGACGTGCTCGTCTACAACGGACTCGACCTCGAGGTCGGGTGGCTGCCCATACTCGTTACAGGGGCGAGGAACTCTAAGATCGCTACCCTGAACTCGCCCGGGAACGTGGACGCTTCGAGGTTCCTGACAACTGTTCTCGACCTGCCGACGGGCCCTGTGGATAGGTCGATGGGGGACGTCCATCCGAGGGGGAATCCGCATTACATGCTGGACCCGCGTAACGGCCTTCTGGTGGCCAGGGGCATCATGGAGAAGCTCTCGGAAGCGGACCCCGAGAACGCCGCGTACTACGAGGAGAATTACAGAAACTTCGCGAAGCTCCTCGAGCTCAAAATAGGCGAGTGGTCGCAGGAGCTGGCCCCGTACAAGGGGACCAAGGTCGTATCGTATCACAAGAACCTCGACTACTTCACGAGATGGGCGGGCTTCGAGGACGCGGGATACATAGAGCCAAAGCCCGGCATACCGCCGACTCCCTCGCACGTGGCCGCGCTCATAAAGAAAATGGAGGCCGAGGACGTAAAGCTCGTCCTCGCTTCAAACTATTACCCGCAGAAGACTCCGAGAATCATCGCGGAGAAGACGGGGGCTGTGTTCCTGTCCTTGCCTACGAGCGTCGGTGGTGAAGAAGGAATAAATACATACTTCGACCTCTTGGATACGATTGTGGGAGAGATAACCTCGGCGCTCGAGGGCAGATCGGGGGCGGCGGGAAACGGAAGTCTTATGCAAAACGGATAAGAAGTATTTTAGTGACGGCCTCCCGGGAACCTAGCCTCCCCGACACGCCCGGGGGCCGTCTCTTTCGGGGTGAGAAATGCAGGAGCTTATAAAGCTTAATGACGTTACGATAGGATACGATGGCGGCGGGATTCTGAGCTCCGTCGAATTCTCCCTCGGAAGGGGGGAGTTTACAGGGATACTGGGACCTAACGGCGGAGGGAAGTCGACCCTCCTTAAAACCATGCTCGGCCTCATCCCGCCCGTTTCGGGAAGAGTGGACAGAAGGCCGGGCATCGTTTTCGGATACGTCCCGCAGAACGAAATTTTCGATCCTATCTTTCCTGTTTCGGTCGAGGAAGTGGTATCCATGGGACGCTACGCGAGGGTGCCCGCCGGAAAGAGACTCTCGGCATCGGACTGGGAATGCGTTCGCCGCTCGATGGAGAAGGCCGGCGTAAGTCACCTCGCAAAGAGGACGTTCCGGTCGCTCTCGGGCGGGGAGAAGCAGAGGACGCTTATAGCCCGCGCCGTCTCAGGGGAGCCGGACGCGCTCGTTCTGGACGAGCCCACGGCGTCGGTCGACGTGAAGGGGGAAGCCGAGATAATGGAGCTCGTCGAATATATCAGGAAGGAAAGCGGCGCAGCTGTGGTGATGGTGAGCCACTTTCTGAGAACGGCGGCGAGATACGCCGACAGGATAGTCCTCATCGACGCCGAGAAAGGAGTCTTCCGTGAAGGAGCGAAATCGGAGCTGCTTGCGGGGGACATACTCGCGGATTTCTTCGGTCTTCCCGTGGGCAACGATCCCGGCGCGGGGATGAGGGGGCCAAGCGTCGTGGGGGTCGGAGACGACGCATGATAACGTTCGGAGAATTCTGGGGCAGCTATTTTCTCTGGCGTGACCCGATGATTGTCGGCGCCGCGGCTGGAGCGATCTGCGGGTTCCTCGGCGTCTACGTTGTCCTCAGACGCATTATTTTCGTAAGCGCGGCGCTCACGCAGGTATCGAGCTTCGGGGTTGCGCTATCGTTCTATATCGGAGGGCTTGGCATCGGGATTCTTTCAGCGGCAGGGCATCCGTTCGTATTTTCGATAGCGCTTACAGTGGCTGCGGCCGTATTCTTCGCGCTCAAGAAGGATTATTCCCGCATAAGCAGGGAAGGGATTATAGGGTTCGGATTTCTGATAGCTTCGGCAGCGGTGGTCATTCTCGGAGACCGCATAACTAAGGGTTCTCACGACATCGCGAGCATACTCTTCGGGAGCGCCGTCGTGGTCGACCCGGCGGACGTATATATCATTCCGGGAATCGCGCTTGCCGCCGGAATAATACTACTCGTTTACATGAAGGATTTTATATTCGTTTCCTTCGACGAGGAGTCCGCCCGGCTTTTCAAATACCCGGTGAGGGCGCTTAACGCCGGGCTAATGATAACGATTGCCCTCGTCGTCGCAGTGGCGACGAGGGCCCTCGGTGCCCTGCCCGTTTTTGCGTTCCTCGCCCTTCCGCCGCTCGCGGCGCTTTATTTTACGGAAAGGCTCGGGCTCGTATTCCTGTTATCAGCGCTGATAGGGATCTTGTCGGCGGTGCTCGGATACTTTTTCTCGTTCGTGCTGTCGATCCCGACCGGCGCGTCGATGACGATGTGTACGTGCATATTTTTTATCTCGGGGCTCGTATGGCGTGAGCTGGGGAAGCGGGCTTGAGATATGGAGGCAAAGTTGAAAAGAAAAATTTTCGATATGAAGCCGGCCGGCATTTTTATTCCGGTGATCATGACGGCGGCCGTCATGCTCGCTGCGGGATGCGGCGGGAAATATGAAGAGGTCGCACGTAATCTCGATTTTCTTAAATACGAATATTTCACGTGCAGCGTCGTCAGGGTGGAGAGCGGGGAGAGTTTTTTCTGCGAGCCGCCGAATATGAACATGGAGAAGATCAGGCTCGCCGGCGTGGACGTGATTCAAGGCAGGGAAGGCGAAGCGAGGAAATTCTCCGAATCTGTTCTCAGGAGGGGGACGCTCGTGAAGGTGGAGACCGGCGAGTCGGTGGATACGGACGGCGGTCCGCTGAGCTACGTTTTCGTGCCCGGCGGAAAGATGCTGAACGTGCTGCTGGTGGAGAACGGCTATGCCGAGCCCATGCCGGAAGAGCTGAACGAGAAATATAAAAACATCTTCGTCGAGGTTTCCGTCGAGACGGAGACGGAAGAACCGGAAGATACGGGGGAGAAGGCCCCCTGGCTGAAATAGGCGGGACCGATGCATATACTGGAAATTAAAGACCTCAAAAAGAGCTATGCGTCTCCCGATGGGGAGATTCTACAGGTCATAGACGTTCCGGAGTTCGCGCTCGAAAGGGGCGGGCAGCTCGCCCTGAGGGGGGAGAGCGGCTCGGGAAAGACAACTTTCCTTAACCTCATAGCCGGGATACTCAGGCCCGACGGAGGGCGGATATATCTCGACGGGGAGGACGTGACGGCGCTGCCCGAGCCCGAAAGGGACAGGCGGAGGGCGGACAAGATCGGATATATCTTTCAGACATTCAACCTCCTCCAGGGTTATACGGCGTTCGAAAACGTGCTTTTGGGAATGATGTTCGGAAAGGGAATCGACAAGGAGCTCGCACTCACGCTTCTCGAACGCGTCGGACTCGAGGACCGTGTCGATTACAAGCCGGGGCAGCTTTCCGTGGGACAGCAGCAGAGGGTTGCGGTCGCGCGGGCGCTCGCCGGGAGGCCGGCGCTGGTGCTCGCCGACGAGCCCACCGGGAACCTGGATTTCAAAACCGCCGGGGCGGCGGCGTCTCTCATAAGGGAGGTGTGCGCCGAAAACGGAGCCGCCCTTCTGCTCGTGAGCCACGACGCAGGCATCCTCGGGGGTTTTGAAAACGTGAGGGAGCTTAAGGATATAAACCGCCTACAGTACGCGGACGAGCGGGGAAGAAATGGGTAAGGGAATCGCAGGCGGAATATTTCTGATAGTGAGAAAGAGCCTCGCGCAGCACAGGCTGTCTACGGTGATCACTGTCGTTTCAGTCGCCCTCGCCGCCGGGCTCGTGATGGCTGTATTCAGCATAAGGAACCAGACGTACGACGCCTTCACGGGCGGGCCTGTCGGGTTCGACGCCGTTCTCGGGGCGCGCGGAAGCCAGCTCCAGCTCGTTTTGAATACCGTCTTTCACCTCGAAACCTCTCCCGGGAATATCCCCTGGGAGATGTACGACGCGATAAAAAACAATCCGAACGTGGAGCTCGCCGTCCCGTACGCCGTGGGGGATAACTACAGGGGGTACAGGATAGTCGGGACGGAGAAGAGCCTCTTCACGGACCTCGAATACAGAAAGGGCCGCAGGTTCACTGTCGCCCCGGGCGGCGCGCTGTTCGACCCCGGCAAGCGCGAGGCCGTCGTCGGGAGCTACGCCGCCGAGAAGACGGGCCTCAAGGTCGGCTCGAAGTTTAACCCCTTTCACGGGCTCGTTTTCGACGAGAGACAGAGGCACGCGGAGGAGTATACCGTGACCGGGGTGCTCGAACCGACGAATTCCCCCTCGGACAGGGTTATATGGATACCGATAGACGAGTTCTACAGGATATCGGGGCACGTTTTAAGAGGCGGCGGGGAGACGTACGAGCCCGTTCAGGGAGAGGAGATCCCGGATAAATACAAAGAGGTCAGCGCCGTGATGCTCAAGCTTAAAAATCCGCAGGCGGGCTTTTTACTCGACCAGACGATAAACAGGCAGGGAACCGCCGCTACGCTCGCATGGCCTATAGGGCGCGTCATGGGGGAGCTCTTCGGGAAGATAGGGTGGGTGAACAATATTCTCTCGCTCGTGGCGTACCTCGTCGTCCTCGTGGCGGCGGGCTCTATACTGGCCAGCATCTACAACACGATGAACGAGAGGCGGCGGGAATTCGCGATATTGAGGGCCCTCGGGGCAAGGAGGATGACCGTGTTTTCCGCGATAATCCTCGAATCGGCCTCGATAGCCGCCATGGGGGCGGCTCTGGGCTACGCCGTGTACGCGCTGATACTGACGGGGGCGGCCGTGGTAGTCAGGGCGGAGACGGGAGTCGTGCTCGACGTGTGGGCGACGGGGCCCGTGCTGCTCGTAACCCCTGCTGTGATGATACTCCTCGGAATACTCGCGGGGATAATACCGGCCGTTAAGGCGTATTCGACGGACGTCGCGTCCAATCTCGCCCCGCTCAGCTAGACGGCGGGCATATACGGAGGGATGTAATGAAATCGATACTGTGTTTAATTCTTATGACAGTTATGGTTGCGGACGCCTGGGCCCACGGGGACGCCGAGCCGGACGCAGATTACAACGGGCACGAACACGAGCACACGGCTCCGCACGGCGGGACGCTCGTCGTGCTCGGCGACGAGTTCGCGCACCTGGAGCTCGTGCTCGATGCGGGGACCGGGAAGCTCACGGCGTACGTCCTCGACGGGGAGGCCGAGAACCCGATAAGGCTCGAGCAGGAGGAGATCGAAATAAAGATCGGCGACGGCGAAAAAGACGGCGTTACATTAAAGCTGAAGGCCGTGCCTAACGTCCTGACAGGAGAGACGGCGGGCGACTCGTCGGAATTTTCCGTGCAGTCGGATAGACTTAAAGGCATGGAGCGGTTCGGCGCGGTCGTTACGTTCATAACGATAAAGGGTAAAAAATTCGAGGCAGTAGAGTTCGGATTTCCGGAGGGCAACGAATGACTGGGCGCAGGGACTCGACGGATATGACAAACGAAACAAAGAAAGCTTCATTTAAAGACAAGAAGAGTATCGACTGGAAAAGGCTCACCGTTAAGATACTCGTCGCGGCGAGCATACTTCTCTTCCCGGCGCTGGGAATTCACTACAGGCCGGCGCCGAATTTCGATTACGCGGCGGTCACGGCCCTTGCGACTGAGGACGGGGTTACGAAGGTGGATTTCGATTTCCTCGGCGGGTTCGACTACGAGAAGGATAACGTGGTCCCGGCAAAGGTGATGGAGCTGCACGGTAAAGACGTAAAGGTCATAGGCTACATGCTGCCCGTCGACTTCGACTCGGGAGAAGTGAAAAGCTTTATGCTTCTCAATAACCAGATGGGGTGCTGTTTCGGGATAATGCCGAGGGCAAATGATTTCGTTTACGTGGAAATGCCCGAGGGGAAGAGCGCAAAGTACATGACGGACATCCCGCTCCGCGTTACGGGCAGGCTGAAAATAGGCGAGGGCAACCTCGTCGGCGGCCTCTACACGATGACGGGAAAGAACGTGGAGGTTTTCAGGGATTACTGAATCCCTTCGAGCGGTATCGATTCGTCGACGAGGAGGACGGGGATGTCGTCCCTCACGGGATAGAGATACTTCCTGTCGCCTTTTCTTATAAGCCCGCCGTCTATGGGCTCCGTAACCTTCTGCTTTGACCTGCTCAGGAGCTCACCCTTTTCGATGAGGGAGTTGATTTTACGGACGAGCCCGGGCTCTGCGAGCTCAAGATCCTGCCTCGTTTCGGGGCAGACTATTATGGCAAGAAGACTTTCATCCAGCATTTTTCTCTCCGTAAGGTCCCGAACGCCAAATATAATTTTTATTGGTTGGGAGTGTGTTATCAATTAGAATACATAAAGAAGATCAATTGCAAAGGAGTACATCAGAGATGAGAAAGAATAATCCAAGAGCGGCTTATTTCGGGATTTTTATACTTGCTTTGGCGCTCACGCTGGGGTGCCGTCAGGGGAATGAGACTGTGGAAGAGGAGACTGTCGAGGTGGAAGAGACGGTGACTTCTCCCGCCCCGGCGCCCGAACCTATACCGGCGCCGACGCCGACTCCGGGGCCCGAGGCAACGGGTGCGGAAGGAACAACTGCGGAGGGAGTAACGATAGAGGCGTGGGACAACTCGCCGCCCTTCGAGGGGGCCAAGACCCGCGTTTCCAATTTCCAGGACGGGAGCGTACTCGACGATGCGAAGGTCGCGGTGATCGTAGAGGTCGAGAACTTCGAGCTCGGCGTACAGACCGACACCCCGAGGGCAGGCGAAATCGCCAACTCGGCCGAAGGGCAGCACGCGCACATAATTCTCGACAACGACCCCTACCTCGCCGATTACAAGGCCGGGGAGCCGTTCGACATCGGCGTTCTGACGGAAGGGCCGCATACGCTCGTCGTCTTCCCGAGCCGTTCGTACCACGAGAGCGTGAAGTCGCCGGACGCAGCAGACATACTCAACTTCTACGTCGGAAAGGAGGAAGGCGAATTCCTCCTTGACAAGTCCGCTCCGACAATAATTTACAGCAGGCCGAAGGGCGATTATAAGGGGAAGGACGCCGAAAAGATACTGCTCGACTTTTATCTCAATAACGTCGAGCTCGGCCAGGACGGGTACAAGGCGAAATACACGATTACGAACAAGGGCACGGGTGAGGAAGTCGGCACGATCACTCTTACAGAGTGGACGCCTGCGTTCGTCGCCGGGCTTCCGGCCGGGGAGTACGGCGTCAGGCTTCAGCTCCTCGACAAGGACGGTAACGTCGTCGAAGGGGCTTTCAACGACACCGAAAGAACTATTAACGTGGTTACCGAATAAGAAACCTAGTCATCCGGGCAGCCTGAAAAAAGGGCTGCCCGATCCTTCAGAAACTCATTCATACAAACCGGGTGTTTATACTGACGGAGCGCTTTCGTGGGTCTACAAGTCGACCATGCGGTGGCGGCAGCCGTCGCATATTCCCGAGAAGTAAAAGAAGTGGTCCGTTATCTTGTAGTCGAACTCGTGCTCGATGTTTTTCTGTATTTTCTCGGCAAAGCACTGGTCGAAGACCTGTATCTCCGAGCACCCCTTGCAGTAAAGGAAATGAGCGTGGGCCTTTTTTGCGCCGAAGTAGTAGTTTGCGTCCGAGGCAAAGGAGACGGATTTCACGAGCCCCTTCCTGCATAAAAAATCGAGGGCCCTGTATATCGTCGACAGATTGGGCTTCGGCTCGAGCTGGCCGAGCACGTCCTTGGCCATGATCGGCTGGGCCGATTCCTCGATGATTTTCAGTATCTCTTTTCTCAGCTCTGTGAAACTGGCTCTCATTCGACCACTCGTCCTTCGTTCGTTGTCTTTGTATTAAGCTACAACAAAAAACCGAAAAAAGCATTTTTCTCTCCTATTCCGCCCGAAGCCCGGAATAAATTATCCAACAACTACAGCCTGTTGCACGGCAGGAGCAGGGATTGCGCAAATTCTTTGCGCAAATCATTTGCATTTTAAGTCTTCTGTGTTAGGTTATCGATTTAGTAGAAAAATTCGACTCGAAGGAGGATTCAGGATGAGCTGGAAAAAGCTGGGAAGCAGGTTTTTATTTTTCATTCTGGTGGTCGCGGGGCTCGGGGCAGCGGGATGCGAAAAGAAAGACAGGGACTCTCACGACCACGATCACGAAGCGATTGTCGGAGCGCTTCTCGTATCGGATGCGGAGGCGGGGCTTATCAATATAATCGACCTTCACGACGGGGATATAATCTCGTCGATAGATATAGAGGGGCCTGCGACGATTTATCCGACCGCCCATACGTACTACGGGGTCGCGATACAGACCGCAGATGGGCTCGTCAATTTCATAGATACCGGGATAGAGATAGAGGAGCACGGGGACCATTTTCACCTGCACGTGGGAGAGCCCGAGCTTCTGAATTTCGAGCTCTTCGGCTCGACGCCCATACACTTCGTATCGCACGACGGATGGAGCGCGGTTCATTTCGACGGCAGCCGGGACGAAGGAATAAATGCGGAAGTCGCGGCGGTGCTCGAAAGCACGCTCGAAGACAGCGACCCCGAGGTGCTTTTCTTCGCTCTCGACGGCCCGGTGCACGGCGCTGCCGTCCCGGCCAGAGACAATAATTTTTTAATCACGGTGCCGAATCCCGAATACGTAAACGGCGTGCCGGACGCGTCCTCGCTGCCTATAGGAGTGAACGTATACGACGAATTCGGCACGGTGCTCCAGGAATTCGCCGACGTTTCGGACCCGGACAGCTCGTGCGTCGACCTTCACGGCGAGGCTGTTACGGGCGATCACTACGCATTCGCCTGCGGCGCCGATTTTGGAGTTTTAGTTCTGACCTATAACCAGGGCTCGGGACTCTTCTCTTCGAAGAATATCCCGTACCCGGCTGCGGATGTCAGAACCGGGACACTCATTTCACACGGCTCGAAAAACTTTTTCGTCGGCAACTTCGGCTCGGACGCGCTTATAAAAATCAACCCGTCAAGCTCCGATACGAACGTTCTCGATCTGCCTGCAGAGCACTGCGGATTCGTCTTCGAGAATGACGGCGGGAACGAGGTCGCCGTGCTCACCATAGACGGATTCGTTCACGTCATCGACTCCAACGCCTGGGTCATAGAGGAAAGCTTTCCCGTCACTTCGCCTTTTTCATGCACCGGAATTCGTCCGAGGCTAGTGGCAGGGCCGGGTGTCGCATACGTCAGCATCCCGAACGACGGAACGGTCATAGAGGTCGGGCTTCACGAGCCGGAGATTATACGTGAATTCGAGGTCGGCGGAACGCCGGGAACGATGACGGCCTTTGCCATCAAGGAAATCCAGCATTGATGAAGTAAGACAAACGGTATTACAAAATTCAATGGCTACAGCCGCACGACGGCCGCCGGTGTCAAAAGGCTCCGGCGGCCGCGGCTTTTACAGGAAGTTAAATGCGCTCAAGGAAAAAAGAAAAATTCGACGTTGTCATAGTGGGAGCGGGGGCGGCGGGTGTAGGAATGGGTTCGCTGCTCCGGCTCCTCGGGGTAAAAAATTTCATTCTGCTGGAAAGGCACGAAGTCGGGGCGTCGTTCGGCAGGTGGCCGAAGGAGATGAATTTCATTACACCGTCATTCCCCGGGCATGGGTTCGGCATGTTAGACCTGAACGCTGTCGTGCCAAACACGTCCCCGGGCCACATATTCAAGCTGGAGCACCCGGACGGGAAGAGCTACCAGGTTTATCTGAAGAGCGTCGCGAAATATTTCGAGCTGCCGATAAGGACGGGCATCGACGTTACGAGGATCGAGCCCCTTCGGACCGGCGGGTTCGACATAAAAACCGACAAGGGTGAGATAAGAAGCCGTTTCGTGATATGGGCCGCCGGAGAGTACCAGTATCCAAGCCTCGACGCCTTCCCCGGCTCGGAGCACTGCATACACAATTCGGCTGTCGCGTCGTGGCGGGACATAAGGGGAGAGGAAGTGGTGGTCATAGGCGGATTCGAAAGCGGGATAGACGCCGCAGTCAACCTCGCGGCGCTCGGAAAGAAGGTGAGCGTTTTCGACAGGGAGGAGGCGTGGAAGAGCGAATCGAGCGATCCGAGCTGCAGCCTGTCGCCGTATACGGCAAGGCGGCTGATATCGGCGGTGGATACTGGGCTCCTGACCCTGAACGGGAATTCGAGCATCAGGGACGTTAGGAAAACGGACGGGGGCTACGTCCTTTCGAACGGGAACAAGAAGCTTTTTACGAGCGGCCCGCCCATTCTCGCGACGGGATTCAGGACGAGCCTCATGCTTGTGAAAGACCTTTTCGAATGGGAGGGCAAGGAGAACTATCCCCTTCTCACGGAGCGCGACGAATCCACCATCACTCCAGGGCTTTTCCTCGCCGGCCCGAACGTGAGGCACGGCGACCTTATATTCTGCTTCATCTATAAATTCAGGCAGCGCTTCGCAGTCATAGCCAGGGAGCTCGCAGGCAGGCTCGGAAGCCGGAAGCTGGACGAGTCGGTTTTCGACTTTTACCGCCGGAAGGGCATGTTCCTTGACGACCTTTCGTGCTGCGGGGACGAGTGTCAGTGCTGAGAATGAAATCCGGATACAGAATCCGGAATTTAGAAATTTCACGTGAGGGAACATGGGCCGGGCTGAAAGAAGTATCGAAAGCATAGCGAGGACGTACGTCGTAGTCGGCAGGGAGAGCGTCGGAAAGTCCCGGCTTATAGCGTCCCTTACCGGGAAGGCGGCGAGCTCTTCCAACTTCAGGGGCACAACCATTTCCGTGGATAAATACCAGCACGGGAACACGACCTTTCTCGATACGCCCGGGATCGTACGGGATTCGGACAGCATAACCGTCCGTATGACGCTCAGGGAGCTGAAAGAAAACGAATTTGTCATCCTGGTCGTACAGGCGACGAACATGGACGAGGACCTCGAAGAGATGCTTCCGCTGGCGGAGGGCAAGGAGGGAATAATAATCGTTACTTTCAGGGATAAGGTTAGCGGGCTTTCGAATGCCGAAGCTGCGTTCGAGAAACTGAAAGCGAGGGCAGGCGTCCCGGTGATTCCGGTTAACGCGCGGGCGATGCTCTACAGCGATAAATCCGCCATCGAAGATGCGCTGCTTTCACCGGGCAGGTTCGGCGCGTGGCAGGCAGGTGAAAAAATCGGGCTCAAGGTATCGCCTGGAAGAAACGTATTCGAGACACCGGTCTTGGGGCAGATTATATCTATCCTTCTTCTTTTTCTTCCCGCATGGGTAGCCGTTCAGAACGCGAACAGGCTTGCCGATTCTCTTTACGACTCGCTCGCCGGCGCGCTTGCGCCGCTGCTGGCGATAGTGGATGCATGGCCGGAGCCGCTCGGCGCGGTTTTCGGCGGCGATTACGGATTATTCGCGATGGCCCCATTCCTCTTTTTATATGCCGTCCCTACCGTGATCATCTTTTCCGTAATACTTGCCGTGTACAAGAGCAGCGGCCTTATCGACAGGCTGACTGTCTCCCTTCATCCGCTGCTTCTGCCGTTCGGTATCTCGGGGCGTGACCTCGTGCGCGTCGTCATGGGATTCGGGTGCAACGTTCCCGCCGTCATCAACACGCGCGCGTGCTCGGCCTGCTCGCGCGGGGCGTGCATATCGGCGATATCGTTCGGCTCCGCCTGCTCGTATCAGCTCCCGGCGACGCTGGCCGTCTTCGGCGCTGCGGGCATGGGGTACCTCGCACCCTATTACCTCGTGCTCCTGGCAGTGACTACCCTCATTTACCTGAGGCTCACCGTGCCGGGAGAAGCGCGGCTTAAGACAAACAGACTCAAGCTCGCTGGACATGATTTCCTCCAGTGGCCGCAGCCGAAGGACATATGGCGCGAAAGCATGCACGTCATAAAGCAGTTTTTCGTGCTCGCGCTGCCGGTCTTTTTTCTGATATGCATAATTGCCGCGGTTATGGAGTGGTCAGGACTTCTCGGCTTTTTAAGCAGCGCGCTGGCGCCGGTCATGTCACTTTTCAACCTCCCCGGACAGGCCGCGCCGGCCCTCATTTTAGGGTCCATACGAAAAGACGGTATAGCGATCGGGCTCCTGAACGGAGAATTCGATTCGTTAAGGGTGCCGCTCGGAGGGGCCGTAGAGGTGCTTACGGTCGTCTATCTCGCGGGCGTCCTGCTGCCGTGTCTCGTTACGTCGCTCACGATCGCGCGCGAGCAGTCGACGGCGTTCGCGCTCAGGCTGATGGCGAGGCAGGCCGTCGCCGCATCGGGCTTCGCGCTCCTGATAGCGTGGGGCGGGTATTGGATTGCAAGATTGATATAGGGACCGGATATCCGGCGGCAATACGGGGGAAAAGATGAATATGAATAATCCTGTTCCGCTCACGATAATAAGCGGATTCCTCGGGGCGGGGAAAACGACGCTCCTCAATTACGTGCTGCATGCGGAGCACAACCTCAAGGTCGCCGTTCTCGTGAACGACTTCGGGGAAATCAATATAGACTCGGAGCTTATAGTCGGAATAGAGGACGAAGTCGACAACACTATAAGCTTCGCCAACGGATGCATCTGCTGCTCGCTCCGGGAAGACATGCTCCTCTCGATAATAGAGCTTCTCGAACGCCCGGAGCCGCCGGAATATATCATCATCGAGGCGAGCGGCGTATCGGACCCCGCGGCGATCGCGCTCGGCTTCCTGATGCCGGACGTGAGGGAGCTTATAAGGGTGGAGAATATCATCACGGTCGTCGACGCCGAGCAGGTAATGAGCCTTACACGGGGGGAGAACGCCGGGCTCGGGATAGCACAGATATCGATCGCGGACGTCCTTGTGCTTAACAAGGCCGACCTCGTGGACGGTAAGAAGCTGTCCGCGGTGAGGGGATGGCTCCGCGAAGTGATGCCCGGCGCGCGAATCATCGAGGCCAGGTTCGGCAGGGTGCCGCTGGAGCTGGTCTTCGGGCTCGGCAGCTACGACCCCGACCGTATTCTGGGAAGAGAGCCCATAAATGTACACGTCCACACGGGGGAGTCCGGTCACGATCACGAGAACAGCGGCCGCAAAAAGGTATTCGGCACGTGGAGCTTCGAAACGGACAGGATGCTCTCATACGAGCTAGTCCGAAAGGCTGTGAAGTCTCTTCCCCCAACTATATTTCGGGCGAAGGGGATACTCTACCTCGACTCCTTCCCCGAGAAGCGTGGTGTCCTGCACGTCGTGGGGCGGAGGTGCGCCCTCTCGTGGGACAGGCCGTGGAAAAGGGAGGCACCGTATTCGAAGCTCGTCCTCATAGGGACTCCGGACGGCGTCGATCCGGAGGCGCTGAAAAAGCATTTCGAGGGGTGTCTGGGGGTGAGCGCAGAAGGCGGCGGTCGTGAGGAATCACGTCCTGCATGAGACGGTTGAAAACAAAAAATTAAAATCCTCTAAACGATTCTACATCCACGAGACCCGTGACATGAAAAGAAACGGAGCCGTATGCACGGACTGTATAACGCCCTCTGCCGCGAAGCTGGGGACTGAGCTCCTCGACGTCGAGATGTGGTGCTGGGGGAGGGACATAGCGTCGAAGTCGGGGAATCACCTCCTCGAATACGGGTTTACGAGGGAAAGGCCGCCGGGGGATCTACAGGGCAGCAGCAGATATTCGCTCCATCTCGAAGACGGCACGCGCATAGTGCTATGGGGATGGGGCGTTCTTTATTCCAATTCCCCCTCGAACGGAGTGTTCCTGAGGCGGTATAAATTCAACCCGCGATTGACCACCTCCAACGACGAAGCCGCAGCCAGGTGGGCCCCGGGCGAGATTCCCGGTCTCCGCCCGCCGTCAAACCCCGGGGAGTGCCGTGGGCTTCAGAAGCAGCTGAGGGCGCTTCTCACGTGGATCAGCGTCTATGAGAGCTGGATCAGGGAAAAGCGCGGCGAGGACTACAGGAAGGGGTGCATCGAGGCCCGGAACAAGCCGACGCGTATAAGGGCGGAGGAGCTCCCGAGCCTGTGGGGAAATCTGGCGAAGATCTGCGCAAAAGGGCATTGCAGGAAAGGAGGCTGAAAATGAAGGATTCGAGGATCCCGGTGACGGTGCTGACAGGCTATCTCGGGGCCGGCAAGACCACGATACTTAATCACGTCCTCAATAACCGCGAGGGGAGGAAAGTTGCCGTCATAGTGAACGACATGAGCGAGGTGAACATCGACGCCGGCCTCGTCAGGAAAGAAACGTCCCTTTCCCGGACGGAGGAGAGGCTGGTCGAGATTACGAACGGCTGTATATGCTGTACGCTGAGGGAGGACCTTTTGACGGAGGTAGACAGGCTCGCCGGCGAGGGGAGGTACGACTACATACTTATAGAATCGACAGGCATCGGGGAGCCCATACCCATAGCGCAGACCTTTACGTATACCGACGACGCGAACGGCATAAACCTTTCCGGGAAAACGCGCCTCGACTGCATGGTAACAGTAGTCGACGCGCAGAATTTTCTCGGCGATTACTCCGCGGCGGAAACACTTAAGGACAGGGCGGAGGGAATTACGGAGGAGGACGAGCGGTCGGTAGCCGACCTCCTCGCGGACCAGGTCGAGTTTTGTAATGTGCTCGTCGTCAACAAGTGCGACCTCGTAAGCCCGAGGGAGCTCGGCGAGCTTAAGGCGGTGCTGAAGAAGCTCCAGCCGGAGGCCAGAATCGTAGACGCCGAGCACGGAGTAGTGAATCCGGGCGAGATTCTCGACACCGGGCTTTTCGACTTCGAAAAGGCGAGCAGGTCGGCCGGGTGGATAAAGGAGCTTACGACGGAGCATGTCCCGGAAACGGAGGAGTACGGCATATCCTCGTTCGTATACAGGAGGGAGAGACCGTTTCATCCGGAGAGGCTGTTCGAATGGATCAACGGGCATTGGCGGAAGGGCATAATAAGGTCGAAGGGGTACGTCTGGCTCGCGTCCCGGAACAATTATGCCGTGAGCTTTTCACAGGCGGGGCAGTCGATACAGATAGACTTCGGGGGCGAGTGGGCGGCCGTTCTCGAAAGGGAGCTCCAGGAGGCCCTGATATCGGAGGACCCCGCCATGGAAAAGAAGCTGGCGAGGGAATGGGGGGACAGGGAGACGGAGATGGTTTTCATCGGCATAAATATGCCGAAAGACGAGATAATCAGCGAGCTCGACGCTTGCCTTCTGACGGACGAGGAGATGGGGACGGACTGGAAAGGGCTTAAAGACCCGTTTCCTTCGATTGTCTTACACGGAAACGGTTCCGAGGTACACGCGCACGGCTGAATTTTGCATGGTGAAGCCCGGGCCGGGAGATACAGCGCCTTACTATTGTTTCGCGTTGAGGGTTTACAAATGCGTATATTGTGGAATACTTAACTCTTTTTCACAGGAAATCGGGAGAACGCTATGTCGCAAAAATGCATGATTACCGGAAAAAAGCCGCTCGTCGGGAATAACGTATCCCACGCGAACAACAAGCTGAAACGCCGTCAGAACCCGAACCTTCAGTGGAAGAGGATATTCGTCCCCGAGCTCGGAAGGAGCGTCAGGATAAGGATTACGACCCGCGCCCTCCGGACGATAAACAAGAAGGGGCTCCTGCCTTTTCTGAAGGACAATGGGCTTACCATTAAGGACCTCGGCTGAACCCCCTGAAAAAATAACTGGAAATCCGGCCGGCCCTGATTATATTCTAATTTGAGATGACCGTTTTCGTAAAACGCATGGCCCGGCCGCTATTGTTGGGCGCTCTTGGCGTCGCGGTGGCGACGCTCAGGGATGAGAACAAGCTGAAGACTCTTGTCGGCTCGGCCGGGGACAAATTGAGCTCCGCTCACGCCGGCATAAGATCAGTCAGGAACGATGCCGGTACACTTACAAACCTCGTAAAGGCCTGGATGAGGCGGGAGTACAGGGAAGTGCCCTGGTCGACGCTCCTTCTGACAGCCGGGGCCCTCGTTTACTTCGTGAATCCCATGGACGCCATTCCGGACGTACTGCCCGCAACCGGCCTCATAGACGACGCCGGCGTTATAGGGTTCGTCCTCGCGTCCGTAAAGAACGACATAGAGAAGTTCAGAAAATGGCAGGCAGATTCAAACGGCGTCGGCACAGGCCACGAAGACACCGGGTCCGAAGTAACCGCCGGTCTATAATACTCCCCTAACCTTCCAGGTGCTCGTACTGTGTTTTAAGCTCCTGAACGACAACCGGGTCTGCAAGCGTCGTCGTATCCCCCAACACCGATCCCTCGGCGATATTCCGGAGAAGCCGCCGCATTATCTTTCCGCTGCGGGTCTTTGGAAGCTCCGCCGTGAAAATTATCTCGTCCGGCCTCGCTATCGCGCCTATCTTCGTCGCGACGTGTTTCCTGAGCTCGTCGATGAGCTCCTTACTCGATTTGATTTTGCTCTTGAGTGTCGTGAACGCGACTATCGCCTGCCCCTTGAGCTCGTCGGCCCTTCCTATGACGGCCGCCTCGGCGACGGACGGGTGATCGACGAGCGCGCTTTCGACCTCCATCGTGCTAATCCTGTGGCCTGCCACGTTCATGACATCGTCCACCCTGCCGAGGAGCCAGAAGTAGCCGTCCTTGTCCCTCTTGGCGCCGTCGCCCGTGAAGTACATGTTGGGAAACCTGCTCCAGTACTGGTCGACGTAGCGTTTCGGGTCGCCGTATATCGTTCTCAGCATCGACGGCCAGGGTTTCTTGATGACGAGATAGCCGGCCCCTTCCTTTATCGTCTTCCCCTTTTCGTCGACGATGTCGGCCTCGATACCCGGGAATGGTAGAGTGGCGGAGCCGGGCTTTAAGGTCGTTATCCCGGGGAGCGGGGTTATGAGTATGCAGCCCGTTTCCGTTTGCCACCACGTATCGACGACGGGACATTTGCTATTGCCGATGTTGAGGTAGTACCACATCCACGCCTCGGGGTTTATGGGCTCTCCGACGGAGCCCAGGAGACGGAGGGAGCTGAGGTCGTGCTTTTTGGGATGCTCCTCTCCCCACTTCATGAACGACCTTATAGCTGTCGGAGCCGTATAGAAAATCGTGACGCCGTACTTTTCGACTATGGCCCAGAACCTGTCGACGTCTGGGTAGTCGGGCGTACCCTCGAACATTATCGTCGTCGCGCCGTTGGCGAGGGGGCCGTAGATGATGTAGCTGTGACCCGTGACCCAGCCGATGTCGGCCGTGCACCAGTAGGTGTCCTCTTCCCTGAGGTCGAATACCCACTTCGTCGTGGCGTAGACTCCCACGAGATAACCGCCCGTCGTGTGCACTATGCCCTTCGGCTTTCCTGTCGTGCCGCTCGTGTAGAGCATGAAGAGCATGTCTTCGCTGTCCATCTTTTCGGGCTCGAAGTAGGGCTCGGCCTTCGCCATCAGATCGTGCCACCAGAGGTCTCTCCCCCTGACCATTTTCGACCTGACCGCCGAGCCGACCCTCTTTACGACTACGACCTTTTCGACGGTCGGCGTGTCCTCGAGCGCTTCGTCCGAGTTTTTCTTGAGAGGTATGATTTTTCCGCGCCTGTAGCCGCCGTCGGAGGTTATGAGTATCTTCGCCTTGGAATCGTTTATCCTGTCCCTGAGGCTCTCGGCGCTGAACCCGCCGAAGACGATGCTGTGCGGCGCGCCTATCCTCGTGCACGCGAGCATGGCCACGGCGAGCTCGGGGATCATTGGGAGGTATATCGTTATCCTGTCGCCCTTTTTGACCCCGAGCGACTTGAGGACGTTCGCGAACTTGTTGACTTCCCTGTAGAGCTCCCAGTATGTGAGCGTCTGGCTTTCGCCCGATTCGGCCTCCCAGATTATGGCGGCCTTGTTCTTCCGGGCCGTCGCGACGTGCCTGTCGACGCAGTTATAGGAGACGTTCAGCTTTCCGCCCATGAACCATTTGGAGTGCGGCGGCTTCCAGCTCGACACCTTTTCCCATTTCTCGAACCAGTCGAGCTCCTTCGCGAAGCCGGCCCAGAATTTTTCAAGGTCCTTATCAGCCTTTTTGTAGACGGCCACGTCATTTACTGCCGCGTTCTTCCTGAATTTTTTTCCGGGCGGGAACGTTCGCCCTTCTATGAGAAGGTCTTCTATCGTTTTTCCGGCGTCAGCCATTTAAGCCTCCTTTGTGGAAAAAGCGTCGGGGTGAGATTAATTCAATACTAGCAAAAGTCGCGCTCGAATTGAAGCCTTTCCGGCGGAGGGGGCGAGATCGGGACTGGCAGGTCAGCTGCGGGGCTAGACCTTTACGCCTACCGCGCCGACGATTTCCCTTCCGTCGAGGCGGGCGAAGTCGGGGCCGGCTGCGTATTTGAAGAACTCCGCAGTTTCGGTTTCGAGCCCGGCGATTTCGAGCTCGCGCCTTACGAGGCGCGGGTCGAGGAAATTCATGGCGAGCGGCTGGGTTTCGGGATCTAACCTGTCAGTCGGTATGAATTTACGGACGTCCTCTGTCCAGCCCGGCCATTCGAGGCCGGCCACGACGTTCTTTTCGTAGACGGGTACGAGGTCCCTGAATATCGTTCTGTAAACGGAATCGGTGACTATAAACACCTTGCCGCCGGGTCTGAGCCATTCCGCGATTTTCCGAAGGCTCTCGCGAATTCTGTCGCCGGGGAAGAAATGGAAGACGCGGGAGATGAGTATCCCGTCGATGGACTTGGTGGGCAGATCGAGCTTTTCCGGAAATTCAGCTTTTATGGTTTCGAGGCCGGTGAGGCCGTTTTCGGAGACCCTCTCTTTTATTATCTCGAGCTGGGGCGCGGATATTTCGTCCGCGATTGCGCGGGCTCCCCTTTCGAGAACTTCGAGGACGACATCTCCATAACCCGCGCCGATTTCGAGCATGAGCCCCTTCGTCTTTCCGGCGTGGTCGATGTAGGCCTGTGTAATCTCGTCCCTGTAAAGCCATATCCATCCCTGGCCGTCGAGAGTCGGAACGAGCATCCCGTTCTCTATGGGCTCGGGCATTTGAGGAATATCGGTCATCGGCGAATTATAATATTATTCGCCGGTGTAGGCAAAAGCGTCGACTACACGAAATGGCGTCAAGTAAAGATGCAACGAGCCCGACAGACGGACCGGGCCTAGTTGGTCCTGTCGAAAAAGGGCGGCGGGAGGAGCGGCGGTTTTTCCTTCTTCGACGATTCGCGCTGGAATTCCATCTCGGAGACGAGTATGCTCGGCGCAATCGTGGACACGGGCACGTATCCCGATTCTGCCCCGCAGAAGCCGTTGAAGACGGCGTAGTCGTCGCCCGTGGCGATTATCTTGTTTATGGTAACCAGCGGTGTACCGACTATCTCGATATCCCTGACGGGCGTTTCCTCGCCGGTTTTCGGGTCGACCTTGTAAAGGACGAGCGGCGTCCCGCGGAAGGCCTGGAAGTTGTAGGAGGACGTGTTCGTCTCCCCTCCCCTCATGCTTTTAATGAGAAGCCCGAACGGTTTGTTCTGCTTCCGTACTTCTTCGATGAGCATCTCTTTCAGCTTTTCCCTCGGGTACTCCGCCGAGGACTCGACTATCGTATTGCTCATGCGGGCCATAGGCGATATGCCGTAAGAGGCCCTCCCGTGGCCGTTCGATTTATCGAATCCCTTTACCGGGGTCCTCGAAAGGAGGAAGTTTTTGAGGACGCCGTTTTCGACGAGGACTACCCTCTGGCCGGGGATGCCCTGGTCGTCGAAGGGGTAGTAGCCCATTAGGTGTGTGCCTTCGAAGTTATTCATCGAGGGATCGTCGACGACGGTGAGGAATTCCGGGATTATCTTCCTTCCGATCTTTTCCTTAAAGGTCTGTCCTTCTTCGTCGTCGATCTGCCGCTCGCCTTCGAGCCTGTGCCCGAGGGCCTCGTGGAACACCACCCCTGCCGCCTCGGGCTCGAGGAGCGCGGGCACGGTTAAAGGCTGGAGCGCACGCGCATTCCTCATGAGGAGTGTTTCCTCGACCATCTCCCTCACGTTCTTTTCGAGCTCGTCTGGGGGAGGAATGTCGCCGGGGGAAACGTAGTAGAGGTTTCGGTAGTTCTCTATAATCTTCCCGTCGTCGGCCCTGGCCGAGACCTGGGCGTCGATCGAATAGAGTATCTCGTCCCTTATGTAGCGCGTGCCCTCTGTGTTGACGAAGTATATCGTTTCCTTTTGAGCCGTGACTGCGATGTCGGCGTCGAGGATGTCTCTGTAATCCTTATAGACCGCGGAGACGTCCCTCGCGATCTTCTCCCACTTTCCGGGGTCGAACGTGAACGTGAGCTCGGGGCCGTAAAAGACGTGGCTGGCTTCTTTCGTGAAGCTCCCGATCTCTTCGTCCTTCACTTCCTGGACGTGCCCGGCCTTTTTGTTGAGGTACTGCGTGAGGGCGTCCTTGTATGCGTAATCCGTCACCTGCCAGAGCACCGTTCTGATAGCGTCCGGGTTGTCGTCTATAGGCACGGAGGCCGCGCCGCTGAACGGGAGGGCGCCGCCCGAGCGTCCCTTGACGGAATTGTCGAACTCGTAGTCGCCCACGCGCACGTCCACGAAGAGGCGTCTTATCCTGTTTTCGGTCGACGATACGATAGCGCCGTACTTGGCCTCGATCTCGTAAAAGGTGTTGTCCTTGATCTGGTAGCTTATGAAGTAAGGGTCTTCGTAGCCTTCGAGCCTGAGCTTCGCCATGGAGCGCGTGAGCTCGTCGCTCATGGCTTCGAGAACGAGGGCGTCGCTCCGTTTTGTGTCCCCCTTCGGCGGGGACGGCAGAGCCGAAGCTGAAGCGAGAAAACTAAAAACTGCGAAAAGAATAATCAGCGGAGCTGATCTGAAGGCGATGAGTCGTGAATCCATAAGCTTAAAAGATTACTCTCGGGGAAGGCGATGTAAAGCCGCCCGGCGCTTCTAGCCTTTGTAGAGATAGAGAAAGGTTATTATCATGGCCAGCGCCAGCCTGTATATGACGAACACCGTGTAGCTCGCGTTTCTTACGAATTTTATGAGGAGCTTTATCGCGAGAAACGCGAAGACCGCCGAGGCCAGAAGCCCCGCTATGAAGGGAGTGCTCGTGACGGATGCCGGGTCGAGGTGCCTCATCTCGAAGACGCCCGCGCCTGCTATGAGCGGGGCGGCCATGAGGAACGAGAACTTGGCCGCTTCGTCGCGCTTGAAGCCGCGCATCATCGCCCCCGTAATCGTGACGCCCGAGCGGGAGACGCCGGGGATTATCGCGAGGGCCTGGGAGAGCCCTATTATCAGGCAGTCGGCGACGTTCATGTCGGTAACGGATTTTCTTTTTTTAGAGAACCTGTCGGAGAGGTAAAGGAGAATCGCGAAGGCTGAAAGAAAGAATGCTATGGAGAGCGGGTTACGCAGAACTCCCGCTGCCTGCTCCTCGAAGATGAGCCCGGCAAGCCCACCTGGAACCGTAGCGATCAGGAGATAGAGACCTATTCTTCCGTTCGGACGGCCCTCGAAGCTTCCCTTAAAAACGCTCCTCACGAACTCGTCGATGATGAGGACCCAGTCGCGCCAGAAGACGAAGATTATCGCGACGAGGCTGCCTACGTGAAGGGCGACGTTGAACGGGAGACCCTGATCCTTCCAGGAGAGAAACCACGGCACGAGGACGAGGTGCGCAGTGCTGCTTATCGGAAGAAATTCCGTTATACCCTGCACCGCCCCCAGGATTATCGACTGTATGAGGTCCAATTAATTCATTCCCTTGCCGCGTATCCTTTGCGGTGCAAGCATATCCCGGAGAAACGAGCCCGTGGAGGACGTTTTGTTTGCGGCCACATCTTCGGGTGTTCCCTCGGCGACGACGTATCCGCCGCCTTCGCCGCCCTCGGGCCCCATGTCTATAAGATGATCCGCAGACTTTATCACGTCGAGGTTGTGCTCTATCACTATAACTGTATTTCCCATGTCCGTGAGCCTCTGGAGGACGTCGATAAGCTTTCGCACGTCGTCGAAATGGAGGCCTATCGTGGGCTCGTCGAGAATGTAAAGCGTTTTGCCGGTGGCGCGCCGCGAGAGCTCGCGTGAGAGCTTTATGCGCTGCGCCTCGCCGCCCGAAAGCGTCGTCGCCGGCTGGCCGAGCCTTATGTATTCGAGGCCGACCGCTTCGAGCACGTCGAGCTTCGATTTTATATGCGGGACGTTCTTGAAAAATTCGGCCGCCTCGCTGACGGTCATGTCCAGAACCTCCGCGATGTTTTTACCATTATACTTAACTTCGAGTGTTTCGGAATTGTATCTGTGCCCGCCGCACCTTTCGCAGGTTACGTAGACGTCGGGGAGGAAATGCATCTCTATCTTGACGACGCCGTGGCCGAGGCAGACGGGGCACCGCCCTTCCCTGACGTTGAAGCTGAACCGCCCGGGCTTGTATCCCTTGATGTTCGCCTGCGGCAGCATCGCGAAGAGGTCCCTTATCGGCGTGAATATTCCTGTATACGTCGCGGGATTCGACCTCGGGGTCCGGCCGATAGGCGTCTGCTCGACGTTGACCACTTTATCTACGCCCTCGTCGCCTGTTAGACGCACGTGCCTGCCGACGTATTCCTTGCTCCTGTAGAGCTTTTTGCCTAGGGCGTTGTAGAGCGTGTCGATGACGAGTGTGCTTTTGCCCGAGCCTGATACGCCTGTGACGCAGGTGAAGACGCCGAGGGGGAAAGACACGTCGATATTTTTAAGATTGTGCTCGGAGGCCCCTTCGATTTTTATATACCCGGTGGGCTGCCTTCGCCTCGCGGGGACGGGGATAGTTATCTCACCCGAGAGATAGCCGCCCGTTAGCGAATCGCGCTTTTTAATAATGTCGTCTACGTCGCCTTCCGCGACGATCCAGCCGCCCTTCTCGCCGGCTCCGGGGCCTATGTCGACGATGAAGTCGGCGCTTCTGATAGTCTCTTCGTCGTGCTCGACGACTATGACGGTGTTGCCTATGTCGCGGAGGGATTTGAGCGTGTCTATGAGTCTTTTGTTGTCTCTCGGATGAAGGCCTATGGTCGGCTCGTCGAGGACGTAGGTTATGCCTGTCAGCTTCGAGCCCACCTGGGTCGCGAGCCTTATCCTCTGGGCCTCGCCGCCTGAAAGTGACGGCGCTGTGCGGTCGAGCGTCAGGTATCCGAGACCGACCTCCGTCAGAAATATTAGACGGGATACGATTTCAGTGACTACCCTTTCGCCTATCTCCATTTCGCGCGGCGTGAGGCTTAAATTACCAATAAATTCAAGTGCTTTTGACGCTGACATCGACGCCACACCGTATATAGACTTCCCTTCTATAAGCACCGACAGCGCTTCTTTCCTGAGTCGGGAGCCGTTGCAGACGGGGCAGACCGTCGTCCTCATGAACTGAGCGAGCCTTTCCCTTATCGGGGGCGAATCGGTCTCGGTGTACCAGGCCGTGAGTATGGCGGCGACGCCGCTGTATCTATCCCGGTGCTTTATCGTCCTCCCGTTCCTTTCTCTCTTGTAGACGACGTCTTCGCCGCCGGAGCCGTATATGATGATTTTCCTTGCCTTCGCCGGGAGCTTTTTGAACGGAACGGACATATCGATGCCGTAGTGCGCGGCGACGTTCTCGAGAACATTTTTGAAGTAGCTCGACCCGCTCCACGGTATGACCGCTCCTTCTTCGAGGGATAGCTCTTCGTCGATAAAGAGCTCGGGGTCGCAGAACCACGTTTCACCCATACCCTGGCATTCAGGGCACGAGCCGTAGGGGCTGTTGAACGAAAAGAGGCGCGGGGAAATCTCCGGGTAGCTCATGCCGCACTGGGGGCAGGCGAACTTGTCGCTCAGCGTCATGCCCTGACCGGATGCCGTTTCAACCCTGACCACGCCGCCCGAGCGCCTTAACGCCAGCCGGAGGGAATCGGCTATCCTTTCGGTGCGTTCCCCGGAGCGAAGGGCGATGACGTCGACGAGCAATTCTATCGTGTGCTTCTTCTGGCGTTCGAGCTTTATCTCTTCGTCGAGGTCGTGAACCTCGCCGTCGATCCTGACCCTTAAAAACCCTTCCCTGCGGAGGTCGTCGAGCTCCTTTTTGTACTCGCCCTTTCTGCCCCTTATTATCGGGGAATATACGTAGACCTTTTCCCCGTCGCCGAGGCCCGACACGCGCTCTATCATTCTATCGAGGCTCTGGGCCGTTATCTCTATGCCGCAGTCGGGGCAGTGGGGCTTTCCGAGGCGGGCGTAGAGGAGCCGGAGAAAGTCGTAAATTTCGGTTATGGTGCCGACCGTCGAGCGCGGGTTACGCTGGAAGGTTTTCTGATCGACGGACACGGACGGCGACAAGCCTTCTATGGAATCGACGTCGGGCTTGTCTATCTTGTCGACGAACTGCCTCGCGTATGCCGAGAGGGATTCCATGTATCTTCTCTGGCCTTCGGCGAAGAGCGTATCGAAGGCGAGGGATGACTTCCCGGAGCCGCTCACACCGGTTATGACGACGAGCTTTCTTCTGGGAAGGCTGAGGGAGATATCTTTAAGATTGTGCTCCCTCGCGCCGGTAATCTTGATGGATTTCAAGGTGGAGTATAAGTTTACCAGCTATTTGAATTTACCGAACAATCCCTCGCAAACAGCTGACATAATTCAATATTAAGGCCGGACTGAACCCTGCCTCCGCTTACGAGAATGACTTTATCTCGTCAACCGTCTTTTTATCGAGCTTCTGGAGAACTGCGTTAAGGAGCTTGACGGTGTTGTCGAAATCGTCCCTGTGGATTATGGAATTGTGGCTGTGAATGTGGCGGGTCGGGACGCCGAGGACTACAGTCGGAACGCCGTGCTTGTGGAGGTGAATCACGGAGCCGTCCGTCGCTCCTCCCTCCATCGTTGTAAACTGAAGGGGGATTTTGGATTTTTTGGCCGTGTCGATGACGAGGTCCCTCAGCTTGAGATTCGGTATCATGCGGGCGTCGTAGAGAAGGAGGGACGGGCCGCCCGTGAGCTTCGTCGAGGACTCGTCGGGCTTTATGCCGGGCACGTCGCCGGCGATGTCCGATTCGAGGATTATCGCGACGTCAGGGCTTACCATTTCGACGCTCGTGACAGCGCCGCGGACTCCGACTTCCTCCTGCACGGTGGCGACGCCGTAGATCGTATTCGGATGCTTTCCGACCGGGATGGACTGCATCGCGGACAACATCACCGCGCAGCCGACTCTGTCGTCGAAGGCCTTCGACATGTATGTCTTCGGATTCGCGAGCACGGTGAACTCGCTAACGGGGACTATAGGGTCGCCCGCTCTTACACCGGCCTTCTCGACATCCTTTTCGGACGACGCGCCTATGTCGATGTACATGTTTTTCCTCTGTACGAGCTTGCCTCGCTCGTCCTGGGAGAGAAGATGAGGCGGCTTCGCACCGATCACGCCGACGACCTCGCCCTTACGCGTGATTATCGACACTCTTTGCCCGAGAAGGACGTGGTCCCACCAGCCGCCGAGGGTCGTGAACCTTATGAAACCGTCGGACGCTATGTGCTTCACCATGAAACCGATTTCGTCCATGTGGCCCGCAAGCATGATTTTAGGCGAGGCGGATTTCCCCGGCTTTTCGCAGATGAGGCTCCCCATGTTGTCCTGGCTGATCTTTCCGAGGCCCTTTAAATGCCCGCGCATTATGCCGCGTATCTCGGTTTCGTATCCGGGTATGCCGCTCGCTTCGGTCAGCTCCTTGAGCAACTTTTCGGTCTTGTCCATGCGTATAGCTCCCTCTGGGTTTATGATATGTGTCAGGAAATTTCCTGAAGGCGCCTCCGGCGGGGAGGAGTTAAGAAGTATCACCGCTTCACCGAAGTTTTGTCAATAAAAAGCTCCATTTCGGCCGGTGGAGAATCGTGAATCGGAGGCTTGCAAAAGCTCAGTCTCGAAGTAGACTAGCACCTGACTCCCATGATAGAGTACGATAAGGGGATTCATCTCAAGGGCACTGACCTGTGGTTCGATTCGGGAAGCAAAAGAGCGCTGTCCTTCGTATCGAGCGCCGCCTTAGAGGGCCCGTTTAATTCCGAAAAGATAATCGCCACCCCGGAGACCATAAGGCTTCTCGAAGGCCGGATCAAAAAGCCCGCAGCGCTCGCATGCCCGTACGAGAGGCCCTTTTCTCTCGGGAGCGTGCGCGTCGAGCTCATACCCTCCGGGTTCATGCTGGGCTCGTCGCAGATAGCCGTGCAGAAGGACGGGAAAACGATTATTTACACCGGGGACATTTGCCTCAGGAATTTAAGGACGTCGAAGCCGGCGCAGGTGAGAAAGTGCGACGTGCTGGTCGTGAAATGCACGTTCGCCGCGCCTAAGTATTCGTTCCCGCCCGCGGGAAAGGTGGCCGGTGAAATAATAGAATTCGTGCAAAGAACGCTGTCGGCCGGCACCGTGCCGGTGCTCCTGGCAGAGACCGCCGGCAAAGCCCCGGAGCTCGCGAAGATATTGTCGGACGAAGGCTTCGGCCTCTCGCTTCACAAATCCGTTTACGAAGCGGTGACGATATACGAGGAGTCAGGCATAGCGTTTTCTAATTACGAGGCGTACAAACCGGGGCGCGCGGAAGGGAGGGTAGTTATATTTCCCCTCAGGAAGGGAGGCTCCGTGGACCTCGAAAAGCTCCCGAAAAAGAGCTTAGCGGTAATCACGGAATTCTCCGAAGACGAGAGAGCAAATTTAAAGAACACCTACGGGGCGGACGAGGCTTTTCCCTTTTCGACGTGCGCCGACTTCGACGAGCTCGTGCAGCTTGTCGAGTTCGTGAGGCCCGAGAAAGTTTATCTTGTATACGGCCACGCGCTCGAATTCGCACAGGCGCTTCGGAAGAGGGGATTCGATGCGGCGGCTCTCCACAAGCCGGCGCAGCTAAAGCTTTTATAGGAGGCTGAAATGGCAGTCGTTACAAAAAGCATAAGGCTCACGACGAAGGGCGATACGGATATCCTGGATATTACGGCGGAGGTCGAGAGGTGCGTCGCAGAGTCCGGGGTATCTGCAGGCATAGCGACCGTGTTCGTTCCGGGCTCCACGGCGGGCGTCACGACGATAGAATACGAAAGCGGCGCGGTCAGGGATTTAAAGGAAGCGTGGGGAAGAATAGCCCCGCAGGACATGCACTACCACCACAATGCCAGGTGGGGGGACGGAAACGGGCATTCTCACGTAAGGGCTGCGATGCTGGGCGCTTCGCTCACCGTGCCGTTCGCCTCTTCGGAGCTCCTTTTAGGCACGTGGCAGCAGGTAGTGCTCCTGGACTTCGACAACAGGTCCCGTTCGAGGGAGATAGTAGTTCAGATAATCGGAGAGTGAAACGGGAGGCGGCCCCGGACCGTCTCCCGTTTTTGGACACTAAACGAACTTTACAGAAAAATGCTGGGGCTTGTATCTCACGTTGAGGTTCACGATGAGAGGTGTCATCGCCTCGATCATCGCAGAGACCTCGAGACCGCCGGCGTCTAAAACCCTGAGTGTCGGCATCTCTTCCGTGAGCTTCTTTACGACTTCCTTCGCGGCATCGTCGTCACCGCAGATTACGACGTCGTAGTCGAGGTCCTTTTCTATTTCACTGAGCTCCTTGGCCGGAAGATTGTGGTAGGCCGAGACGAGCTTTGCGGTCTCCGGGAGCGCTTCCCTGATTTCGAGAGCGGAAGAGCCCTGCGCCGGGGGATTGAAGAGGAAGGTCTTTCCCTCGCGCTTCATCGATACGACGGGAGTCACGACTATCTGGTTCGATATGCTGTCTTTAATCTGCGAGATGGTAGCGGCGGCGTGCTCGGGAGGGATGCTGATTATTATAACCTCGGCCTCCTTCGCCGCCTCGGCGTTAGCCATGCCGTGGATCTTCGAATTCACGCCGAGCTCGTTGAGCTTTGCCTGATACTCGGCCGCGATGCCTTTAGCCTTCTCGTCGCTCCTGGAGCCGATGAAGATCTCGTGCCCCACCTTGGACCACCTGAGGACGAGCCCCTCTGCTATGTCGCCCGTACCGCCTAAAAGTGCAATTTTCATGTGATTTTTCCCCCTGTTGTTGAGTTCAATCTATTTTAACAAAGTAGCCGGACGAGTAAAGAGACCTATCCAGGACGATTTATAATGGACAAGGGGGATTCGGACCGAATCAGGCGTGCGGCTGCCGGGCCGCCCTCAGAACTTGGTTTTGAAATAAAGGAAGAAGGAAAAGCTCTCTTCGTTAAAGAAGGAGTCGTTGTTATCCAGGATGTTGTCGGGAATTGCGACGAACGGCACCACGCCGCCGTAGAATACCGTCTGTCTGGACCCGAGACTATCGAAAGGATTGCTCTCTTCGATGAAAGAGACCTGAGGGCCGGTGAGTACAGGCTCCTCAAAAGATACGACTCCGCCGGACGGCGTATTCATACCGAGTGACGAAATCAATGTCTTGCCGTAGGGCTTACAGACATTGAGCTTGTTGTCGTAGAGAACGTCAGAATCCTGCGGAGGGGCTTCGTATTCGTCCCCCGGTTTTAGAGCGGCCGCGATTTCACTGCTGTCTATAAAGTTGTAGTTATAGCACGATGCTTCAGGGCCGGTCTTGTAGATGATCTTCGGATTATCCTGCTCGTAATCGAGCGCTATGGACTCCGCCTCCGTCCCGGCGAAGAGCATCGATATCAGCAATAATAAAAGTAATCTCACCCAACTTACCTCAATCCTTGATGTCGCGGCGAACCGCTATAACCGCAACCCTCCCTCTTCCATAATATATATAGAGGGGCTTACATTTTCAATAGATGAGATTACCCGAAAAAGGATTCAGGGGGGGCGGAAGGCTACAGGTTCCGGGCGAGAAAATCCATGAAAGCGGCGTTGAATTCGCCGGCTTTTTCCTGCATGACGAAGTGCCCCGACCCTTCGAATATGTGAAGCTCTGAGTCCTTTATGTTGCTACGAAGGTATTCCGAGTATTTCACGGGGGCCAGGATGTCGAGCGAGCCGCCGATGATGCACGATGGCGCCGTTATCTCCCCCAGGCGCTCCATGAAATCGAACCCGTGGCAGGCCGTGAGGTCGTAATAGCAGACCTCGCCGGGCGTGGCAAGGAGACCTTTCCGGAATTCGAGCTTGAGCTCTTCGGGGGAAGTTTCGGCGAAGACCCGGGACGGCGACACTTCGCAGAAGAGCGGGTAATTGTTCTTTACGACCTTGAGCGTCTCTCCGGCGACGCGGAGCCTGGCTCCCGTTCCGACGAGAACGAGCGCTTTGACCTTTTCGGGATAATCGAGGACGAAGCTGAGCGCTATGCCGCCCCCCATAGAATGGCCTGCGAGGACGAGCTCGCCAAGGCCGAGGGCGTCTGTAAAGTCCTTCATGAAGTCCTTGTACTCCTCTACAGAGCGGAGGCCCTCTCCGCCGGAGCCGCCCCTGCCAGGAAGGTCGGGGGCGACATAATTCCATCCCGCGTTGTCGAGGGGACCCGTCTGGAACCTCCAGGTGCTGAGGCTCTGACCGGCCCCGTGTATGAGGACGATCGTGGGCCTCAGGGGATCGAGCTCCGCGCTCCCGACGTAATTGACCTTGATTCCCTTGACGTTTATTTCCGGCATCGTCTTCCACGACTATTTATTTCGTTAGCTTCTCCAGAAAATTATCGAAAGATTCCCTGCTGAGCCCCGCCACCCTGAGGGTTTTCTGACGCGACGTCCGGCCGCGTATGATCTCTATGCCGGACTTCGGGACGCCGAGGGCGTCCGATATGATTTCCGTGAGCTGCTCGTTGGCCTTGCCGTCGACGGGAGGGGCTGAAATCCTGACCTTGAGCTTTCCCTCCTGAACCCCCTCTATGCCGCCCCGGGATGACCTGGGCTTTACGAGAACGTCGATAGTTATGGGGTCGTCGCTCATTTCAGTCTATAAGCCTTTCGCTATCTGCATCAGGGATTGAACGAGAAACTGCCTCAAAAATACTATTGCGACAAGAACGAGTATGGGCGATAAGTCCAGCGAGCCGCCGATCGGGGGGATTATCCTCCTCGCGTATCTCAGCACAGGCTCCGTGGCCATATAAAGGAAATTGACTATGGGGTTATAGGGATTCGGGCTGACCCAGGATATTATCGCGCGCGCGACTATTATCCACATATAGACGTTAAGCAGCAAGTCCAGAACAGTCGCTAATGCCGAGACGAGATTACCCAGAACGCTCAATTATTTATCCTCCTTCGAGAGCTGCCTCGAACGGTTGGCTGCGGCTTCGACCGCCGAGATGACGTTCGCACGAAATCCGCCGGATTCGAGCTTGTGTATGCCTTCTATCGTCGTGCCGCCGGGAGAGGATACCTTATCCTTGAGCACTGCCGGGTGTGACATTTCATCTATAATCATCTTCGCCGTGCCGTATACCGTCTGCGCGGCGAGGCCGAGCGCGACCTGGCGCGAGAGGCCCATTTTAACGCCGCCGTCGGACAACGCTTCGATAAACATCGAGACGAAGGCGGGGCCGCTGCCGCTGAGTCCCGTTACGGCGTCGAGGAGCTTTTCGTCCTCTACTATATCGGCCGTGCCTACGGACTCGAATATCTTTTTCACCCGCTCTTTTTCCTCCGGACTCAGCCCCGGGGCGCAGTAGAGGACGGACGCACCCGCCTGAACGAGCGCCGGGGTGTTCGGCATGACGCGGACTATCTTCGCTTTCTTTTTGAGGACAGCGGCCATGGTAGCGGTCGTTACGCCGGCTGCTATGGAGACAAGAATTTTTTTAGCTGTAATCTGAGGCTTTATTTCGATGAGCGCTTTTTTAATTGTATTCGGTTTTACGGAGAGGATTATGACGTCGGACCTCGATGCAGCTTCCTTGTTGTCGGCCGTGGTTACGACGCCGTACGTTGACTTGAGATAAGAGCGCCGCTTCTCGACCGGCTCGCTCACCGTTATATCGCCTTTTTTAACGGCCCCGGAAGCTATCAGCCCTTTAATGAGGGCCTCGGCCATGTTCCCGCCGCCTATGAATCCCGTTTTACCCATTCTATGCCTCTGCCGTCTGAATATTATGCCCTGCTTCCGAATATTGCGGAGCCGATTCTTACAATTGTCGCGCCCTCTTCTATCGCGGCTTCGAAATCACCGCTCATTCCCATGGAGAGCTCTTTCAACCCCGGGTATTTCGCCGAGAGCCTGTCTCTCGAATCCCTTAACGCCGCGAAATAGGGCCTCGCGTCTTCCGGGTCATCGAAATAGGGCGGCATTGTCATGAGCCCCCTCACCTCGACGCCGGCCAACTTTGAAAGCTCACGCAAAAAACCATCGAGGGCATCGGGCTCTATTCCGCCCTTGCTCTCCCCGCCGGTGTTCACCTCGACGAGAACCGGCATCTTGATACCGGAAGCGCGCGCCTTGCGGTCTATCTCACCGGCAGCCGATACGGTATCGAGCGAGTGAATGAGCGCGACGCTTCCAACGAGATATTTGACCTTGTTCCTCTGGAGGCGGCCTATGAAATGCCATTCGACGTTTTCGCCGACGGCCCGGTTGATTATTTCCTGCTTGAGCCTTAGCTCCTGCGCGTAATTTTCGCCGAATGCGCGAATCCCGTATTCGGCCGCGCGGGCTATCACGTCGGGCTCCACCTGCTTCGTTACGGCCACCAGCTTTACGTCTTCGGCCCGTCTCCCGGACCTGACCGCCGCGCTCCCGATGCGCTCCCTGATTTCGTCTATACGGCTCTCAAGATTCATCACTGCCAAAAAGCCGGACTATTCCGAGTTTCGTGAGGGCTCTCAAGACCTCGGGCACCGGGAGACCGACGACATTCGTGTATGACCCCGTAATGCCCTCTACCATGAATGCCCCGATGCCCTGGATACCGTACGCCCCGGCCTTATCCATCGGCTCTCCGGTCTTAATGTAACCTTCTATGTCCGAGGCCGCAAGCTCGCTGACGCGGACACTGGTACGCACCATCTCGGCGTGGAGAAGCTCTTCCCGGGGCCTTAGTAGCGAAAACGCTGTGAGGACGTGGTGCTCCCTCCCGGAGAGGAGGCCGAGCATGCGGGCGGCGTCGAGCTCGTCCATCGGCTTCCCCAGAACCTCCCCGTCCACGACGACGATTGTATCCGCACCTATTACGACGCTGCCGCTACCGAGCCCGCGCGAGACGGACGCCGCCTTCTCGAAAGCGACCCGTGAGGCGAATTCCTCCGGGGATTCGCTGCCGAGCATGACCTCGTCGGCCGAGGGGTTTATCACCTCGATCGAAAGGCCGACCGATTCGAGAAGCTCTCTTCTTCTCGGAGATGAGGATGCAAGGACGAGTCTCTGTGACATGGCGACGAAGTAAACCCGCCGCAGCGAACCTGCGCAAGCCGAAGAGGGTTTAATCTCCCTGCCAATGCTGCTAGTAGTAGTTGAGGTCGCTGTCTATCCAGTATTTCTCGGCGCCGACGTTCGTCCGGAGAGCGATACCCTGCTTCGTGAGCTGGTATATGACGATGTCCGACTGGAACGGTATCTCGCCGCTCGCGCCGCCGCCTTCCTTTCTCGATTTAAGGACAGCGTCGCCCTGGACGCCGAAGTCCCAGCCTTTACTGATGAACTGCCTCATGACGGCAGGATTGTTGAAGATTATCACTTCCCTGAAGTCCGTGACCGCGACGCCGAGTCCGACGCCGCCTTCCGCCATTTTCATATAGGTCTTCTTTCCGGTGGCGTTATCGACTATGACGCCGTAGCCGCTCCCCGAGCCAAGCACCAGGAGCTGGGTGTTTATGTTGCTGAAAACGCCGTATCCCGCCGCGTTCTTGATGAGGTCCCTCGTAAAGGGCTTGGCGGCGTAGAGGTCTTCGAGTGTTCTGTCCTTCATCCTGAGAACGAAATCCCTTTTCTCCTGTGGACTCCCCCCTTTTGGCCTCGCGCAGGCGTATAAAAACGTTACGGAAATTACGACCGACAGCACCATTGCACACACTCTCATTATTCTTCTCCCGTCGAATTTATTTACTTTTTACCGGCGCGGCCGGGCCTGCGGCTCTCTCCGAAACGCCGCTCCTAAAGCGCTTCACAAAATAATTGAATCTATTATATCACGTCCTCTGGCTTTAATAGAGAAAGATACTTATAATCTCCGAATCCTGAGGAGAACCGGGCGCGGGACTGGGCCCGTCATCGTGAATAAAAAAAGCGGGGTCGCTCTGAATACGACGTTGATAGCCGCGATCGCCGGGCTTATAACGGGCTTCGACACGGGGATCATAGGCGGGGCCCTCGGCTTTATAAGCGAGAGCTTTGCCCTTTCCTCGCTCGGGAAAGGGATAGTCGTGTCGATGGTCCTTGTGGGGGGTATAGCCGGGGCGCTCGTAAACGGCGCCGTTTCCGACAGGCTCGGAAGGAAAGCGATGATTATCGGGGCCGGCATTCTTTACGCCGCCGGGGCAGCAGGCTCGGCCCTCTCCCCGAATCCCGAAATTCTCCAGGCATCGAGGTTCGTTCTCGGGCTCGCCATAGGAGCAGCGTGCGCGTCGGCGCCGCTTTACATAGCCGAAATCTCCCCCGCCGAAAAAAGGGGGACTCTTGTCGCCCTCTTTCAGCTCGCGATAACCATAGGCATACTCGCGGGATATTTTCTCGCCAAGGCCCTTTCCGGCTCCGGGAACTGGCGGCTAATGCTTGTGAGCGGTATGCTCCCCGCGGCCGGGCTCGTCGCCGGGATGATAACCCTTCCCAACAGCCCGAGGTGGCTTATAAGGATGGGGAGGGACGAGGAGGCGAGGAAAATACTCGAAGGGGTTTCGGACGGGGATGCCTTTAAGGCCGGTGCCGAGGTAGATGAGATAAAGAGGGTTCTGGCCATGGAGAGGAAGACAGGGCTGTCGGAGCTCCTGAGACCCCCTGTGAGCTACGCCCTCGCGGCCGCTGCCGGGCTTTTTATTCTCCAGCAGTTTTCGGGGATAAACTCCGTCATGTATTACGCGCCCGTGATATTCCGGGAGGCCGGGCTCGGGTCCGCGGACACCGCCCTTCTCGCGACTGTCAGTGTCGGCGTCGTGAACGTGCTCGCGACGTTTATAGCCGTGTGGCTTCTCGACAGGGCAGGGAGAAAGCCGCTCCTTTACGCAGGCTTCGGAGGGATGTTTCTCTCGCTCGCGGCCGTGGGGATTATATTCGCGGCGAAAGGGACCGGCGCGGTGATAGTCCCCGCCGTCTGGCTTTACGTCGCGTGCTTCGCGTTCTCGCTCGGGCCGGTGCCCTGGCTCATGATGACCGAGGTTTTCCCGCTAAGCATAAGGGGAAGGGCCGTCGGGCTGGTTACGATGGCCGGCTGGGGTTCCAACATTATAATTTCGCTCAGCTTCCTGCCGCTGATGGAGACGATAGGGATTTCTTCGACGTTCTGGGCCTACGCTGTAATAAGCTTTCTCGGAATTTTCTTCGTGTGGCGTCTCGTCCCGGAGACAAAGGGCAGAACGCTGGAAGATATAGAGAGGGACCTTCTCGCGAAGAAGTAAACACCGGAGCGATGAATGACGCGGCCGCGTTTCAGGTCTTGGCGTCCATTTCCTGGAACACCTCTTTTGCGAGCCTGAGCCCGGTGAGCGCAGCGGGAAACCCGGCGTAGACGAGCACCTGTATGAGCACCTCGACTATTTCGTCCCGCGTGCATCCGCAGTTGAGAGCGCCTTTAATGTGAACCTTGAGCTGGTTCGGCGCGGTGCCTATGGCCGCCAGGGCTGCCACTGCCGTGATCTCGCGCGCCTTCATGTCGAGGCCGGGGCGGGAGGAGATTTCTCCGAAGACGAATTCCATGAGGTAGCGCACCATGTCGGGCGCTATGTCGTTAAGGCTCTCGGCCGTTCTTGCGGCCGCGCCGGGCGAGATTTCCTCGAGCTTTTCCACCCCGAGTTTATATTTATCGTCGGACATTCGCCTTTCCCCCCTGTAATGCTTGAATAATTCAGACGCACTGCCTATACTACGTTTTTTACGCCGCTTTGTAAAGGGAGACGCCGTGCTGATACTCATCGCGAAATTCAGGACAAAACCAGAGACGAGGGAGAAGATGAAAGAGAGGGCGCGGGGCCTCATCGGACCGTCGAGGGCCGAGGATGGGTGCATCGTCTATGAGTTCCTCCAGGACGGGTTCGATCCCGATTCGTTCACATTCTACGAGAGGTGGCGAAGCATGGAGGACCTCGAGCTACATTTCAGGGAGCCCCATTTCCTCGACTTCGCCGACGTGTTCCCGAGCCTCATTGACGGCCCCGAGAGCATCGTTGCGTATGAAGTTTCGGAAGAGAAGAGCCTCGCATGACGACACGCTCATACTTTAACATTCATCGGCCCGGATTCGTCCTGGCGGCCGCGCTCGTAGTTATCGCGGCGCTCGCTCTCGCCTCATGCAGCAGCGGAGACAAGGGCTCTCAGAGCGCCGCGAAAAGGGACACACTCAATATAAATCTAGGAAACGAGCCGCCGACGCTGGACTGGTCGCTCGCGACGGATACGTCGTCGTATACCGTCCTCAACAATATCATGGAGGGGCTTACGCAGTTCGACGCCGGGTTCCGTCCGATCCCCGCGCTCGCCGAGAGCTGGACTGTGAGCGAAGACGGGAAGACCTATACGTTCAGGATCAGGGGAGACGTCAAGTGGACGGACGGGAAGCCGCTCACGGCGGGCGACTTCGAGTATTCCTGGAAGAGGCTCCTTAACCCCGAGACCGGGAGTGACTACGCCTATTTTCTTTACGACATAGAGAATGCCGAGGAGTACAACACCGGCGAGATAAAAGAGGCGGACAAGCTCGGAATAAGGGTAGTCGACGAGAGGACGCTCGAAGTCAGGCTCAAGAAGCCCGCCGCATACTTTCCGAGCCTGCTGTCGTTCATGTCGACGTACCCGATGAGAAAGGACGTCGTCGATGCGCACGGGCTCAGGTGGACCGAGCCCGAGAATATCGTTACGCTCGGGCCTTACAGGCTCACGTCGTGGAGGCATCACGACCATATACTCCTCACTCGCAACGACGACTACTGGGGCGACGATCCGCGCATCGAGAAGGTCAGGATAATAATGAACGAGAATCCATCCTCGGCCCTCGCGCAGTACGAGAGCGGGGAGCTGGATTACGCGGACAGTAAGAGCATACCGCCGCTGGAAGTGCCGAGGCTCCGGGACCTCCCGGATTTCAAGGCCACGCTCATGTTCAGGACGAACTACATAGCGTTTAATGTCGAGAAGCCGCCATTCGACAATCCTCTCGTCAGGAAGGCGTTCGCGGCCGCCATAGACAGGCAGAGCATAGTCGACCTCATCCAGGGCGCGGGCGTTACGACGAAGTCGTGGATACCGAAGAACATGCTCGGGTATAACGACGAGGCCGGGATAGACTTCGACCCCGAGCAGGCGAGGAAGTGGCTCGCCGAGGCCGGCTACCCGGACGGGAAGGGTTTTCCGAGCGTCACGTTCCTCTGGCCTGACGTCGGGAGCAACAGGGTTATAGCCGAGGCCCTCCAGAGCATGTGGAAGATGTATCTCGGTGTGAGGGTGAACCTCATGAACCAGGAGTGGAAGGTTTACCTCAGCACCATAAACACGGATCCGCCGGAGATACACAGGGCAGGCTGGGGGGCGGACTTCCCAGACCCGCACAATTTCATGACGCTGTTTACGTGCACATCGGGGAACAACAGGACCAGATGGTGCAACAAAGAATACGACGCGCTGGTTTACCAGGCGGCCGAGGAACTGGAGCCGCTGAAGAGAAAGGAGCTCTACGACAAGGCGCAGAAGATATTGACAGAGAACGACGTTCCGATCGTGCCCTTTTTCATCTCGAACCAGCAG